>NZ_JBFALS010000021.1:0-98034 GCF_040656295.1 Streptomyces sp. NPDC049954
ACCCTTTCGAGCAGTGTCACGTCTGGCTGGCCGCCGGCGTTCTCGTCGCCGCCGGGCTGGTGGATCGCGACGAGTCCGGCTTCCGCCAGGTCGGCCACGAGGATCCGGGCGACGCCCAGGGGCATCGTCAGGAGTGCGGAGACCTCCGCGACCGACTTGACCTCACGGCACAGATGGCAGATCCGCTGGTGTTCCGGGAGCAGGCCCGACATCTGCATCGGGTCCGCCGTGGTGCTGACCAACGCCTCGATGGCGAGCTGGTAACGGGGCCTGGTCCGGCCGCCCGTCATGGCGTACGGCCGCACCAGCGGCTGGTCTCCCTCGATCCCGAAACCTGCGGAGTGCGGGCTTCCGTAGGGATCGTGCGAGGCGTTGGGCGGTGTCATGAATCCTCCGGACGGGACAGCGGGTGGTCAGCGCCGTCAGGCTGTGGCCGGTGGGGGGAACTGAAACGGCCGGCGGTGGCGGTTACTGCGGGTGGTGCGCTCAGTGAAGAAGGCTGCCCTGGAGTTCCGCACGCAGGTCCGGCGTCAGCACGGCCCCCGCCCGGTCCACCAGCAGCGCCATCTCGTATCCCACCAGGCCGATGTCGCACTCGGGGTGGGCGAGCACGGCCAGGGAGGAGCCGTCGGAGACCGACATGATGAAGAGGAAGCCGCGCTCCATCTCCACGACCGTCTGGTTGACGGTGCCGCCCTCGAAGATCCGGGACGCCCCCGCGGTCAGCGAGGTCAGGCCGGAGGCCACGGCCGCGAGCTGGTCGGCGCGGTCACGCGGAAAGCCTTCGGACATCGCGAGGAGAAGTCCGTCGGCGGAGACCACCACCGTGTGCGACACCCCAGGGGTGTTGTCCACGAAGTTGGTGATCAGCCAGTTCAGGTTCTGTGCCGCCTGGCTCATGGGGGTCAACTAGCGCTCCTGCTGGTGAGAGGGGCGGGGGTGGCTGCCGGTCGACTGCCCGTCCCCCGCCTGACGCGGGGGGACACCGTTGCCGGCCTGGTAGCGGCCCTGCTGGATGCCCCTGCGGAGATTGGTCAGCCGGCCACGCACGTCGTCGGGCGCCCGGGAGACCTGGGGACCCACGTGCTGCTGGGGCTGCTGCTGGGCGGTACCGGGCACCAGGTTGGCGCGCGGCACCCTGCGCGGCAGACCGGAGGTCGTGATGCCGCCCGCCGAGGGCTGCTTCACCCGCTCCGCCTGCCGGACCAGCTCGTCATTGGGGGAGGCCCGCCACGTACCGGAACCCTCCGTGCCGTTCGCGGGCCGGCCCTCACCGGGCGCCGCCGCGGCGGGCGGCTGCGCAGGAGGCTGCTCGGCGGCCGGCCGGCTCTCCTGAGCGGGCGGCTGCTGCGTGCCGGTACCGCCGTGGAACCAGTTCGTCTCCAGCGTGTCGTACAGCGGGGTGCGGCCGTCACCGGCACCGGCCGAGGGCAGCCCGGACTCGCCGGGCGCGCCGCGCCGCGGCAGGGAGCCGGGCCGCGCGCCACCGGGGCCGGGCTGACCACCCGGCCGGCCCGTGCCGTTGAGGCCGGGGTGCGCCGACGGGTCGTACTGCGGGCTCTGCCCCGTCTCGTACGCCGCCGGGGCGGGGAACTGCCCCGTGGAATATGCCCCAGTGTCGTAGCCGCCCTGCCCGGAGCCCTGTTGCGTGTCGCGGTACTGGCCGAGATCGTGCTGCCCGGTCTCGTACCCACCGGCGGCGAACTGACCCGTGTCCTGACGACCGGCGTCGTACCCGCCCTGCTGGCCGCCGCCGTTCTGCTGCGGCGTGGGCTGCCCGCCCTGCTGCCCCGTGGCATATGCCCCTGTGTCGTACTGGCCGCTGCGGTCGGCCGGGTAGCCGTTCGCCTGCCGGCCGTCGGCGTACCCCTCGTACGGGTAGGCGGACGGGGCCTGCGCGGCGTCCTGACCGGGAGCGCGGCCCTCGAAGGCGTCCTGGCGGGGGAGGGCGCCGGTCTCCGAGGCGGAGCCGTACCCTTCCTGGCCGTGCGCCTGGCGCTCCTCGGGTCCGCCCGTCCCCGACGGGGCACCGGGAACCGGGAACTGCCCGGTGGAGGACGGGTCCTGACGGTTGTCGTACCCGCCGTACCCGGAGCCGCCGACGCCCTCGGGGGCGGGCATGTCGTCCGTGATCGCCGGGAACTGCGCCGTCGAACCGGGCCCGCGGTCGTCGCGCGCCACCGGGTAGGCCCCCGTGGCGGGACCCGACTGCGGCTCGTCGTGACCCCGCGGGGCGTCCAGCGGGGCCTGCGAGCCTGCCGGGCCCTCCTGGTCGCCCCAACGCGGTGCACCGGGCTGCGGGTTGCCGCCCGGAAGCTCGGCACGCGGTCCGCCGCGCGGCGGCAGCTGCGGACGACGGCTCTCCGCGTCGCCCTGCGGAGCGCGACGCGGCGGCGGGACGGGGGCGCCGGGCCGGCCGCCGAAGGCGTCCGGACCCTGGGCGGGCCGCAGGCCCTGGCTCTCGTCCTGCCCGTAGCGGGCCGGGACGCCGCCCTGCGGCGGGTCCTGGCGGCTGTCGCCGAACAGCCCGGGGACGCGGTTGCCGTCCTGCTGCGGGGCCTCGCCGCGGCCCGGACCGCGCTGCGGCAGTCCGGCGCCACCCACCTGCGGGAAGGGCTCGCGAGAACCCTGGCCGCCCTGGGGGCGCCGGCTCTGCGGCGGCTGTCCCTGAGGGCTCTGGTTCTGCGGCGGCCGGTTCTGCGGGGCCTGTCCCTGCGGGGACTGACCCTGAGGGGCGGGGCGTCCGCCCGGACCGGCCTGCGGGGTGTTGTCGCGGCCCGGCAGCGCGGCACGCGGACCGGCGGGCCCCACCTGGCCGCGGGCCGGAACGGCGCCGAGCTGACCGGCGGGACCGCCCTGACCGGCGCCCGGGGCGCCGCCGAGAGCGGGCGCGGGGGAGCCGCGCCGCGCCGCCGCCACACCGGCCGCGGCCTGCGCGGCGGCGGGGCCGCCGCCACCGCCCGGCTTGCCGCCGGGGGCCTTGCGGCCGCCCTGGGCGACGTCCACCGGCAGCATGACGAGCGCCGTCGTACCGCCCGAGTCGGAGGGCCGCAGCTGGATGCGGATGCCGTGGCGCTGCGAGAGGCGGCCGACCACGAACAGACCCATGCGGCGCGAGACGGAGACGTCGACGGTGGGCGGGGCGGCGAGCCGCTCGTTGATCGCGGACAGGTCCTCGGGGGACAGGCCGATACCGGTGTCGTGGATCTCGACCAGTACCCGGCCGTCCGGCAGGGCGTGGCCGGTGACCTTGACCTTCGTCTGCGGGGAGGAGAACGAGGTCGCGTTCTCCAGCAGCTCGGCGAGCAGGTGCACGAGGTCGTTGACCACGCGGCCGGCGACGTCCGTGGAGGGCACCGAGGACAGCTCGATGCGTTCGTACTGCTCCACCTCGGAGGCGGCGGCGCGCAGGACGTCGACCAGCGGCACCGGACGGGTCCACCGGCGGCCCGGCTCCTCACCCGCGAGGACCAGGAGGTTCTCACCGTTACGGCGCATACGCGTCGCGAGGTGGTCGAGCTTGAAGAGCGAGGAGAGCTGGTCGGGGTCGGCCTCGCGGGACTCCAGTTCGGAGATGAGCGAGAGCTGACGCTGAATCAGGCCCTGGCTGCGGCGCGAGAGGTTGGTGAACATCGCGTTGACGTTGCCCCGCAGCATGGCCTGGTCGGCGGCGAGCCGGACCGCCTCGCGGTGCACGTCGTCGAAGGCCGCGGCGACCTTGCCGATCTCGTCCCTGGAGTGCACACCGACCGACTCGACGGAGGTGTCCACGTCCTGCGGGTCCGACTCGGACAGCTGCTGGACCAGCTCGGGCAGACGTTCCTGGGCGACCTTGGTGGCCGTGTCCTGGAGCCGGCGCAGCGAACGGATCATGGAGCGGGAGACGACGAAGGCGCCGACCAGCGAGACACCGAGGACCAGGATGATCAGGGCACCGTTGAGGATGGCCTCGCGCTCGGCGTCCTGGCGCAGCTCACGGGCCTTCTGCTCCATCTGACCGAGCAGCGTGGTCTCGATGGTCTTCATCTGGCTGATCTCGTCGGAAGCCGCGTCGGTCCAGTCCTTGTAGGACCACTTCCCCGTCCCCTTGATGCCGTTCTCGCGGCTGAGCGCCCGGTTCGCGTAGCTGCGGGCCGACTCGATCGTGGGCTGGTTGGAGTTGATCGGCCGCAGCAGTTCCTCGGGGTTGCCGCCGTACACCGCGTAGACCTCGCGGAACTGGTCCAGCTCGCTGGTCTCGTTGCTCAGCGCGTTGAGCGCGTAGCGGCGGTCCGTCTCGGAGAGCTTGCCGTGCTCGGTCTTGTTCGGCGGCAGGGCCGCGGCGATCACGGCGCGCTGGACCGAGGCGTACTCCTTCGCGGAGGAGAACGCGGCCAGCGCGCGGGTGCGCTGGACCATCTCGGGATTGCTGGTGGCCTGCGCCATCTCCTCCGACAGGCTCAGCAACTGGTCGATCAGCTGGCTGTAGGCGTCGACGGTCTGGGTGATCGAGGCCTTGTCGGCGTAGGCGTCCCGGCGGACCGCCTTGAGCTGGGCCAGACGGGTGCTGATCGCGCCGAGATTGCTGCGGACACCGTTGAGCGAGCCGTTGCCCGATATCTCGTTGGTGTTCTCCAGGAACGACTTGACCGAGCGGTCCGTCTTCGAACGCCAGCTGGACACCGAGTAGTCGGTGGCCTTGACCCCGTGCGCGAGCGGGCCCGCCGACTGGTCGCGCTCGTCCTGGAGCGCCGCCGCCAGCTCGGTGGCCTGCTTGGTCATGTCGGTCAGCAGCTTCATGTTGTCGAGCTGCTGGATGTCGTCCAGCGAGTTGCTGATGCGCAGCCCGCCCAGCGTGGTCGCGGCGGCCACGGGAAGCACGAGCAGCGACACGAGGCGGGTGGAGATGCGCCAGTTGCGCAGCGCCATGCGCGAGCCGGGCCCGGTCGGCCCGCTCTGCTTGGGCTTCGCCTTGCCCTTGGGTTGCTCGGCGTTGTCCGGCGTGCTCGGGGCCCGGTTCTCACCGGGGTCGGCCGGGGCCTGCCCGGACTGCGGAGTGTGCTGGGCAGAGGAGCCGCGGTCGGTCCCGCCGCGCGGCTCCGGCTCCGCCGCAGCGCTGCCATCCCTCTTGAAACGTCCCTGCACTAGCGTCGCAACCTCTGGACCAGGCGCCCTCCCGCCGAAGCGGTCGGAGCGGTGTCGAGTCATGGAGATCCGAAGGACCTCCCGGTGGTCGTGAGTGACCGGCGCGTCTCCCTTTACCGCCGCCGCTCGGCGCTGTGTTGCGCCCCCAGCGCGCCGGCCGATACCCGCGGCGGTCCGGGGAATTCCAGCACAGTGCAGGATCTCCAACAAGGCCCGTCGGACCGGGTCCGCGCACTGTGACCGCTTGTGAGGGGCGTATCACGACCTGTGCAAAGTGATCTTCGGGAAAGCGGGCATAAAGGGACCGAACGTCCGCGTCCCGCAAGTGTCCCGGTCGGCATGATCGGGAGCGGAATACGGGCTTCCATGACGAATGCCTGGTTTGTTCAGGGGGTGGAGCCGGGCAGTATGACCCACTTTTCCTGTCGCATCGTGAGTAAACTCACATGGATCCGGTGTCTGGCCGCTTGAATGTGTGGGGAGTGGGGCGTCCGGGCCCCCGGTTCGGGATGCCTTCCACACCGCCTCCACCGGCCGCACACGTCGTGCGCCCCCGTGCGCCTCCCCCTCCGGGCCGCCGTCGCGGACCCCGTCGCGTACCCCGCGCGCCGCCCACCGTGGAAGCTCGCGCGGACGCCGTGGCGGCACCAGAACGGCGCGAGCCCGTCAGCGGCCCGCGCGTTAGCCTGGGACCTCAGACTCCAGCAGCGAAAACAGAGGGGCACCCGCCAGCCGTGCGCATCGCCAGATTCTCCATCGACGGCAATGTCGCCTTCGGGGCCGTCGAGGGTGAAGGCCCCGACAGCCTCGTCCTCGACATCATCAAGGGCATCCCGTTCGCGGACTTCGAGCTCTCGGGCACCAAGGTCCCCCTGGACAAGGTCCGGCTCCTGCCGCCCGTCCTGCCCAACAAGGTCGTCGGCGTGGGGCGCAACTACGCCGAGCACGCGGCCGAACTCGGCAACGAGGTGCCCGAGGTCCCGCTGACCTTCTTCAAACCCTCCACCTCGGTGGTCGGCACCGGCGACCCCGTCGCGTACCCCTCCTTCTCCCAGGACGTGCAGTACGAGGCCGAACTGGCCGTCGTCATCGGCCGCATGTGCCGCGAGGTGCCCCGGGAACGCGCCAAGGACGTCATCCTCGGCTACACCTGCGCCAACGACGTCACCGCGCGCGACGTCCAGAAGCGCGAGAAGCAGTGGGCCCGGGCCAAGGGCTTCGACAGCTCCTGCCCGCTCGGCCCCTGGATCGAGACAGACCTCGACCCGGCGGATCTCACCATCCAGTGCACCGTCAACGGCGAACAACGCCAACTCGGGCGCACCAGCGAGATGATCCGCTCCGTCGAGGACCTGATCGTCCACATCTCCGAGGCCATGACCCTGCTCCCGGGCGACGTCATCCTCACGGGCACCCCCGCGGGGGTGGGCCCGCTCAGCGTCGGCGACGAGGTCGCCGTCCACATCGAAGGCATCGGCACTCTCACCAACAAGGTGATCAAGCGTGGCTAACGGCACCGTCCGCGTACGTTTCTGTCCCTCCCCGACCGGCAACCCCCACGTCGGCCTGGTCCGCACCGCCCTGTTCAACTGGGCCTTCGCGCGCCACCACGAGGGCACCCTGGTCTTCCGCGTGGAGGACACCGACGCGGCCCGCGACTCCGAGGAGTCCTACGAGCAGCTGCTGGACTCCCTGCGCTGGCTCGGCCTCGACTGGGACGAGGGCCCCGAGACCGGCGGCCCGCACTCCCCGTACCGCCAGTCGCAGCGCATGGACGTCTACCAGGACGTCGCGCGCCGGCTCCAGGAGGCCGGCCACGCCTACCGCTGCTACTGCACCACCGAGGAGCTGGACGCCCGCCGCGAGGCCGCCCGCGCCGCCGGCCGCCCCTCCGGCTACGACGGCCACTGCCGCGACCTGAGCGCCGAGCGGATCGCGGCGTACGAGGCGGAGGGCCGCAAGCCGATCGTCCGCTTCCGGATGCCCGACGAGACGATCACCTTCACCGACCTCGTGCGCGGAGAGCTGACCTTCACCCCGGACAACGTGCCCGACTACGGCATCGTCCGGGCCAACGGCGCACCCCTCTACACGCTGGTCAACCCCGTCGACGACGCCCTCATGGAGATCACCCACGTCCTGCGCGGCGAGGACCTGCTCTCCTCCACCCCGCGGCAGATCGCGCTGTACAAGGCGCTCATCGACCTGGGCCTGGCCAAGGAGATCCCCGCTTTCGGGCACCTCCCGTACGTCATGGGGGAGGGCAACAAGAAGCTCTCCAAGCGTGACCCGCAGGCGAGCCTGAACCTCTACCGCGAGCGCGGCTTCCTGCCCGAGGGGCTGCTCAACTACCTGTCGCTGCTCGGCTGGTCCTTCTCGCCGGACGAGGACGTCTTCACCCTCGACCAGATGGTCGCGAAGTTCGAGATCGGCGACGTCAACGCGAACCCGGCCCGCTTCGACCTCAAGAAGGCCGAGTCGATCAACGGCGACCACATCCGGATGCTGCCGGTCGAGGACTTCACCGCCCGCTGCGCCCCGTGGCTCGCCGCCCCGTTCGCCCCCTGGGCCCCGGAGAACTTCGACGCGAAGGCCTTCGCCGAACTGGCCCCGCTCGCCCAGACCCGGCTGACGGTGCTGTCCGACATCACCGCCAACGTCGACTTCCTCTTCCTCGACGAGCCGGCCGTCGACGAGGCGTCCTGGAACAAGGCGATGAAGGAGGGCTCCGACGCCCTCCTGCGCACCGCCCGCGAGAAGATCGCCGCCGCCGACTGGAACGCGGAGGCGCTCAAGGAGGCCGTCCTGGCCGCCGGTACCGAGCACGGGCTCAAGCTCGGCAAGGCCCAGGCGCCCGTCCGCGTCGCCGTGACCGGCCGCACCGTGGGCCTGCCGCTGTTCGAGTCCCTGGAGGTCCTGGGGCGCGACCGGACGCTCGTCCGTATCGACGCGGCCCTGGCCAGGCTGGCCGGCTGAAGCCGGCACACGCCGTTCAGCACGTCCCCGGGGGCGGCCACCGCACACGCGGTGGCCGCCCCCGGGCCGTATCCGTACGGCCTGCTCCCGTATCCGTACGTCCTGTTCCCGACCGCCGGGATCGCGCTCGCGCGCGTACGCTCGAAGCCATGCCGATCAAAGCCGTGGTCTGGGACATCGACGACACGCTTTTCGACTACGCGACCGCCGACACCGCCGGCATGAGCGCCCACCTCGCGGCCGAAGGGCTCCTGGAGAGCCATGGAGGGCCCGAGGCGGCCCTCACTCGCTGGAAGGACCTCACACGGCGCCACTGGGCCCGCTTCGCGGCCGGTGAGGTGGACTTCCAGGATCAGCGCAGGGACCGCGTCCGCGAGTTCGTCGGCGCCCCGCTGAGCGACGTGCAGGCCGACGACTGGTTCGACCGGTACTTCGGCCACTACGCGGCGGCCTGGTCCCTCTTCCCGGACGTCCTGCCCGCCCTGGACGCCCTCGCCCCGCACTACCGGCAGGCCGTCCTGTCCAACTCCTCCGCCGTCCCCCAGAGCCACAAACTGCGCAGTCTCGGCGTCCACGACCGCTTCGAGGCGCTGCTGTGCGCCGCCGAGCTGGGCGTGTCCAAACCCGCGGCCGAGGCGTTCCTCGCCGTGGTCGAGGCGCTGGGGCTGGCCCCGGAGGAGATCGCCTACGTCGGTGACCAGCCCGAGATCGACGCCCGTGGCGCCCACGAGGCGGGGCTGCTCGGCGTGTGGCTCGACCGCTGCGACTCGGGCCTGCCCGCTCCGGAGGGTGTGCACCGCATCACGAGCCTCGGACAGCTGCCCGCACTGCTCACCGCCGATACCCGTTTTGGAGCGCCGTCGACCTTCGGGTAATGTTCTTTCTGCGCCGCCCGAGCGGGCCGGAAGGCCCGGAGGACAGCGCACAACCAATACCAACCCCTCAAGGGTTGTGTTGCGGTGGGCTATGGTGTAATTGGCAGCACGACGGTTTCTGGTTCCGTTAGTCTAGGTTCGAGTCCTGGTAGCCCAGCTGATCACTTGTGATCGCGCCCCCGTTGTGTAGCGGCCTAGCACGCTGCCCTCTCACGGCAGTAGCGCCGGTTCGAATCCGGTCGGGGGTACAGATCCTTCTCGCGGAGACATGCGGGTCGCTCCCCATGTCACTGACGCAGGATCGCTAGGGCCCCCGTTGTGTAGCGGCCTAGCACGCTGCCCTCTCACGGCAGTAGCGCCGGTTCGAATCCGGTCGGGGGTACTGAACATCCTTTGGGCTATGGTGTAATTGGCAGCACGACGGTTTCTGGTTCCGTTAGTTTAGGTTCGAGTCCTGGTAGCCCAGCTGATCACTTGTGATCGCGCCCCCGTTGTGTAGCGGCCTAGCACGCTGCCCTCTCACGGCAGTAGCGCCGGTTCGAATCCGGTCGGGGGTACCAACGAAGAGAAGGCCTTCCGCCTCGTGCGGGGGGCCTTCTTCGTGTTTCCCGGTGCTCTCGCGGTCCCGGGCTCCGGGGCGTGCGGTTCGCGGGCCGGACGGGCGGGGCGGGGCGGCGTCGTTGACGTCCCGCCGTCGCGTACGGGTGTGGGGTGCGGGTGGTGTGCCGGGCGGGGGAGGGGCGGATCAGCCGGTGCGTCGCAGCGCCTCGCTCAGCCGGCCGGCGGCGTCGATGACGGCCTGGGCGTGCATCCGGCCCGGGTGCCGGGTCAGCCGCTCGATCGGGCCGGACACCGAGACCGCCGCGACCACACGGTTGGACGGGCCACGCACCGGGGCGGACACCGAGGCGACCCCCGGCTCCCGCTCCCCGATCGACTGGGCCCAGCCGCGGCGCCGTACGCCCGAGAGCGCCGTCGCGGTGAAGCGGGCGCCCTGCAGGCCCCGGTGCAGGCGCTCCGGTTCCTCCCAGGCCATGAGGATCTGCGCGGAGGAGCCCGCCTTCATCGTGAGGGTCGAGCCCACCGGAACGGTGTCCCGCAGGCCCGAGAGCCGCTCGGCCGCCGCCACACAGATCCGCATGTCGCCCTGCCGGCGGTAGAGCTGAGCGCTCTCGCCGGTCACGTCGCGCACGTGGGTGAGTACCGGTCCGGCCGTCGCGAGCAGCCGGTCCTCGCCGGCCGCGGCGGCCAGTTCGGCCAGCCGCGGGCCGAGGATGAACCGGCCCTGCATGTCCCTCGCCACCATGCGGTGGTGTTCCAGTGCCACGGCCAGTCGGTGAGCCGTGGGCCTGGCCAGTCCGGTCGCTGCGACCAGCCCGGCGAGGGTGGCCGGACCGGACTCCAGGGCGCTCAGAACCAGAGCCGCCTTGTCGAGAACGCCGACGCCGCTAGAGTTGTCCATGCAACGATACTCGCGTCTCACTCTGTGAAACGCAAGTTCAATTTTCCCGGGAACTTGCGAGTCTGTAGACGCGGGCCCGTGGACCAACGGGCCGGTCGGCCGGCGTCCGAGGTGTGGGGAGGGACGCGGCCCTCATGTCTCTAGTTGGGCCGGCATCGCCGCCGGCCGAAGGGAAAGCGATGGGTAGGACACTCGCGGAGAAGGTCTGGGACGACCACGTCGTCCGGCACGCCGAGGGCGAGCCCGACCTCCTCTTCATCGACTTGCACCTGCTGCACGAGGTCACCAGCCCCCAGGCCTTCGACGGACTGCGGCAGAACGGCCGACAGGTGCGGCGACTCGACCTCACCATCGCCACCGAGGACCACAACACCCCGACGCTCGACATCGACAAGCCGATCGCCGACCCGGTCTCCCGCGTCCAGCTGGAGACGCTGCGCAAGAACTGCGCGGACTTCGGTGTCCGGCTGCACCCGCTCGGCGACGTCGAGCAGGGCGTCGTCCACGTGGTGGGACCCCAGCTGGGACTGACCCAGCCGGGCACCACCGTGGTGTGCGGCGACTCGCACACCTCGACCCACGGCGCCTTCGGGGCCCTCGCCTTCGGCATCGGCACCTCGCAGGTCGAGCATGTGCTCGCGACCCAGACGCTGCCCATGGCGCGCCCCATGACGATGGCCGTCACGGTCGAGGGCGAACTGCCCGAGGACGTCAGCGCCAAGGACCTGATCCTCGCCGTGATCGCCAAGATCGGCACCGGCGGCGGTCAGGGCTACATCCTGGAGTACCGCGGTCCGGCCATCGAGAAGCTCTCGATGGAGTCCCGCATGACGATCTGCAACATGTCGATCGAGGCGGGCGCCCGCGCCGGGATGATCGCCCCCGACGAGACGACCTTCGCCTACCTCAAGGACCGCGACCACGCCCCGCAGGGCGCCGACTGGGACGCGGCCGTCGCGTACTGGAAGACCCTGCGCAGTGACGAGGACGCGGTGTTCGACGCCGAGGTCGTCATCGACGCCGGGGAACTGGCCCCGTTCGTCACCTGGGGCACCAACCCCGGACAGGGCGCCCCGCTGTCCGCGAACGTGCCCGACCCCGCGACGTACGCCGACACCTCCGAGCGCCACGCCGCCGAGAAGGCGCTGGAGTACATGGGGTTGAGCGCCGGGCAGCCGCTGCGTGAGATCTCCGTGGACACCGTCTTCGTGGGCTCCTGCACCAACGGCCGGATCGAGGACCTGCGCTCGGCCGCCGCCGTCCTGGAGGGCCGCAAAGTCGCCGAGGACGTACGCATGCTGGTCGTCCCCGGCTCCGTACGCGTCGCGCTCCAGGCCGTCGAGGAGGGTCTCGACAAGGTCTTCACCGCCGCCGGCGCCGAATGGCGGCACGCGGGCTGCTCGATGTGCCTGGGCATGAACCCCGACCAGCTCGCCCCCGGTGAGCGCTCCGCCTCGACCTCCAACCGCAACTTCGAGGGCCGGCAGGGCAAGGGGGGCCGCACGCACCTCGTGTCGCCCCAGGTGGCCGCGGCCACCGCGGTGCTGGGCCGGCTCGGCTCGCCCGCCGATCTGTCCGACGCCGTCACGCCCGCGGGAGTCTGAACCATGGAAGCCTTCACCACGCACACCGGTCGCGCCGTTCCGCTGCGCCGCAGCAACGTCGACACCGACCAGATCATCCCGGCGCACTGGCTCAAGAAGGTAACCAGGGACGGGTTCGAGGACGGCCTGTTCGAGGCCTGGCGCAAGGACCCGGAGTTCGTCCTGAACAAACCGGAGTACAAAGGCGGGACGGTGCTCGTGGCCGGCCCCGACTTCGGAACCGGCTCCTCGCGCGAGCACGCCGTCTGGGCCCTGCAGAACTACGGGTTCAAGACGGTCATCTCCTCGCGCTTCGCCGACATCTTCCGGGGCAACTCCCTGAAGAACGGCCTGCTGACCGTCGTCCTCGACCAGGAGGTCGTGGAGCGTCTGCAATCCCTCGTCGAGCGGGACCCGCAGGCGAGCGTCACCGTCGACCTCCAGGACCGCCAGGTCCGGGCCGAAGGGATCACCGCCGACTTCGAACTCGACGAGAACGCCCGCTGGCGGCTGCTGAACGGCCTCGACGACATCAGCATCACGCTGCGCGAGGAGGAGTCCATCTCCGCCTACGAGGCGAAGCGCCCCTCCTTCAAGCCCCGGACTCTCGTGGTCTGATCCCGCGGCTCGCGACAGAGCCCCTCGCTCTGTCCCGACGGTGCCCCCGGCCCTCCCGGCCGGGGGCACCGTCGCGTCCCGGCCCGGGAGGCGCCGGGGTGCCGGGGATGCGGGGGGAGCTGGAGGAACGAGAAGGGTGGATACGGCATCCATTCGGTGAGCAATCGGTGGCCGCACGGCTTCTCGCCCCGTACACGGGTAGCCGGAGGAGGGCACGCGACATGGCCAAAAACCCTCGGTCGGCGCAGTGTTGTGAACCCCCTGGCCGCGAGCGTCGGCAGCCGAACGAGTGTGCTCAACTCCCTTGCCAGTAAAGGGAGAAGGTGGTTCCACATGGCTCCTGCCAGGGCGGCTGTGACCAGCCCGAACAGGCGGCCGCAGTGGGTAGTTACCCCCTGCGGAGGCGACAACTCAGGCCAGATGGCACAATCGAGGCATGGAAAGCGACGGCCAACTCCAGCTTTACGGCGCGGTCGCCGACCGGCTCAAAGAAGCACACACAAGGGTGCGCACACTGCAAGTCCCGGAGGGCGTACGGATGGCGCTGACCCGGAAGCTGCTGGTCATTACGGCCGCGGCCAAACACGATCTCGCAGGAGCGGCAACACGCCTGGACCGATTGATGAAGGACCTCGATGAGGGCCGATTCCCCGAAGACGGTTGAGTCGGTCCCGCCGGGAGAACTCCCAGGGGCCCGAGTTCGTTGCGGCACAAGGGTGATTAGCCCGTTTCGTGTTTGATTTGCGGTATATATCCGCCTAACGTGCGAAAAAGCTTGAACAGATTCGTTCTGGCAATGTCTCCGAAGGGGAAGACGTGAACAAGGCGCAGCTCGTTGAAGCGATTGCCGACAAGGTCGGCGGGCGGCAGAACGCCGCGGACGCCGTCGACGCGGTTCTGGACGCGATCGTCCGTGCCACCGTCGCGGGTGACCGTGTCTCTGTCACCGGCTTCGGCTCGTTCGAGAAGGTCGACCGTCCGGCCCGCTACGCCCGCAACCCGCAGACCGGGGAGCGCGTACGGGTCAAGAAGACCTCGGTGCCCCGCTTCCGCGCGGGCCAGGGCTTCAAGGACCTCGTGAGTGGGACCAAGAAGCTCCCGAAGAACGATGTCGCGGTGAAGAAGGCGCCCAAGGGCAGCCTCACCGGCGGTACCAAGACCACCGCCAAGGCGGCGGCGAAGAAGGCCACGGCGAAGAAGGCCACGGCCGCGAAGAAGGCGACCACCACCGCCAAGAAGGCCACCCCGGCGAAGAAGACCACGGGCGCCGCGAAGAAGACCACGACCGCCGCCGCGAAGAAGACGACGGCGACCGCCACTCCGGCGAAGAAGGCCACGACGGCCAAGAAGGCCGCCGCGAAGAACACCGCCCCGGCGAAGAAGGCCACCGCCAAGAAGGCCCCGGCCAAGAAGAGCACCGCGCGGACCACCACGGCCAAGAAGGCCACGGCCCGCAAGAAGTAACCCGCGCCCCGGACCGTACTCAGCAACGGCCGCGGCCGGACCTCCGGCACCCCGGAGGGACGCAGAACTCACGCGTCGGGCCGGGCTCCCTCGGGAGCCCGGCCCGCGGCGCGTCCGGGTGCCTGCGTACGCGAGTTCATGCGCTGCGCCCTTGCCGTCTCGGCTGTGCCCTTGTCGTCATCGGGGGGCGCGGCTGTCTCGTAACTGCGTTTGCCTGCGTTGCGAACGGCCTTGGTGTGGGGCGTCTTGGTGTGGGGCGTCTTGTGTGGGCGCCGGGGAAAGGTTTCGGCCATCGGGCGCGTGGTGGATGCTCCCGCCGGGGCCGGGACTTCGGCGGGATGGCCGCATCCGCAACGGCCACAGGCTCAGAGGGCCCGGAGCGCCGTCGATCACGAGGCCTCGGACGGCACCGAACCGTCAGAAGGTCTGGAGCGTCACCAAAGTGATGCGGCGCGAGGTGCCTTCTCCCGTCGTCTCGATCCTGACCCGCTGCCCGGGACGCAACAGCCGCAACCCGCCGGCCGTGAAGGCCGCCGCGTCGAAGGGCACCGGGGTGCCGTCGTCCAGCAGCACGCTGCCCGTGTGGTCCTGTGCGTCGTAGGTGTACGCCGTTGCCTGCATGGGGCGAGCGTAACGGGGCGGTCGGACAGCCCGGACCTCGCGCCGGGCCGGTCTCTCAGGCTCCCGCCGGGCAGCCTGCCCCGTCGCTCTTCGGCGGGCCGTCGTGCGCCGGCAGCAGCGTGGTGACGCGCTGTGTGAACTGCCCCACCCCGAGCGCCAGGGCGGAGCGCAGATCGTCCGCCGTGTCCACGTCCTGGCGCACCGAGGGGACGTCGGGAAGTCCCAGTTCCCGGGCGCCCGAGGCCCGGTGCCTGGACCGGGACCGGCCGCCGAACAACGGGCGCAATTCCGTTCCGGGGGCAGCCGCCAGGAATGTCGTCCCGATTTCTGCCGCGTCAACGAGGAAAGAGCGCGGGAAATGCCCGGCGCTCTTCAGGACCCGGGACAATTCAGTGACACGCAATGCCGGGAGATCCGCGTTCAGCGCCGCCACCGGCGCTCCCGGACGGGTGTGGCGCGCCGCGTCGGCGCCGTGCGCGAGCGCCGCGTTGAGTCCCTGGCCCGGCTGGTCCGCGACGACGCCCGCGCCCAGTGCGCGCAGCGCCCCGGCGGCCTCGACATCGTCCGTGACGACTACCACATCAAGGACTTCGGGACACGCCAGCGCGGCGGCGACGGTGTCCTGGGCGAACGCCAGCGCGAGTCGCTCGCGCAGCGGCGCCGGAACGTGCGCGGCGAGTCTCGTCTTGGCGCGGGGCAAGGGCTTCAGGGGGACGACCAGCGTCCACAGGAGGTCCGGGGCCGGTTCGGATGGAGTGCGCATCGCGGTCATTGTCGCCTGTCGCGGCTGTGCGCGGGGGCGGCGCCGGCCGCGGGCGCGGACGCCGCGCGGCCCCTGTGCCGCCGGGACCTGCGCAGAGGTCGGGCGTACGGTGTCCTCGACAGACGGGGGACCTGGGGCCACACTTGTGCGGCCTGCCAGGCGTAGTACGTAACTCCGGTCCGAACAGGTCCGAACAGGAAGGTGTCCGCGTGTCCCGCCGCAAAATCGGCTTCTGGTACCGCTTTGCGGCGGTGGTGCTGAAACCGCCGCTGCTGGTTCTCTTCCGGCGGGAATGGCGCGGAATGGAGCACATGCCGCAGGACGGCGGATTCATTACCGTCGTCAACCACAATTCCTACCTCGACCCGTTGTCGTACGCACACTTCCAGTACAACACCGGTCGGCTCCCGCGGTTTCTGGCGAAGGACGGCCTTTTCAAGAAGGGCCTCGTCGGTGCGATGATGCGCGGCACCTCCCAGATTCCCGTCTACCGCGAGACGACCAACGCGCTGGACGCCTTCCGCGGAGCCGTCGCCGCGATCGACAAGGGCGAATGCGTCGCCTTCTATCCGGAGGGCACCCTCACCCGCGACCCCGACATGTGGCCCATGACCGGGAAGACGGGCGCCGCCCGCGTCGCCCTGGAGACCAGGTGCCCGGTCATCCCCGTCGCGCAGTGGGGCGCGAACCTCGCGATGCCTCCGTACGCCAAGGAGAAGAAGTTCCGGTTCTTTCCGCGCAAGCGCCTGGAGGTGCTCGCCGGACCGCCCGTCGACCTCTCCGCGTACTACGGCAAGGAGCCGACACCCGAACTCCTCAAGGAAGTCACCGAGGTCCTGATGGGCGCGGTGACCCGCCTCCTGGAGGAACTGCGCGGCGAGAAGGCGCCCGCCGTGGTCCACGACCCGCGCCGTGTCCGCATAGAACAGCGCCGTAGAGCAGCCGAGGCCAGGAAGAAGGCCGCCGGCGGCCCGGACGGCGCGGACCGGGGCGGCAACGCCACTCGCCAGCACAGCAACAGCACGACAGGGGAGAGCACCACGTGACAGGTCAGGTGAACGGCCCCGTGAAGGCCGCCGTCTTCGGCAGCGGCTCCTGGGGCACCGCCTTCGCCATGATCCTCGCCGACGCGGGCTGCGACGTCTCCATGTGGGCCCGTCGCCCCGAGGTCGCCGAAGCGATCAACTCCACCCGCACCAACCCGGGCTACCTCCCTGGCGTCACCCTCCCCGACCGGGTCACCGCCACCTGCGACCCCGCCGAGGCCGCCGACGGTGCCGACTACGCGGTGCTCGTGGTGCCTTCGCAGACCCTGCGGGAGAACCTGGCCGCGTGGAGCCCGTCGCTGGGCCCCGACACGGTGCTCGTGTCCCTCATGAAGGGCGTCGAACTCGGCTCCGCGATGCGGATGAGTGAGGTCATCGAGGACGCCACCAAAGTCGGGCGCGAGCGCATCGCCGTCGTCACCGGACCCAACCTCGCCGGGGAGATCGCCGCCAGGCAGCCCGCCGCCGCCGTCGTCGCCTGCCAGGACGAATCCGTCGCCCGGCGTCTTCAGCGGGCCTGCCACACCCCGTACTTCCGGCCCTACACCAACACCGACGTGGTGGGCTGCGAACTCGGCGGTGCCGTCAAGAACGTCATCGGCCTCGCGGTCGGCATCGCCGACGGCATGGGGCTCGGCGACAACACCAAGGGCTCCCTGATCACCCGCGGGCTCGCCGAGACGACGCGCCTCGGCCTCGCCATGGGCGCCGACCCGATGACCTTCTCCGGTCTCGCCGGCCTCGGTGACCTCGTCGCGACCTGCTCCAGCCCGCTGTCCCGCAACCACACCTTCGGCACCAACCTCGGCCGCGGCATGACCCTCGCCGAGACCATCGCCGTCACCAACCAGACCGCGGAAGGCGTCAAGTCCTGCGAGTCCGTGCTCGACCTCGGTCGCCGGCACGGCGTCGACATGCCCATCACCGAGACCGTCGTGAGCATCGTCCACGAGGGCAAGGCGCCTCTGGTGGCGCTCGAGGAACTCATGTCGCGCAGCGCGAAGTCGGAGCGGGGCTGAGGGGGCGGGGCTGAGCGGACGGGGTCGGGCGGACGGGGTCGGGGCGGGCGTCGGGGCTCGTGAGCGCCGTTGCATATGCCACGGGGCGGGCGGGCCGCCGCCTACGTGCTCCGTCGCCTATGCCACGGGGTGGGCGAGACCGTTGCCCATGCGCCCTGTCGCATATGCCACGACGTCGGCGGGCCGCCGCCTACGCGCCCCGTCGCATATGCCACGGGTCCTTCGGGAGGGTGCGGCTGCCGCGCCCCGTCGCATATGCCCCGGCGCGGGCGGGAAGGTCGTTTCCCGCGCCCCGTCGCATATGCCACGCGGCCGGCAGGTCACCGCCTACGTGCTCCGTCGCCTATGCCACGGGGCGCGACAGGCCGATGCCAACCCCGCGTCCGACGGCCCCGCGTGGTCGGAGGGCCGGGACGGGCCGCCGTACGGGCGCACCGGGCGGATCGATCCCTCCGTACGCTGACGCGAGGCCTACCAGCAGGTACGCTCAACGCGATATGAGCAGCCAGAACCTCTCCCAGAGCCCTGTTCCCCCCGCCGGCGGAGGGGAGCCGCGCAAGCCGCTTGTGGCCGTCGTCTTCGGTGGCCGCAGCTCGGAGCACGGCGTCTCCGTCGTCACCGCCGGAGCCGTACTGAACGCCATCGACCGCGAGAAGTACGACGTGCTGCCCATCGGCATCACCACGGACGGCCGTTGGGCCCTCACCGCGGACGCCCCGGAGCGTATGGGGATCACCGACCGTTCCATGCCGAGCGTCGAGCAGCTCGCCGAGGGGGCGGAGGGCAGCGTCGTGCTTCCGCTGGACCCCGGAAGCCGTGAGGTCGTCTACAGCGAGGCCGGCTCCGTGCCCAAGGCGCTCGGCGAGGTCGACGTCGTCTTCCCCGTGCTGCACGGCCCGTACGGCGAGGACGGCACGCTCCAGGGCCTGCTCGAACTGTCCGGCACGCCCTACGTCGGTGCAGGAGTGCTCGCCTCCGCCGTCGGCCAGGACAAGGAGTACATGAAGCGCGTCTTCACCTCCTTCGGCCTGCCCGTCGGGCCGTACCTGGTGATCCGCCCGAGGGAGTGGGAGAGCGACCCGGCCGACGCGCGGCGCCGCATCGTCGACTTCGCCGCCGACCACGGCTGGCCGCTGTTCGTGAAGCCCGCCCGGGGCGGCTCGTCCATGGGCATCAGCAAGGTCGACGGCTTCGAGGACCTCGACGAGGCCATCGAGGAGGCGCGGCGTCACGACCCGAAGTTCCTGGTCGAGTCCCTCCTGAGGGGCCGCGAGATCGAGTGCGGCGTCCTGGAGTTCGAGGACGGGCCGAGGGCCAGTCTGCCCGCGGAGATCCCGCCCGTCACCGACCACGCGTACTACGACTTCGAGGCCAAGTACATCGACTCGGCCTCGGGGGTCGTGCCCGCCCCGCTGACGCCCGAGGAGACGGCCGAGGTGCAGCGGCTGGCCGTCGCCGCCTTCGAGGCGACCTCGTGCGAGGGCATCGTCCGCGCCGACTTCTTCCTCACCGACGAGGGATTCGTCATCAACGAGATCAACACGATGCCGGGGTTCACGCCCATCTCCATGTACCCGCAGATGTGGGAGAAGAGCGGCGTGAGCTACAGCGAACTGATCGACCGGCTGCTCCAGGCCGCCCTCAGCCGTTCGACCGGGCTGCGCTGACCCGTTCACGCGACCGGGACGCTTTCCTGGAGAAGTGGGGCGGCCCGGTGGGCCGCCCCACGGCGGTGTTCAGTCGGCGATGCCCTTGGGGATCGTCCTGGAGATCGGCTTCGCGAGGTCGGTGAGGGGCGCGAGGCCCTCCTTGACGCGGGACTTGGGGATGCTGACCTCGACGTAGGCGGTGCGCAGCACCGTCGTCACACGGTAGGAACCGTCGCCCTTCTCGAAGACGTTCCAGTCGACTCCGTTGACCTCCGCCCCGTCCGCGTCGGGGTCGTTCATCTCCGCAGGGCGGGGCACGCCGCAGCGAAGTATGATCGCCGGGTCGCCCCACCCCGCGGTCAGTTCGGACTGCGGCTCGGGATCGTTCCTGCTGAGCCCGTTCACCTTGTCCGGCAGCTGTTCGTCCAGCTTCCGGCACAATGCGGTCGCGGCCGTGCCCGGGGACGGAACCGCCGCCTTCTCCGTGCCGTTCGTCGAGGAACAACCGACGGCAGCGCACAAGGACACCAGTACAGCGGGACCGGTGAGACGCCGGAGCACAGAGATGTTCACGCGGCCCAGCGTAGACGGGGGTTAGAGATGGACGACGGGGCAGGTCAAAGTACGGGTGATGCCCTCCACCTGCTGGACTTTGGCGACGATCATGCGGCCCAGATCGTCCACCGTGCTCGCCTCGGCCCGCACGATCACGTCGTAGGGACCGGTGACGTCCTGGGCTTGTATGACACCGGAGAAGCCACTGATGACCTCGGCGACGGCGGACGACTTGCCGACCTCCGTCTGAATCAGAATGTACGCCTGTACCACGGAACCTCCAGGGCGGCCATGAGGATCATGGGGGGAAAGGGGACGCCACGTTATCGCGTCGTCGCTCACCACGGGGAGACCCGGGGCGCTGGTGGCGTCGGTACGGTGCCCGACGGTGCCCCGGAGGGGTACGACACGGGGAAGTTCACGTACGACTTGACGGTACCTATGGCGAAGACGGCGCGCGACCGCAAGCGCAACGGCGCAGAAGGGGCACGAGGATGAAGGGCACTGTGGGGGAACTGGGAGAGTTCGGGCTCATCCGGGAGATGACCTCGCGACTCACCACGACACCGGCCGTGCGGCTCGGCCCGGGGGACGACGCCGCCGTGGTCGCCGCCCCGGACCGCCGCGTCGTCGCGAGCACCGATGTCCTCCTGGAGGGGCGGCACTTCCGGCGCGACTGGTCCACCGCCTACGACGTGGGCCGCAAGGCCGCCGCCCAGAACCTCGCCGACATCGCCGCGATGGGCGCCGTACCCACCGCGCTCCTGCTCGGCCTCGTCGTCCCCGCCGAACTCCCCGCGACGTGGCCCACCGAACTCATGGACGGGCTGCGCGACGAGTGCCAGGTGGCCGGCGCCGCCGTCGTCGGTGGAGACCTCGTACGGGGCGACACCATCACGGTCGCCATCACCGCACTCGGCGACCTCCGCAACCACGAGCCCGTCGTCCGCTCGGGCGCCCGGCCCGGCGACGTCGTCGCCGTCACCGGGTGGCTCGGCTGGTCCGCGGCCGGCCACGCGGTCCTCTCGCGCGGGTTCCGTTCGCCGCGTGCTTTCGTCGAGGCGCACCGTCGCCCCGAGCCCCCGTACCACGCGGGGCCCGCGGCGGCCGGGCTCGGAGCCACCTCGATGACCGACGTCAGCGACGGGCTCATCGCCGACCTCGGGCACATCGCCGAGGCCAGCAACGTGCGCATCAACATCGTGTCCGGGAAGGTCGACGTCCCCTCGCAGATGAACGACATCGGCCAGGCCGTCGGCGTCGACCCCCTGCAGTGGGTGCTCACCGGGGGCGAGGACCACGCCATCGTCGCGACCTTCCCCTCCGAGGTGAAACTTCCGGCGCGGTGGAAGGTCATCGGCGAGGTGCTCAACCCCTCGGCCCGCCCCGGAGTGACGGTCGACGGCGCCCCGTGGACCCGCGCCGGCGGCTGGGACCACTTCGGCGACACCGGCGACGACGGCATCGAGACTCCGGGAGACGCGTGACCGCCTCGACGTCGCGCGGCCGCCACTCCGCCGTGTGGACCACGTCGCCCGCGGACGCTGTGGCGCGTTGACGCACGGGCGGTAGATTCGTGCGTATGCACATACCTCCGCGCGTCCTGACCGTCGCAGGCTCCGACTCCGGCGGCGGCGCCGGAATCCAGGCCGATCTGAAGACGATGCTGGCCCTGGGTGTGCACGGCATGAGCGTTCTCACCGCCGTCACCGCTCAGAACTCCCGCGGCGTGCAAGGTGCTTGGGAACTCCCCGAGGAGGCGGTGCGGACGCAGTACCGCAGCGTCGTCGACGACATCGGGGTACAGGCCGTCAAGACGGGGATGCTGTCGTCGGCGGCCCTGGTCGAGACCGTCGCCGCCCTCCTCGCCGAGACCGACGCCCCGGTCGTGGTGGACCCGGTCGGCGTCTCCAAGCACGGTGACGCCCTCCTCGCCGCCGAGGCCCTCGACTCCGTACGGACGAAACTGCTGCCCGTCGCGACCGTGGCCACCCCGAACCTCGACGAGGTCGCCCAACTGACCGGCGTCCACGTCACCCGCCCCGAGGACCTGCCCGAAGCCGCTCGGGCGATCCTGTCCCACGGCCCCCGCTGGGCTCTCATCAAGGGCGGACACCTTTCCGGGGAGGCCGTCGACCTCCTCACCGACGGCACCGAGGAACACTGGCTCAGCGCCCCGCGCCTCGACAACCGGCACACCCACGGCACCGGCTGCACCCTCGCCTCCGCGATCGCCTCCCATCTCGCGCTCGGCCGCACCGTGCCCGACGCGGTACGCGCCGCGAAGGACTACGTGACCGGCGCCATCGCCGCCGGTTTCCCGCTCGGTGCCGGCATCGGCCCCGTGGACCACGCGTGGCAGTTCCGGGAGCGGACGGGGGAGTAGGGGACGACTGGGCGGACGGAAGGCGTGCACTACGCCGTACGGGTGACGGCGGTGCGCCCCACGGGGCCACCACGTCACCCGCACGGCGTAGGCCGTAGTCACCCGCAGGGCGTAGGTCACTCGTGCGGCGTAGGTCACCCGTACGCCATGGGTTCTCGACGCGCGGTAGCCGTGCCTCCGTCTCAGCGGGTCAGGCCGGGGCACCCGGCGCTACGTCCGCCTCCGCCCCCTCGTAGTCCTTCAGCCGGAGGTTCTGTGCGGCGCGGAGGGTGAGATGCCGGAAGACCCCGGCCACCGGTCGCGAGCTCAGTAGGCGGTACATCCGGTCCCTGCTGCGGATCTTCGCCTCTGTCGGAGGAGCGAAGAACGGGCCCGCGTTGCCCGCCGTCTTCTGGCAGCCCCTCGCGAAGCGCGTCACCGCCGCCTCGTACGCCGCGAAGGCCGACGTGTGGTCGCCATCCGCCGTCGCCAGCTCACCGGCCAGCACGTAGGCGCACACCAGGGCGGTGCCCGTCCCCATGCCACCCATGGTCGCCCCGTATCCCGCGTCACCGACCAGCACCACCCGTCCTCGTGAGAGACGGTCCACGTGGCACTGGGACAGCGCGTCGAAGTAGAGGTCGTCGGCCGACTCCAGCGCTTTCAGCACCTTCGGGGTCTCCCAGCCCATACCGGCGAACCGCTCCAGGAGCACGCGCTTCTGCGCCGCCACGTCGTGACGGTCGTACGCCAACGGCTCGGAAGCGAAAACCAGAGCGGCACCGCCCCGTTCCGGATCGCCGTCGTAATTACTGAGGAGCACGGTGCGGCCCGGCTCGCTGTACATCCGCGCCGTGCGGTCCAGTCCCAGGTGATTGGGGACGCCGAACCCCGCCACGTAGTAACCGCCGAAGCGGAGGAAGCGCTCCTCGTCGCCCAGCACGAGCCCCCGGGTGTGCGAATGGAGGCCGTCCGCGCCGACGACGAGGTCGTACCGCGCGGACGGGGCGCGGTCGAAAGTGACGTCCACGCCCGCCTCGTCCTCCCGCAGCGTCGCGATGGAGTCGCCGAAGACGTAGCGCACCCGGCGGTGTGTGCGTTCGTACATGATCCGTGCGAGGTCGCCGCGGAAGATCTCGACGTCTCCGCTCATGAACGCGGCCGGCAGATCCACGAGCACCGTCCCCGAGTCGTCGACCACGCTCTGGCGGCCCATGGCGGTCTGCCGCGCGTGCACCTCCTCCCAGATCCCCATGGCGCGCAGGACCTTACGGTGCACGGACCCCCTGAAGTCCACGGCGAAGCCGCCCGTGCGCAGCTCCGGGGCCTTCTCCACCACGGTCACCTCCGCCCCGTAGCGGTCCAGCCACAAGGCTGTGGCGGGACCCGCGACGCTCGCCCCCGACACCAGGACGCGTACACCCGCCAACGGGGCGGACCGGCCTCCGCGCCCGGGGCGCGAGCGGGGCGTGCCGGCGCGACCGTGGTGGCCTGTGCCTGTGCCTGTGCCTGTGCCTGTGCCTGTGCCTGTGGCGTGTACGGGTTCGGGGTGGCTGTCGTGCGGAGGCGTGTGCGCATCAGTCATGCCAGGAGAGTGACTCCGACCTCTTACCGGCCGCCTACCGTTCGCTGACCGGTTCTGACCGCTGCGGCAATCCGGCCGCCGTCGTCCTCCTGCCTCTCTCGACAGCCTGGTCGTACGCGGCCTCGCCTAGCTGGGCGCGTATCCGGGACCGGGCGCGGACGACCAGGGGTTCGAGATCGGGTGACGCCCCACGCAGAGCCTGTGCGCTGCCCAGCAGCTCCGCGGCACGGAGCGACGCTTCGCGACTTCCGGGCCGCCCCGTGCGCACCGCCCCGTGCCCCGCTTCTTCTTCCACCGGGGCGGAAACAGCGACAGCGACGCACAGCGCGGCGAGGGCTTCGTGGACGTCGGCGAGGGCCCCGCGGTCCTTGGCGGAGACGGCGCGTTGCCGCGCCAGAGTCGTCCATGCCCGCGCCGCTCCCGCGTCGCCCTCCGCCAGCGCGGTCCGCCCCAGTCCGAGCAGGGCGCGGACGTCTTCGCCGGCGCTGTACCAGCTTCCCGAGAGGGAGGCCCTGGCGGCCTCGTAGCGCTCTTTCGCCGTCCTGGTGTCCCCTGCGAGCCGCGCGACGTCGCCGAGGCTGCGCAGAGTGGCCGCCGGCTTGTCCGGAAGCCCGGCCGACCTGTACAGCTCGCCGGCCCGGAGAAGGTCGGCCCGCGCGGCGGGCAGGTCCCCACCGTGGAGCACCACGGACGAACGCCGCATCAGCACATCGGCGATCTCCTCCTGAGACCCCAGGGCCCGCACATGGAGCAGCGCCTCGTCGAGGAGTACGAGGGCACGTGCACGGTCTCCGTCCCAGTCCGCGAAGAGGGCCAGCATGTCGAGGCAGTTGGCCACGCCCCAACGGTCCCCCGTGGCACGGAAGGACTCCAGGGACCGGGCGAACGACTCCTCCGCGGGCCCCGGCCGCCCCGCGAGCCACTCCAGGTAGCCCGAGCCGAGCAGAAGGAGAGCCGAGGCCCACGGGGCGCCGCTCAGCAACCGCACGATGCGCCGGTCCGTCCGCGGACGGGGCCCCAGGGCGAACGATTGGAGGACCGCGATGAACGGAAAACGCAAAGGTGCCTCGGCCGTCGACAGCACAGCGTCGATCCGGTCGAGGACGTCCAGCTCAGCCGCCCCGTCCAAGGGCTCGCCGAGCGTGTTGAGGAGGCACAGGACGTACTCCTCCTCCAGCCCCGTCGGCGGTTCGTCGCCGACGGCCGCGAGGAGATCCCGGGCCGTCGACGCCTGTTGCGCGTACAGCCCGCGCAACCGCCAGAACCACGACAGGGCCGCCATCATCCGCAGTGCCGCCCGGGGACGGTGCGCGACCAGATGGCCGAGGGCGGCGTCGAGGTCGGCGCGCTCGGCGGCCAGCCGGTCGAACACGTGAAGCTGGCGGGAGCCGCGCAGCAGCGGTTCGGCCTCCTCGGCCGTCCGCTGGAAATACGCGGCGTGCGCGTCGCGCAACCGCCCCGTCTCTCCTCGGTCCTCCGCACGCTCGGCGCAGAAGGCCCGCACCGTCTCCAGCATCCGGTAGCGCCCCTCGGCGACGTCCACGAAGGACTTCTCGACCAGCGAGTCCAGCACGTCGGCGCTCCCCGGCACCGCGGACACGGCTGCGACCGCCTCGGCGCGCGCCCCGTCCGCGAAGACGGACAGGGCGCGGGCCAACTCCTGTTCCCGCGCGCTCAGCAGGTCCCAGCTCCACTCGACGACCGCGCGCAGCGTGCGATGCCGCGGCGGCTTGGTCCGGTCACCGCGCGACAGCACATGGAACCGGTCCGTGAGCCGCTCCACGAGCTCCTGCGGGGCCAGCGTGCGCAGACGCGCCGCCGCGAGCTCGATGGCCAGGGGCAGACCGTCCAGGACCGAACAGATGGCAGAGGCCACGTCCTCGTCCGCCCGCCCCGTACCGGTCCCGTAGCCGGAGCTGCTCGTGTCCTCACTGTTGGCCCCGTTGGCCCCGTTGGCCCCGTTGGCCCCGTTGGCCCCGTTGGCCCCGTTGGCCCCGTTGGCCTTGTCGGCCTCGTTGGCCCAGGCGGCCGTGCTGTTACCCAGGAGGCCCGTGCCCCAGGTCCCGGGTGCGGGGCGCACGGCGGCGGCCCTTTCCCGGAAGAGCCGTACGGCGGTGGCGTGGGGCAGCGGCGGGACGGGGCGTACGACCTCACCGGTGATACCCAGTGCCTCCCTGCTCGTGGTGAGCACGCGAATCCCCGGGCACGCCGCCAGAATCCTCGCCACACAGCGCGCAGCGTCGTCCAGGACGTGCTCGCAGTTGTCCATCACGAGGAGCAGGGAACGGCCCCGCAGCGTGGACAGCAGGCGCCCGGTGACATCGCCACGGGGCGCGCGGAAACCGTCGCGGACTCCCAGCGCCGTCAATGCCGCGTACGGTACGTGCGCCCCGTCCCGCAGCGGTGCGAACTCCACCAGACAGACCGGCAGACGCTGGTGGCGCGCGGCCTCTGCCGCGAGCCGGGTCTTTCCCGTACCACCCGGCCCCGTGAGGGTGACGCGGCGCTCGTCTGCCACCAGCGCGGTCAGGGCCGCCAACTCCTCCTCTCGCCCGACGAGACGGGTCAGCTGCTCCGGCAGTCCGGTCAGCGGCAACGCTGTGGTCTCGGCAGGCGTCGCACGCAACAGCTCGGCGTGCAGCGCGACGAGTTCCGGCGCGGGATCGGCGCCGAGCCGCTCGGCCAGAAGCCGCCGCACCTCCTCGAACACCCTCAAGGCCTCAGCGGGCTGCCCCGTGTCCCGCAGGGCCCGCATCAACAACAGGTGAAGCCGCTCGTCCACGGGGTGCTTCGCGAGCAACGCCCTCAGCTCAGGGACGACCTCCGCAGCCACCCCGCACAGCAGATCGGCCTCGATGCGGGAGACGAGGGCCGTGCGACGCAGTTCCTCAAGTCGCGCGACGTGTTCGGCGACTTGAGGCAGATCCTGCAGGGCCTCTCCGCGCCACAGCGCGAGGGCGGAACGCAGCGACGCCGCGGCGGCCGCCCCGTCCCCCGCTTCGAGTTCCCGCCGTCCCCGCGCGACCAGCCGCGCGAACGCGTGCGCGTCCACCGCTCCCACGTCCTCGACGAGCAGCCGGTACCCCGAGGCGGTCCTCTCGATGCGGGCCCCGGTGGAAGCGATACGCCGACGCAGCCGAGAGACCTGCGACTGGAGCGCGTTCACAGCCCCGGCCGGCGGCTCGGCACCGTACACGCCCCGCAGGAGGCGTTCAGTCGACAGGAGTCGCCCGGCTTCCACCAGCAGGAGCGTCAGCAGGGCACGTGGGCGGGGCCCACCGGGGTCCAGCGGCGTGCCGTCCGAGGCGTACAGGCACAGCGGCCCCAGAACGCCGAACTGGACGGCGATGGACCCCACGCAGGACGGCCCGGAGGAAGTACGCACCCGCCGATTCTGGCAAAGAGCGGCCCGGGACGGTGCACAGCCGTACAGACAGCCGACGCCGGTCCGGCGCAACAGGCACACGGTCAGGATCACGGGTACTGGACGCCCAGCAGCGCAGCGACCGCAATGCGCGGACATACGTAAGAGCCGGTCCACCCGAAGGTGGACCGGCTCTTACAGCAACCAGCCAGGTGGCCGCGCCGGCATACGTCAGCGCGAGACCGGGTCGTCCCCGCCTGAGCGAGGGGACCTCGCTTAGCGCGAGACCTTGCCGGCCTTGATGCACGAGGTGCAGACGTTGAGCCGCTTCGGCGTCCGACCGACCACGGCACGCACGCGCTGGATGTTGGGATTCCAGCGACGAGGCGTACGGCGGTGCGAGTGCGAAATGTTGTTGCCGAAGCCCGGCCCCTTGCCGCAGACGTCGCAGTTGGCAGCCACGGGTCACTCCAAAGACTTCAGATGCACTTACGGTGAATCCCGGCAGGCCGGGATCAGAGACGGAAAGTGCCTGACTGGCGTTGCCGGGGGAAATGGCCCGATTCTCATCGGGCAACCGGAGCAGCATACAACGGCCACTCCCGCTCTACGAAACTACCATGACCGCCCGGGACCCCGGCCCCCGCCTTCGCGGTCCCCGCCCCCGAGCGGCGACTACGCTGCGTTCAGTCCGGCTGCTCAAGGAGGCCCCTGGTGCCCGAGGAGGAGGGGCGGGTTCTCGACGCCGCCACCGTACGTGCCTGGTGCGCGACGTCGCTCGACGCGTTGGGCCGGGCCCGCGAGGAGATCGACTCCATCAACGTCTATCCGGTCGCCGACGGTGACACCGGAACCAACCTCTACCTGACGATGGAAGCCGCCGCGCAGACCGTCGAGGCGCTGTTCCGGGCCCATGAGGGCGACTCCGTCGACCTGCCCTCCGCCGCCGTCGGCGCTCCCGCCGCCGCGCCGTCCGCCCCGTCACTCGCGGAAGTCGTGCGGGGGATGGCCCACGGTGCCCTGGTCGGGGCTCGCGGCAATTCCGGCACGATCCTCGCCCAGCTCCTGCGCGGCATGGCCCAGGTGCTCGCCGAGGAGCCCGAGCGGCTGAACGGGGCGGCTGCCGGCGCAGGGCCCGCAGACGGAGCCGCCGCCCTCAGCGCCACGCGACGTGACACATGCCACGTCGCGGATGGTGCGCGACTGAGCCTCGCGCTGCGTACCGCGGCCCGTTCGGCCTACCAGGCGGTGGCTCATCCCGTCGAGGGCACCGTACTGACCGTCGCCACAGCGGCGGCCGACGCCTGCGTCGCTACCCGTGGCGACTGCCTGACCGTGGCCCGCACGGCGTACGACGGCGCCCGGGCCGCCCTCGCCGCGACGCCCGGTCAGCTCGCCACGCTCGGCCGGGCCGGGGTCGTTGACGCGGGTGGCCGGGGACTGCTGACCGTTCTCGGCGCACTCGTGGAGGTTCTCGGCGGGGGAGCCGTGGGCGGCGGCATACCGCTGCGCCCCGCTCGCTGGCAGGAACGCGCTCCCCAGCACGCTCCCGCCCCGGAAACCGTGGCCGCGACCTGCGAGGCGGACACGCCGCACTGGGACGGGACGGGGCCGGGCTACGAGGTGATCTACCTCCTCGACGCCGAGGACGCTGCCGTGGACCGCCTCCGGCGGCGCCTCGACAACCTCGGGGACTCCCTCGTCGTCGTCGGCGGTGACGGCCTCTGGAACGTCCACGTGCACGTCGACGACGCGGGAGCGGCCATCGAGGCGGGCATCGAGGCCGGTCGGCCGCACCGCATCCGCATCACCCACTTCGCCGCCGAGGCGCACGTCGCCGGACTCCCCACCGCCCCCAGGGGCGAGAGGGCGCCGCGCGGCATCGTCGCCGTGGTCCCCGGCGTCGGCCTCGCGGAGCTGTACGCCGAGGCAGGGGCGACCACAGTGCCGGCCCGCCCGGGGGAGCTCCCCGGCAGCGGCGAACTCGCCGAAGCCGTACGACGGGCACACGCCCACGAGGTCGTCCTCCTCCCGAACGACGCCGCCCTGCGGCACACGGCGTCGGCGGCGGCGGAGGACGCGCGCCGGCTCGGCGTGCGTGTGTCGGTGGTCCCCACGCGTTCGCCGGTGCAGGGCATCGCCGCGCTCGCCGTGCACGAACGGGAGCGCCGCTTCGACGAGGACGTGGTCGCGATGACCGCGGCGGCAGGAGCGACGCGGTATGCCGAACTCGCCGTCGCCGAGCACCAGTCCTGGACCTCCGCCGGGATCTGCCAGGCGGGCGATGTCCTCGGTCTCATCGACGGAGATGTCGCCGTCATCGGTGACGACGTCGCCGAAACGGCGCGCACGGTCCTCGACCGGATGCTTGCCGCAGGCGGCGAGATGGTGACGCTCGTCCTCGGCGAGGACGCCGCGAACGAACTGCCCGGCCGTCTGGAGGAGCACGTCAGAGAACATCACCTGGCCGTCGATACGGTCGTCTACGACGGCGGCCGGAACTCCGCCCTTCTCCTCATCGGAGTGGAGTAGCTGAGCAGGCGGGGGAGAGGCGTGCCGCAGCGGAAGCGCGCTGAGGGGCGCGCAGGTCGTGGCATATGCGACGGGGCGCGGGGACGATCGTTGCTCCCCCTGCCGGGTGCTGGTCTCTGGCATATGCGACGGGGCGGCTGTCGGGGCGTCGTTGTAGCGGGCGCCGTGGCATATGCGATGACGCCCGCTACGGCCGAGCGTGCGCCGTGGCATATGTGACGGGGCGCGGGCGCGGGCTCTGCGTGATACGCGGGCACGTGCGTGATATTTGCGGCCCACGCGGCGCCCTGCCCGCGTCTGCCACCTCCCCCGCCCCGTCGCATATGCCACGAGGCGAAGGCCCGGCGCTCCAGCAGACCACCCGGAGGTGACCTGCCCCAGTACCTCCTCTGCCGTTCTGCCGCCGTTGCCGGGCGGTCTCGGAGGTGTCGTTCTCGTAGGTGCCGAGCGCCCCGAAGGCCCAGTCGGCTGCCTCGTCCTTCCGCCCCATGCCGGCTGTGAGCCAGGGCGGTCAGCTCGGCAGCGATGCGGCTGCGGCGGTGTCCGTCGTCGGCGCGACGAACCGCGGCGACCGAGCGTTCCACGGACGAGAGGGCGGTTTCGTGCACCGCGGTCTCGGCGGCTCCGCAGGAGGTGGCCGCGCGAGCAGAAGCGGAAGGGCGACACCCCAGGCGCGGGGTCGACCGCCGGGCAACGACTTCACCGACCGTATGGAAAAGCTGACCGAGAGGATTCCTGTGCGGCTCCGGGCGGCGACGAGCGGGCGCCCGGCAGGCGGCGGGTGGGATGGTCACTGTCAGTGGCGTGGTGTGCAATGGGCGTGTGCCCTCGCTCGACGAACCCCTGAAGAAAGTGATCGGCCCGCCCACCGCCAAGGTGATGGCCGAACACCTCGGCCTGCACACGGTCGGCGACCTGCTGCACCACTACCCGCGGCGCTATGCCGAACGCGGTGAGCTGACCCGGCTCGCGGAGCTGCCGCTCGACGAGCACGTCACCGTGGTCGCGCAGGTCGCCGACGCCCGCGTCCTGACCTTCAACGCAGGGCGCGGAAAGCGGCTGGAGGTCACCATCACCGACGGCAGCGGCCGGCTTCAGCTCGTCTTCTTCGGGCGCGGGGTGCACAAACCGCACCAAGACCTGCTGCCCGGCACCCGGGCGATGTTCGCGGGCAAGGTCTCCGTGTTCAACCGCAAACTGCAGCTCGCCCACCCCGCCTATGAACTGCTGCGCGCGGACAGCGACGAGAAGGAGGCGGCGGGCTCCTGGGCCGGCAGCCTGCTGCCGCTCTACCCGGCGACCGCCAAGCTGGAGTCCTGGAAGATCGCCAAGGCCGTCGACGCGGTGCTGCCCAGCGCCCAGGAGGCCCAGGACCCCCTGCCGCGGAGCCTGCGCGAGGGGCGGGGCCTCATCCCGCTGCCCGAAGCGCTCCTGAAGATCCACCGTCCGCACACGAAGGCCGACGTGCAGTCGGCGCGGGACCGCCTCAAGTGGGACGAGGCATTCGTCCTGCAGGTCGCGCTGGCCCGGCGCCGGCACGCGGACGCCCAACTCCCCGCCGTGGCACGCAGGCCCGCACCCGACGGGCTGCTGGCCGCCTTCGACGCGCGGCTCCCGTTCACCCTCACCGAGGGACAGCGGAAGGTCTCGAAGGAGATCTTCGACGACCTGGCGACCGAACACCCCATGCACCGTCTGCTCCAAGGGGAGGTCGGCTCCGGCAAGACAATGGTCGCGCTGCGCGCCATGCTCGCCGTGGTCGACGCCGGCGGTCAGGCCGCGATGCTCGCCCCCACGGAGGTGCTGGCCCAGCAGCACCACCGCTCCGTCACGGAGATGATGGGCGACCTCGCCGAGGGCGGCATGCTCGGCGGCTCCTCCCTGGGCACCGAAGTGGTGCTGCTCACCGGCTCGATGAACACCGCCGCGCGCCGCAAGGTCCTGCTCGACCTCGCCACGGGGCAGGCGGGCGTCGTCATCGGCACGCACGCCCTCATCGAGGACACGGTGCAGTTCCACGACCTCGGCCTCGTCGTGGTCGACGAGCAGCACCGGTTCGGCGTCGAACAGCGCGACGCCCTGCGCTCCAAAGGCAAGCAGACGCCGCACCTGCTGGTCATGACGGCGACCCCCATCCCGCGCACCGTCGCCATGACCGTCTTCGGAGACCTGGAGACCTCCGTCCTCGACCAACTCCCCGCCGGGCGCTCGCCCATCGCGACCCACGTCGTCCCCGCGCAGGACAAACCGCACTTCCTGGCGCGCGCCTGGGAGCGGGTGCGCGAGGAGGTCGCCGGCGGTCATCAGGCGTACGTCGTGTGCCCGCGCATCGGCGACGAGGAGGACGGGGCGAAGAAGAAGACCGGCAAGACGAAGGACCCGGACAAGGCCGAGGGCGGCCCGGACGACGAGAAGCGGCCACCGCTCGCCGTGCTGGACGTGGCGCGAGGTCTGGCCGCCGGCCCCCTCGCGGGACTGCGCATCGGCATCCTGCACGGACGGATGGCGCCCGAGGGGCCCGAGGGCAAGGACGCCGTCATGCGCCGCTTCGCCGCCGGTGAACTCGACGTGCTCGTCGCCACCACCGTCATCGAGGTCGGCGTCAACGTGCCCAATGCCACCGCCATGGTGATCATGGACGCCGACCGTTTCGGCGTCTCCCAGCTGCACCAGCTGCGCGGTCGTGTCGGGCGTGGCTCGGCGCCCGGCCTGTGCCTGCTGGTGACGGACATGCCGGAGGCCGCCTCCGCCCGGGCCCGTCTCGGCGCCGTCGCGGCCACCCTCGACGGTTTCGAACTGTCCCGGATCGACCTCGAACAGCGCCGCGAGGGCGACGTCCTCGGCCAGGCGCAGTCCGGGGTCCGCTCCTCGCTGCGCATGCTCGCCGTCATCGAGGACGAGGAGATCATCGCGCAGGCGCGGGAGGAGGCCGCCACCGTCGTGGCCGAGGACCCGGAACTGACCCGCCTGCCCGCGCTGCGCACGACCCTCGACGCCCTCCTGGACGAGGAGCGGGAAAGTTACCTGGACAAGGGGTGACCTTTGGCGCGCGCCGTACCAGGGCGGCTCCGTGCCGTACCAGGGCGACTCCCCGCCCGGTCCGGCGTGCCCTTTGGCCAGGCGGCCGGGCACGCCGTGCGCGAGTGCGCCGTGGCCCCTCCTGTGCGCGGCGCACTCGTGTACGGCCTAGGGTTTGAATCCACGCTTCCCCCTAACCGACCGCCCGACCACTGACCCTGAGGACCGCCAGACCATGACCCGCGTGATCGCCGGTACGGCCGGCGGACGCCGCCTGTCCGTGCCCCCGGGCAACGGCACTCGTCCCACCTCCGAACGCGCGCGCGAGGGGCTGTTCTCCACCTGGGAGGCGCTGCTCGGCGGCGCGCTGCGGGGAGAGCGGGTTCTCGACCTGTACGGCGGTTCCGGAGCCGTGGGGCTCGAAGCGCTGTCCAGAGGAGCCGGCCACAGCCTGCTCGTCGACGCCGACCCGCGCGCCGTGCGCACCATCCGTGACAACGTCCGCAACCTTGGGCTTCCCGGCGCGGAGGTCAGAGCGGGCAAAGCAGCCCAGATCGCGGCGGGAGAGGCGGCCGGGGAACCGTACGATCTCGTCTTCCTCGACCCGCCGTACGCCGTCACCGACGCAGAACTCCGGGAGATCCTGGTCACACTCCGTACCCGGGGCTGGCTCGCCGACGAGGCGCTCGTCACCGTGGAGCGCAGCACCAGAGGCGGGGAATTCGCCTGGCCGGAGGGGTTCGAAGCACTACGGGCCCGCCGTTACGGCGAAGGCACCTTTTGGTACGGTCGCGCCGCCTCCACGTGCGAAAACGCACCATGAATCGACCGCAGAGCGAGGGGATCACGTTGCGCCGCGCCGTCTGTCCTGGGTCCTTCGACCCGATCACCAACGGTCATCTCGACATCATCGCCCGCGCCTCCAAGCTCTACGACGTGGTGCACGTCGCGGTGATGATCAACCAGTCCAAGAAGGGGCTGTTCACGGTCGACGAGCGGATCGAGCTGATCCGTGAGGTGACCGCCGACTTCGGCAACGTCGAGGTCGAGTCCTTCCACGGGCTCCTCGTCGACTTCTGCAAGCAGCGCGACATCCCCGCCATCGTCAAGGGGCTGCGCGCCGTCAGCGACTTCGACTACGAACTGCAGATGGCGCAGATGAACAACGGCCTCTCGGGCGTCGAGACGCTGTTCGTCCCCACCAACCCCACGTACAGCTTCCTGTCCTCCTCGCTCGTCAAGGAGGTCGCGAAGTGGGGCGGCGACGTCACGCACCTGTTGCCCCCGGTCGTGAACGACGCGCTCGCCCGGCGCCTGGCCGACAGCTGAAAAGCCCCCCAACCGCCCGAACCGGGCCCGTCCGTGCTGACGGGACATCACCCGCTGTTCCCCCGGACGGCTCTGGTCGTACAGTCGTCCCGTCCGTCTCCCCATCAGTCGAGAGAGTGGCGAGCACACGGTGGACGTGCAGAAGAAGCTCGATGAGATCGTCAACACCGTCAACGGTGCCCGGTCGATGCCCATGTCGGCCTCCTGCGTGGTCAACCGCGCCGACTTGCTCGCCCTCCTCCAGGAGGTGCGCGAGGCACTGCCCGGCTCCCTCGCCCAGGCGCAGGAAGTCATCGGGGACCGCCGGCAGATGGTCGAGGAGGCCCGGCGCGAGGCCGAGCGGATCATCAAGGGCGCACACGACGAGCGGGGCTCCCTGATCTCGGACACCGCGGTCGCCCGTCAGTCCCAGAGCGAGGCCGACCGCATCCTGGCCGAGGCCCGCCGCGAGGCCGAGGAGATGCGGGCCGAGGCCGAGGACTACGTCGACAGCAAGCTGGCCAACTTCGAGGTCGTCCTCACCAAGACCCTCGGCTCCGTCGGCCGGGGCCGCGAGAAACTGCTCGGCACCGGCGCCGGCCTCGACGAGCAGGGCTACGAGGACTCCGACTACGCGGAGGCCCCGGAGCGCAGCGAGGACCCCGAGACGCTCCGCAGCCGCGCCGACGACTACGTGGACGCCAAGCTGGGTGCCTTCGAGGCCGTGCTGGCGAAGACGCTGGAGGCCGTCGGCCGGGGCCGCGACAAACTGCACGGCCGGGTCGCCACCGACGAGCTGGGCGCGCTCTCCGCCGAGGGCGGTGGCCGGCAGTTCACGAACGACGCCGACTACCTCGCCGACCTCGCCGTGCTCTCGGACGCGCCTGCCGTGCGGCAGCCGGCCGGACCGGAGCCCGTCCAGGCCCAGGAGCCCGTACCCGCCGCGGTGCCCACCGCGCTCCCCGCCCCGCCGGCCGAGGCGCCGCAGATCCCCGCCCAGCAGCCTTACGCCGCTCAGCAGGACCCGTACGGGTACCAGCAGCAGGACCCGTACGGGTATCAGCAGCAGCCCGATCCCTACGGGGCGCAGCAGGACCCCTACGGGTACCCGCAGCAGCCCGACCCGTACGCCGCGCAGCAGGCCGCCTACGGCTATCCGCAGCAGCCCGACCCGTACGGGACTCAAGAGCAGTACGCCCGTGCGCAGGAGGCTGCGGCGCTCGACGAGACCAGCCTCTTCGACACGACCATGATCAGTGCGGAGCAGCTGCGCGCGTACGAGCAGGGGCGATAGGGCAGCTCGTGCCGGCGTACCGAGTACCCGACGGGGCGGGGTGCCACGGGCCGGCCGGGGTCACCGGTTCGGGGTACCCCGCCGAGGACCGATTGGGCCGATCGCGTAGGCTCCAGTACCCTGGTTCTTCGGTCGTGTGTACCTCCGCGATCCAGGCTGCCCGCACTGTCCCGTACAGCGCGTGAGCCGGCCCGTCACGAACCCAGGATCTGGAAAGCAGGGAAAGTTCTGAACGCCCGCCTCGACCACCGCAACCCCCTCGTGTTCGACACGCACGAGCTGGGCCGACGTCCTGGTGCGCTCCAGCGGCTGTCCCGGACGATCCAGGCGCCCGGTGGCGACGCCGTCTTCGGTATCGAAGGCGTCATCGCCGTACCGGAAGGCTCCCCGGTGGAGATCGACCTCCGCCTCGAATCCGTCATGGACGGTGTGCTGGTCACGGGTACCGCCCGTGCATCGGCCGAAGGGGAGTGCGTAAGGTGTCTGGAACCGCTCAAGCGCGAGCTCGACGCGGATTTCCAGGAGATGTTCTCGTACCCGGAAGCCGAGGAACGACGCCGTCGTACGGCGGCGCCCGACGAGGAGTCCGAAGAGGACGAGGACATCACCCCCCTTGAGGACGGCATGTTCGACCTCGAACCCGTGCTGCGTGACGCGGTGGTGCTCGCACTGCCGCTGCAGCCGGTGTGCCGGGAAGACTGTCCGGGCCTGTGCTCCACGTGTGGGGCACGGCTCGCGGACGACCCGGACCACCACCATGACGCCGTCGACATCCGTTGGGCGGCATTGCAGGGACTCGCCGAGACCACCTCGGACGGCGAGAAGGACGAGCTGAGCGGCGCTGAAGCAGGCGCCGACGAGAAGCAGGAGAAGTAGCCGTGGCTGTTCCGAAGCGGAAGATGTCGCGCAGCAACACGCGCCACCGCCGGTCGCAGTGGAAGGCTGCGGTCCCCACCCTGGTTGCGTGCGAGCGCTGCCACGAGCCCAAGCAGCAGCACATCGCGTGCCCCAGCTGCGGCACCTACAACAAGCGCCAGGTTCTCGAAGTCTGACGCGGTAGGTGAGAAGGCCGATGACTGAACTGTCCAACGCCAAGAAGAAAGCGCCCCGAGCAGGCGGGGGCGCCTCGGCGGACACCGCGGCCTCGTCCCACACGCTTCTGGAAGGGCGGCTCGGGTACCACCTCGAGTCCGCCCTTCTGGTGCGCGCGCTCACCCACCGTTCGTACGCGTACGAGAACGGTGGGCTGCCCACCAACGAGCGGCTGGAGTTCCTCGGGGACTCCGTGCTCGGCCTGGTGGTCACCGACACGCTCTACCGCACCCACCCCGACCTGCCCGAGGGCCAGCTGGCCAAACTGCGGGCCGCGGTGGTCAACTCTCGCGCGCTGGCCGAGGTCAGCCGCGGGCTCGACCTCGGTGCCTTCATCCGGCTCGGCCGGGGCGAAGAGGGTACGGGTGGCAGGGACAAGGCATCCATCCTCGCCGACACGCTGGAAGCCGTGATCGGCGCGGTCTATCTCGACCAGGGCCTGGAGACGGCGTCCGAGCTGGTGCACCGGCTCTTCGACCCGCTCATCGAGAAGTCGGCGGGCCTCGGCGCCGGACTGGACTGGAAGACCAGCCTCCAGGAACTCACCGCCACCGAAGGGCTCGGGGTCCCCGAGTACCTCGTGACGGAGACCGGACCGGACCACGAGAAGACCTTCACTGCTGCCGCCCGCGTCGGAGGCGTCTCGTACGGCACCGGCACCGGCCGCAGCAAGAAGGAAGCGGAACAGCAGGCCGCCGAATCCGCCTGGCGCTCCATTCGCGCCGCGGCGGACGAACGCGCCGCGCAGACCGCCGCCCAGGGGGAGCAGCCCACCGCTGTCGCCCCGGACGACGGCTCCGCTTCCGCCTGACCGCAAGACGATCGACGCCCCCGTCCCGGGACCGTACCCACGGCACCCGGGACGGGGGCGTCGATCGTCCCGCGCCGTACGGGGCGTGCCACCGCCCCGTCGACGCGACGTGCTCCGCCCGCGCGGTCGTCTCCGCACCGTCGGTGAGAACGTCGCGGCGCTCCCCGCACCGTTCGATGCCCGAGGAGGCACCGTGCCCGAACTTCCCGAGGTCGAGGTCGTACGACGCGGGCTCGCGCGCTGGGTCGACGGCAGGACCGTCGCCGAGACCGAAGTGCTGCACCCGCGCGCCGTACGCCGCCACGTCGCGGGCGGTACGGACTTCGCGCACCGTCTGCGGGGTAAGCGGCTGGACACACCCATGAGGCGCGGCAAATACCTGTGGCTGCCGCTCGCAGGCACCGACGAGGCGGTCCTCGCCCACCTGGGCATGAGCGGTCAGCTCCTCGTCCAGCCGCACAGCGCGCCCGACGAGAAGCACCTGCGCGTACGGGTGCGCTTCACCGACGACCTCGGCACCGAACTCCGCTTCGTCGACCAGCGCACCTTCGGCGGCCTCTCCCTGCACGGGACGACGCCCGACGGACTGCCCGACGTCATCGCGCACATCGCCAGGGATCCGCTCGACCCGCTGTTCGACGACGCAGCCTTCCACGAGGCGCTGCGCCGTAAGCGCACCACTGTGAAGCGGGCCCTGCTGGACCAGTCGCTCATCAGCGGCGTGGGCAACATCTACGCCGACGAGGCACTGTGGCGCAGCCGGCTGCACTACGAGCGTCCCACCGCGACGTTCACCCGGCCCCGTACCGCCGAACTGCTGGGCCACGTCCGCGACGTCATGAACGCCGCGCTCCAGGTCGGGGGGACCAGCTTCGACAGCCTCTACGTCAACGTGAACGGGGAGTCCGGCTACTTCGACCGCTCCCTGGACGCGTACGGCAGGGAGGGGGAACCCTGCCGACGCTGCGGTACGCCCATGCGCCGCCGCCCCTGGATGAACCGCTCCAGCTACTTCTGCCCTCAGTGCCAGAGGCCGCCGCGCGCGGCGTGACGGGGCGCGCGCCGCCGAGGGCCCCCGGACGGGGCGGGCGACGGGCGCGACACGGGGCGGGCCAGACGACGCGGTACGAGCCGGCCGGGAGCAGGTACGGGAGCAGGTACGGGGGCCGGACGAAGCGCCGGGAGGCACCGGGACCGGGCACACGCCGCGACACGGGGCGGCCTCGCAGCGGCGGGGCGTTCAGAAGCCGAAGTCCTGTGTCCACCAAGGGCCACCGGAACCGAAGTGCACACCCACCCCGAGTGTCTTGTAGTCGCAGTTCAGAATGTTCGCCCGGTGACCGGGGCTGTTCATCCACGACTCCATGACGGCGGCCGCGTCGGCCTGCCCCCGCGCGATGTTCTCGCCGCCCAGGTTGCTCACGCCCGCCTGGTCGGCACGGTCCCAGGGGGAGTCGCCGTCCGGATCGGTGTGGTCGAAGAAGCCGCGTGCCGCCATGTCGCGGCTGAAGCCGCCCGCGAGTGAGGCGAGCGGGGCGTCCGCCCGCACGGGGCTGCACCCGGCCGAGGCACGCTCCTGGTTCACCAGGGACAGGACCGCCGCCGCTGCCGCTGCCTCGTCGCCGCTGAGCGGTGCGGGGACGCCGGCCGACTGCTGCGGCGCCGAACGGGTCGGCGTGCTCTGCGAGGGCGTGCTGCTGGGCGTACGGGGCGCGGTCGTCGTGGTCGACGGTGCGGCGCCGCTCCCCGGCCCTCCCGCCCCGTTACCGGCCTCCGTGTGCGCCGACGGGGCGGCGGTGGACGGCTTCGGCGCCTTCGTGGTGGACGGGGCGCTTGCCGGCTTCCTGCTCTCCTTGGAGCGGGCGGGCGACGGGGCCTTCGAGCGCTCCGTGCCTCGGCTCGCCGAGGGAGCGCTGCGGTCGACGGCGGCACCGTCCGCGGTCGACGGCGCGTTCAGATCGTCGGGAGAGTCCGCTGCACGCACCTTCGTGTCATGCCCCTCGCCGAAGGAGTAACCGCTCCCCGGGAGGAGCCCCGTACCCACCGCGACGGCGCCCAGGGCGACGGCTGCCGACACACCGAGCAGACCAGTGCGCACCGGCACGCCCCCGCGCTTCTTGCGACGGTGCCCCGTGCGCCCTGCCGGACTGCCGCCTGCGGGGGGGTTCGGGTAGGCGTGGTCCGCCACCTCGTCAGCTGCGTGAGCACGGACCGGTGCCGGGCGTACTGCCCCCCGGCCGCCGTCGAAGAGAGCCGCGTCCTGCTCCCACGAGTGGTCACGGGGCGCTGTCCACGGGGCCGCAGTGGCAGGAGGGGCCGTGACGGACGGAGCGAACCCGTCCGTGAAAGCGCCGGGATATGGCTCCCTCGGGAAAGCGCCCGGGTACGGCTCCTGCGCGAGAGCGCCGTGGTAGGGCTCCTGGGCCGGCGCGGCATACGGCAGGTACGCCGCCTCGGTGGTCTCTGCGGCGCGGCCGTCCGGTTCGGCGTCGTCGGCGGCAAAGCGTCGGTGGCGTCCCATGTCCCTGGTCTTCCTCGTCGCTGCGTTCAGGCTCACCCGAACGAGTGAGCCCTTTGCCGACGGGACCCTACGCCATGGCATCAGGGGAGGAAGTGTCCCCTGAGGAATTGGCCGGTTAGCGTGCCCCTTATGAACAAGGACGTACGGCTCACCGCGTGGGTAAGAGGCAAGGTCCAGGGGGTGGGTTTCCGCTGGTTCACCCGCGCCAGGGCACTGGAGATCGGCGGGCTGCGTGGCTTTGCTCTCAATCTTGAGGACGGCCGTGTCCACGTGGTCGCCGAAGGGCCCCGTGACGCGTGCCAGGAGTTGCTGGAGTGGCTCGTGGAGGGCGACACACCCGGCAGGGTCGACGGAGTCACTGAGATCTGGACCACCCCCAAGGGGGGATACGAAGGCTTCGCCATCCGCTGAGCGAGCCACGCGCACCCATGCCCGTACGCCGCACGCCGAGGGCTCCGGACCGGAGGCCGAGGGGAAAGCCGCTGGTGATTGCCGCAAACCCCTTGCGACGGCTCCCGGCGGTGTGAAAGATGATCGTCACGCCCCACGCCTCCACAGGAGAGCGCCGCCGCGGACCACTCCGCCACCCGCCCCCGGAGCAGCGCCCCGCCGGGGCTTGATCGTGTTGACCGTCAAACTTTTTGGTGAGACTCTGGAATCCCCGCGCACCTTAACTGTTTGGCACACGAAGGACCGCACGAACTGAGCATCGCCAGACATCGCGGGTGCGAATTTCCCTCACGACCCACCACCACATCGGTCGGTCACTCAATGTGGAGGACCACTCATCATGGCAAAGGCGCTTCTCGGTTACGTCGGCGGCTCCGACCCGCGACTCCTCGCCGAGATGCGACGGCTCCAGCAGCGCGTCCAGGACCTCGAATCCGAGCTCGTACGGATTCAGACCGAGAACGACGCGCTCGCGGCTGCCGCTTCTCATCACAGCGACGCGCTCCTCGAGAGCATCGACGTATCCCAGCCGGAGCCCGCGTTCACCTGACCACTCTGCCCCTGGGCGAGAGCGGCCGGTTGAGCCACGGGCCACGCCGGTAACACCAGGGACGCTCCGGCGTCCCTTTTTCTTTCCTTCACACTCCTTCACGGGTGGCATCCGCAGCACCGGCGGCCTCCGGCGGAGCCGCGCTCGCGAACGCCGTTCCTCGATCGGTTCCGTCGGCCACAGACGCTGGCCCACCGCAGATGTCCGCCGTGTCGGTTCCTTCCGGCCCCGTGCCCGTTCCTGCTCTCGTGCCTCAGCGTTTCCAAGCTTTCGGGACGAGACCTCTTCCCCCTGCGTCCAGCCCTCCCGATCGTCCTACCGACTGATCTGCCCTGCCCGCCGAGCGACGAAACCGCGACCTCGGCCCCACCGTCGCGCCTTCGCTGGCGAGACGCGTCGCCCACGCGCCCCGGACGCGGCCCGCCGGGCGGTAAAGTCCGGCTGCGTGCACCTCAAGGCCATGACCCTGCGCGGCTTCAAGTCCTTCGCCTCGGCCACCACGCTGCGGTTCGAGCCGGGAATCACGTGTGTCGTCGGACCCAACGGTTCCGGCAAGTCCAATGTCGTCGACGCCCTGTCCTGGGTCATGGGAGAGCAGGGCGCCAAGTCGCTGCGCGGCGGCAAGATGGAGGACGTCATCTTCGCCGGCACCACGGGGCGGCCCCCGCTGGGCCGCGCCGAGGTCTCCCTCACCATCGACAACAGCGACGGCGCCCTGCCCATCGAGTACGCCGAGGTCACCATCGCGCGGACCATGTTCCGCAACGGGGGCAGCGAGTACCAGATCAACGGGGAGACCTGCCGTCTCCTGGACATCCAGGAACTCCTCTCCGACTCGGGCATCGGCCGGGAGATGCATGTCATCGTCGGACAGGGGCAGCTCGACTCCGTCCTGCACGCCGACCCCATGGGACGCCGCGCGTTCATCGAGGAGGCCGCAGGCGTCCTCAAGCACCGCAAGCGCAAGGAGAAGGCGCTCCGCAAGCTCGACGCGATGCGCGCGAACCTCGCCCGTGTCCAGGACCTCACCGACGAACTGCGCCGCCAGCTCAAACCGTTGGGACGGCAGGCGGCGGTCGCCCGCCGCGCCGCGGTGATCCAGGCGGACCTCCGTGACGCCCGGCTGCGCCTGCTCGCCGACGACCTCGTACGGCTGCGCGAGGCGCTCGGGGCGGAGATCGCCGACGAGGCCGCACTGAAACAGCGCAAGGAGCACGCGGAGAACGCGTTGAAGGCCGCCCTCCTGCGTGAGAAACAGCTTGAGGAGACCGTACGGGCGCTCACGCCCCGTCTGCGCGCCGCTCAGCAGACCTGGTACGACCTCTCGCGCCTCGCCGAGCGGGTACGCGGGACCGTCAGCCTCGCCGACGCCCGTGTCGCCAGCGCCACCGGCGTCCCGCCTGAGGAACGGCGTGGCCGCGACCCGGAGGACCTCGAACGGGAGGCCGCTCGCATCCGGGAGCAGGAGGCCGAACTGAGTGCCGCTCTGGAGGCCGCGGAGCGCGCCCTGGAGGACACGGTCGCCCACCGCGGCGAACTGGAACGGCAGCTCGCCGTCGAGGAGCGCCGGCTGCGCGACCTCGCCCGTGCCATCGCCGACCGCCGCGAGGGCCTCGCCCGCCTCACCGGACAGGTCACCGCCGCGCGCGACCGGGCCGCCTCCGCGCGCGCCGAGGTCGAACGGCTCGCCGTCGCGAGAGACGAGGCGCAGGAACGCGCCGTCGCCGCGCAGGAGGAGTACGAACAGCTGCGCGGCGAGGTCGAGGGGCTCGACGCGGGGGACGCCGCACTGGAGGAACGGTACGAGCAGGCGAGAACCGCTCACGCGGAGGCCGACGTCGCGTGGACCGGGGCGCGCGAAGCGGTCACGGCGGCCGAGCGGGCCTGCGCAGCCACCGAGGCACGCCGCGACGCCCTCGCCCTCGGACTGCGCCGCAAGGACGGTACCGGGGCGCTCCTGAGCGCCGGGGACCACCTGACGGGGCTGCTGGGGCCGGCCGCCGAACTGCTCGCGGTCGCTCCGGGGTATGAGGCGCCGGTCGCGGCCGCACTCGGTGCCGCGGCGGACGCCGTCGCGGTGCGTGGCACGGGTGCGGCCGTGGACGCGCTGCGCCTGTTGCGCAAGACCGATGCGGGACGTGCCGCCCTGCTCATCGGCGGACCCGCGGAGCCGCCACGCCGCCCCGACGTCGCGACGGCCGCCGACGCCATGACGTCCGCCGGTGCCGCGACGTCCCCCAGTTCCGTGACCAGCCGTGGGGCGCGGCGTCTATGCGATCTCGTCAGTGGTCCCGAGGAGCTGAGTGGAGCCCTGCACGAACTGCTGCGCGACATGGTCCTCGTCGAGACGCTCGACGAGGCGCGCGAACTGCTCCGCGAGCACCCCGCCGTCACCGCCGTGACCACCGAAGGCGACGTCCTCGGCGTCCACTTCGCCCAGGGAGGTGCGGCCGGCGCCCCGAGCCTGCTCGAAGTGCAGGCATCCGTCGACCAGGCCACCGCGGAACTCGACGAACTCGACGTACGGTGCGCGGATCTGGGCGCGGCCCAAGAAGCCGCCACGACGCGCCGCGCCGAGGCAGCGGCCCTCATGGAGGAACTGGCCCAGCGACGCCGGGCGGCGGACCGGGAGAAGTCGGCCGTCTCGCAACGGCTGGGCGCCCTGGCCGGTGCGGCCCGTGGCGCGACCGGGGAGGCCGAGCGGATGACCGCCGCCGCCACCAGGGCGCAGGAGGCCGCGGACCGGGCGGACACGGAGGCCGCGGAGCTCGCCGAGCGACTGGCCGTGGCCGAGGAGACCTCCCCCTTCGGCGACGGCGCCGAACACGACGCCGAGGCCGAGCCGGACACCGCGGTGCGGGACCGGCTGGCCGCGGACGGCGCCAATGCCCGGCAGACGGAGATGGAAGCCCGCCTCCAGCTCCGTACGCACGAGGAGCGCGTCAAGGCCCTGGCCGGGCGTGCCGACGGACTCGACCGCGCCGCCCGCACCGAGCGCGAGGCCCGCACCCGCGCCGAACGCCGCCGCGCGCGCCTGCGCCACGAGGCGGCCGTCGCCCGCGCCGTGGCCTCAGGCGCGCGCCTGCTACTGGCCCACGTGGAGGTCTCGGTGGCCCGCGCCGACGAGGAACGCACCGCGGCCGACGCGGAGAAGGCGGAGCGGGAGAAGGAACTGGCCACCGAACGCGAACGGGGCCGCGATCTCAAGTCGGAACTCGACAAGCTCACCGACTCGGTGCACCGCGGCGAGGTCCTCGGCGCCGAGAAGCGCCTCCGCATCGAGCAGCTGGAGGCCAAGGCCCTCGAAGAGCTGGGCGTCGAACCGGCCGCCTTGGTGAGCGAGTACGGTCCTCAGACCCTCGTGCCGCCGTCCCTGCCCGCCGACGGCGAGGAACTCCCCGACGACCCCGAGCACCCCCGCAACCGCCCCAGGCCCTTCGTGCGGGCCGAGCAGGAGAAGCGGCTCAAGTCCGCGGAACGCGCCTACCAGCAGCTGGGCAAGGTCAACCCGCTGGCCCTGGAGGAGTTCGCGGCGCTGGAGGAGAGGCACCAGTTCCTGTCCGAGCAACTGGAGGACCTCAAGAAGACCCGGGCCGACCTCCTGCTCGTCGTCAAGGAGGTCGACGAGCGGGTCGAGCAGGTCTTCACCGAGGCCTATCACGACACGGCGCGCGAGTTCGAGGGTGTCTTCTCGCGGCTCTTCCCCGGCGGCGAGGGCCGGCTCCTGCTCACGGACCCGGACAACATGCTCACGAGCGGGGTGGACGTCGAGGCCCGTCCGCCCGGCAAGAAGGTCAAGCGGCTCTCCCTGCTCTCCGGCGGCGAACGCTCGCTGACAGCCGTCGCGCTCCTGGTGGCCATCTTCAAGGCCCGGCCGAGCCCCTTCTACGTCATGGACGAGGTCGAGGCCGCCCTCGACGACACCAACCTCCAGCGCCTCATCCGGATCATGCAGGAGCTTCAGGAGTCCTCACAGCTGATCGTCATCACCCACCAGAAGCGCACTATGGAGGTCGCCGACGCTCTCTACGGAGTGTCGATGCAGGGCGACGGTGTCTCCAAGGTCATCAGCCAGCGACTGCACTGAGGCAGGGCCAGCGACTGCACTGAGGCAGGGAGGGAGCGGGGGGTGGGTCGGTACGGGGCGAGTCGGGTACGGGGCGAGTCGGGGGCGGGGCCGGCGGGGGCCGGTGGTGGCCACTGCGCGGTGGCCACTGCGCGGTGGCCGCTGCCCGGTGGCGGTGGCGGTGGCGGTGGCGGTGGCGGTGGCGGTGGCGGTGGCGGTGCCCGGCCGGGGGCCGGGGTGATGGCTCTGGGTTGGTGGGGCGTTTTTATGGGTGGGGCGCCCCGTGGAATATGCCACGGGGCTTTCGGGTGGGGGCGTGGCGTGGCAATGCGGGGCTGGAAAGGGCGAGGAAGAGTGCGCTTGCCCTGTGGCCCTGTGGCCCTGTGGCCCTGTGGCCTCGTGGCATATGCCACGGGGCCACGCTGTGCGGAGGCGCCTTCCCGGCTGGAAGCTGCCTCCGCGCCACGAAGCGCGCATGCCGCTCCGCGCGACCGCACCGTTACAGGTGGGCCGGCAGGTGACTGCCCCGTGGAATATGCCACGAGGCAGCCACCTGCCTAAAGGACTACGGTGCTTCTCGCTTGCAGGCTCCTGGCCGCCGCCCCGTCGCATATGTCACGGGGCGCGCCATCAGGGCGTACAGTCCGCCCGCCACCAGAACGGTCGCGAGCCAGCCCAGTCCGTTGCGGCCCACCCAGGACGAGGCGAACGGGCCGCTGAACCACTCCACCCGAGTGAACAGAAGCCCCACCACCAGGGAGCAGGCCCACGCAGTCGTCGCCGGTAGTGAGAAACCGTTCCGGTACCAATAGGGGCTGCCCCGTCCCGTGTCCATGAGCCCCGCACCGTCGTAGGTGCGACCGCACAGCAGATCGGTGCCGAACACCCCGATCCACGCGGAGAACGCGACGGCGAGCAGGCTCAGGAAGGACAGGAACGAGTCGAGGAAGCCGGTCGCGACGTTCATGAGCAGCCAGCCGAGGATCAGGCTGATCACCGCGTTCACGCTGACCGCGGCCGCACGCGGCACCCGGAGCCCCAGGGTCAGCGCGGTGAAGCCGGCCGAGTACATCGACATGGCGTTGATGAGGACCATGCCGACCAGGGCGATCACCAGGTAGGGGACCGCGATCCAGGTGGGCAGTGCCTCGCCGAGGAAGGACACGGGATCCGTCGCACCGGACAGGTGAGGCAGCCCGACGGCGACAACGGCCCCCATCAGCACCAGAGGCGTCACGACGACGAGCGCCCCGGCGACGGTGTACCCCACCAGGGCGCGCGCGGGCACGGCGCGCGGCAGATACCGGGTGAAGTCGGGTGCCGTGGGCACCCAGCTGATCCCCCCGGCGGTGATGGCCCCGAAACCCGCGACCATCAACGAGGACGGGCCGGCGGGACGGGCGAACAGTGCCGTCCAGTCCGTGACCCGCACCAGATGTACCAGGATCAGCACGCTGAAGAGTCCGAACAGCACCATGGAGCAGGAGGTGCACACCTGGAGCACCCGCCGTCCGAGGCCGCTGATGAGGAAGGTGCAGGCGACGAAGCCCACCAGGGTGGCGCCGGTCAGCAAGTCCGTGCGGTGCAGGCCCCAGACGATGTCCAGCACCGTCAGGCAGGCGTAGGCGCCGGTGACGGCGTTGACGGTCTCCCAGCCCCAGCGCGTCACCCAGATCAGCGTGCCGGGCAGCAGATTGCCCCGTTGTCCGAAGACGGCGCGAGAAAGCGTCATCCCGGGGGCCCCGCCCCGCTTGCCCGCGATCGACACCAGGCCCACCAGTCCGTAGGCGACCACGGGGGAGACGAGTGCGACTCCCAGGACCTGCCAGAAGTTCAGGCCGTAGGCCACGATCAGGCCCGCCCCGATCGTGACGAGCAGCACGCTGATGTTGGCCGACACCCACAGTGGGAAGACCTGCCGGGGCCGCCCGCCGCGCAGATGGTCGGGGACCGGTTCGATGCCCCTCGTCTCCACGGTGCTCTCGCCCGCTTCGGGCCCCGTACCGGACGCGGCGTCGAGGGGTGGGTCGGGGGGCTGGGATGTCTCGCTCATGAACGGCCCGGTTCGTCTGAAATGTCATCTTCTGTCCCATGGAGGAAAGCACAATCCAGGAGCGCGAGGTGTCCATGGCTGATACTGGGGGGCGTTATGGACATCGTCATCCTTGCTGTAGTCATCGCCCTGGTCGTGGTCGGCGCGATCAGTGGGCTGGTGGTGAGCGGTCGCAGAAAGAAGCGACTGCCGCCCCCACCGCCCTCCGGCACGCCGACCGTCACCGCTCCACCGGCCGAGCCGCATGTCGGCGAAGAGGCCGAGAAGCCGAGCGACGAAACCCGCAGAACGATCGAGGAGGTGGACCTCCCCGACGCCGCAGAGGCGACGCGGACGCCTGAGGCCGTCGAGGACCCGGTCGTCGCCGCCCCGCCCGTTCCGGAGATCGAGGTGCCCGAGCCCACGGCCGGGCGACTGGTCCGGCTGCGGACCCGGCTCTCCCGCTCGCAGAACGCCTTGGGCAAGGGCCTGCTCACACTGCTCTCCCGCGAACACCTCGACGAAGACACGTGGGAGGAGATCGAGGACACCCTGCTGACCGCCGACATCGGCGTCGCCCCCACTCAGGAGCTGGTCGAGCGCCTGCGTGAACGGGTCCGCGTCCTCGGCACGCGGACCACTGACGAACTGCGCACCCTGCTGCGCGAGGAACTGCTCACGCTCGTCGGCCCCGACACGGACCGCACCGTGCACACCGAGTCGGCGCCCGGCAAGCCCGGCATCGTGATGGTCGTCGGTGTCAACGGCACCGGCAAGACGACTACCACCGGCAAGCTCGCCCGGGTTCTTGTCGCCGACGGCAAGACCGTCGTCCTCGGGGCCGCGGACACCTTCCGCGCCGCCGCCGCCGACCAGCTCCAGACGTGGGGCGAGCGCGTCGGCGCCCGCACCGTGCGCGGTCCTGAGGGCGGTGACCCCGCCTCCATCGCCTTCGACGCCGTGAAGGAGGGCATCCTCGAGGAGGCCGACGCCGTCCTGATCGACACGGCCGGCCGACTGCACACCAAGACCGGCCTCATGGACGAACTCGGCAAGGTCAAGCGCGTCGTCGAGAAGCAGGCGCCGCTGGACGAGGTGCTGCTCGTCCTCGACGCCACCACCGGTCAGAACGGCCTCGTCCAGGCGCGCGTGTTCGCCGAGGTCGTCTCCATCACCGGCATTGTGCTGACCAAGCTCGACGGCACGGCCAAGGGCGGCATCGTCGTGGCCGTACAGCGTGAGCTGGGAGTCCCCGTGAAGCTCGTCGGCCTCGGCGAAGGAGCGGACGACCTCGCGCCGTTCGAGCCGCAGGCCTTCGTCGACGCTCTCATCGGCGACTGAGCCGAGCGGGGCGAGCCCTGGCAGGCGACCGAACCGGGTCGGCTGCACGGGATCGGCCGAAGCGGCTGAGCCTTCGGTGGCCCGCCCCGTGGCATAGTCCACGGGGCGCGCCACCGGGGCATCAAGCATCCATGACAGGGCCCCGCGACACTCGCACGCGGGGCCCTGTCCCGTACTCCTCAACCGTCTCGCGGCATCATCCCGAGGGATGTCCGCGCGGTCCGCGTGGCCTGCGCCCCGCACGGAGCAGGCTCTGCACCGTGCCCTCGCACGGCCGACGCCTCGGGGGCACGGCGGCCCCGCCCGTCACGCCCCGGACCGGTGTGCCACGTAAGCGAGTGTGCCGAGCAGTAGACGGGCCTCCGGCGGCCGGAAAGCCGTGTCGGGGGCGGGGGCGCGCAACCAGCGGACGGGGCCGAGACCGCCCCGGTCCGAGGGCGGAGCGGTGATGAAGCTGCCCGAGCCCAGCCCGTGCAGATCGAGATCGGCGTCGTCCCAGCCCGCGCGGTAGAGCAGCCGCGGGAGGGCTGCCGCAGCCCCGGGCGCGACGAAGAACTGGGCGCGCCCCTGCGGGGTGACCGCTACGGGGCCCAGAGGCAAGCCCATGCGCTCCATGCGGGCGAGGGCGTGCAGGCCGACGGACTCGGACACGTCGATGACGTCGAAGGCCAGGCCGACGGGCAGCATGAGAGCCGCACCGGGCCACTGGGACCACGCTGCCGCTACCTCGTCCAAGGTGGCGCCCGCATGGACCGTGCCCGTGGAGTCGAGGGGATGCGCTCCCGGGGCGGTGCAGGACGCCACGCCGCAGGAGCAGACCCCCGCTGCCGTACGGGCTCCCGGGGCGACGTCCCATCCCCAGAGGCCGGTGAACTCGGCCACCGTCGTGTACTCCGAGGGGTGCCCGCGCCGTCGTGCCCCGGTCCGCTTCTCCCGGATGCCGCCGATCGTGAAGCCCATGCCTCCTCCAACGTGTCCGGAGCGTCCAACGCTTACCGGGCACCTCGGGTTACGAACCGGATCGGCGCGGTGACGCTGTGCTCGCTCTTGTCTCGGTACGAAGGGGTTGCGTACGGTCCCTCGTGCGCCCCAACACGCTTCCGCGCGCCGGTCCCTCGCTGGCTTGGATCAGTCAATCGCGTGAAGAGCAGGGTGAGTTCGAGCGCAGGGGTGGCGAATGGTGGCGATTGGCCGGTGCGGCTCGCCGCGAAGGGGTGCGGCGTCCTACCTTCACTGGGCAGACTCTCGGTGACGCGTCCCCACCCACCGGATCCTCAGGTTGTGACGGATCGGTGGGCAGGGCCGCGTCCCCGTCTCGGCGGTACGCGGACGCGCGTCCCGAGGCGAGTCGGCGTACGGCGACGACGGAGAGCATCAGGGATGGGGGCGTGCTCATGGCCGGAAACGGTGAGTTCGGCGAACCCGACAGCGGTACGGGTACCGGAGCGGGCGACAAGCGTCCCAACGCCCTGCTGGAGTCGTGGTTCCTGCGCAGCGGCTGGTCCAAGGGGGAGCTGGCCCGCCAGGTGAACCGCAGGGCGCGGCAACTGGGCGCAGTCCACATCTCCACGGACACGTCGAGAGTGCGACGCTGGCTCGACGGCGAGCAGCCGCGCGAGCCCATTCCGCGGCTGCTGTCCGAGCTGTTCTCGGAGCGTTTCGGTTGCGCCGTCAGCGTCGAGGACCTCGGTCTGCGCTCCCTGCACCAGTCGCCCTCCACGGCAGGCGTGGACCTGCCCTGGACGGCGCCGCAGACCGTCGCGCTCATGAGCGAGTTCTCGCGCAGCGACCTCATGCTCGCCCGGCGGGGATTCCTCGGTGGTTCGCTCGCCCTCACGGCCGGCCCCGCCCTGGTGGAGCCCATGCAGCGCTGGCTCCAGCCCATGCACGGTGAACCGCTCACCACGCTGGAGCAGTCCACTTCCCCGCGCCGTACGGGGCACCGTCTGTCGCGCCCCGAGCTGGAACTGCTGGAGTCCACCACGGTCATGTTCCGCAAATGGGACGCCCAGTGCGGAGGAGGGCTGCGCCGCAAGGCGGTTGTCGGCCAGTTGCACGAGGTCACCGACCTCCTCCAGGAACCGCAGACCGAGGACACCGGCCGCCGCCTCTTCCGGGTCGCCGCGGAACTGGCCGAGCTGGCCGGCTGGATGAGCTACGACGTCGGGCTCCAGCCGACGGCGCAGAAGTACTTCGTCCTGGCCCTGCACGCCGCCAAGGAGGCCGACGACAAGCCGCTGGGCTCCTACGTCCTGTCCAACATGGCCCGCCAGATGATCCACCTGGGCCGCCCGGACGACGCCCTGGAACTCATCCACCTCGCCCAGTACGGAAGCCGCCACGCCTCGACCGCGCGTACTCAGGCCATGCTGTATGCGATGGAAGCCCGCTCCTACGCCAACCTGGGCCAGGCGGGCAAGTGCAAACGGGCGGTCCGCATGGCAGAGGACACCTTCGCCGACGCCCACGAGTCGATGGACGGTGACGCGCCCGACCCCGACTGGATCACGTTCTTCTCGGAGGCCGAGCTGTACGCCGAGAACGGGCACTCCTTCCGCGACCTGGCATATGCCGCGGGGCGCAACGTCGCGTACGCCGGTCTCGCGGAGCCCGCGATCGGCCGCGCCGTGGAGCTGTTCGGCCGGGATCTCGAACATCACCGCTCGTACGCGCTTAACCTCATCGGACTCGCGACGGTGCACCTTCTCAAGAGGGAACCCGAACGGGGCGCGGCGGCGGCGAGCGAGGCCATCGGCATCGCGAAGAAGGTCCGCTCGGAGCGGCTCAACACCAGGCTCCGCAAGACCGTGGACAGCGCCGTACGCGAGTACGGCACCGTCACCGAGGTGATCGAGCTGGGCAACGAGCTGGCGACCCGACTGCCGGAAGCCGCGCAGGCATCCACCTGACTGCCCGCCCGCCCCGTGCCGCACCGTCGGGCCCCCTACGCCCCGTTTGCTCCCACGGACGAGGGGAGCGCCGTCGTCGGTCCCCGGCCGTCCGCTGCCCCGGAACGCAGACCGCGCTCCGGGGCACACCCGCGTCTCCGCCCCCGGCCGCGTCGCGGCAGGTATACCGCGCGACCGCGGCTCCCGGCCCCGTGGGCGGCCGCATCGCTGCTGCCGTAGGTTGCGCAACGATAACGACCACACCGGCCGACATCCGGCAGTTCATGGACGCGTAACACGCACCAAGTCTTCGTCACGACGGTGAAACACCGAGGGGCATCCACCGAAACCGCGCTGCGACAACCTCATGGCGCATAACCGGCCCACCCCTCACGACCGCACTGGTTTCGCCCGCACGGGCCGCACCGACGACGAGGAGACGCAGATGCCCCCAGGCATCACGCTCGCCGCAGACGCTCCCCAGCTGTCTGCCGCGAACACGGGATTCATGCTCATCTGTTCCGCCCTGGTCATGCTGATGACCCCGGCGCTGGCCTTCTTCTACGGAGGCATGGTCCGCGTCAAGAGCACGCTCAACATGCTGATGATGAGCTTCATCAGCCTCGGGATCGTCACGATCCTGTGGGTGCTCTACGGCTTCAGCCTGGCCTTCGGCACGGACAAGGGAAGCGTCATCGGCTGGAACGGCGACTTCGTCGGGCTCAGCGGAATCGGCGTCGTGCAGCTCTGGGACGGTTACACGATCCCGGTCTACGTCTTCGCCGTCTTCCAGCTGATGTTCGCGATTCTGACGCCCGCGCTGATCAGCGGCGCCCTGGCTGATCGCGTCAAGTTCACCGCCTGGGCGCTGTTCATCGCCCTGTGGGTGACGATTGTGTACTTCCCCGTGGCCCACTGGGTCTGGGGCTCCGGTGGCTGGGCGTACGACCTCGGGGTGATCGACTTCGCCGGTGGTACGGCCGTCCACATCAACGCGGGCGCCGCGGCGCTCGGTGTCATCCTCGTCATCGGCAAGCGGGTCGGCTTCAAGAAGGACCCGATGCGGCCCCACAACCTGCCGCTCGTCATGCTCGGCGCCGCCCTCCTGTGGTTCGGCTGGTTCGGCTTCAACGCCGGCTCCTGGCTCGGCAACGACGACGGCGTGGGCGCCGTGATGTTCCTCAACACGCAGGTCGCCACCGGTGCGGCGATGCTCGCCTGGCTCATCTACGAGAAGATCCGCCACGGCGCCTTCACGACCCTCGGCGCGGCGTCCGGCGCTGTGGCGGGCCTCGTCGCGATCACACCTTCGGGCGGCGCGGTCAGCCCTCTCGGTGCCATCGCCGTCGGCGCCATCGCCGGGGTCCTGTGCGCCATGGCCGTCGGCCTCAAGTTCAAGTTCGGCTACGACGACTCGCTCGACGTCGTCGGAGTCCACCTCGTCGGCGGTGTCGTCGGCTCGCTGCTCGTCGGCCTCTTCGCCACCGGCGGCGTCCAGTCCGATGCCAAGGGCCTGTTCTACGGCGGCGGGCTCGACCAGCTCGGCAAGCAGGCCGCAGGCGTCTTCGGGGTCCTCGCGTACTCTCTGGTCGTCTCCGCGATCCTCGCCCTCATCATCGACAAGACGATGGGGATGCGGGTCAGCGAGGACATCGAGGTCTCCGGCATCGACCAGGTCGAGCACGCCGAGACCGCGTACGACTACAGCGGCGCCGGCGGCGGCTCCCTGCCCCGTAGCAGCACCCTTCCCACCTCTGACGCCGCGGTGGGTCCGGCGACGAACAAGAAGGTGGACGCATGAAGCTCATCACCGCGGTCGTCAAGCCGCACCGGCTCGACGAGATCAAGGAGGCGCTCCAGGCCTTCGGTGTCCACGGCCTGACCGTCACCGAAGCCAGCGGCTACGGGCGCCAGCGCGGCCACACCGAGGTCTACCGGGGCGCCGAGTACACCGTGGACCTCGTCCCGAAGATCCGGATCGAGGTCCTGGTCGAGGACGACGACGCGGAACAGCTGATCGACGTCGTGGTAAAGGCCGCCCGCACCGGCAAGATCGGCGACGGCAAGGTCTGGAGCCTGCCGGTCGACACCGCGGTGCGGGTCAGGACCGGAGAACGCGGCCCGGACGCCCTCTGACCCCGTGCTCGCCGCCCCGTCCCCCGCCCCGTACGCCGCACAGGCGCACCGGGACGGGGGACGGGGCCATACGGCGTGACCAGGGCGCCGGCAAACGCGGGGCGCGCGGCATCCCGGTGGCCCGCCGAGCACGGAGCCGCCGCACGAGACGCGCCCACCCGGTGCACGCCGCCCCACCATCCACCTCCCAACCTCACGACGGACGACGCCACACCACCTAGAAGAGATCCCCGCACGAGCGGGGCGGCCACGGACACGAGATCCCGTGGCGGACGACGACACTCCTCGCCCGGTGCGAGGGGACAGCCCCAGGAGCTGCCCGGTGACGAGCCTCGACCCACGCCACGACACCGACGACCCGGGACCCAGCGGCTATGCCGCGGCACGCCTGAGCCTCCTTCAGCAGGAGGCGATCACCGGCGCCGCACGACGCCGCGCCCTGTCCGAACTCACCGACGACTGGCTGACCGGCCTCTTCGACGCCGCCTCCCGCGACGTACCGGGCGCCGCCCTCGTCGCGGTCGGCGGCTACGGGCGCGGCGAACTCTCCCCGCGCAGCGATCTCGACCTGCTGCTGCTCCACGACGGCCGCGCCGACCCGGGCGCCGTCGCAGCCCTGGCCGACCGCATCTGGTACCCCGTGTGGGACCTCGGGCTCGACCTCGACCACTCCGTACGCACCCTTGACGAGGCGCGCAAGACAGCGGGGGACGACCTCAAGGTCCACCTCGGTCTCCTCGACGCCCGACACGTCGCCGGTGACCTCGGACTCACCACCGGCCTGCGCTCCACCGTCCTCGCCGACTGGCGCAACCAGGCCCCCAAACGCCTGCCCGAACTCCGCGACCTGTGCGCCGCACGCGCCGAACGCCAGGGCGAGCTGCAGTTCCTGCTCGAACCCGACCTCAAGGAAGCGCGCGGCGGTCTGCGTGACGTCACCGCCCTGCGCGCCGTCGCCGCCTCCTGGCTCGCCGACGCGCCGCGCGCCGGACTCACCGATGCCCGTCGCCGACTCCTCGACGTCCGCGACGCCCTGCACCTCGCGACGGGACGGGCCACCGACCGCCTCGCCCTCCAGGAACAGGACCAGGTCGCCGCAGCCCTCGGCCTTCTCGACGCCGACACCCTCCTGCGCCAGGTCTACGAGTCGGCGCGCACCATCGCCTACGCCGGCGACGTCACGTGGCGCGAGGTGAGCCGCGTCCTGAAGGCGCGCTCCGTCCGGCCCCGACTGCGCGCCATGCTCGGCGGCGGCAAGCCGGCGCCGGAGCGCAACCCGCTCGCCGAGGGAGTCGTCGAGCAGGACGGCGAGGCCGTCCTCGCCCGCGCCGCCCGGCCCGAACGCGACCCCGTCCTGCCACTGCGGGCCGCCGCGGCCGCGGCTCAGGCCGGTCTGCCCCTTTCGCTGCACGCCGTGCGCCGTCTCGCGGCCGCGACGGTGCCGCTGCCCACTCCATGGCCCGCCGAGGCCCGGGAGCAGCTCGTGACACTTCTCGGCGCCGGCCGTCCCACCGTCGACGTGTGGGAGGCGCTGGAAGCCGAGGGGCTCGTCACCCGGCTCCTCCCCGACTGGGAGCGCGTCCGCTGCCGTCCGCAGCGCAACGCCGTGCACACATGGACCGTCGATCGTCACCTCGTCGAGACGGCGGTGCGCGCCGCCGCACTGACCCGCCGGGTGGCACGTCCCGACCTCCTGCTGGTCGCCGCGCTCCTGCACGACCTCGGCAAGGGATGGCCGGGCGACCACTCGGTGGCCGGCGAGATCATCGTGCGCGACGTCGCCGCCCGGATCGGCTTCGACCGCGCCGACGTCGCGACTCTCGCCTCCGTCGTACGCCATCACCTGCTCCTCGTCGAGACGGCCACCCGGCGTGATCTGGACGACCCGGCGACGGTGCGCGCCGTGGCCGACGCCGTGCGCGACCTGCCGACACTGGAACTCCTGCACGCGCTCACCGAGGCCGACGCGCTCGCCACGGGCCCGGCCGCGTGGTCCGCCTGGCGTGCGTCGCTCGTCGACGACCTCGCCCGACGCGTCGCCTCACTGCTCTCGGGTGAGGCTCCCGCGGACCCCGAACCGGCCGCCCTCACCGCCGAACAGGAACGTCTCGCGGTCGAGGCGTTCCGAACCGCCGGTCCGGTGCTCACCCTTCACGCCCGCCCGGAGAGCAGGACGGTGCCGGACGCCGCAGGGGGCGGATCTCAGCAGACTGAGCCTGCGAAGACCGGAGAAGACAGCGCCGACGACGGGGCCGGGGAGCCGGTGGGTGTCGAACTGCTCGTCGCCGTCCCGTACCAGCCCGGTGTCCTTCCCGCTGTCGCCGGTGTACTCGCCATGCACCGCCTCACGGTGCGTACCGCGGAGTTCCGCAGCACCGCGCTTCCTGAGGGCGTCCACGTCGGCGGTGCTCGAACGGATGGAGCGCAGGCCCACGGCGCGGGGGGCGGCGAGGCGGATACCGGAGGTGGTCAGTCCGATGGTGACGTCGGGGAGGGGGCCGGACCGGCGGGCCGACCGGGGCGGGCAGCCGCGAGCCCGGACGAGGGTCCCGGCAGCATCCTTGTACTGGACTGGCGCGTGGCCGCGGAGTACGGGGCGCTGCCCCAGGCAGCCAGGCTCCGTGCCGACCTCGTCCGTGCCCTCGACGGGAACCTGGACATCCGCGGCCGGCTGGCGGAACGCGACGCGGCCTACCCTCGGAGGCGGGGGCTGGCGGCGCCCCCGCCCCGCGTACATGTCGCCCCAGCGGCATCCCGGCACGCGACGGTCATCGAGGTACGGGCCCAGGACGCCCCCGGGCTGCTGCACCGTCTGGCGCGCGGCCTGGAGACGGCCGGGGCGCGGGTGCGCAGCGCCCACGTCAGCACCCTCGGTGCCAACGTCGTCGACGCGTTCTACGTGACCGGTTCCGACGGCGGTCCTCTGGCTCCGGCCGAGGCCGTGGCCCTGGCCGAGGAACTGGAGAAGTCGCTCCGGTGATCCGCAAAGGGAAGGGATCAGGCGGCAAGCGGTGGGCGGCAGCCGGTGGGCGGGCGGGACAGGGACCCGGACAGCGTGCGCGCACGGGGCGAGGTGGCCGGGCTGAGGAAGCGGCGGCCATTCGGGGCTCCGTCCCGCGCTGCGGTGGCCTTCGCTCCGTGGCATATGCCACGGAGCGAAGCGAGGTTCTGAGCCTCCCCGCCTGCCCCGTGGCATATTCCACGAGGCCGGAGCTCTCCCGCCCCGCTGAATATGCCACGGGGGAGGAGGGCTGAGACCGTGCACCTCCCCGCTCCGCGGCATGGAGGTGCCCGCCGCCGATCCCCGCACCCCCCGAGGGCGCGTAGGCTCCGTACGTCTCGTATGACCTGTGCGTCTCGTACGCCCCGTGCGTCACCTGTCACCGGCTTGTTCGGACGGCCAAGGGCTTTGTTCCGGCCGAGGCGGATACCCTAGACAACGATCCACTCTGCCCCCGACCCCGAGGACCGACGAGCGCCGTGTTCGATACCCTCTCCGATCGCCTCTCAGCGACCTTCAAGAGCCTCCGCGGCAAGGGGCGTCTGTCCGAGGCGGACATCGATGCCACCGCGCGGGAAATCCGCATCGCGCTCCTCGAGGCGGACGTCGCGCTTCCGGTCGTGCGGGCCTTCATCAAGAAGGTGAAGGAGCGCGCTTTCGGTGAAGAGGTCTCCAAGGCCCTCAACCCCGCGCAGCAAGTCGTCAAGATCGTCAACGAGGAGCTGGTGGGCATCCTCGGTGGCGAAACGCGGCGACTGCGGTTCGCCAAGCAGCCGCCCACCGTCATCATGCTGGCCGGCCTCCAGGGCGCCGGTAAGACGACCCTCGCGGGCAAGCTGGGGCGCTGGCTCCAGGGGCAGGGTCACTCCCCACTGCTGGTCGCCTGCGACCTTCAGCGCCCGAACGCCGTCAACCAGCTCTCGGTCGTGGCCGAGCGGGCCGGTGTGGGCATCTACGCCCCGCAGCCGGGCAACGGGGTGGGCGACCCCGTCCAGGTCGCGCAGGACTCCATCGACCACGCGCGGAACAAGCAGTACGACGTCGTGATCGTCGACACCGCAGGCCGCCTCGGTATCGACGAGGAACTCATGCGGCAGGCCGCGGACATTCGCGACGCCGTGCACCCCGACGAGATCCTCTTCGTCGTCGACGCCATGATCGGCCAGGACGCGGTCAACACCGCCGAGGCGTTCCGCGACGGTGTCGGCTTCGACGGCGTCGTCCTCTCCAAGCTCGACGGCGACGCGCGTGGCGGTGCCGCCCTGTCGATCGCGCACGTGACCGGCAAGCAGATCATGTTCGCCTCCAACGGCGAGAAGCTGGACGACTTCGACGCGTTCCACCCGGACCGTATGGCGTCCCGCATCCTCGACATGGGCGACATGCTCACCCTGATCGAGCAGGCCGAGCGGACCTTCAGCCAGCAAGAGGCCGAAGACATGGCCCGCAAGCTCCAGAAGGGGCCGAAGGAGTTCACGCTGGACGACTTCCTGGCCCAGATGGAGCAGGTCAGGAAGATGGGATCGATCTCCAAGCTGCTCGGCATGCTGCCGGGCATGGGGCAGATCAAGGACCAGATCAACAACCTCGACGAGCGCGACGTCGACCGCACCGCCGCGATCATCAAGTCGATGACTCCGGCGGAGCGCCAGGACCCCACGATCATCAACGGCTCACGCCGCGCTCGCATCGCCAAGGGGTCCGGCGTCGAGGTGAGCGCCGTGAAGAACCTTGTGGAGCGCTTCTTCGACGCCCGCAAGATGATGTCCCGCATGGCCCAGGGCGGCGGCATGCCCGGGATGCCGGGTATGCCGGGCATGGGTGGAGGACCCGGCCGGCAGAAGAAGCAGCAGAAGCAGGCCAAGGGCAAGCGCAAGAGCGGAAACCCGATGAAGCGCAAAGCTGAGGAACAGGCGGCCGCCGCCCGCCGCGCCCAAGGCGGCGCCGCCGGCCAGGATGACCCCTTCGGTCTTCCGGGCGGACAGCCGGGCAAGGACTTCGAGCTCCCCGAGGAATTCAAGAAGTTCATGGGCTGACCGCCTGGGCCGCCGGTTACGGTCGGCCAGTCGGCCAGTCGGCCAGTCGGCCAGTCGGCCAGTCGGCCAGTCGGCCAGTCGGCCAGTCGTCGGCAGACGGGCGCCAGGAGCCAGTTGCTGCGCGCACCGACCAACCGTCTGCTCGGCCGTCAAACGGACGCGCTCGCGTAGGTAAGGGGCACTCTCCCATCGAGAGTGCCCCTTACTCATGCCCTCAGCGCGCCGTATACAACTGCTGTGGACGCTTCGCTGTCGGTGTCGGCTGTCGGCTGTCGGCCACGCATATGCCACGGGGCGGCGACGTGGTGCCTGGAGATGCGGAGCTCGTTCGAGCTGACAGCGTCGGCACTCCCGCGCCCAGCTGCGCCCCGTCGCATATGCCACGGAGCGCTAAGTGCGGCGCTCGTGTCGCGCCCCCTGTCCGGCGGCGGCCAGGAAGCTGCTCGGCGTTCCCTCCATTAATGTCCGATTCAAGGCAAGTGATGATGGAAGGTTCGTGCCGGTGGCGAAGGAGCACGCGTGAGCAATCCCGTCCCCCCGCGCGACCGGACGGACCAGCCGTGGCGTTCGGAAGGGGCGCCGCCGCCCCCGCCTCCCAAAAGAAAGCCGCCCTGGGTACGCATCATCATCGCGGCGCTGATCGTGTACCTCCTGACGAACCTCGTCCTCTCCCTGGTCAACCGGGACGATGACACGACTGTCTCGTACACGGAGTTCAGCAAGCAGGTCGCGGACAACAACGTCTCGAAGATCTACTCCAAGGGCGACGCGATCCAGGGCGAGCTCAAGAAGGAGCGGCCTCGTCCCAAGGACAGCGACGGGGACGGCGACTACAAGAAGTTCACCACCCAGCGTCCGGCCTTCGCCGACGACAAGCTGTGGGCCGACCTGGAGAAGCACAAGGTCACGGTCACCGCTCAGCCGGTCGTTCAGGAACGCAGCCTTCTCACCAACCTGCTGATCTCGCTCGCTCCAATGATTCTGATCATCGTCCTGTGGCTGTTCATCGCACGCCGTATGAGTTCCGGTCTCGGCGGAGCGGGCGGCATGCTCGGCCGCAAGACGCCGCCCAAACCCATCGAGATGGAGGGGCGCAAGCGCACCACCTTCGCGGATGTCGCGGGTATCGACGAGGTGGAGGGGGAGCTCAACGACGTCGTCGACTTCCTGAAGCACCCGGACTCCTACCGCGAGATGGGCGCGAAGATGCCGCGCGGTGTCCTGCTGACGGGGCCGCCGGGTACCGGCAAGACGCTTCTGGCCCGGGCCGTCGCCGGTGAGGCTGACGTGCCCTTCTTCTCCGCCTCGGCGTCCGAGTTCATCGAGATGATCGTCGGTGTGGGTGCGAGCCGGGTGCGCGAGCTGTTCGCCGAGGCGAGAAAAGTCGCCCCGTCCATCATCTTCATCGACGAGATCGACACCATCGGGCGCGCACGGGGCGGCGGCTCGGGCATGGGCGGCCACGACGAGCGCGAGCAGACGCTCAACCAGATCCTCACCGAGATGGACGGTTTCTCCGGGGCCGAGGGCGTGGTCGTGATCGCCGCGACCAACCGGGCCGATGTCCTCGACCCCGCCCTCACCCGGCCTGGACGGTTCGACCGGACTGTCACCGTCAGCCCTCCGGACAGGGACGGGCGCGAGGCCATCCTGCGGATTCACACCCGTGGCATTCCGCTGGCGCCCGATGTCGACCTGGCCCAGGTCGCGAGGACGACGCCCGGCATGACGGGTGCCGACCTCGCCAACCTCGCCAACGAGGCCGCCCTGCTGGCCGTCAAGCGCCGGCAGAAGCAGGTGACGGCCTCCGATCTGTCGGGAGCGCTCGAAAAGGTCCAGCTCGGTGCCGAGCGTGCCCTGGTGATGCCCGGCGAGGAGCGCAGAAGAACCGCCTACCACGAGAGCGGTCACGCCCTGCTCGGGATGCTCCAGCCGGGCGCGGACCCGGTGCGGAAGATCACCATCGTGCCGCGCGGCCGCGCTCTCGGAGTCACTCTCTCCACGCCGGACGCCGACAAGTACGCTTACACGGAGGACTACCTCCGGGGCCGCATCATCGGAGCGCTGGGCGGTATGGCCGCCGAGCACGTGGTGTTCGGCGTGATCACCACGGGGGCGGAGAACGACCTGGAGCAGGTCACCAACCTCGCCCGGGGCATGGTCGGCCGTTGGGGCATGAGTGAGCGGGTCGGCAGGCTGTCGGCCCTCCCGAACGACGCCCAACAGCCCTACGGCCTCTCCGCCGCTCCGACGACCCTCGACGCGATCGACGAGGAGATGCGCCGCATCGTCGACGAGTGCTACGAGAGCGCGGTGCGGCAACTGCGGGAACACCGCCCTCAGCTGGACGCTCTGGCGGGCGCGTTGCTGGAGAACGAGACGCTGGACGAGGCGGACGCCTACCGGGCGGCCGGCATCCCCAGGATGGCGAAGACGGACTGAGCCGGGCGGCGAGGAGACCAGGGCGTCAACCTGGCGGCACATTCACTACGCCGATCGGGTGAGTTCGGAAGGGTGATACACCGCAGTGGCATTCTCTCCGTCCGCCGCGTCCCAACGGCAGACGGCGCAAGGGACCCGGTGGGCGCGCGGCAGGGTGTCCGCCCACCGGCGCTCGACTCAGGGCCTCGTGGCGATGACGTAGCGGAACACGTTGGGCATCCACACGGTGCCGTCGAGGCGCGTGTACGGGTGCAGCGCCTCCCGGAGTTCTTTGCGCACCTGTCCGGAGTCCGTCGCCTCGACGGCGGCGTCGAACAGCCCCGTGGAGAGCAGTCCGCGCACGGCGCTGTCGCCGTCCGCGTAGCCGAACGGGCAGGCCACTCGCCCTGAGCCCTCCAGCCGCAGGCCGACGCGGAACGCCAGGGCCTCCAGGTCGTCGCGACGTTCCGGGCGCCATCCCCGGCCCGCTCCCAGTTCCCCTGGCCCGAAGGGCAGCGAGGCGTCGGCGTCCGTCAGACGGGTGGCGACCCGCAACACGGCAGAAGCGGCGCAGCGCTCCGGTGGCCCCCAGCCGGCCAGAACGACGTTGCCGCCGCGCGCCGTCAGCGGCACGGCGGAGGCCAGCAGACCGGTCAGCTCCTCGTAGTCACCCGCGGTGGCGCCTGCGGGCTGAAACGCGGTCACCACGGTGTACGGGGGTGCGGAGGTGCCCGCGGCGTCCGCCGGGCCGCCTTCCAGCAGGCGCGGGGACTCCGCGTCAGGGGACGGGGCGCATTCAGGCACCCCTGGCGTCGGACGCGCCACCCGGGAGGAAGGGGCTCCGTGATCGGGTGATGCGGCGCCGACGGTGCCGGGCACTGTCGTCCGGGGGGCTCGCTCACCGAGGAGACGTTCCCGGGCCAGGGCGAGGCGCTCCGGTGGGCCCCCGTCCACTCCGGTGACCGCCGCGCCGCGCCGCGCCGCCAGCAGGAGGGCCAGCCCCGATCCGCAGCCGAGCCCGAGAAGCCGGGCCCCCGGGCCGACCTCCACACGGTCGTACACCGCCTCGTACAGCGGGACCAGCATCCGTTCCTGGATCTCCGCCCAGTCACGTGCCGCGCGCGCCTGCGCCTCCGTAGAAGGCGCGTCGCCCTGTCGAGGACGGTGTTTCCGCACGAGCGTAGATGTCATTGACGACACTCCAATCGGCCGAGAGATGGATGGTGCCCTGGTGTCCGACCCCTGCGGATGTCCGCCCCGTGCGTTGGTGCTCGTTCTCCCCGTATGCCAGATAACTCCGCCCGCGCCGCGGCGTCCAGGGGAGGCGGGGGGCTTGTCGTCCGGTGCAGGCGTGCCACCTCTGTGCGCCCCCGTGCTCCTACGACCAGTCCCGGTACTCGGGCGGCGCCGGTCGATTCGAGCCACCCGTGGACGGCCGTATCGCGTCCCCGGGGTGGACGTGCTCCAGCGAACACCCGGACGGGACGGGGCGCGGTACGCGGCCCCGGAGGCAACAACCGGGGTGATGCCTGGAACCGGTGCGGGCGGGAGTAACGTCCCACCAATCAACGGAACGCTCCGCACCCCTCAGCGGGTCTGTCCTGCACACCGGGCGCCCGAGGCAGACGACGCGGGGCCTCGCGCCTCGTGGGCGGGACATCGGAACGGGGCGGTGACCGGTGCCGTACGTAGCGTCGCTACGTACCGGCTTGGTGTGAGCTGTGAGCCTTCTCCGCAGATCGACGCACCCGCCCTCGTCCGGACGCATCAAGGGCAACTGACGGGTACGAGCAAAATATTTGGGATGCCCCGGAATAGGAACACGGCGACATCCCGGCTCGTTGTCACGACGTGAGCACGACACCACCTGTTCTCGCCGCAGAGCTGGCGCAGGCGTGGGCCGATATTCAGCGGTACCACCCCGAGCTGCCCGATCTTGCCGCGCCCGAGTCCCTGATCGGAGAGTCGTCGTCCGCCTGCGGACACGCGCTCTCCTTCGAACGACTGCTCCATGAGGCAGTCCATGGCATTGCCGCCGCCCGTGGTGTCCGCGACACCTCACGGGCCGGCCGCTACCACAACCGCAGATTCCTGACGATCGCCGAGGAACTGGGTCTGGACCACCCCGAGGAGCCACATCCGAGCAGCGGCTTCTCGCTGGTCACGCTCAACCCCGAGGCGAAGAGACGTTATCGGGCCACGACCGAACGCCTGCAGCGTGCCCTCAAGGCGCACTCGGCGGCGACGTCCACCGATTCGGCGCGCAGTTTCCGCGGGCCGGCCGCCCGGCACGGCTCCTCCGGCGGGGGAGTCCGGGTCAAGGCGGTGTGCGACTGCGGTCGCAACGTCCGGGTCGTTCCGTCCGTCCTCGCGCAGGCTCCGATCATGTGCGGCGGTTGCGGCAAGCCGTTCCGGATTCCGGAGGCAGCCGTGCCGGCGATGACCTGAACGCCTCGCCACCGCCTGTCCTTCCGCCCTCCGCCTGCGCGTCTGCGTGCTGTGCGCGGCGTGGCCCGGCAGGGGCGGGGCGGCACACGCCCTTGACGGTGCACGCCCCGGCGGCGCGGCACGTCCAGTGTTCCTTCCCCGGACGTGCCACGCCGCCGGACCGTGCGCGCCTCGGTCTCCTGCCTCCTGCCCCGTCCCGGCACGGTCCCGCCCCGGGGGTACGGGGCGGCGCCGACGGGGTCGAAGGGCCTGATCCTCCGCTCGCGACGTACCGCTGCGTGCCCGTTCGTACGGGGCGCGCCCCGTACCGGAGACGGACCGCGACCCACGGGTTCGGGAGCGTCGCCACCTGTGGCAGAATGGACAGCTGTACTCGACAGCCGCACAGGACCCCTCTCTCCTCCGGCTGACGCGTCCCGCGGGCCCCTTGGATTCCGCAACCCCACGCGGCATCACTTGGTGCCCCACCACGTCAAGACCAGGAGACACCACTTCCGTGGCAGTCAAGATCAAGCTGAAGCGTCTGGGCAAGATCCGCGCGCCTCACTACCGCATCGTCGTCGCCGACTCCCGTACCCGCCGTGACGGCCGGGCCATCGAGGAGATCGGCCTGTACCACCCGGTGCAGAACCCGTCGCGCATCGAGGTCGACGCCGACCGCGTGGCCTACTGGCTGGGTGTCGGCGCGCAGCCGACCGAGCCCGTGCTCGCGATCCTGAAGAAGACCGGCGACTGGCAGAAGTACAAGGGCGAGCCCGCCCCGGCGCCGCTGCTCCAGCCGGAGCCGAAGGCCGACCACAGTGGTCTCTTCGAGGCCGCCGCCAAGAAGGCCGGCGACGAGTCGCAGGGTGAGGCCATCACCCCGAAGGCGAAGAAGGCCGACAAGAAGGACGAGGCCGACTCGTCCGAGTCGACCGAGGCCTGAGCATGCTCGACGAGGCTCTCGAACACCTCGTGAAGGGCATCGTCGACAACCCCGACGATGTGCAGGTTGCCGAGCGCACCCTGCGCCGCGGGCGTGTGCTGGAGGTCCGGGTGCACCCCGACGACCTCGGCAAGGTGATCGGCCGCAACGGCCGCACCGCGCGCGCTCTGCGTACCGTCGTGGGCGCCATCGGTGGCCGCGGTATCCGCGTCGACCTCGTCGACGTGGATCAGGTTCGCTGAACGAATCACAGCACCGGCTCGGGCCGGGGCAGGCTCTCGGGCCCGCCCCGGCCCGTAGTCGTCCCCGCAGCCGTGCCCGGCGCGGGGGCCACGAGCCATCGGGTCCCCGTCCGGGCCCCGTCACCGGGCGGACGTCCGACACGGCGCGCCCCGGGTCCCTGGAACGTACGAGACGCAGGACTGGAGAACAGGCACAGTGCAGCTGGTAGTCGCGCGGATCGGCCGCGCCCACGGCATCAAGGGCGAGGTCACCGTCGAGGTGCGGACCGACGAGCCGGAGCTGAGGCTCGGTCCCGGCGCCGTCCTGGCCACTGATCCGGCCTCGGCCGGCCCCCTGACCATCGCGACGGGCCGGGTGCACAGCGGCCGGCTGCTGCTGCGCTTCGAGGGCGTCAAGGACCGCACCGGGGCCGAGGCGCTGCGGAACACCCTCCTCATCGCCGAGGTCGATCCGGAGGAACTTCCCGAGGATCCCGACGAGTACTACGACCACCAGCTCATGGACCTGGACGTGGTCACGGAGGACGGTACGGAGATCGGCCGGATCACCGAGATCTCGCATCTGCCCTCCCAGGACCTGTTCATCGTGGAACGCCCCGACGGCACGGAGATCATGGTCCCCTTCGTGGAGGAGATCGTGAGCGAGATCGACCTGGAGGAGCAGCGGGCCGTCATCACCCCGCCGCCCGGTCTGATCAACCCCGACGAGGCGGAGGTCGCTTCCACCCGCGACGCCGCGTCGGCCCGCTCGGGGGCCCCGTCGGACGAGGACGCCGCGCCACCGTCCCCCGCGGCTGACGACGAGACCGGCGTCGACACCGCGCGGGACGCGTACGGAGCACCGGAGGGCGAGCGATGACGGGGCGCGGCCTTCGGGTCGACGCGGTCACGATCTTCCCGGAATACCTCGACCCGCTGAACGTCTCCCTCGTAGGCAAGGCCCGGGCCCGGGGGCAGCTCGACGTACACGTCCACGACCTGCGGGCCTGGACGTACGACCGCCACAACACCGTCGACGACACCCCCTACGGCGGTGGTCCCGGCATGGTCATGAAGACCGAGCCCTGGGGCGAGGCCCTCGACACCGTGCTCGCCGACGGGTACGAGGCCGGAGCCCGCGAGCCCGTCCTGGTGGTCCCGACGCCGAGTGGGCGGCCCTTCACCCAGCAGCTCGCCGTGGAACTCAGCGAGCGCCCCTGGCTGATCTTCACGCCCGCACGCTACGAAGGCATCGATCGCCGGGTCACCGAGGAGTACGCGACGCGCCTCCCGGTCCACGAGGTCTCCATCGGCGACTACGTACTCGCCGGCGGTGAGGCCGCCGTACTCGTCATCACCGAGGCGGTCGCCCGGCTGCTCCCCGGAGTGCTCGGCAACGCCGAGTCGCACCGCGACGACTCCTTCGCACCCGGAGCCATGGCGGACCTGCTGGAGGGCCCCGTCTACACCAAACCGCCCGCCTGGCGCGGGCGGGAGATCCCCGACGTCCTGCTCAGTGGCCACCACGTCAAGATCGCCAGGTGGCGGCGTGACGAGGCGCTGCGCCGTACCGTCGCGCACCGTCCGGACCTCATCACGCGCTGCGACCCCGCGGCGTTCGACAAGAAGGACCGGGAGATGCTCTCCATCCTGGGCTGGCAACCCGGCCCCGACGGGCGATTTGGGCCCAGCGCCTCCGACGTGGAAGAATAAGCCGCTGCCGTCCGTCCGGTGTGCGCCCCTGCCACAGGGGGAACGACGTCCGCCCGACGAGAACAGCACCCTTCACTCATCACCATGTTCCGCTGATGACCTGTGGCATCAGCGAGGAAGCAGACACACATGTCCAACCTGCTCGACTCCGTCGACGCCGCGTCGCTGCGCAGCGACCTCCCGGCGTTCCGCCCGGGCGACACCGTCAACGTCCACGTGCGCGTCATCGAGGGCAACCGCTCCCGTGTGCAGCAATTCAAGGGCGTTGTCATCCGCCGGCAGGGCTCCGGCGTCCGCGAGACCTTCACGGTCCGCAAGGTCTCCTTCTCCGTCGGCGTGGAGCGCACCTTCCCCGTGCACACCCCGATCGTCGAGAAGATCGAGCTGGTGACCCGCGGTGACGTCCGTCGCGCCAAGCTCTACTACCTGCGCGATCTGCGCGGCAAGGCCGCGAAGATCAAGGAGAAGCGCGACAGGTGATCGCGTCGGCCCCGTGGCATATGCCACGGGGCCACTTCCGGGCCACGGCCCGGAGGGGTCCACAGGCAGGGCGGATAGCATCTGCCCACGATGGACACCGAAGCACAGCACACGGAGCGCGACCGCTCCTCCGCACCTGGTCCGGGCACTGATCCCGCGGCCGAGGGGGCGGAGGAGCGGTCGCGCTCTCGTCTGTCCTGGCTGCCCGGCGGCGGCTACACGTTCACGGTCCTTCTCGCCGTCCTCGCCCTGCTGGCGGTCAACCGCTTCGTCGCCCAGCCCTTCGAGATCCCCAGCACCTCGATGGAGCCGGCCCTCCACGTCGGAGACCGTGTCGTCGTCAACAAGTTGGCGTACCGTTTCGGTGGCGCACCGCGCCGTGGCGACGTCGTGGTGTTCGACGGCGCCGGCTACTTCGGCGACGGCGACTACATCAAGCGCGTCGTGGGGATCGGGGGCGATCGGGTGGTGTGCTGCGGCAAGGACGGCAGGCTCAGGATCAACGGGCGGCCCGTCAGCGAACCGTTCCTCCACTCGAAGGACGCTCCCTCCGAGGTTCCGTTCGACCTCGTGGTCCCGAGCGGTCGTCTCTTCCTGCTCGGCGACCACCGCAGCGACTCCCGCGACTCCCGTGACCACCTCGGTTCGCCGGGCGGCGGGATGGTGCCCTTCTCCTCGGTGATCGGCCGTGCGGAGACCGTCGTCTGGCCGCTGAGCCGGTGGGGAGGGCTCGGACGCGACAGGACGTACGAGGACGTCCCGGCCCCCGGCCACGGGCATGGGTAGGCGGGGCAGAGACTCAAGCGGTGTCCCGAGGGAGTCCCCGGCAGGGCCTGACTCCTCGCCCCCCGTGCCGCGGCCGGGCAGGGCGGAACTGCGCCGGCTCGCCCGGCGTGTCCGGCGCCGCAGGCGGCGCACCGCACTGCGTGAGATACCACTCCTCGTCGGCGTGGCGGTGCTCATCGCCCTCGTACTGAAGACGTTCCTGGTGCAGGCCTTCGTCATTCCGTCAGGCTCGATGGAACAGACGATCCGGGTCGGGGACAGGGTGCTGGTGGACAGACTCACCCCCTGGTTCGGGGCCCGGCCGCACCGTGGCGACGTCGTCGTCTTCAAGGACCCGGGGGGCTGGCTCGGCGCCGACGGGGTGCCCCGCAAGCCCGACGCGGGTGCCCTGCGTGCCGTCAAGAAGGGGCTGACGGCCATCGGGCTGCTTCCGTCCGACAACGAGCACGATCTCATCAAACGGGTCATCGCGGTCGGCGGCGACCACGTCGCGTGCTGCGACTCCCGGGGACGCGTCGCCGTCAACGGCACCCCGGTGGACGAGCCCTACGTACATCCCGGCAACAAGCCCTCGGCCGTCCCCTTCGAGGTGCGGGTGCCTGCGGGACGGCTGTTCGTCATGGGGGACCACCGCGCCAATTCCGGCGACTCCCGCTTCCACCGGGACTCGCGAAACCGCGGCACCGTCTCCGAGGACTCCGTGGTGGGACGCGCCGTCGTGATCGCCTGGCCGCTGGGGCACTGGGCGACGTTGGGACAGCGGGCGGCGTACGCGCACGTGGCCGACGCGCCCATCGGGGCGGCGTCGGGGCCCGACGGCTCGCATAAGGTGGCACCTCAGAAGCCGAAGGCGACAGCTGTGCTCCCGATCCCTGCGGAACTCCCGCTCGTTATGGGAGTGGTGGGCCTGCACCACGCACGATGCAGGCGGCGACACGAAGTGAGGAGTTGATGTGGGGGACGTGGCGGTGGGCGCTCGGTCCGGACACGAGGGACCCGAGGAGCCGGAGGACGGTGTGAGGCGCGGAGGCGATCACATCGGCGCAGAGACGGGGCTTGACGCCGTGGATTCCGAGAGCGACACCTCGGCGCCCACGGGGCACGGAAGGAGCACCAAGCCCAAGAAGCCGCGGCCGTTCTGGAAGGAACTCCCGCTGCTGGTCATCATCGCTCTGGCACTCGCACTGGTCATCAAGACCTTCCTGGTCCAGGCGTTCTCGATCCCCTCGGGCTCGATGGAGAACACCCTCAAGGTGAGCGACCGGGTCCTGGTCGACAAACTGACCCCGTGGTTCGGCTCGAAGCCCGACCGCGGCGAGGTCGTCGTCTTCAAGGACCCGAGCGGGTGGCTGGCCGCCGAGCCGACGCCCAAGGCCAACGTGGTCCAGAAGGGGCTGAGCTTCATCGGCCTCATGCCTTCCGCCGATGAGAAGGACCTCATCAAGAGGGTCATCGGCGTCGGGGGTGACACGGTCGAGTGCAAGGGCGACGGCCCTCTCCGTGTCAACGGCAAGCCGCTCGACGAGCCGTACGTGTTCCCCGGCAACACCCCCTGCACGGTCGACGAGACGGGCGGCCAGTTCAAGGTGAAGGTGCCGGAAGGCAAACTTTGGGTCATGGGTGACCACCGGCAGGCGTCCGCCGACTCCCGTTACCACCAGAACGACCGCAACGGCGGCTTCGTCCCGGTGGACAACGTCATCGGCCGTGCCTTCGTCGTGGCCTGGCCGCCGCAGCGCTGGTCCACGCTGCCGGTGCCCGACACCTTCCACCGGTCCGGCATCAACGCCGCGGCGAGCATGTCGGGGCCTGCCGCGCTCGGCCTGGTCGGCGCCGTACCTCTCGTACTGTGGCGCAGGCGCAGGGTTTCTGCCGCACGTACCGACGGGTAGGGTGCGCTCCCAGATCGGCGATCCCCGGCCGTGACCTCGCCCCGTACCCGCGACGTCCCGGCCACGTGGTCGCTCCGTCCGACCTGGGGACCACAGCCATGAGCGCACCACACCGCACGGCCGAGGGCCGCGGCCGCATCGGACACCTCCTGTCCGGTGCGGCCGTGGCCCTCGGCTGCGTCCTCTTCCTCGGAGGCTTCGCCTGGGGCGCGTGGGAGTACCGCCCGTACACGGTTCCCACGCCCTCCATGACGCCCACCATCGACCCCGGGGACCGCGTGTTGGGTCAGCGCATATCGGGGGACGAGGTGCGACGGGGCGACGTCGTGGTGTTCACGGACAAGGCATGGGGGAGCGATCCCCTCGTGAAGCGCGTCGTGGCCGTCGGCGGCGACACCGTGGCCTGCTGCACGAACGGGCACCTGACCGTGAACGGCAGGCAGATTGACGAGCCCTACCTCCCGACCGACGCCGCGGGGCAGGGCACCGCCGTACCGAGGACGACAGTGCCCGCCGGGCGCCTCTTCCTGCTGGGCGACGAACGGGCCGGCTCCCTGGACTCGACCGCGCACCTCCAGGACGTCGCACGGGGGTCTGTGCCGCGCTCGGCGGTGCAAGCGCGGGTCGACGCAGTGGCCTGGCCCATGGAGGGCATGCTGCAGAAGCCCTCCGGGTTCGCTGCCCTGCCCGGCGGGATCTCCTCGCCCGGACCACTGCGGGTCATCGTGGTCGCCATCGTGGCCGGCGTCGTGCTCATCTTCTGTGGCGCGGCGTACGGACCACTCGCACGACGACGCGCTCTGCGCCGTGCCACGCGACCGGAGGGGGCTACTACCCGTGCCTGACGAGGACTCCTCGCAGCAGTCCGCGCGGAACGGCGCACCGTCGGGCAGTGGGGTGGTCTCGACGTCGCGCGGGGTGACGGGCTCGCAGCCGGACGCGCATGCCCCGGCTGCCCCCGCCGACAGCGGCAGCGCGCACCCACGCAGAGTCGCCCGGGTGGTGCTTCTCGACCCCGAGGACCGGATTCTGCTGCTGCACGGGCACGAACCGGACCATCCCGAGGACGACTGGTGGTTCACACCCGGAGGTGGCCTGGAAGGACAGGAGACCCGGCAGGAGGCCGCACTGCGGGAACTGGCCGAGGAGACAGGAATCACACAGGTGGTACTGGGGCCGCTCCTGTGGCGGCGTACCTGCTCGTTTCCGTTCGCCGGCCGCCGCTGGGACCAGGACGAGTGGTACTTCCTCGCCCGTACCGCGCAGACCCGAACCGCTCCCACGGCGCTGACGGAACTGGAACGGCGCAGTGTGGCGGGAGCGCGGTGGTGGACCTGCGAAGAACTCGGCAGGGCACATGAGACGGTGTATCCGACCAAGCTCGCCGGGCTGCTGCGCAGGCTGCTCGACGAGGGGCCTCCCGAGCAGCCGGAGATCCTCGACACAGAAATCGTCTAGAGGCTCCCCTGGCAGGCGCACAATGGGGGGACGCACGGCTGAAGGGGAACCGCCATGAGCGCCGAGGACCTCGAGAAGTACGAGACCGAGATGGAGCTGAAGCTCTACCGGGAGTACCGCGACGTCGTCGGCCTGTTCAAATTCGTGATCGAGACCGAGCGGCGTTTCTACCTGACGAACGACTACGAGATGCAGGTCCACTCGGTGCAGGGCGAAGTCTTCTTCGAGGTGTCGATGGCTGATGCGTGGGTCTGGGACATGTATCGCCCCGCCAGGTTCGTCAAGCAGGTCAGAGTACTCACGTTCAAGGACGTGAACATCGAGGAACTCAACAAGAGCGACCTCGAACTGCCCGGCGGTTGAACAGCCTGAGGAGTGTGCGGGCGGAGAGGAACCTGCGCCGTGCCGTGCGGGCACTGGGCCGGGCCGCGCAGCGCGCTGAGGCCGTGCCCTTCGCCTCGCCCGTCAGGAGCCGATGCGTCCCGTCGGCGGAGAAGTCGCGAACTCACTCGTACGGGTGAGGCGCGTTCTGTCTACTGGCGAGTAATCCACAGTTTCGCTCCATGATCCACTTTCGCGGAGCCGCTGCGTCACATTCGGTGACGGAGGTGGTGTCCATGAACACCCGAGGAGCTCTCGGAAAGTACGGCGAGGAACTCGCCACGCGCACGCTGATCGAGGCCGGGCTGCTTATCGTCGCCCGCAACTGGCGATGCGGAAGGTCCGGAGAGATCGACATCGTCGCCCTCGACGGCGACACCCTGGTCATCTGCGAGGTCAAGACACGCAGGGACGACAGCTACGAGCACCCCATGGCGGCGGTCCGGCCCCGCAAGGCCGACCGGCTGCGCGCGCTGGCCGAGCTGTGGCTCAGCCGCAACGGCGGGCCGCCTCCCGGAGGCGTCCGCATCGACCTGGTCGGTGTGACGGTGCCGCGCGGTGGCCCGGCACGTGTCGCGCACGCCCGGGGGGTGGTCTGAATGGGCTTCGCCCGCACCTGCTCGGTCACGCTGCTCGGAGTCGACGGTGTCGTGGTCGAGGTCCAGGCGGACCTCGAACCCGGGGTCGCCGCGTTCACCTTGGTGGGCCTGCCGGACAAGAGCCTGATCGAAAGTCGTGACCGTGTCCGCGCCGCGGTCGTGAACTCCGGTGCCGAATGGCCGCAGAAGAAGCTCACGGTCGGCCTCAGCCCTGCCTCGGTGCCCAAGAGCGGCAGCGGCTTCGACATGGCCGTGGCCTGCGCGGTGCTCGGCGCGGCCGAGCGGATCGACCCGAAAGTGCTGGCCGACCTCGTCATGATCGGTGAACTCGGTCTCGACGGCAGGGCGCGCCCGGTACGGGGCATCCTGCCGGGGGTGCTCGCGGCTGCGGACGCGGGGTACGACCACGTGGTCGTACCCGAGAGCGCGGCGGCCGAAGCAGCCCTGGTGCCCGGCATGTCGGTGCTCGGGGTGCGCAGTCTGCGTCAGCTCATCGCCGTACTCACGGGTGAACCCGTCCCGGACGAGCCGCCCGAGACCAGCGGCCGCGCTGACCCGCTGCTCGCCGGACTGTGTGTGCCCGGGGCCGGGTTCGGCACCGGCGTCGTCGCGGGGGCCGAGGGCGCACACCGCCCCGATCTCGGCGATGTCGCGGGCCAGCACGCGGCCAGGACGGCGCTCGAAGTGGCGGCAGCCGGCGGCCACCACGCCTTTCTGCACGGGCCACCGGGCGCGGGGAAGACGATGCTCGCGGAACGCCTGCCGGGCATCCTGCCGCCACTGACTCGTGCCCAGGCCCTGGAGGTGACAGCCGTCCACTCGGTGGCGGGCATCCTGCCGCCGGGCCGTCCCTTGCTGGAGACGCCGCCCTATTGCGCTCCGCACCACTCGGCGACCATGCAGTCCCTGGTGGGCGGTGGGAACGGGCTGCCCAGGCCCGGCGCGGTGTCGCTGGCACACCGCGGTGTGCTGTTCATGGACGAGGCGCCGGAGTTCGACCCGCGGGCACTGGATGCCCTCCGTCAGCCCCTGGAGTCGGGACACGTCGTGATCGCCCGGGCTGCCGGAGTGGTGCGGTTGCCTGCCAAGTTCCTCATGCTCCTCGCCGCCAACCCCTGCCCCTGCGGGAGGCACGGCCTTGTCGGTGACTCGTGCGACTGTCCGTCCGCGATGGTGCGGCGCTACCAGGCGCGTCTGTCGGGACCCTTGTTGGACAGGGTCGACCTCAAGGTCCGCGTGGAACCCGTGAGCCGTGCCGAACTGCGGGCGACAGGCGCACCCGGCGAATCGACCAAGGTGGTCGCCGACCGGGTGCGGGAGGCGCGGGAGCGGGCGCTCAAACGCTATGAAGGAACGCCCTGGTACAGCAACGGTGAAGTGCCAGGGCACGAGCTCCGCACACGCTGGCCCGCCGTTCACGGAGCGCTCGACGTGGTGGAGCGCGATCTGGAACGCGGTCTGCTCAGCGCGCGCGGACTCGACCGCGTGCTCCGTGTGGCCTGGACCGTCGCGGATCTGGCCGGTCACGACCGGCCCGACAACTCGGACATGGCCTCCGCCCTGCAACTGCGCACGGGAGTGTCTCGCGGTGTTCCCCTGGCCGGCGGGGGTGGACGATGACCGCGGCGTCCATCTCGGGGCCTCCTCCTGTGACGGGGGAGCGGCTGGCCCGCGCCGCACTGACCCGGGTCTTCGAACCCGGAGACCGCAAGGCCACTGCCCTGCTGCGGGAAGTCGGCGCGAAGGGCCTCGTCGCACGACTGGCCGGCCGGACGGACCCGCCACGGGGCTTCACCACGTTCCGGTGGAAGGGCCTGTGCGACCGGGCGGCCCGCGCCCGGCCCGAACACGACCTGGAGACGGCGGCCCGGGTGGGCGCCCGCTTCGTCTGCCCCGGAGACACCGAGTGGCCCGCTCAGCTGGATGATCTCGGTTCGGCGCGCCCTCTCGGTCTGTGGGTGAGAGGCTCCGTCGACCTCAGAATGTGGGCGTTGCGATCCGTGGCCCTGGTCGGGGCGAGAGCCTGCACGGAATACGGGGCCCACGTGGCGAGCAGGCTGGCCGCCGATCTCGCCGAACGCGGTTGGGTGGTGGTGTCCGGCGGGGCGTACGGCGTGGACGGTGCGGCGCACCGCGGTGCTCTCGGCGCCGGTGGCGCGACGGCCGCTGTGCTGGCGTGCGGCATCGACCGCTGCTACCCGGCAGGCCATGCCCAGCTGATGAAGCGCATTGCGCAACAAGGTCTGCTCGTAGGTGAGTTGCCGCCGGGAGAACATCCGACGCCCAGCAGGTTCGTTCTGCGCAACCGGGTGATCGCCGCCCTTACGAGGGGAACCGTGGTGGTCGAGGCGGCACTTCGCAGTGGCTCGCTGGTGACGGCTCGTGCCGCCCAGCGAATGGGGCGGCACACCATGGGCGTACCGGGGCCGGTCACCAGTGGGCTGTCGGCGGGTGTGCATGAACTGCTGCGGGCCGAAGGGCATCTGGTCACCGACGCGGCCGACGTGATCGAACTGGTGGGGGCGGTCGGCGAACTGGGCGAGGAGCGCAGGGGGCCGATCGTTCCCAGGGATCTGCTGACACCGGAAGCGGCACGCGTGCTCGCGGTTCTGCCTGCCCGCGGAACCATCGCCGCGTCCGACATCGCCCTCGGCGCGGCAACCGTCACGGATGACGCTGTCGCGCGGCTGTACGAACTGCAGGCCCTCGGTTTTGTCGAACGACATGGCGACGGCTGGCAGTTGACACGCCAGACGGGAAGCCCCGGTTTTTCGACTCCCGGCGCCGTGCAGGGGCAGTGATTCGAGGGGCCGGTGGGGCTTCAACGGCCTTGCCGGTCCCGGCGAAAGCATGTCGGTGATCATCGCTCAGCGTGTTGGTCATGACCGTGCCGGTAGGTGAGCGGAACGTATCTGCGTACGTGTGATCCCCTAGCATTCGCACACTGCGACAGCGCAGTCACGCTACGCTCACAACGAAATTCAGACCCGCGGCGTCAGCCCGCGCACAACCGGCTCAGTTCACAGCAGAACGGCACAAGGCGACGAATGCCCCAGCAGATCTCCGGCTCCGACGGGGCGGCGGCTCCCCCCGCCGCTCGCGGCGACAGCGTGCGGCGTCACGCACCCAAGTCGGTCGACGAACTGTGGCGGATGTACAAGTCAACGGGGGACGGACGACTGCGCGAGCAGCTGATCCTGCATTACTCACCCTTGGTCAAGTACGTCGCGGGACGCGTGAGTGTCGGGCTGCCCCCCAACGTGGAGCAGGCCGACTTCGTCTCCTCCGGTGTCTTCGGCCTGATCGACGCCATCGAGAAATTCGACATCGAGCGCTCCATCAAGTTCGAGACCTACGCGATCACACGCATCCGTGGCGCGATGATCGACGAGTTGCGTGCCCTCGACTGGATTCCCCGCTCCGTGCGTCAGAAGGCCCGCAACGTCGAGCGTGCCTACGCCACGCTGGAAGCCCAGCTGCGACGCACCCCCACCGAGATCGAAGTGGCGGACGAGATGGGCATCGCCGTCGAGGAACTGCACGCGGTCTTCAGCCAGTTGTCCCTCGCCAACGTGGTGGCGCTGGAGGAACTGCTGAGCGTGGGCGGAGAGGGCGGCGACCGCCTCAGCATCATGGACACGCTGGAGGACACGGCTGCCGACAATCCGGTCGAGGTGGCCGAGGGACGGGAGCTTCGGCGGCTGCTCGCGGGAGCCATCAACACCCTGCCGGACCGTGAGAAGACCGTCGTGATGCTCTACTACTACGAGGGGCTTACTCTCGCGGAGATCGGCCACGTCCTCGGTGTCACCGAGAGTCGCGTCAGTCAGATCCACACCAAATCGGTTCTGCAGTTACGGGCGAAGCTCTCCAGCTTCGGTGTGTGACGCAGGGGCGATCAGGGCGGGCCGCTCGGCAGCGCGCCGTTGCGAGGGCGCCGGGGCTCGTACCGAGCCGAGTGACCGGACGCTCTTTGCCGGGATTTGGCCGTACGCCGCGCATCATTGCCGGACCGGGTGGGCGGGTGGGGATCACGTCCGTAAAGTGGTCGGGTGCCCAGGATTCGAGCGGCCTCCGTGGCCGAGCACCGGTCGATGCAACGTGGCGCCCTCTTGGACGCCGCCCGGTCCCTGCTGTCGGAGGGAGGGACGGAGGCCCTGACCTTCCCCGCCCTAGCGGAACGGACGGGACTGGCCAGGTCCTCCGTCTATGAGTACTTCCGCTCGCGCGCCGCAGTCGTGGAAGAACTCTGTGCAGTCGATTTCCCGGTCTGGGCGGCCGAGGTCGAGTTCGCGATGGCCGAGGCCGAGACGCCGACGGACAAGGTCGAGGCGTACGTGCGGCGGCAACTCGACCTTGTGGGGGACCGGCGGCACCGTGCCGTGGCAGCCATCTCCGCGAGCGAACTGGACGCCGGCGCGCGCGAGAAGATCCGCGCCGCCCACGGTGGGCTCGTCGCCATGGTGGTGGAAGCGCTCAGCGACCTGGGCCACGGACAGCCGCGGCTCGCGGCGATGCTGCTCCAGGGTGTCGTCGACGCCGCTGTGCGCCGGATCGAACTCGGCGTGGCCGAGGAGCCGGCACAGATCGCCGACGCCGCGGTAGCCATGGCGCTGCGCGGCGTGCACGGCTGATCCGCTTCTGGCCCGTCTCGTCTTCGCCCTGAGCGCACCGTCCTTCACGGGCTGCTGTGTGCGCGGCGGGCGGCGGCGGGAAGACCTCTCGCGTTCGTGACGACCCGCGAACCTGTTTCCAGGACGCCGAGACGCGGATACGGCGTCGGCTGTGCCGACCGAGCCGCCTGAGCAGACGCGGTACCCCCTCGGCGCCGCGCCGCAGCCAGCGGTTCGCCCTGTTCCACACACGCGACGTCCAGGAGACGCTCGCGGCCAGAGCAGTTCCCGCGCCCTCCGGCCCCATGCCCGTCAGCACCTCGGGTGCGCCGGACGGCCGAGGCGGGCGACCAGCGCTCGGGCCGGTGGTCGGTACCGAACCTGCGGGCGCACCGGTCATGGCCTCGGGGCCGGATGCCGTCGCGGCATGCGTCGTGCCTGCCTCGTCGGTGAGAGGCAACAGACGTGATGGACCGGCGGACAACATGTCCGGGGGCAGCAGGGACAGCGGGTCCAAGTAGACGTCGCCCCTCAGCAGGCCCCAGTGCAGACACCCACCCGGGCAGTGAAAAGGCCCCCCCTTCTCGATGACGCCCACCTGCTCCCCGGCTGCCAGTACGGCTCCCTTCTGGACCGAGGGGGCCACTGGCTCGTAGGTCGTGCGCAGCGGCGGAGTTCCCGATCGCAGGAGTTCGACGGTGACGACACCCCGGCCGGCGACCTCGCCGACGTAGACCACCGTGCCGGCCGCCGCCGCTCGTACCGGCGTGCCCGGCGCAGCACCGAGGTCAACACCGCGGTGGCCGGGGCCGTACGGCGAGCTCGGAGGCTCCCAGCCGCGCAGCACCGGTGGACGGCTGCCCACGGGCCAACTCCTGGCTTCGGAGTCGAGGGACGCGTGGTCCGGACGGGACGGATCAGGGGCCGGGGCGGTCGGGACAGGCGTCGGCGCGGGACCGGGAGAGACACCGTCGCCGGGAGTGGGCTCGTCCGAGCCGGCACCGGGTGACGGTGCTGACGGCTGGGTGCTCCGTTCGGTATCAGGCCGGCGCTCCGGGCGGACAGCGGTGGGCTGCGCGATGTCCGGTGACCCAACGGGCGCGTCGGTCTCGCACGTCCCCCGACTCGCGCGTGTGTGGGCGGAGCGGCGACGGTCCCCGCGCTGTGCGACGTCGCCCGGCTGGGGCGACGGCCGGGGAGGGCGGGCCCGACCGTAGTGGTCCCCGGACGCTTTGAGGGGGCTGTCGCGGTGAGCCGACGGCGATGTCGGCGCTGCGGGACGGAACGAGGCCGCCCTGGAGCCCCGCCGTCCGACGCTCCTGCGGGAACGCGGCCTGTCGCGTGACGTGTGCGGCGCCGGTCGGGTGCGTGTCGATGCCTTGCCGAGAGACGCGTCCCGCTGATGGTCCCTCGCAGGCTGCTCGGGCGGCGGGCCGAGGGGAGCGTGCTCGGCAGGCACGGCCTCTTGCCCGCTGCGGACCGGAGCGTCCTGTGGGCGGCCCGTGCCGAAGCTGCCAGGCTCGGCAGGCTTCTCGGCAGAAGGCCGGTGGACAGGGGGCCGCTGGGCTTCCGCGCGCCGCTCCGGGGCAGCCCTCTTGGCGGGACCGGGGCGCGCAGGAGTACGTGACGCCCAGGACCGTGTGTCCGGCCCGGTGTCCGTGCGCTCTGCCGCCGGGGCCTCCTGGGCAGGCTTCGCCCACCCAGGAGACTCGCGGAGCGAAGTGCGACTCATGAAATCGGCGGCCTTGCCGACGGCCCACGGCAGGAGTGACGTCACGAGAACCGCCGAAGCGGCTGTCACCGCGAGTGCGCCCCATCCCCATCGGCCGCGGAGCCTTCCACGTTCGTCCCTTCTGGACATACTGTCTTCCCCCGTTCACTTGCGGTGCTCCACCACACCAGTCGACGTCGGTCACATGCTGGATAAGCTCACGCAGAGTGGTCATCCCGATGGCTATCGTGACGCAGTCGAAGGGGATTCGGGGATCTTGGTCCGTATCTGTGGATAACTGTCCCGTTGTGGATAACGCCGTCACCCGGTCGCGTCACCGTCCCGTACACTTCTGGTGGCGATCCGGGTCACCGGATCGACTTCGCACGCCCCGACACCGGCACTTTCGTAGGTGTCCGCGCTTCTCGGTCCTTTGTGGCACGGCGCGTCAGGGGCGTCAGGAGCGGTCGCCGTCCGGCGTCCGCAACCGGGAAAACAAGGAGATACGGCCATGGCCGTCGTCACGATGCGGGAGCTGCTGGAGAGCGGCGTCCACTTCGGTCACCAGACCCGTCGTTGGAACCCGAAGATGAAGCGCTTCATCTTCACGGAGCGCAACGGCATCTACATCATCGACCTGCTCCAGTCGCTGTCGTACATCGACCGCGCCTACGAGTTCGTCAAGGAGACCGTCGCCCACGGCGGCACGGTCATGTTCGTGGGTACGAAGAAGCAGGCGCAGGAGGCCATCGCGGAGCAGGCCACCCGCGTCGGCATGCCCTACGTCAACCAGCGTTGGCTCGGCGGCATGCTCACCAACTTCTCGACCGTCTACAAGCGCCTGCAGCGCCTGAAGGAGCTCGAGCAGATCGACTTCGAGGACGTGGCCGCCTCCGGCCTCACCAAGAAGGAGCTCCTGGTCCTCTCTCGCGAGAAGGCCAAGCTGGAGAAGACCCTCGGCGGTATCCGCGAGATGCAGAAGGTGCCCAGCGCCGTCTGGATCGTGGACACCAAGAAGGAGCACATTGCCGTCGGTGAGGCGCGCAAGCTCAACATCCCGGTCGTCGCGATCCTCGACACCAACTGTGACCCCGACGAGGTCGACTACAAGATCCCGGGCAACGACGACGCGATCCGCTCCGTCACCCTGCTCACCCGCGTGATCGCCGATGGTGTCGCCGAGGGCCTCATCGCCCGTTCCGGTGCCGCGACCGGTGACTCGAAGCCGGGCGAGAAGGCCGCCGGCGAGCCGCTGGCCGAGTGGGAGCGCGACCTGCTCGGAGGCGACAAGAAGGACGAGGCCGCCGCCGAGACCGAGGTGCAGACCTCTGCCGAGACCGAGAAGGTCGCCGACGCCGAGTCCGCCGAGGCTCCGGCCGCTGTCGAGGCCCCCGCCGCCGAGGCCCCGGTCGCCGCTGAGGCCCCCGCTGCCGAGGCTCCGGCCGTGGAAGCCGATCAGGCCTGACCCGCACCGCTCCGGTAGTGACGGCGGGGGCCACTGCCCCCGCCGTCCACCCGTAGATTCTCGTGGATCTTCGCGCTGCCCACCCGTAGAGACCCTGCGGCGCAGGCGAGAACACCGCTGATCCGCGATCTTCCAGACTTCGAGAAAGATTCACTGAATCATGGCGAACTACACCGCCGCCGACGTCAAGAAGCTCCGTGAGCTCACCGGCGCCGGCATGATGGACTGCAAGAAGGCGCTGGACGAGGCCGACGGCAGCGTGGACAAGGCCGTCGAGCTGCTCCGCGTCAAGGGCCAGAAGGGCGTCGCCAAGCGCGAGGGCCGCTCCGCCGAGAACGGCGCCGTCGTCTCCCTCATCGCCGACGACCACACCTCCGGCGTCCTGGTCGAGCTCAAGTGCGAGACCGACTTCGTCGCCAAGGGCGACAAGTTCCAGGCTGTCGCCAACACCCTCGCCGAGCACGTCGCCAAGACCTCGCCCGCCGACCTGGAGGCGCTGCTCGCCTCCGAGATCGAGCCCGGCAAGACCGTCCAGGCGTACGTGGACGAGGCGAACGCCAACCTCGGCGAGAAGATCGTCCTGGACCGCTTCGCCCAGTTCTCCGGTGGCTACGTCGCGGCGTACATGCACCGCACGATGCCCGACCTCCCGCCCCAGATCGGCGTACTCGTCGAGCTGGACAAGGAGAACGCCGAGGTCGCCAAGGACGTCGCGCAGCACATCGCCGCTTTCGCGCCGAAGTACCTGACGCGCGAGGACGTTCCGGCCGAGGTCGTCGAGACGGAGCGCCGCGTCGCCGAGGAGACCTCGCGCAACGAGGGCAAGCCCGAGGCCGCCCTGCCGAAGATCATCGAGGGTCGGGTGAACGGCTTCTTCAAGGAGGTCACCCTTCTCGACCAGCCGTTCGCGAAGGACAACAAGAAGTCCGTCAAGAAGGTCCTGGACGAGGCCGGTGTCAGCCTGAAGCGTTTCGCGCGCATCAAGGTCGGCATCTGAGTCCGGACCACGATCGACTCAAGCCCTTCCCGGCAGTGCCCGGGAAGGGCTGTGGGCGGTCGGCGACGTACGGTGCCCCGTACCGCCGCTGACAGCTGATCTGACGAGGAGGCCATTGCCGTGCACGGGTTGCGAACCATCCCCTGCGGCAGTGGCCTTCTTGGTATGCGCATCACTAGGAGAAACCCATGACCATGGCCGAGGCCGATAAATCCACCGATCCGAGCGAGCACGGCAAGGGCGCCGGCCGCTTCCTGCTGAAGCTCTCCGGCGAAGCCTTCGCCGGTGGTGGGGGACTGGGTGTCGACCCCGACGTGGTGCACGCCATCGCTCGTGAGATCGCCGCCGTGGTGCGCGGAGGCGCGCAGATCGCTGTCGTCATCGGCGGCGGCAACTTCTTCCGGGGCGCGGAACTGCAGCAGCGCGGGATGGACCGGGCCCGGTCCGACTACATGGGCATGCTCGGCACCGTCATGAACTGCCTCGCGCTTCAGGACTTCCTGGAGAAGGAGGGCATCGACTCCCGTGTGCAGACGGCCATCACCATGGGGCAGGTGGCCGAGCCCTACATCCCGCTGCGCGCCATTCGCCACCTGGAGAAGGGCCGCGTGGTCATCTTCGGTGCCGGAATGGGAATGCCGTACTTCTCCACCGACACCACCGCCGCCCAGCGTGCTCTGGAGATCCACGCGGAAGCCCTCCTCATGGGCAAGAACGGTGTGGACGGGGTCTACGACGCGGACCCCAAGACCAATCCCGACGCCGTGAAGTACGACGCGCTGGGCTACGGCGAGGTCATCACCCGGGACCTCAAGGTCGCCGATATGACCGCCATCACCCTGTGCCGCGACAACCGGCTGCCCATTCTCGTCTTCGAACTGCTCGCCGCGGGCAATATCGCGCGAGCCGTCAGGGGTGAGAAGATCGGCACGCTCGTAAGCGATCAGGGCGCCCGGGCCTGAGCCCGGGGCGCTCCGTAGCCCACGGGCACCACGGAGCGCCGTCGTCGTCGGCAGGGATGGACAAAGCCCTGCCGCTCGGACACCGTTCAGTACAGAAGAGACGCGACGCAGCCGGACCTGTGCGCACTCCCGCCGCCACGACGGGGCGGGACGATCCCGTCAGGCCAACTCAAGACACGCAGGAGCAAGTGGTGATCGAAGAGACCCTCCTCGAAGCCGAGGAGAAGATGGAGAAGGCCGTTGTGGTCGCCAAGGAAGACTTGGCCGCCATCCGTACCGGCCGCGCGCACCCGGCGATGTTCAACAAGATCGTGGCCGACTACTACGGGGCCATGACGCCGATCAATCAGCTCGCGTCGTTCTCGGTGCCGGAGCCGCGCATGGCGATCGTGACCCCGTTCGACAAGAGCGCTCTGCGCAACGTCGAGCAGGCCATCCGCGACTCCGACCTCGGCGTCAACCCGAGCAACGACGGCAATATCATCCGAGTGGTCTTCCCGGAACTCACCGAGGAACGCCGCAAGGAGTACATCAAGGTCGCCCGCACCAAGGGCGAGGACGCGAAGGTCTCGATCCGCGCCGTACGCCGCAAGGCGAAGGACGCGCTCGACAAGCTGGTCAAGGACAAGGAGACGGGCGAGGACGAGGTCCGTCGCGCGGAGAAGGAGCTCGACGACACCACCGCGAAGTACGTCGCGCAGGTGGACGAGCTGCTCAAGCACAAGGAATCCGAGCTGCTCGAGGTCTGATGAACGACTCTTCCTGGGGCGCGCCGTCCCGCACCGGATACGGCGAGCCGTGGCCCACCCCCGGACAGGGGCCTGTCCAGGGGGTTGCCTCGGCGGGTCCCGTGTACGAAGGGCAGGACGTCCAAGAGACTCGGCCCATGCCCATCGTGCCTGACGTACCCGCGAGCGGCGGAGACCAGGATGACGACCGGGGGACCGCTCGGCTGAGGGGTCCCCTGTTCCGCGACGAACTGCCGCAGGAGCCCATGGAGAGCGAGCCCGGACCCCCGTCGCACCGTGCACCGGACCCGGCGTCCGCTCCCGCGGGGCAGCCCACGCCGCAGAAGAAGAGCGCGGGCCGTGACCTGGGCGCGGCCATAGGGGTCGGCCTCGGCCTCGGTGTGGTCGTCGTCGCCTCGCTGTTCATCGTCAAGGCGGTTTTCGTCGGTGTCATAGCGGTGGCCGTCGTGGTCGGCGTCTGGGAGCTCACGTCGCGGCTGTCGGAGCGCAAGGGCATCAAGGCTCCGCTGATCCCGTTGGCCCTGGGCGGCGCGGCCATGGTGATCGCCGGCTACGCACGAGGCCCCGAGGGCGCGTGGGTGGCAGTGGCGCTGACGGCGCTCGCCGTCCTCGTCTGGCGTATGACACAGCCCCCGGAGGGCTATCTCAGGGACGTCACGGCCGGCGTGTTCGCCGCGTTCTACGTGCCGTTCCTGGCGACCTTCGTGGCCTTGATGCTCAGGGCGGACGACGGCGCCTGGCGGGTGCTGCTGTTCCTCGTCCTGACCGTGGTGAGCGACACCGGCGCCTACGCGGTCGGATGGCGCTTCGGCAGCCACAAACTCGCGCCCCGTATCAGCCCCGGCAAGACGCGGGAGGGGCTGATCGGCGCCGTGACCTTCGCCATGGTCGCGGGCGCCCTGGGCATGCAGTTCATGATCGACGACGGGGCGTGGTGGCAGGGGCTGCTGCTCGGCCTCGCGGTCGCCGTCAGTGCCACCCTCGGTGACCTGGGCGAGTCCATGATCAAGCGGGATCTCGGGATCAAGGACATGGGTACGTTGCTGCCGGGGCACGGCGGCATCATGGACCGGCTCGACTCGTTGCTCCCCACCGCTCCCGTCGTCTGGCTGCTGCTGGTCCTCTTCGTCGGCTCGGGGTGACGGGGCGCGCGTTACGCTGAAAGGGTCCGCCATTCATGTGGTGGGCCCTTTTCGTGTTCGCGGCCCGGGGCCGTCGCCCCGTACGGGGCGCGTCCTGCTGCCCCGTTCCCCGTCCCCGAGGCGTCCGGCACCCTTCACGGCGTGCAGTGCGCCGCACTGAGGAGTTTCCGCCCATGGCCCCGCCCGTCCCGGGAGAGCTCACCTTCGTCGCACCGCGCGGAGCCAAGAAGCCGCCCCGTCACCTGGCCGACCTCACCCCCGCGCAGCGCAAGGAGGCGGTCGCCGACATCGGCGAGAAGCCGTTCCGCGCGAAGCAGCTCTCCCAGCACTACTTCGCCCGCTACGCGCATGACCCGCAGCAGTGGACGGACATTCCGGCCGCCGCACGTGGAAAGCTTCAGGAAGCGCTGCTGCCGGAGCTGATGTCGGTTGTCCGGCACATCTCCTGCGACGACGACACGACCCGCAAGACGCTGTGGAAGCTCTTCGACGGCACCCTGGTGGAGTCGGTGCTGATGCGGTACCCGGACCGCGTCACCATGTGCATCTCCTCGCAGGCCGGCTGCGGCATGAACTGCCCGTTCTGCGCGACGGGGCAGGCCGGTCTCGACCGCAACCTCTCGACCGCCGAGATCGTGCACCAGATCGTCGACGGCATGCGGGCCCTGCGCGACGGGGAGATCCCCGGGGGCGTCGCCCGTCTCTCGAACATCGTCTTCATGGGGATGGGCGAGCCGCTCGCCAACTACAACCGTGTGGTCGGCGCCATCCGTCGTCTCACCGATCCGGAGCCCGACGGTCTCGGGCTGTCGCAGCGTGGCATCACCGTGTCCACCGTCGGCCTCGTCCCGGCCATGCACCGGTTCGCCGACGAGGGCTTCAAGTGCCGGCTCGCCGTATCGCTGCACGCCCCCGACGACGAACTGCGCGACACCCTCGTCCCCGTCAACACGCGCTGGAAGGTGCGGGAGGTGCTGGACGCCGCGTGGGAGTACGCGGAGAAGTCGGGGCGGCGCGTGTCCATTGAGTACGCGCTCATCCGCGACATCAACGACCAGGCGTGGCGCGGGGACCTGTTGGGCCGTCTCCTCAAGAACAAGCGCGTCCACGTCAACCTCATCCCGCTCAACCCCACCCCGGGTTCCAAGTGGACCGCGTCACGCCCCGAGGACGAGCGGGCTTTCGTCGAAGCCATCGCCGCCCACGGTGTGCCGGTGACGGTGCGCGACACGAGGGGGCAGGAGATCGACGGGGCGTGCGGCCAGCTCGCGGCCGCGGAACGGTGACCTGCGCCACCGGATGCTCCCAGCGGTAGGGTGGCTGCGTACATTCGTTCCGTACTCGTCCGTCTGAGCGGCGTCGTGGGTACGGGGCGGAGACAACTTCACACATTCCGACAGGGGAGCGCCACAGCGCTGAGAGTGCGGCACCACGTCCCGTCACGGGGCGACCAGGTCGCAGACCCTCTGAACCTCGCCCGGGTCATTCCGGGTAGGAAGTTCGGTCATCACTCATGCTGTTGCGCCATGCCCACCTTCCGGCCGGGAGGTGGGCATGGCCGCGTCTTCTCCTGGTCACCCAGGAGGAATTCAGTGCGCATCACGATCACGAAAAGGATTGCCGCGAGCGTCGCGGCCACGGGCCTCGGCATCGGCGCCCTCGCGGGCTGCGGCTCGGACGGGGGCAACGGGGACGACAAGGCGAAGGACAAGACCGTCACGCTGGTCACTCACGACTCCTTCGCCGCGTCCAAGAGCGTCCTCGCGGCCTTCCAGCAGAAGACCGGCTACACGGTGAAGGTCCTCAAGAGCGGCGACGCCGGCCAGGCCGTGAACCAGGCGGTGCTCACCAAGGGCAATCCGCAGGGTGACGTCTTCTTCGGCGTCGACAACACGCTGCTGTCCCGCGCCCTCGACAACGGGCTGTTCCAGCCCTACGAGGCCAAGGGACTGAACCGCATCGGGACCGACGTCCAGCTTGACGGGGCAAGGCACCGCGTGACTCCCGTAGACACCGGCGACATCTGCGTGAACTACGACAAGAAGTACTTCGCGCAGAAGAAGCTCGCCCCACCCCGCAGCTTCGCCGATCTTATGAAGCCGCAGTACAAGAATCTTCTGGTCACCGAGAACGCCGCGACGTCCTCGCCCGGCCTCGGCTTCCTGCTCGGTACGACGGCGCAATACGGCGACGACGGATGGCAGGGGTACTGGCGCAAGCTGAGGTCGAACGGCGTCAAGGTCGTCGACAGCTGGGAGCAGGCGTACAACGAGGAGTTCTCCGGTTCGGCCGGAGGCAGGAAGGCCGGTGGCGACCGTCCGCTCGTGGTCTCCTACGCCTCCAGCCCGCCCGTGGAGGTCCTGTACGCCGACCCCCGGCCGAAGGACGCGCCCACCGGTGTGGCGTCGGGGACCTGCTTCCGGCAGATCGAGTTCGCAGGGCTCCTCGACGGTGCGGCGAACGAGGAGGGTGGCAAAGCACTGATCGACTTCCTGATCAGCGGCAGGTTCCAGGCGGACATGCCGCTCAAGATGTTCGTGAACCCTGTGGTGAAGGGCACCGAACTGCCGGAGCTGTTCTCCAAGTACGACGGGACGGCGCAGGGCGCGCACACCGTCGCGCCCGAGGCGATCGCTGAACACCGTGAGGCGTGGATCAAGTCGTGGACCTCACTCGTCGTCAAGTGACCGGCTCGACGGGCCCCGGGGGCACGGAGGCGGATACCGCGTGCTCCGACGGTGCGGAGTCGCGCTCGCTGCCGCGGCAGCAGGCCGATCCCCCCGCGCTGTCGCCCGCCCCGTCTATGGCCCCGTCGCCGTCAGAGAGGGCCCTGTCGCTGTTTGGCGCCCCGTCTCCGCAGAGGCGGCCGGACGGTGTCGCCGCGCGACGTGCTCACCTTCGCGACGCTGCGGCACGGCTCGGGCTCATGGCCGCACCCGTCGCGTTCTTCGCCTTGTTCTTCGCCTACCCGGTGGCAGCCATCGTCGGCCGTGGTCTGAAGACGTCCGGGGGATGGCAGTTCGGAAGGGTCTTCGACGTACTGGGGCAGGGCGACGTCCAGGAGGTCCTGTGGTTCACGACCTGGCAGGCGTTCGCCTCGACGGTGCTGACCCTGGTCGTCGCGCTGCCCGGCGCCTACGTCTTCGCCCGCTTCGAGTTCCCCGGCAAAGAGCTGCTGAGGGCCGCGGTGACCGTCCCGTTCGTGCTGCCCACCGTCGTCGTGGGTACCGCCTTCCTCGCGCTTCTTGGGCGCGGCGGCCTCACCGACGAACTGTGGGGAATCCGGCTGGACACCACGGTCTGGGCGATCCTCCTGGCGCACGTCTTCTTCAACTACGCCGTGGTCGTGCGCACCGTAGGGGGGCTGTGGGCCCAACTGGACCCGCGACAAGAGGAAGCGGCACGTACCCTCGGCGCTTCGCGCTGGGCGGCGTTCCGCACCGTGACCCTGCCGGCTCTCGCTCCGGCTGTGGCCGCGGCGGCTCTCATGGTGTTCCTGTTCACCTTCACCTCGTTCGGCATCGTCCAGATCCTGGGCGGACCCGCGTACTCGACCCTGGAAGTGGAGATCTACCGGCAGACGGCGCAGCTGCTGGATCTGCCCACCGCGGCCGTGCTGACACTCCTCCAGCTCGCCGCCGTCGTAGCCATCCTGGTGGCCCACTGGTGGACCGTCCGACGCAGTGAGACCAGCTTGAAGCTCGTCGACGCCGCCACGACCACTCGACGCCCCCGCGGCGCGGGAGAATGGACGCTCTTCGGGGCGGTGCTGGGTTTCATCGCCCTTCTCCTCGTCCTGCCCCTGGCGGTTCTGGTCCGACGGGCCTTCGACGGTCCCGAGGGGTTCGGGCTCGGCTACTTCCGTGCGCTGGCCTCGGCGGACGGCGGACTGTTCCTCGTGGCGCCTCTCGCGGCGATCGGCAACTCGCTGCGCTACGCCGCCGTGGCGACGCTGATCGCTCTGGTCGTGGGCGGGCTGGCCGCTGCCGCTCTGAGCCGCCCGACGCGCGGGCGGAGGGACCCCCTTGTCGACGCCCTGGTGCGAGGGTTCGACGGGCTGCTCATGCTGCCGCTCGGCGTCTCAGCCGTGACCGTCGGATTCGGCTTCCTGATCTCGCTCGACAAGCCCCCGCTGGACCTGCGTGCCTCATGGTTCCTGGTGCCGCTGGCCCAAGCCCTCGTCGGTGTCCCGTTCGTGGTGCGGACCATGGTGCCGGTCCTCCGCGCGGTGGACCAGCGCCTGCGCGAGGCGGCGGCCGTACTCGGAGCCTCGCCCTGGAGAGTGTGGCGGGAAGTGGATCTGCCCATGGTGCGGCGGGCTCTGCTCGTCGCCGCAGGCTTTGCCTTCGCCGTGTCTCTCGGCGAGTTCGGAGCGACAGTGTTCATCGCTCGGCCTGACGCTCCGACGTTGCCCGTCGCGGTCTCCCGACTGCTCGGGCGGCCGGGCGACACCAACTACGGGCAGGCCATGGCGCTCTCGACGGTGCTGATGGCGGTCTGTGTCGTGTCCTTGCTGGTACTCGAACGGATCCGGCCACGCGGCACGGCCGCTGTCCCCGGCGGTCACGCTCCGGTCGACACCGACGCCGCGTCCATGACGCACCGTCGGCGGGCGCCATGGCGCGAGGACGGGGCCTCGGGGAAGGCCGACGAGACGGGGGCACGGGGCCGCGCTTTCGTCCTGTACGGCGGTGACACCACCGGTCCCACCGGTGACGAGAAGGAGCAGTCATGACCGAGCGGGACACGGCGCCGGGCACGTTTCCTGCGCGCACCGAAGCGCTGGAGAAGGCGGCCTTCGCCCGATGCGACGGTGCCGTGAGGCAGGGGACGGTGCGGGACGCTCTTCCGTCCGTGCCCCGCGCGAACGCTGCACGGGGCACGGACGGGCTGCACAGCGCGGACGGACCGGACGGCGCGACCCGAGCGGACGGTGCACCGGACGCGGACGGTGCACACGGTGCGGACTACGCCGAGGAAGCGGCGTTGCGGCTGTTGGGTGCCACCGTTCGCTTTGGCTCCGGGCAGCCGGCGCTCGACGGGATCGACCTCGCGGTGGCTCCCCAAGAGATCGTGTGCGTGCTCGGACCGAGCGGAAGCGGTAAGTCCACCTTGCTGCGCACCGTAGCCGGGCTTCAGCCGTTGGACGGGGGACATGTCCTGCTCGGAGGCAGGGACCAGGCGGGCATCCCCGTGCACCGACGGGGCGTAGGCCTCATGTTCCAGGACCATCAGCTCTTCCCGCAGCGCGACGTCGCGGGCAACGTCGCTTTCGGCCTCCGGATGCACGGGACGCCGCGAGCCGATCGAGTGCGCCGTGTCGAGGAGTTGCTCGACCTCGTCGGACTGCCCGGAGCGGGCGGCCGAAGAGTAGGAGCCCTCTCCGGAGGAGAGCAGCAGCGGGTTGCCCTGGCGCGTGCTCTGGCGCCCCGCCCCCGGCTCCTGATGCTGGACGAACCCTTGGGCCAGCTCGACCGGAGCCTGCGGGAACGGTTGGTCGGCGAACTCCGTGCGCTGTTCACCGAACTGGGAACGACGGTCCTCGCCGTCACGCACGACCAGGGAGAGGCGTTCGCGCTCGCGGACCGAGTCGTGATCATGCGGGACGGCTGTATCGCTCAGACCGGGACGCCACTCGAAGTCTGGCGGCACCCGGCCGACGAGTTCGTGGCTGGCTTCCTGGGGTTCGAGAACATCACCGAGGGAGAGATCGTGTCCGGCGTCGCCCGAACCGTCTGGGGGCAGGTCCCGGTGGCCTCAGGCGACCTACGTGGCCGGCACACCCTGCTGGTACGGCCCGCCGGAGTGCGCGTCGTCGGTGTGACCGAAGGACTGCCTTGCGAGGTCGTGTCCCGTACTTTTCGGGGGACTCACGTCGCGGTGCGGTTGCGGCCGGACGGCGCCCCGTCCCTGGAAGCTGCCTGCTCCCTGCGTGAGGCACCGGAGCCGGGTGCGAGGGTGGGAGTCGCGTTCGCCCCCGAAGAGGTCGTCGTACTCGGCTGAGGAGCCGCAGCGGCCTCGCACCTGGGCCCTGCACCCGGTGCCCAACGGGGCGCTCCTGGCCAAGGGAGCGCCTGTTCGTGGTTCGACTCCCGTTGCCGGGCGACGGCGGAACGAGGCAGCGGGGCAGGCGACCACCGGGACGGGGCCGCCCTGTCCGTCCCCGTCCCCGTCCGTCCCCGTCCGTCCAGCCCCGTGCCGTGTTCGGCGCGGCGTCGGCCTGCCGGCCCGCTGTTCGGCTCACATCGGTGTCGGTCCGGCTGCCCACCGGACCGGCGCGGTGAGGCGTTTCACCCTGAGATGTGCTGCAGAGCGGCCGCCGCCTGGTCGACACGGTCCACCAAGGCGATCCTGTTCTCCAGCGAACGCCCCTGTGCCAGAGCCTGCAGGAGTGGCCACGTGGGTAGCCGCTCGGTCCAGTGCTCCTTGCCCACAAGGACCATGGGCGTCGGAACGCCGCGCGACTCGTAGTAGTTGGGCGTCGCGTTGTCGAAGATCTCCTGAACCGTTCCGGCCGCTCCGGGCAGGAAGACGACACCGCCGTTGGACCGGGCGAGCAGGCCGTCCTCGCGCGTGGCGTTCGCGAAGTACTTCGCGATGTGGCTGGCGAAGCTGTTGGGAGGCTCGTGGCCGTAGAACCATGTGGGTACCGAGACCGACATGCCGCCTCGGGGCCACTGGGTTCGCACCTCGAACGCCGCCCGAGCCCAGGCGGTCACGGACGGCGTGAAGGAGGGCTCCTTGGCCAGGACGTCGAGTGCGAGGGGCAGCATCTCGTCGGTGTACGGGGCCGCGTAGGCACCGAGTTGGGCTGCTTCCATCGCGCCTGGGCCACCCCCGGTGGCCACAACCGCGCCGGACCTGGCCAGCTCGCGTCCCAGGCGCGCGGCGTCGGCATATTCCACGGTGCCCCGCCGCAGGGCGTGGCCGCCCATGACGCCGACGACCCTCTTGCCGACGAGGAATTCGTCCAGGGCGTCCGACAGGGCGTCGTCGTGGATGGCGCGGAGCATGGACGACAGGATGTCTCCGTCGCTCTTCGTCCGCTGAAACCAGGTGTAGGCCGTCGCGTCCGGCGTCCCCTCGTAACCCGCGGGCCGGTCGAGCCCGTCGAAGAGTTCCTCGGCGGTGTAGAGCCGTGCCCGGTACGGGTCGAAGGGCAGGCCGGGTACGCGTGGGAAGACGAGAGCGCCGGCGGTCTGCACGTGTGCGGCGGTCGCGGGGAGCATGGCGCACCCGAGAAAGATCGCTCCTCGGGTGACCACTGAAGCCAGAGCCTCTGCCCGCGTCGTCAGGTCCACCGCCTGAACCCGGCAGCCGGTGAGGGACCCGGACTGTACGGCGAGGTCGAAGTCGGCGATCGACTCGATCTCCTTGCCGGTGAGGGACGTACCCGGCGCACTGTTCGCGCGGGCGTCAACGGCGGACGACGGAGCGGGGACAGGGCTGGACGCCCCGGATATCGGCAGCACGCCACATGGTAAGCACTGTCGACTGAGAGGAGACGGGACGGGGCGCCGGACACGGAGCGGCCGGTCGAGCACGAGAGACGGGGGCGTCGTAAGCCGCGGTGGTGGTGTTCCGGCTGTTGCGTGACCGGCCTCACGGCCCCGTCCTACGCATGCGGCGACGGGGCGCCATACGGGCAGGTGGATACCCGCGACGTCAGGACTCCTGCGAGCCTGGGACGCCTAACAGGCTCAGCGACCTCCGAACCTCCGACCTCCGACCTCCGAACCTTCGTCCAAGGTCCTACCCGCCGTACCTGGAGACGGCTCAGCCTTTGATGGAGGCCGGATCCATCCACACGACTTCCCACACGTGGCCGTCCGGGTCCTGGAAGGAGCGGCCGTACATGAAGCCGTGGTCTTCGGGCTCACGCGCAGGGGTGGCGCCCGAGGCAAGTGCCTTGTCCGATAGTTCGTCCACCTTCTCCCGGCTCTCCGCGCTGAGGGCGACGAGGACCTCGTTCGACTTCGAGGCGTCCACGATCCCCTTGCCTGACGGAGTGAACTCCTGGAAGCGAGCATTCTCGAGGAGCATCACCACGATCGCGTCGCTGATCACGACGCTGGTGGTGTGTTCGTCGCTGAACTGCTCGTTGATCGGATATCCCAGGTCAGTGAAGAACTTCCGGGAAACGGACAGATCTTTCACCGCAAGATTGACGAAGATCATCTGCTGATAGGTCATTTGGCCTGTCCTGTTCGTCTGTTTTCGGCGTACGGGGTGTTCGACGTCCTGCGTTTGGGGCCTGATGCCGTGGTGCCTGAGGCCGGTCGGAGTGTGCTGGCAGTGGTGCTGCGGGATGGACGACGGTGCGACGTACTGGGGCGGGGCGTACCGTTCCCGCAAAGTGGCCGCTGCCTCGTGTGCTGCGGTGGAGAGGCACGGTCCGCCCCGCGGCCAGGACCGAAGCGCTCTCCTCGTGGGGTAGACCGCTACGTCATGCGGAACTCATCGATGTTTCGGCAATCGGCGCACCGTCGTCGGGACGGCGGACGGGCGCACGTCGCTGAGCCATGGATGCTGCGCGCTCGGTGGTCAGCCGGCAAGGGGGAGCGTGGCGAGTACGGCGACCACCCAGGCGAGCGGCGCCAGCACGAGGAGAAGAGCCCCCGCCCGCACCGCCACCGCCGAACGCAGGGTCGCCACGGGGGCACCCGCGCGCTGCAATGTGGCGGTCGTCTCGTGACGCGCCTGACGGGACTCCACAGCGGCCAGCAACAGGGCGGCCCCGGCGCACGCCGCGACCAGGGTCACACCGAAAACCGTGAGGAGCCCCGGGGCGGCGTCTCCCTGCCGTGACGGGGCGGCGCCGTCGAGCCGTAGGGCGGCCAGCAGGGCCGCCGCCACGGCGCACACCACACCGACCGGCCTTCCGATACGCCGGGCCTCTTCCTGCAACCCACGGCCCGCCAGGAGCCGGACGGCGCCCGGGTGGGCGGACTGAAGCAGGCGACCGCACAGGTAGGTCAGCCCCGGTCCCGCTACGGCCAGGCCGAGCGCGGTCAACACCCAGCCCGTCAGCGTCCCCGCGAGACTGCCGCCCGCACCGTCGAGCCACGCCGTCCCGCGCCGTTCGACGCCCCGTCCCGCATATGTCTGTACGGCGAGACCGGCCGTCAGCAGTGCGATACCCCAGGGCAGGCCGGCCGGGGGCGTCGCCGGTGGCACGGGAGTGTCGGAGGTTCGGCCGTCCTCGGCTCCGCGTCCCCTCGCGCCGACGGGCGCGGCGAGCGCGGCGGACACCGAGGCGATGACCGGAACGATGGCGAGCAGCGTGACGATGCCGGCCAGCGGCAGTGAATACATGGCCCCCAGGGCCTTAGCCGCTCCGTGGCCCAAAGGCTGACCCACGAGGTTGCCCCGGGCGAAAAGGAAGGCGAGCAGCGCGACGACGGAGCCCAGGCCGCAGAACGCCGCGGTGGCGACACCGGCGAAGACGCGGAGCCCGGTCCCCTCCAGGCCGAACGCCGCGAGGCCACTGCGGTCGGGCCGCAGCGCGGGGTCCGTGCGGGCAACGGCGACAGCGACGTACACCGTGGCCACGAGGGGAACGAGGCACCAGGCCAGTCGTACGGCGCCCCCCGGGCCGCCCTGCAGGGCATGGCCGAGGGCGCACAGCAGGAGGAAACCGGTGCCCGCCGAAGCGGCTGACACGAGAAGGCGACGGAGCTGGACGTCGGGCCGTCCACCGCGCATCAGACGGAGAGCGAGCACGTCGCGCGGCCCTCCGTGTCGGAGGGGCCCGGGGCGGCGGTGACCGGCACGGTGCGGCCGTCCTCAAGGGTGACGGTGCGGTCGGCGAGGTCGGCGGCCTCCGCGCCGTGGGTGGTCATGACGACGGTGACGCCGTGGGTGCGTGCGGCGGTGGCCAGTGTGCGCAGGACGACGGCGCGGTCCACGGCGTGCAACGGGGCGGTGGGCTCGTCCGCGAAGAGCACGGCCGGTGTCGTGACGAGCGCCCTGGCGATCGACACACGTTGCCGTTCCGCGTGCAGCATCTCGTGCGGCCGTTTGCGCGCGCTGCGGGGGATGTCGAGGCGCTCCAGCCACTCCTCGGCCGTCACCCGCGCCGTACGGTGCGGCACCCCGCGGAGCAACAGGGGCAGGGCCACGTTCTCCCATGCCGTCAGTTCGGGCACCAGCCGCGGTTCGGGATCGATCCAGCCGAAGTGGTCCCGGCGCAGCCGTTCACGGTGCACGGCACCCAGATCGTGCACGGGGTGCTCCTCGAACCAGACCTCGCCCTGGTCGGGGACGTGCTGACCGGAGAGGCAACGGAGAAGGGTGGTCCGTCCGCTGCCCCGCGGGCCGCCGACCGCGACGATCTCCCCTCGGCGCACGCCGATCGAGACGTCCCTCAGCGCGGGGGAGCCGCAGTAGGAGACGTGCAGGGACCTCGCACGCAGCACGTCGTCGGCCGAGGGGTGAGACGGGGCCTCCATGCAGTGCACCTCAGTTCCGCTCCGGGCCGTCAGATCCGCACGGGAGACGCGCTCCAGGTCCTCGTCCCGGTGGGGGGACGAGGCGCCCCGTCCTCAGGACGGGCTGCCCCGTCCGATTCCGCGACGTCCGCCCGGGAAGCGCGCGCTTTCTCCCGAAAACGGGTGGAACGTAACACGTGGACGTGCAAGCCGCCCGGCAGCCCACAGGTCTCGCGTGGCAAAGCCTCTGCACGCCCTGGTCACCCGTCACCCGATCGGTGCAACGGCTGCGTGGGAGGTGACGTGAAGGGTCGCACGAGTGCGGACGGGGCGGAAAAGCGAACGGCCCGGCCCCCACCCACTCGGGTGAGGCCGGGCCGTGAGCGGCGTCAGATCTTCGTCCACGCCTCGGTCAGCACCTGGCGGACGATGCCCTCGATCTCGTCGAAGGTCGCCTGGTCGGAGATGAGCGGCGGCGACAACTGGATGACCGGGTCTCCGCGGTCGTCGGCCCGGCAGTACAGGCCGTACTCGAAGAGCTTCTTCGAGACGAAGCCGTACAGAATGCGCTCGGACTCCTCTTCCGTGAAGGTCTCCTTCGTGGCCTTGTCCTTGACGAGCTCGATGCCGTAGAAGAACCCGTTGCCACGGACGTCGCCGACTATGGGCAGGTCCAGCAGCTTCTGCAGTGTGCCGAGGAAGGCGGCCTCGTTGTCGAGGACGTGCTGGTTGAGCCCCTCACGCTCGAACAGGTCGAGGTTGGCGATGCCCACCGCCGCCGACACGGGGTGACCGCCGAAGGTGTAGCCGTGCAGGAAGGTGTTGTCCTGGCGGTAGAAGGGCTCGGCGAGGCGATCGGAGACGACGCAGGCCCCGATCGGCGAGTAGCCGGATGTCATCCCCTTGGCGCAGGTGATCATGTCCGGGACGTAGTCGAACTTGTCGCACGCGAACACCGTCCCCAGGCGGCCGAACGCGCAGATGACCTCGTCCGACACGAGCAGCACGTCGTACTGGTCGCAGATCTCGCGCACCCGCTGGAAGTAGCCGGGCGGCGGCGGGAAGCAGCCCCCGGCGTTCTGCACGGGCTCCAGGAAGACCGCGGCCACCGTGTCGGGCCCCTCGAAGAGGATCTGCTGCTCGATCTGGTCGGCGGCCCACCGGCCGAAGGCCTCGGGATCGTCGCCGTGGATCGGGGCACGGTAGATGTTGGTGTTGGGCACCTTGTGGGCGCCGGGCACCAGCGGCTCGAAGGGGGCTTTCAGACCGGGCAGCCCCGTGATCGACAACGCCCCGTGGGGCGTGCCGTGGTACGCCACGTTGCGCGAGATGACTTTGTGCTTGGTGGGCTTGCCGACGAGCTTGAAGTACTGCTTGGCGAGCTTCCAGGCGGTCTCCACCGCCTCGCCGCCGCCGGTGGTGAAGAAGACCTTGTTCAGGTCGCCCGGTGCGTGGTGGGCGAGGCGTTCCGCGAGCTCCACGGCCTTGGGGTGCGCGTACGACCAGATCGGGAAGAAGGCGAGTTCCTTGGCCTGCTTCGCCGCGGTCTCGGCGAGTTCCGCGCGCCCGTGCCCGGCCTGTACGACGAACAGGCCGGCGAGACCGTCCAGGTAGCGCTTGCCCCGGTCGTCGTAGATGTAGGTGCCCTCGCCCCGCACGATGGTCGGGACGGGCGCGTTCTCGTACGAGGACATGCGGGTGAAGTGCATCCACAGGTGGTCGTACGCGGTCTTGGACAGGTCGTTGCTCACGGCTATCGGGTTCCCCACATGTAGGTCTGCTTCTTGAGCTTCAGGTAGACGAAGCTCTCGGTGGAGCGCACCCCGGGGAGGGCGCGGATACGTTTGTTGATCACTTCGAGCAGGTGGTCGTCGTCCTCGCAGACGATCTCCACCAGCAGATCGAAGGAGCCGGCGGTCAGGACCACGTACTCGACCTCGTCCATCGCGGAGACGGCCTCGGCGATGCCGTCGAGATCTCCCTCGACGTTGATCCCGACCATGGCCTGGCGTCGGAAGCCGACGGTCAGAGGATCCGTCACGGCCACGATCTGCATGACGCCCTGGTCGAGCAGCTTCTGCACCCGCTGCCGCACGGCTGCTTCGGAGAGGCCCACGGCCTTGCCGATCGCGGCGTACGGGCGGCGGCCGTCCTCCTGGAGTTGTTCGATGATCGCCAGGGAGACGGCGTCGAGCGACGAGCCGCCGCCCCCTGTTCTGGAATCTGCACTGCGACTGGCCACCTCCTCACTCTGCACGAGGACTCGACGGTTAGGCAAGGTCCGATCGATGAAATCCGTTGTTCACGCGACGGAAAAACACTAATTCCGAAGCTCTGGGGGAGTGGGTGTGTCGAAAGCGTCGGAGTACCGACTAGGGTGGGTGTCTCAAGTTCTGGACACCCGACAGGAGGGCCGGCAGTGAGCACCGAACTGCGTCGACTGCGCAACTACATCGACGGGGAGTTCCGCGATGCCGCCGACGGGGCGACCACCGAGGTCGTCAACCCCGCCACCGGCGAGGCGTACGCGAGCGCCCCGTTGTCGCGACAGGCCGACGTCGACGCCGCCATGGACGCCGCGGCCGCCGCCTTCCCCGCGTGGCGCGACACGACGCCGGCGGAGCGGCAGAAAGCCCTGCTGCGGATCGCCGACGCCTTCGAACAGCGGGCCGAGGACCTCATCGCCGCGGAGGTGGAGAACACCGGGAAGCCGGTCGGGCTCACCCGCTCCGAGGAGATCCCGCCGATGGTGGACCAGATCCGTTTCTTCGCGGGCGCCGCGCGCATGCTCGACGGCCGCTCCGCGGGCGAGTACATGGAGGGACTCACCTCCTTCGTCCGCCGCGAGCCGATCGGCGTCTGCGCCCAGGTCGCCCCGTGGAACTACCCGATGATGATGGGCGTCTGGAAGTTCGCGCCGGCCCTCGCCGCAGGCAACACCGTGGTGCTCAAGCCTTCGGACACGACGCCCGCCTCGACCGTGCTCATGGCGGAGATCATCGGCTCCGTCCTGCCCAAGGGTGTCTATAACGTCGTGTGCGGCGACCGCGACACGGGGCGGCTCATGGTCGAGCACGACACCCCCGCGATGGCCTCCATCACAGGCTCCGTCCGCGCCGGGATGCAGGTCGCGGAATCCGCCGCCAAGGATCTCAAGCGGGTTCACCTCGAGCTGGGTGGCAAGGCGCCAGTTGTCGTCTTCGAGGACGTGGACGTCGCCAAGGCCGTCAGCGGCATCACCGAGGCGGGCTTCTTCAACGCCGGCCAGGACTGCACCGCCGCTACGCGCGTGCTCGTCCACGAGTCCGTGCACGACGAGTTCGTCGCGGCTCTCGCGAAGGCCGCCGCCGAGCTCACGACCGGCGGCCCCGAGAACGAGGACGCTTTCTACGGCCCCGTCAACAACGCGAACCAGCTCGCCCAGGTCACCGGATTCATCGACCGCCTGCCGTCGCACGCCAAGGTCGAGACCGGCGGCCACCGGGTCGGCGAGAAGGGGTACTTCTACGCGCCGACCGTCGTCTCCGGACTGCACCAGGACGACGAGATCATCCAGAACGAGGTCTTCGGCCCCGTCATCACGGTGCAGTCCTTCCGTGACGAGGCGCAGGCCCTGGAATACGCCAACGACGTCGACTACGCCCTGGCCTCCTCCGTGTGGACCAAGGACCACGCCCGGGCGATGCGCATGTCCAAGTGGCTCGACTTCGGGTGCGTGTGGATCAATACCCACATCCCGCTCGTCGCGGAAATGCCGCACGGTGGCTTCAAGAAGTCCGGGTACGGCAAGGACCTCTCGCTGTACGGCTTCGACGACTACACGCGCGTCAAGCACGTCATGACCTCGCTGGAGGGCTGACGGGGCGGGCGCGCTCGCCGACGGGGCGCATGACATCGGCGCGGCCCTGTGCGCGTCGAGGGCCGCGCGGCCCTCGACGCGCAGTCTCCGCGTTGCGGGGCGCGGGTGGCCCGCCGCTCGTGTCGCCGACCGTCCGTGTCGACGGGCCCGTCCCGCCTGCGTACGTCTTGCCTGCTGGACTGCCTCGCCCGGCTCCGACGCTCGCCGGTGCAGCTCGGTTGCCGCGTTTGAGCTCGGCTGTCGCTGTGCTGGGCCTGTTCCGGTGAGCCCGGCCTCTGCCTGGGCCTCGGGCCTCACCGGCCCACCCCATCACGGCAGTTCGCTCTCGACAGTGTGTCGTCTGCTGGGGACCGGCCTTTACGCGGCGTCCATTGCACCCGTGGAAGGTGGGGCTGCATCCTGCGCGGGTGTCGATGAACCGGATGTTCCGTCTGCCGTCCGCGCCGCCCCGTCTCCTCGCCGGCTCCGCCCCGTCCGGGCCCGCCGCCGATCGCATCGTGACCCGACGCGGCGTCCTGCGCGGCGTCGGCGCGGCAACCGCCCTAGTGTGATGCACCGGAAATCCTGGCGTTAAATTGCTACGGTTTCAGGATGTCGTTTTCGGGACGCTCTTCCGCCGAGTTCGTTTTGACCGCTG
>NZ_JBFALS010000022.1:0-91116 GCF_040656295.1 Streptomyces sp. NPDC049954
GAGCTACAGCTCCTCCTCGCGACATGGACCGGCGCCTGCCCCACCTGCCACCGCGACATACCCACACTCACTCCGACCTGACCAAGCCCTACTAGCTGACAGCGCCGACATTCCCTTCGGCGTACGCCAGGCCCGCGCGCTCACCGAGGCCGCCGCCGACTCCGCCGAGCAGCGCAGCGAGCACGTCCCGCGGCTCACCGAGGCCGGCCCGTTCGACGGCTGCTTCTGGCCGGGGCCGTACATACCGCCGCCCGGAGCACCTGTACGGCGTTCCTGACCTTGTGCCTGACGGCCCCGATCCGTAGACCGCTGTCGTAGGTCGAGGGCGCCTGCCCGGCCGCCCTCCGGAATTGCGCAGCACCATCGCGTACCGCGGCAAAGACCGGCACGGCGGCACCCGCACGGGTGAACGGCCGGCTGCGGGCCCCTGCGGCACCTCAGCTGACTAGGCTCTCCGCATGGCCGTCTCCAAGTCCCGTAAGAAGTCCAAGAAGCCCGCCAAGACCGGCGCGAGCCGGTCGGGCAACCCCGCCCTGCGCGCAGCCGCCGCGCAGGAGGCCGCGGCCGTGCCGGCGCAGCGTCACGAGCCTTTCGTCGACGGCCTGTTCGGCGGGTTCAGCGAGCAGCGGCGACGACTCGACGCGCAGCGTGAGCGACGCGCGGGTCGCGAGGCGGCAGTCGTCATCGAGAGCCTGCTCCAGCTCACGACGTCGCCCCGTGCGACCGAGGACGCCCTGTGTCTGCGTATGGGTGAGCTGCTCAGCCACGAGCGCCCGCTCGAAAGGTCGCAGCGGCCGGACGATGTCGACCCGCTGCAGCGCTACGGACCCGAGCACCTGCTGCCTGTCCTGACCAACGCCCTGGTCGGCCGGGCGGCGGCGAGCGCCGAGGCCCCCCGTCAGGAGAGGGAGAGTCTGCACCGGCTCCTGGTGGCCGCCGCCCGGATCAGCGCCACCCCGGTTCCAGACGGCCTCGTGCTCGCCATCGGCCGGCTCGCGCGTTCCCTGGACGCGGCCGTCGGCCCGCACACCCCGGACGCGCTGAAGTGCGAGCCGCAGGGGGCGGCCCTGTGGTGCCGCGACGGCTACGGCACCCGGTTCGCGATCACCGCGCCGTTCACCGACCCCGACGGCGGCCCCGACCGCTGGTATCTGTGGGACGTCGACGCCTGCACGACCGACGCCTTCACCGTCGGCTCGGGTTACTTCCCCGACCCGGCCACGGCCCTGACCGCCTGGCGGGACGGCGCCGGCCAGGAGGCCACCCACGCCGACGAGTTCACCCCGGTCACCGACCGGTTCCTCGCTGCCCGGCTACTGCCGTCCCCGCCCGACTTCCTGCACCCCGGCGGGGAGGACGAGCACCAGTTCGCCGAGTTCCACCGCTGTCGGCGGCTGGCCGCGGAACTCAGGAACTCACCCCACATCGGCAAGGCCACGTCCACCCCGCCCCCCGCCGGATTGGACGCCTGGGCCGAGGAGTTCGCGGCCTGGCGCGCCGAGCACCGAGGCGGCCGGAGCGCCATCCCGGACGGCCATCCGATCACCGAGGAAGACCAGCCACCCAGCGAGCGGGAGCTGTACGAAGATCTCGCGCGCTCCTGGCACATCGACGGCTTCCCCGAACTCGCCTACGCCTGCAGCCCGCACCGGCTCAGCTACGCGGCGGCGAGCATCCGCGACTACTACACCGACCCCTACAGCTCGCTCATCGTCGGCCTGCTCCCGGATGTCGCCGCCTGGCTCACTGGACGCGCCGCCCTGCCCGCCCATCTGGCCGAGCGCAGCCACGCCACAGCGGCAGCCTTGGCCGGCGCCAGGGGTGCGGACCTCGCCCCGGATGAGGACAGCATGCTGGCCCGAGTCGCCGAATAGCCCCATCGGCAGGCGCAGGAAGACCTCTGGCATCCCTGCCGACGTCCTGAACACGCCAGCCAGGCGGCAACGGCGGCGGCATTGTGGCCCTCGACCTGCCCGAACAGCCCGAGCCCGGCCTCGGAGAGGTACTGATCCGGGCATAGCGACCAGCATCAATCCCGTCGACGACAACACGCGGGAGGGAGCCATCGGTGAAGGGACGCCGCCGCTGCCGATGACGCTCGGCTGGGATCTGGCCGGCATCGTGGTCGACGGCGGCGGCAGCGGGCTGCGCGCCGCCGCACACGTCATCGCCATGTCGCGCCACCTCCACACTGGCCAAGGGACCCGGGCGGACCTGGTCGCGCTCCCCGCGCGGTCAGCGCCGCCGCGCCGCGGTCAGGGACGCAGGCTCCGGCCCGGCCGGACACCAACCTCATCGGTACCGGCCGCGCCTCACCTTTCGTAGTGGAAGCGACATGCAACGACGTGAATGACGTCGTCCTCATCGATGCGGTACACCAGCCGATGTTCTGAGTTGATGCGACGCGACCAGTAGCCGGAGAGGTCGTTGCGCAGCGGCTCGGGTTTGCCGATCCCCTCGTGGCCGTTCCGGTCGATGTCGGTGATGAGCTGGTTGACCCGCTTCAGCAGTTTTCGATCATTCACCTGCCACCACAGGTAGTCGCTCCAGCCGTCGTCGAGGAACAGCACCTTCACGCGGTGCCCTGCCCGGACTCGTCATCGGAATCGACCAGTCCGCGGACGCAGCCCCCACCCGCGCGATCTTGCTCGATAGACCTGCGCAGCCGCTCCGCCATCGCAGGCGACCTCAACAGGTAGTCGGTCTCCTTCAGCGCCTCGTACTCGGCAAGTGAGACGACGACCATGGGCTCATGACCAGCTCGGGTGATCACGAGCTCCTCGGCGTCGTCCTCGACCGCGTCGAGGGCGTCGGCGATACCGGCGCGCAGCTCGGTGACACTCATCGTCTTCATGACGTACACGATAACGTACAGAGCCAGCCCAGGCGCGGGGACACCCATCGGCGGCGCGCCACGTCCACGGCGGGCGTGGCGGTGATCGAGCCGCATGCGGCTCGATGCGGAAGAACGACTTCGGGTGCGCATCCCGCCCGGGACGCGCTTCACCCTGAGTGGACGCATGTGGCAGAGTAGTGTCGCGTGTGCGAGGTCCTGTGGAGCAGTTTGGAGTGCTCGCCACCCTGTCAAGGTGGAGGCCGCGGGTTCAAATCCCGTCAGGACCGCTGCGGTTCCTCGTGGGCCGCGTGGCTGGGTAGCTCAGTTGGTACGAGCGATCGCCTGAAAAGCGATAGGTCGCCGGTTCGATCCCGGCCCCAGCCACCGCAGAGTGAGCCCCCCGTTACCGACGGGGGGCTCAGTCGCGTTCACGGCGGTATTCACGTCAGTAGTGGTCATCCACGCCGGCAGCGGTCCGGGGTCCGGGCCCCGGAAGCAGTCGGCAGCCTCGCCGCGCCGGTGCGCGCGAAATGCGTTCGCCGCGTCCGCGCGGTTGGTGCGATCCTGGAGTACGTATGTCTACGCAGCCTGCCCCCGCCCCGTCGAGCAGCGCTCTCGCGCCGCGTCTGACCGAACTGTCCCTGCGCGACGCCCACCGGCTGGGCCGCAGGCTCGAAGGAGCCCGCCGCATCCGCAAGCCGGAGGCGCAGGCCGCCGTGCTCGCCGAGATCGAGGGCGAGATCGACCGGGGCGCGCGCCGCATGGCGGAGCGCGCCGGGCGCGTGCCCCGGGTCACGTATCCCGGGCAGCTCCCGGTCAGCCAGAAGAAGGACGACATCCTGGAGGCGATCCGCGACCACCAGGTCGTGATCGTCGCCGGGGAGACGGGCTCGGGGAAGACGACCCAGATCCCGAAGATCTGCCTGGAGCTCGGGCGCGGGGTGCGGGGCATGATCGGCCACACCCAGCCGCGCCGGCTCGCGGCCCGCACGGTCGCCGAACGCGTCGCGAGCGAGCTGGACACCCCGCTCGGCGAGGCCGTCGGCTGGAAGGTCCGCTTCACCGACCAGGTCGGCTCCGACACCTTCGTCAAGCTCATGACGGACGGCATCCTGCTCGCCGAGATCCAGACCGACCGCGAGCTGCGCGCCTACGACACGATCATCATCGACGAGGCCCACGAGCGCAGTCTCAACATCGACTTCCTGCTGGGCTACCTCGCCCAGCTGCTGCCCAAGCGCCCCGACCTGAAGCTCGTCATCACCTCGGCGACGATCGACCCGCAGCGGTTCTCGCGCCACTTCGGCGACGCCCCGATCGTCGAGGTCTCCGGCCGTACGTACCCGGTCGAGGTGCGCTACCGGCCGCTGCTCGCGGAAGACGCCGCGAACGCGGCGGAGCCGGACCGCGACCAGGTGACCGCGATCGCCGACGCCGTCGACGAGCTGCGCGGCGAGGGCAAGGGCGACATCCTCGTCTTCCTCTCCGGGGAGCGCGAGATCCGCGACACGGCGGACGCGCTGGAGAAGAAGAAGCTGCCGTACACGGAGATCCTGCCGCTGTACGCGCGGCTGTCCAACGCCGAGCAGAACCGCGTCTTCCGCCGCCCGCAGGGCAGTACGACCCGCCGCGTCGTGCTCGCGACGAACGTCGCGGAGACCTCGCTGACCGTCCCCGGCATCAAGTACGTGATCGACCCTGGCACCGCGCGCATCTCGCGCTACAGCCACCGTACGAAGGTGCAGCGGCTGCCGATCGAGGCGATCTCGCAGGCCAGCGCCAACCAGCGCAAGGGCCGGTGCGGCCGTACCTCGGACGGCATCTGCGTCCGGCTGTACTCGGAGGAGGACTTCGCGTCCCGGCCCGAGTTCACCGACGCGGAGATCCTGCGCACCAACCTGGCCTCCGTCATCCTCCAGATGACCTCGGCGGGGCTCGGCGAGATCGAGAAGTTCCCGTTCATCGACCCGCCGGACCACCGCAACATCCGCGACGGTGTCCAGCTCCTCCAGGAACTGGGCGCGCTCGACCCCGCGCAGAAGGACGCGCGCAAGAGGCTCACCCCGACCGGCCGCAAACTGGCGCAGCTGCCGGTGGACCCGCGGCTGGCCCGGATGGTCCTGGAGGCGGACCGCAACGGCTGTGTCCGCGAGGTCATGGTCATCGCCGCCGCCCTCTCCATCCAGGACCCGCGCGAGCGGCCCAGCGAGAAGCAGGCCCAGGCCGACCAGCAGCACGCCCGTTTCCGCGACGAGACGAGCGACTTCCTGGCCTTCCTCAACCTGTGGCGGTACGTGCGCGAGCAGCAGAAGACGCTGTCCTCCTCCGCGTTCCGCCGGATGTGCAAGAGCGAATACCTGAACTACCTCCGGATTCGCGAGTGGCAGGACATCTACACCCAGCTGCGGTCCGTCGCGAAGCAGATGGATCTGCGGATCAACGAGGACGACTCCCCCGAGCAGCAGGTCCACATCTCGCTGCTGGCCGGTCTGCTCTCGCACATCGGGCTCAAGGACGTGAAGGAGTCCACCGCGAAGGACCCGGCCGCGAAGGCCAAGGAGGCGCGGGGCAGGAACGAGTACATCGGGGCGCGCGGCGCGAAGTTCGCCGTCTTCCCGGGCTCGGCGCTGTTCAAGAAGCCGCCGCGGCTGCTGATGTCCGCCGAGCTGGTGGAGACCTCGCGGCTGTGGGCCCGCGTCAACGCCCGGATCGAGCCCGAGTGGGTCGAGCCGCTCGCGGAGCACCTGCTCAAGCGCACGTACAGCGAGCCGCACTGGGAGAAGGACCAGGCGGCCGTCATGGCGTACGAGAAGGTCACGCTGTACGGCGTGCCGCTCGTCGCCCAGCGCAAGGTCAACTACGGGCGCATCGACCCCGAGGTGTCCCGCGAGCTGTTCATCCGCAACGCCCTGGTCGAGGGCGACTGGCGCACCCACCACAAGTTCTACGCCGACAACCGGCGGCTGCTGACCGAGGTCGAGGAGCTGGAGCACCGGGCGCGGCGGCGCGGCATCCTCGTCGACGACGAGACGCTGTACGACTTCTACGACGAGCGCGTACCCGAACACGTCGTGTCCGGGGCGCACTTCGACTCGTGGTGGAAGCACAAGCGCCATGAGGAGCCGGAGCTGCTCGACTTCGAGCGGTCCATGCTCATGACGGACGCCGCCGGGGCGATCACCAAGGACGACTACCCGGACGCGTGGCGCCAGGGAGCGCTCACGTTCCGGGTGACCTACCAGTTCGAGCCGGGCGCGGACGCGGACGGCGTGACCGTCCACATCCCGCTCCAGGTGCTCAACCAGGTCACCGGCGACGGCTTCGACTGGCAGATCCCGGGGCTGCGCGAGGACCTGGTGACCGAGCTGATCCGCTCCCTGCCGAAGCCGGTCCGCCGCAACTACGTCCCGGCGCCGAACTTCGCCCAGCGTTTCCTGGCGAAGGCGACGCCGCTGTCCGCGCCGCTGCCGGCGGCGCTCGCGCGCGGCCTCCAGCAGATGGTGGGCGTCCCGGTCACGGCCGAGGACTTCGACCTGAGCCGGGTCCCCGAGCACCTGAAGATCACCTTCCGGATCGTGGACGAGCGGCGCCGCAAGCTCGCCGAGGACAAGGACCTCGAAGCGCTCAAGCTGCGGCTGCGGCCCAAGGCGCGCCAGGCCCTGTCGCAGGCGGCCGCCGCGACGGCGGAGCGCACGGGTGGCGCCGCGATCGAGCGCACCGGCCTGACCGACTGGACGATCGGCACGCTCAGCCGCGTCTTCGAGACGAAGCGGGCCGGTCAGCCGGTCAAGGCGTATCCGGCGCTCGTCGACGAGGGCGACACGGTCGCCGTGCGTCTCTTCGACACCGAGGCCGAGCAGCGGCAGGCGATGTGGCGCGGTACGCGTCGGCTGATCCTGCGCAACATCCCGGTGAACCCGGCGAAGTTCGCCTCCGACAAGCTCACCAACCCGCAGAAGCTCGCCCTGTCCGCGAACCCGCACGGCTCCACGCAGAAGCTGTTCGAGGACTGCGCGACGGCGGCGGCCGACAAGCTGATCGGGGACTTCGGCGGACCGGCCTGGGACGAGGAGTCGTACCGCAAGCTGTACGACCGGGTGCGCGCGGAGATCGTCGACACGACCGTCCGCACGGTCGGGCAGGTCCAGCAGGTGCTGGCCGCCTGGCAGGCCTGCGAGCGGCGCCTGAAGTCGACGCGCAGCCCGGCCCTGCTCGCCAACCTCGGCGACGTACGGGAGCAGTTGGACGCGCTCGTCTTCCCCGGCTTCGTCACGGCGACGGGGCTGCGCCGGCTGCCGGACCTCATGCGGTACCTGATCGCGGCCGACCGCAGGCTCCAGCAGATGCCGACGGGCGCGCAGCGCGACACGACGCGTATGGAGAAGGTCCGCGAGATGCGCGACGAGTACGCGTGGCTGCTGGAGCAGCTGCCGCCGGGCCGTCCGGTGCCGCAGGAGGTCAGGGACATCCGCTGGATGATCGAGGAGCTGCGGGTCAGCTACTTCGCGCACGCCCTCGGCACGGCGTACCCGGTCTCCGACAAGCGCATCGTGAAGGCCATCGACGCGGCGGCCCCCTGAGCCCTCGGGGCCGTCCCGCCCGGTCTTCCGAGCCGTCTCGCGCGGCCCGTCCCGGCACCGCGCGGGCGTGCCGGGACGCTCACGCTGCGCGAGTTCGACCAGGGGGCCGGGACTGCTGTAGAGTCCTTCTCGCAGCACAGCGCGGCGAACATCGCAGCGAGAGCGGCACAGCAGTACGGCAGTACGCAAGGTCCTGTGGAGCAGTTTGGAGTGCTCGCCACCCTGTCAAGGTGGAGGCCGCGGGTTCAAATCCCGTCAGGACCGCAGTAGTCGAAAGGCCCGTCACTTCGGTGGCGGGCCTTTCGCGTGTCCCCGGGGGCGTCCCGGGGCCTGTTCCCAGGGGCGGGCCAAGGACGTGTCCGCCGGGTCGCGCGTCGTACCGCAGAGGGCTGTCGGGAGCGCTGCGGTACGGACCATTCCCGGGCTTGACCCGCTTGACCACTCCTTGTCTTGACCACCTGCCGACGGGGCGGGTACTCCGGAGGCAGAGGCCCTCCCGGGTGGCGGGCCCTGGGAGGTGGACGCATGACGGCTCCTTCTGCGCGGCACGAGACGCGCGCGCTCCTCCGGGCTCACCTGGCCGCCGCTTCCGGCCGGCGCCACGTGACCCGGCACTGTCCCGTGTGCCACCGGCTGCTGCGCCTGGCCATGGAGCCCGCCCCGGGCCGCCGGGCGCCCGAGCGGGCCACAGGGACCACCCCTGAGCCCTCCAGAGCGCCCGTGGAGGACCCGACGGCCCGTCAGACGCCACCCGTCGCCCTCGAAGGTCCCCAGGACGCCGTGAGCGCCCCGCACGGCCGCTGGGAAGAGGAGAGAGGCGAAAGTCCCCCCAACGAGTGACATTGAGCCGGGAGACGGCCGCACCGGAGGGGGTGCCTGGTAAGTCTTCCCTCAGCACAGTCCCCAGCACAGTCCTCAGCAGGAGCCCTCGGGAGCGAGTCCGGGAACGAGTCACGAGACGGAGCGGCCGACCCCATTAGCCGACTGCCCGCACATGCCACAAGTGTCATGACATGTGACGGGTGTCACCGCATCAGTTTTTGAAACCAAGGAATTTACCCCACACCTACATAGGGTCAATTTAATATGTGCAATTGCACGGGTGTGTGAGGGTGTTCGCCCCACACCGCCCGAACCCCCCTCACAGACCACAGACCCGCGCAGAGACCCCCGGTCACCACCAGCCCCGCGCACCCGCGCCGACCGCGTCCGCACAGTTCCGCACAGAAGCGGAGGACCGGGCCGGCCCGCCGCGGGCACAAAAAAATCGCGCTGGACCCGGCGGAGTCCAGCGCGATCCATGACGTACCCAATGACTGCGGCAGAGGCACCTGTTGGGGCAGGCGCCGACGTCGGTCGAGCAAAGGTGGTGCTGAGGTACTGCAAAGGATGGGAGCAACGGGTTGGGGGACCCGAAAACGCCCGGTACAGCGGGTTTGTGCGGGACGTCAGGCCTCGCTGCGCTGCTGCGGAATACCCGCGAGCAGTGCGCGAACCTCGGTCTCGCGGTAACGGCGGTGTCCGCCGAGCGTGCGGATCGACGTGAGCTTGCCAGCCTTCGCCCAGCGCGTGACCGTCTTCGGGTCGACGCGGAACATCGTGGCGACCTCAGCCGGGGTCAGCAGCGGCTCGGCATCAGGGGTGCGAGCGGTCATGAGCGGCCTCCTCGGGAGAACCGAACCTTCTCGGTTCATTCCTCTAAATTCTGCACCTTGACCCACGTTGCCCGAAATGGGCGGACGAAGGTCGAGTCGGTTATAGGACGAACGGCTTGTCCTCGGCACTACAACTACACCATCCGTCCAGCCGCGTCGGCCAAACCGATGGAATTGCCCTCTCAGGTGGCCATCAGCGGCGGAAGCCGATGGACCGCCCCATAGCGGACAGTCACCCGCCTGTAACGATCAGTCACAGCAAGATCAGTACCCAGCAGATCCCCCGCGAACGCACTTACCCGGCCGATACCCGGCAAACCGCCCACAAGCGAACGGAAGGAGCCCTACTCGGGCTCCTTGTCCTATTTTGGCACGAGGAGTGGGGAAGAGTGCAAGGGGCCCCGTTAGTGCGATCCATCACGGTTGTCCCCGGAGGGAACGGCTCACCGACTGCCCCCGGGCGGGGCGGTTTTGGGAACCTCGCGGGGGCGCGTGGGAGCGAACCGGCCGGCGTACCGGGGCGTCAGCTCGCGAACTGGCGCTCCCGTACCGACCGCCAGCGCTCCACGAGCCGGGCGTACGCCTCCCCGGCGGTGTCGGGATCGTCGTCGCGCAGCGCGGCGAGCGCCTCGGCCATGTCGGCGGCCGAGCGGTCCTGCGCCAAGTGCTCCTCGGCCAGGGCGTGCACGAGACCGCCGTAGTCGAGTTCCACGAGCGAACGCGGATGGAACTCCTCCAGCCAGCTGCCGACGTCCACCAGGCCGTCGATCAGGGCGCCCTCCTCGATGCTGTCCCGCAGCACCTTGAGGCCCCTGGCCACGCGGCGGCGCGCCTCGACCATGCGGGTGCGGTAGCGCAGCACCGGCGCCCCGGCGCCCTCGCCCTTCTCGTACTCGCGCTCGGTGTCGGTCACCAGGACGAACCAGCTCAGCGGCACCTGCCAGGTACCGGTGCGGATCCAGGGGCGCGCGTCCGGGTTGCGTTCGAGCCAGCGCTCGAAGTCGTCGCGCGCCTGCCGACGCACCACCGGTGGCAGCACCGCGTCGAGCACCGGCCGGGGCAGTTCCTCGGCGAGGGTGCCCAGCGCCTGCCAGCCGCGCAGCCGGGTCCGCCAGGGACATACGCACACGACCCCGTCGAGCTCGGCGACGAAGGCGTCGGCGCTCTCGTGCACCGGGACGGGCACCGGCGGGGTGGGCAGCAGATCGGCCAGGGAACGACGCAGTTCCTCCTGGTAGGAGGGGTGCTCGGGGCGGCGCGCGTAGCGCTCCCAGTGCCCCCTCTCCTCCTCGGGGAAGGCGGCGAGGGGCTCGTAGACGCGGAGGTAGGACGCGTAGGGGACGACCACCGAGGACACCTTGGGCACGATCACTCCCCTCCCCGGCCACAGGAGCGGAAAACCCGTGCGCCGGTCACAACCGTGCCCATGGTCCCACGCGTGCGGCACCCCGGAGGGTGATCCACGACACTGCGCCCGCGAGGGCACGCGACAGGCTCTAGCCTCGTGTCACACGCTCTCCACCACCCGCCGGGGAGCGGGTGGCGCACCACCACACCGGTTCATCCGCCGCACCAACTCAGGGGAGTCACCACCGTGACCGACGTGACCGACGGCGTCCTGCACACGCTCTTCCGCACCGAAGCGGGGGGCCACGAGCAGGTCGTGCTCTGCCAGGACAGGGAGAGCGGCCTGCGCGCCGTCATCGCCCTGCACTCCACCGCCCTGGGTCCCGCCCTGGGCGGTACCCGTTTCTACCCCTACGCCAGTGACGAGGAGGCCGTCGCCGACGCCCTCAACCTGTCGCGCGGAATGTCGTACAAGAACGCGCTGGCCGGTCTGCGGCACGGCGGCGGCAAGGCCGTCATCATCGGCGACCCCGACACGGTCAAGACCGAGGAGCTGCTGCTCGCCTACGGGCGGGCCGTCGCCTCGCTCGGTGGCCGGTACGTGACCGCGTGCGACGTGGGCACCTACGTGGCCGACATGGACGTCGTGGCCCGCACCAATCCGTGGACGACGGGGCGGTCCCCGGAGAACGGCGGGGCCGGTGACTCCTCGGTGCTCACCGCGTACGGGGTCTTCCAGGGGATGCGGGCCGGGGCGCAGGAGCTGTGGGGCGATCCGACGCTGCGGGGCCGCAAGGTCGGGGTGGCCGGGGTCGGGAAGGTCGGCCACCACCTCGTCGACCACCTGCTCGCGGACGGCGCCGAGGTCGTCGTGACCGACGTGCGCGAGGAGTCGGTGCGCAGGGTCGTCGAGCGGCACGCGGGCCGGGTGACGGTCGCCGCCGACACCGCGACGCTGATCCGCACCCCGGGGCTGGACGTGTACGCGCCCTGCGCGCTGGGCGGAGCGCTGAACGACGCGAGCGTGCGGGCGCTCACCGCGCGTCTGGTGTGCGGAGCGGCCAACAACCAGCTCGCTCACCCGGGGGTCGAGAAGGACCTCGCCGACCGGGGCGTCCTCTACGCCCCGGACTACGTGGTCAACGCCGGCGGGGTCATCCAGGTGGCCGACGAGCAGCACGGCTTCGACTTCGAGCGCTGCAAGAGCCAGGCCACGAGGATCTTCGACACCACCCTGCAAATCTTCGCGACCGCAAAGGAGGCGGGGGTTCCCCCGGCCGCCGCGGCCGACCGCGTCGCGGAGGAGCGGATGGCCGAGGCCCGCCGGGGCTGACCGCCCGGGTGCGGGAAGCGCCTGGTCCGGCCCGCCGTCCGGGCCTCGTGGGACGTGGGAGGTCCGCCCGGGAGACGCAGGGGAGACATGACTCACCCCGGTCGGCGGGTCGGCGCTTCAGAAGAGGTTAAAATCGCACCTGACCAGCAAGGAAAGGGCTTCTGGCGGGCGGCGCGGCAGGGCGCGTGCTGCGGGCGGCGTACCGGATGGCCGCTGAAGCAGGTACCGTGGAAGCCCTACGGGCACGGTCTCTCATTTGAGAGGTCCTGTCCGAAACATGAACGCGTGTCAAGACTCTGGGGCCGTCGAGCCCCGTCACCGAGGGGGTCGAGCCATGGGGCGCGGCCGGGCCAAGGCCAAGCAGACGAAGGTCGCCCGCCAGCTGAAGTACAACAGCGGCGGGACTGACCTGTCGCGTCTGGCCAGCGAGCTGGGCGCATCGACTTCGAGTCAGCCTCCGAACAGGGAGCCGTTCGAGGACGACGACGACGAAGACGACCCGTACGCACAGTACGCGGATCTGTACAACGACGAAGAGGACGACGACGACTCCGACGGTGGGTCGGGCCAGTCCTCCTCGCAGCGCCGCGGCGCTTGACCTCGTATGGATCGGGTACCCGGTCCGGGACACTCTCCCGGACCGGGTTCTCTGCTGCTTGAGGACGGTACCGAGGTATCCGTCCCGTGCGGTGTGCGGCTGTGGGCGGTACGGGTGAGTGGTGCCGGCGACATCGGCGTGGGGCTGTGAGCCGTACGCCGTTTTTCGCTGTCCGCGGCCGGTGCGCCGCTTCGGCGTTGCCTCTGCCGATGGCGCGGTGCGGCGGTGCGCCGTGCCCGCTCCGGTGCCTGGCCCCGTACCCGGGTACGGGGCCCCGCTTCCGCTGTTCACCTCGTGGTCCCGCTGATCACGCCGCGTAGTCGCCGACCAGTTCGGCGCCGGTGGCGTGTTCCCCGCGAGCGGTGATCTCGCCGGCCACCCAGGCGTCCACGCCGCGGTCGGCGAGGGTCGCGAGGGCCGGTTCGACGGCCTCGGGCGGGACGACGGCGAACATGCCGACGCCCATGTTCAGCGTCTTCTCCAGTTCGAGCCGTTCGACGTCACCCGTGCGGCCGACCAGGTCGAAGACCGGGGCGGGCGTCCAGGTCGAGCGCTCGACCGTGGCGTGCAGCCCGTCGGGGATGACACGCGCCAGGTTGGCCGCGAGGCCGCCGCCGGTGACGTGCGAGAAGGCGTGCACCTCGGAGGTCCGCATGAGGGCCAGGCAGTCCAGCGAGTAGATCTTGGTGGGCTCCAGCAGCTCCTCGCCCAGGGTGCGGCCGAACTCCTCGAAGCGACGGTCCAGCGAGTGGCCGGCCCGTTCCAGCAGGACGTGGCGGACCAGCGAGTAGCCGTTGGAGTGCAGTCCCGAGGAGGCGAGCGCGATGACCGCGTCGCCCTCGCGGATACGGTCCGCGCCCAGCAGCCGGTCGGCCTCGACGACCCCGGTGCCGGCGCCGGCCACGTCGAAGTCGTCCGCGCCGAGCAGCCCCGGGTGCTCGGCGGTCTCCCCGCCGACGAGGGCGCAGCCCGCGAGGACGCAGCCCTCGGCGATGCCCTTCACGATCGAGGCGATCCGCTCGGGGTGGACCTTGCCGACACAGATGTAGTCGGTCATGAACAGCGGTTCCGCGCCGCACACCACGATGTCGTCCATGACCATCGCGACCAGGTCGTGACCGATCGTGTCGTAGACGCCGAGCCGGCGCGCGAGGTCGACTTTGGTCCCGACGCCGTCCGTCGCGGAGGCGAGCAGCGGACGCTCGTACCGCTTCAGCGCGGAGGCGTCGAAGAGGCCGGCGAAACCGCCGAGCCCGCCGAGCACCTCGGGACGCTGGGCCTTCTTGACCCACTTCTTCATGAGTTCGACGGCGAGATCACCGGCCTCGATGTCGACGCCCGCCGACTTGTAGGAGGCCGCGGCGCCGCTCGTCTCGGGCACGGGCGGCATGGAGGGCAGTGAGGAGGGCATGGGGTGAAGTCTTTCGTCTGCGTCGTCGGTCCGGGTACGTCGTCGGTCCGGGCTTCGGTCGGTACCCGGCCGGTCCGGGACCCGGGGAGTCGTCCGGGAGTCCGGGGATCGTCCGGGGCCGGAATCCGCCGGTGCCGCGAGGGCGCCGGCCGGACTCCGTACCGCTGAGGGAGCGCCACTGCTCGGAGCCTGCCCAGGGCCTGATCCGGTCCCGATGTCCGGTGCTGACATCCGGTGGTCCCGGCCCGGTCCTGTGCGGGGCCTGCTCAGAGGCTCCTGATCAGGGCCTGCGCAGGGCGTCGCTGGCCGCGGTCTCGGCCACTCCCGCCGCCAGCTCCGTCTCCAGGAGCTGCTTGCCGAGCAGCTCGGGGTCGGGCAGCTCCATCGGGTACTCGCCGTCGAAGCAGGCCCGGCACAGGTTGGGCTTGTCGATCGTGGTCGCCTCGATCATCGCGTCGGTCGAGATGTACGCGAGCGAGTCGGCGCCCAGCGAGGTACCGATCTCCTCGGGCGACATGCCGTTGGCGATGAGTTCCGCGCGGGTCGCGAAGTCGATGCCGAAGAAGCAGGGCCACTTCACGGGCGGGGAGGAGATCCGGATGTGGACCTCGGCGGCGCCCGCCTCGCGCAGCATCCGTACGAGAGCGCGCTGGGTGTTCCCCCGGACGATGGAGTCGTCCACGACCACGAGGCGCTTGCCCCGGATGACTTCCTTGAGGGGGTTCAGCTTCAGCCGGATGCCGAGCTGGCGGATGGTCTGTGACGGCTGGATGAAGGTCCGGCCGACATAGGCGTTCTTCACCAGCCCGCTGCCGAACGGGATGCCGCTGGCCTCGGCGTACCCGATCGCGGCGGGGGTCCCGGACTCCGGGGTCGCTATGACGAGATCGGCCTCGGCGGGGGCTTCCTTCGCGAGCCGCCGGCCCATCTCCACGCGGGAGAGGTAGACGTTCCGCCCGGCGATGTCGGTGTCGGGACGCGCCAGGTAGACGTACTCGAAGACGCAGCCCTTGGGCTTTGCTTCCGCGAACCGGCTGGTGCGCAGACCGTTCTGGTCGATGGCGACCAGCTCGCCCGGCTCGATCTCGCGGACGTAGGAGGCGCCGCAGATGTCGAGAGCGGCGCTCTCGCTCGCGACGACCCAGCCGCGCTCCAGCCGGCCGAGGACCAGCGGGCGGATGCCCTGCGGGTCGCGGGCGGCGTAGAGGGTGTTCTCGTCCATGAAGACGAGGGAGAAGGCGCCCCGCACGTGCGGCAGCACCTTCGGCGCGGCCTGCTCGACGGTGAGCGGCTTGCCCTCCTCGTCGGTCTGGCCCGCGAGCAGGGCCGTGACGAGGTCGGTGTCGTTGGTGGCGACGACCTGGGTGGCCCGGCCGTTCTCCTTGGGGAGGTCGGCGACCATCTCGGCGAGCTGCGCCGTGTTCACCAGGTTGCCGTTGTGCCCCAGGGCGATCGAGCCGTGCGCGGTGGCACGGAACGTGGGCTGCGCGTTCTCCCACACCGAGGCACCGGTGGTGGAGTAGCGGGCGTGGCCCACCGCGATATGACCCTGGAGAGAGCTGAGAGAGGTCTCGTCGAAGACCTGGGACACGAGCCCCATGTCCTTGAAGACGAGGATCTGGGAACCATTGCTGACCGCGATTCCCGCGGACTCCTGGCCCCTGTGTTGGAGGGCGTACAGCCCGAAGTAGGTGAGTTTGGCGACCTCTTCACCCGGAGCCCAGACACCGAAGACGCCGCAAGCGTCCTGGGGGCCTTTCTCTCCGGGGAGAAGGTCATGATTGAGGAGACCGTCACCACGTGGCACGGAACCGAGTGTAGGCGAGATCGACCACTGGTCCGAATTGGGGACGGGACCACCCTGTCCGGTGAACGCCCGGCGCAGCAGCCGCCTGGCCTGCGCGGACACCCGCCGCACCGGGTGCGCCGCAGGGACTGATCCCGCAGGTGGCGGGCGGTCTACGCGCATACCCTCGGGCCCCCGCTCCCGCGCCCCGTGGGACACCGGCCGTCCCGTGGGCCGGGAGGGCCGGGACGGCCGGGAGTGTGCGGTGTCTCACGGGGCGGGCGCGGGACGCGGGACGCGGCGGGCGCCGGGGCGGGCACGGAACGCGGAATGCGGCAGGCGCCGGGGCGGCCCGGGCAGACCGTTCCGGCCGGGTGGCGGCGGGCGGCCCTCAGGTGCGGGGGACGGCGCGCAGGCCGGTGCCGTTCCCGGCGGTGAGGGTCAGCGTGCCGTCGGCGACCGCGTGGCGCAGGGGGGCCGCGAACAGCTTGAGCAGCGCCTTCTCGGTGTCCATCGCCCCGCCCTGGCACAGCATGCGGGTGGTGACTGGCCGGTCGAGACGCAGCCGGTCACCGTCGAGCGCGGCGCGTGCCGAGAAACGGTTGCAGCCGAGGCTGCCGCTCACCGTGCCGTCCCGCGCGACCCGGAAGTGGGCCTCGCCGGTCGCGCGAGGGGTGTGGTCGCCGTCCTCGTCGAGGAGGTGGGTGATCTCCCACGTCGTCCCGGTGAGCGGCGCGGAGGAGGGCGCTCCGCCGTCGTGTCCTGCGGACTCGCCGGCCTCGCCGCTCTCGTCCTGGCTCTCGCGCAGGGTCACGGTGTCGCCCTCCGGGTTCGTGAGTGTGAGCCGGTCCGCGCCGGGACCGGTCTGCCGCCCGGTGTGCGCGGTGAGTTCGGTGCCGGTGAGCAGGCCGGAGAGCTTCTTCTCGAAGTCCATCACCGGTTTCGCGCAGGCCCGGCGAGTGGAGACGGGTTCACTCAGCCTCAGCCGTCCGCCCCGCTCGTCGGTGAAGCGGACCGGCGAGGAGAAGCGGTTGCAGCCGTAGTCGCCCTCGGCGCGTGGCGTACGGGCCGAGGTGTCGAAGGCGAGGCGGGCACCGTCGGGCGCGCTGTGGCGCTTCCCGTCGGCCGTGACGCTCTCGACGCTCCAGCGCACCCCCGCGTACGCGGGTGGCTCGCTGTCGCTGACGGCGGCGCCGGTGGCGCTGTCCCCCGCCCCGCCGCCCGCGTGTCCGGCTCCGCCGCCCGCCGGTTCCGTCCCGCAGGCCGTGAGGACGGTCGCGCAGACCGTGAGGACGGCGAGGGACGCGGCCGGGGCGACGGCGCCGGTGGTGGCCCGGCCCGCGGCCCGGCCGAGGAGAGTCGCTCGGTTCATGTCCATGGCGGTGGGACGGGGCGCGGCACCGACGGGTTCCGCGCCGCCGCAGAACGGATCGGCCCGTGTCCAGTCAGTCGCGCGAGCGGCTCATCCCGTCGTCAGCCCATGAGGGGCAGGAGTGCGGACAGGTCGGCGCGTTCGCCGCTCGCGCTGATCCGGGCGGCCCGGCGCTCCTCGTCCCAGGCGGTGCGTCCGGTCGCGAGCCGCAGCCACGTGCGCGGGTCGGTCTCGACGACGTTGGGCGGGGTGCCGCGCGTGTGCCGGGGCCCTTCGACGCACTGCACGACGGCGTACGGCGGTACCCGCACCTCGGTGGAGGCTCCCTGGGCCTTCACGGCGAGCGCGTCGGCGAGCAGCCGGGTGCACGCGGCGAGCGCCTGCCGGTCGAGCGTCACGTCGAGGCCGGTGGCCCGGGACAGGTCGTCGCTGTGCACGACGAGTTCGACGCAGCGGGTCACGAGGAAGTCCCCGAGCACCATGGCCCCGACGCGGGTGCCGACGAGCCGGCCGGGCAGCGCGGCGGGAAGCAGCGTCCTGGCCCGTTCGTCGATCCCGGCGAGCAGACCGTCGAGCGCGGCCGGTTCGGGGTGCGCCGCGGCCAGCCTCCGGACGTCCGCGTCGATGTTTCCGGCCTGTCCGGCGGTCGCGAAGGGCCAGTCCAGCAGCGGCAGGGTCTTCGCGACCGGCGGGGCCTCGGCCAGCCGCTGGTTGAGGCTGTCGAGCACCATCCCGAGATGCGCCACCAGTTCGCTCACCGTCCACTCCCCGAGGCCGCTCGGCCCGTCGAGCTGCTCGGCGGTCAGCGCGCGGACGGCGGTGCGGACATGCCCGAACTGGGCGAGCACGGCGGCCCGGGTCTTGTGGGCGTCGTACGAACGGAGTCGTTTCCTGGCGGGCGGCATGAGTGAAGGGTAGGACCCCGGCACCGCGGCCGTCAGGCCGGTCACGGGGACGGGGCGCCCGTCCGCCCGGGCCTGTCCGGTGAGCCGGCCCGGGCCTGTCCGGTGCGCCGACAAGGTCGCCCTGCCCGCCTCCTGGGCTGGCGCCATGGGCATCGGGCTCACTCACGAGAAGAGCACCTTCGTCAACTTCCGTCGCCACGTCCCGGACCCGAAGAGGCACGGGTTCCGGTGGGTCGACATCAAGCAGTTCCGTGACGACTACGCGGGGGGGTGGCGTACTGCCGGACGGGCCCCGGCACGGTCCGTACTGGCTGCGGTCGATCACGCCCGGCCGCTACGAGCCCGTCAGCCAGGAGAGGGCCGTGGAGATCCTGCGGGAGTGGGCGGCTCCGGTCCGGGACGTGCCCACCGCTCTGGAGGCGGAACTCCAGCGGGAGGTGTTCGGCCGCCTGCTCGCGGCTGATGCCGTCCACTGCCTCCGCGCACTCGGTGAGGAAGCGACGCACGACTGGGGACGTGTGCACGACTGCTTCCACGAGTTCGTGCTGATCGACCGCTCGGCCGGGCAGATCGCTCTCCTCGTCGCCGCCGACGACTGAGCCGGCCACCGGAGCATCCGCCGCGGTGGCGGACGCGTCCCTCGTGCCGTCCGTGGACCACCCGCGACAGCGGTCATGGACGTCCTCAAGTCTGTCGCGACGCGAGCTGGACGACGGTGATGTCGGCGGGCGCGCCGACCCGGACCGGTGGCCCCCAGGCTCCCGCGCCGCGAGAGACGTACAGCTGCGTGTCGCCGTAGCGGTCCAGACCGGCGACCGTGGGATTCGACAGGGCGGCGACGAGGTTGCCGGGCCAGAGCTGCCCTCCGTGGGTGTGTCCCGACAGCTGGAGGTCCACTCCGTGTCGTACGGCCTCGTGGACCATCACCGGCTGGTGGGCCAGCAGCACGGCGGCCAGGGACCGGTCGCGGTCCCCGAGGGCCCGGTCGTAGTCGGGTGCGTCGTGGTAGTCCTCACCGGTGATGTCGTTGACACCGGCGAGGACGAAGCCGGCGATCTCGACGCGTTCGTTGCGCAGGGGGTGCACGCCCAGGTCACGCACGCGTTCCACCCATTGCCCGACACCGGAGTAGTACTCGTGGTTGCCCGTCACGAAGTACGACCCGTCCCGGGACCGGAGCCGGGCCAGCGGCTCGGTGGCGCCACCGAGGTCGGCGACGGAGCCGTCGACCAGGTCACCGACGATCGCGACGAGATCCGGCTGCGTCGCGTTGACGGCGTCGACGACCCGCTGCGTATGGGCACGGCCCAGGACGGGGCCGAGGTGGATGTCGCTGACGACGGCGATGCGGTAGCCGTGGGCGGAGCGCGGCAGCTTGGCGAGCGGCACCGTGACCCGCTTCACCGTCGGCCCCCGCAGCACTCCCCAGGCGCCGTGCCCGACGACCCCGACCGCGGTGGCCGCCGCGGCGCCCCCGACGACCCTGGAGACGAACAGCCTGCGCGGCGGACCTGCGGCCCGCCGGTCCTCCGCGGACTCCTCGCCGGCCTCGGCCGGGCCTTGGGCCGGGGTCTCGGCCGGGGTCTCGGCCGCGGGCAGGCCGACGACCGGCCCGGCCCCCTCCTGCGGCCGGGTCCTGCGCTCCTGCGGCCGGTGCTGCGACCGTCCGCCGGGCGCTCGCAGCAGCAGGGGACGGACCGCCTCGCCCACGACGAGGGCGAGCACGAGGTACAGCAGGAGGGCCGTCCAGAGATACCCCGGCCAGGCCAGCACCTGCTGGAGCAGGAAGGGGGCGCCCGTTTGACCCGCACCGAATGCTCCCAGGGAGAGCAGGGGCAGCACGATCACGGCGGCGGTGCCCGCCCTTCTCGCCGTGCCTCGCGGGACGGTGAGGTCGCGCACGAGCCTGCGCCACACGTACCAGTGCACGGCGGCGAGCAGGGCGAGGGCCGGCACCGTCAAGAGCAGGAAGACCGGCACGATCACATGTCCTTGTCAGTTTCTTGGTCGGCGGAGGTCAGTCTCCGGGCCGCGGACACGGACCCGGACCCGGACCCGTCGGGCGGGAACGAAGCCGCTTCCGCGGTTGCGGAGAGTCTGTGCCGGGTCCTCCGCCTGAGCCAGAGAGGCGTGTTCCTGGTACTGGCGGTACCAGGACGTTCCGCTTCCGGTCTGCGAGCATGCCGCCATGAGCGCACCCGGTGAGCTGGCAACCATCCTGCGCGGGTGGCGAGAACGGCTGATCCCTCAGGCGGTGGGACTGCCGGTCACCACCGGGCGGCGGACCAGTGGTCTGCGGCGCGAGGAGCTGGCCGTCCTGGCCGGGGTGTCGGCGGACTACGTCGTGCGCCTCGAACAGGGGCGGGCCGCCGCCCCTTCCGTCCAGGTGTGCGCCGCACTCACCCGCGCCCTGCAACTGACCGATACCGAGCAGGAGCACTTCTTCCGGCTGGCCGGGCACGCCACCGGTGGCGGACGCGTCAGCCGGCTGGTGCCCGCCACCACGCGCCGCCTGGTGGAGCGTACGAACGACCGCCCCGTCGCCGTCTTCGACGCGATGTGGTCACTGCTCCTGTGGAACCCGGTCTGGGCGGCCCTGATGGGAGACCCCTCGCAGATCCGGGAGCACGAGCGGAACGTCCTGTGGATGCACTTCGCCGGTCTCTCCGAATGCCATGTCAGCAGGTCGAGCAGCACCGAGTCCTTCCACTCCTCGATGGTCGCCGACCTGCGTCGCAGTGTCGGCCGCTACCCCGACGATCCCCATCTACCGGAACTCGTCGAGCGTTTGCAGGTCATCAGCGCATCCTTCCGCGACCTGTGGCAGCGCAACGAGATCGCGGAGCACGGCCCGACCACGAAGATCATCGACCATCCCGACGTGGGCCGTTGCGAGCTGGACTGCGACATCCTCACGACTCAGCGGGGCGACCTGCGCATCGTCATGTACTCGGCCGAACCGGGCAGCGAATCGGAGAGCCGGCTCGCCCTGCTCGCCACGATCGGCACCCAGCACATGATGGGCGTGTCCGGGCGGAAGGCCCTGTAGCCGCTCGGCCGGGCAGTCCTCGTCTTCCCCGGGCGGGACGTACGACGGCGACGCCCCGGCCCCGGCTTCGGCCGTACACGCCGGTGCGCGCCGACGCCGCACACCAGGGGGACGGTCGTACTGGCCGCTCCGGGCCGTGCCCGTCTCGAAGGCCACGCCCGGCCCCTCATAGCCCCGGCCGGGTTGAGCGCCCGCGACGCCCGTGAAGACCCCTGGGAGCGGCTTGCGGCAGGTGAGTTCAATGGTCCCGCTCAGGCCACCCTCCACCGACAAGTGTGCACCGGGCCACCCGCATCACCCTGGTACCGGCGATACCAGGAAACGAGGTACCTGGCTGATCATCCGGAAGTGGAGCAGCGTGGCGGCATGACCACGGCGCTGCTCGGGGCTCGGGCCGGGACGAGGGCTGTCCGGCTGAAGCCCGTTCCCCGTCACGCGGGACCCGGAGAACAGGAACGACCGAAGGATGACGCGATGAGGCACGGCACAGTTCTCCCGGGCGCCTTGGCGCTCCTCGTCGTCCTGACGGGTTGTACGGCCGCCGGTGCCGGCAGGTCGACCGGCGGCGCCCGCTCGTCCGGCGACACCGGCGGCTCTCACGCACCGGTGGACCTGACGGGCACAGTCGGCGTCCGGGACCTCCACGACCTGTTCACGGCCGATCGCTCCCGTGCCGAGAAGGAGTGCTACGGCCAGACCGTGACGGTCCGGGCCGTCGTGCTGAAGACAGGGGCGAGCGAGTACGGGACGCCGACGATCGAAGCGTCCGACGTGGAGCACGGCACGCATCTGGCCAGCATCGTCCTGCCCTACGACGGCCGCCGGGCGGAGTCGTTCCGGCGGCTGGAGAAGGTCAGGGACGGTCAGGAGATCGTCGCCTCCGCGACCTGCGACGTCTTCGCCGACCGGAACAGCGTCCTGATCTTCAAGAACGCGGAGATCGTCGAATGAGCTGGACGGCTCCGGGACTTCCGGGGATCCGGACGATTCGCCGAGTGACACGACAGAAGGGCCAGGAAGACATTGGACACGAACCCCGCCTCCAGCGCGGCCGTTGCCAGGCGCTCGCGCATCGCCGCGTACGTTCTGGCCCTCGTCGGGACCTTCAGCGCCGTCTTCGGTGAAAGCACCCTGCGCGCGATCGACGCCAGTTCCGGGCACACGATCCCGTACAGCGTGTACTCGACCTCCCACTATCTGCTCCTGATCATCGCCCACACAGCCGTACCGCTGGCGGCAGCTCTCTTCGGCGCCGCGCTCGTCCTGAAGAGGTTGTGACCGCACGGCACGGTCACCGGGCAGGCGGCCTGCCGGACACCCGGCGTGGAGAGCCGTTCCCGGCTGAGGCCGCGCTCCTCGAACCACCCGCACACGAGCGGCACCGCCGGGAAGCCGCCGGTTCCTGGTCCGGGGGCGCGGAGTCCACGCGGTGCCCCGTGAGCGCGGCGTCCGGCTGCGCGCGAGCTTCGGGCACCGGCACGGGCAGGCGTACGAGCACAGGCAGGCAGACGGGCACAGGTACCGGCGCACGGGCACAAGTACCGGCGGGGGCTACGGCTTGCGTCCCACCGCCACGTAGCCCGGGCTGACGATGTCCCCCGGGCCAGGCACCGGCTGGCTCGCCCCGCTCGGGACGCCACTTCCCGGCGGCCACGGTGCCGGGCTCCGGGTGGAAGTCCGCGGTCGGTGCGAGATCACCAGAGGGCGGCGGCCCGTGTCCCCGGCGCGGCCGACCGCTCAGGGGAGCGACGGGGTTCGGACGCCCGTGCCGCTCTCCCCCTGCCCCTCCGGCGGCCTGGTGCGGGTCGCGTACGCGCCGAGCCCCGACTCCAGTTGCGCGTAGGCGCGTTCGGCGAGCACGCGGCTCTCGGCGACGACCTTCCCTGACGTCGCCCCCGCGAGCACGCGCCGGAAGTTCTCACCGGCCAGGGCGTTGCGGACCGCCATCAGCTGCGCGGCGGCGAGGAGCGCGCCCTGCGCGTCCCCCGTCTCGGCGGCCATCTCCTCCGCGAGCAGCTTCTCCGCGCGGATGCTGAAGGTCAGCGCCCGCGCCAGGAGGGCCGGCGTCTCGACGATGAGCCGGCGCATACGCACCACGACCGTCGCGGCGCTCGCGCCGACCGAGGGGTCTCCCGCGTCCAGAGCCGCGAGGAAGGCGCGCCGGGAGGCGGCCACCGCCGATTCCCCGACGGCGCGCTCCCGCACGGCCCGCGCGGCATCGCCGACGTGCTCCTCCATCGGCGCGAGCAGCAAGTCCTCCTTGCTGCCGAAGTAGTTGAAGACGGTCATCTTGGAGACCCCCGCCACCTCCGCGATCTCCGCGACCGAGACCCCGTCGAAGCCGCGTTCGCCGAACAGCTCGACGGCGACCTCGCGCAACCGACGCCTCGTCTCGGCCTTCTTCCGCTCCCGCAGACTCATGCCGGACACCGTACCAAGCCATGTACCGAGGTAATTTGTCATCCTGGATTAAAGATGGTCTGAGATAAAACATTGACTCGGTCTATTTGACTCCCGCAGCATCGGAGGACACGCCGGCAGGTGGTGCGGCGCTCATGGCCTCCACCGGGCCATGCGGCTCACCGGCTCTCCACCAGAACGCAGGGGGAACGAGGACATGACCACACGTACACCGTCGGAGGCGGCGAGCGAAAAGGCCGGCACAACGACCACGGGAACCGCCGGAGCGACCACCGACACCGCCGGAGCGACCACCGCGAAGCGGCGCGCCCGGCCGTCCCGCCCGCGCTCCCCGGCCCACCGGCGTATCGGGATCGCCCTGTGTCTGGCGACGATCGTGCTCGCCGTCCTCGACATGAACATCGTCTCGGCGGCCACCGTGCCGATCGCCCGCGACCTCGACCCCGACGGGGGTCTCGCGAAGATCCCCTGGCTCGTCAGCTCCTTCCAGCTCGCCGCCACGGCCGCCCTCCCGCTGTACGGAAAGCTGAGCGACAGTCTCGGCGCGAAGCGGGTGTTCCTCGCAGCCCTCGGTACCTTCCTGACCGGTTCCGCGCTGTGCGGTCTCGCGCGGAACATGACCGAGCTCATCGCCGCCCGCGCCCTCCAGGGGATCGGCGGTGGCGGCCTCATGAGCATCACCCTCGTAGTCGTCCGGCTCATCGCCACAGCCCCCGTCCGCGCCACTGGTGACCACGAGCACACGGGTACGGGTACGGGTACGGGTACGAGCACAGGTTCTGGCACCGGCACCGGCACAGGTTCTGGCGGCGGGCAGCGCGGGGCCGGGGTCGGCGGGGTCATGGCGGGGGCCGGGATGGCGCTCGGCCCGTGGATCGGCGGCCTGCTCACCGAACACCTCGGCTGGCGCTGGATCTTCTACGTGAACCTGCCGGTCGGCATCGTCGTGCTGATCGGCGCCGTGCTCTTCCTCGACCTGCCCGGCCACCCCGTGCGGCAGTCCGTCGACTACCTGGGCGCCGCCCTGGCCGCGGCGTTCGCCACGACGCTCCTCCTGGTTCTGGAATGGGGCGGGGGCCGCTACCCGTGGGCCTCCCCGGAACTCCTGGGCCTGGTCCTGGCCGTCTGCTGCCTGCTCGGACTGTTCCTGTGGCGGCAGGCCACCGCCGCCGAACCGGTCCTCCCGCTCGGCCTGTTCCGTAAACGCGCCCTGCGGCTGAGCTTCGTCGTCCAGGGTCTCGTGGGCGTCGCGATGACCGTCACCATCGTCTACGTCATGATCTACCTCCAGGCCGCCCGGCGGGTCGAAGCCGCTTCCGCCGGACTCCAGTTGCTGCCCATGGCCATCGGCATGGGCCTGTCGGGGCTGCTCGCCGGACGGCTCGGCGGCCCCGCCCGGCGGACCGTCGTGACGGGCACACTGTGCGCCGCCGTCGCCCTGACCCTGCTCGGCACCTCCTCGGCGGACAGCAGCCTGTGGTGGCTGCGCGGCGAACTCCTGCTCGCGGGAACGGGCTTCGGCATGCTGATCGGCCGCCTGCTCCAGTACGGCCAGGAGCAGGCCCCGCCAGGACAGCTCGGGGTGACCACGACCGCCATCCGCTTCTTCCAGACGCTGGGCGGCGCGCTCGGCGCGAGCCTCTTCGGATCGCTGCTGAACCGGCTCACGGAGGGGAGTGCCGGGGGCGGCCGGGACGGTGCCGGGCACGGGGCGGAGGCCGGGCTCGGGCTGGTCCAGAGCATCGACGTCGTCTTCTTCTCCGTGGCCGGCCTGCTGCTCCTCGCCACCGCGCTCGCCCTCAGGCTTCCCGCGCCCCACCCGGCCGCCGGTACCCCGGCCACAGGCACCGCCACCGTCCGGCGTACGCCGTCGGCACGGTGACCGTCGCAGTGTGCACGGTGTTCGCAGTACTTACGGTGTTCGCGAAGTCGTGGCGTTCACAGAGTCCACGGGGTTCACGGAGTCCACGGTGTTCACGGAGTTCGCGGGTGTCCCGCCCCCCCGTCCGCATGCCCCGGACCCGGGCATGCGGAAGGCCCCGCCCGGTCACCTGGGACCGGACGGGGCCTCCCCCGTATCCATCGTGCGTATCCATCGTGCGGAAGAACCGCCGCACCGCCGCCCGGCAGGGGCTCTGTCAGCCCGCCCGCCAGGGCTCCTTCGGCCCGCCTAGGCGAGCAGCGCCGGGACCGTACCCTCGTGGGCCTCGCGCAGCTCCGTCAGGGAGAGGGCGAACTCGCCCTGCACCTCGACCGCGTCGCCGTCCACGACACCGATGCGGGTCACGGGCAGTCCGCGCGCCCCGCACATGTCGGTGAAGCGCAGTTCCTCACTGCGTGGCACGGACACGACGGCGCGGCCGGCCGACTCCGAGAACAGGAAGGTGAAGGCGTCCAGACCGTCCGGGACGACCAGGCGCGCGCCCGCGCCGCCGAGCAGGCAGGACTCGATCACCGAGGTGATCAGTCCGCCGTCCGACAGGTCGTGCGCCGCGTCGATCATCCCGTCGCGCGAGGCGGAGATCAGGATCTCGCCCAGCAGGCGCTCCCGCTCCAGGTCCACGGCCGGCGGCAGTCCGCCGAGGTGGTCGTGGACGACCTCGGACCACGCCGAGCCGCCGAACTCCTCCTTGGTGTCGCCGAGGAGGTAGAGCAGCTGCCCCTCCTCCTTGAAGGCGACGGGGGTGCGGCGCGCCACGTCGTCGATCACGCCGAGCACCGCGACGACCGGCGTCGGGTGGATCGCGACGCTGCCCGTCTGGTTGTAGAGGGAGACGTTCCCGCCGGTGACCGGGGTGCCCAGCTGCTGGCAGCCGTCGGCGAGACCGCGGATGGCCTCGGCGAACTGCCACATCACGGCCGGGTCCTCGGGGGAGCCGAAGTTGAGGCAGTCGGAGACGGCGAGCGGCTTGGCGCCCGTCGTCGCCACGTTGCGGTACGCCTCCGCCAGCGCGAGCTGCGCGCCGGTGTACGGGTCGAGCTTGGTGTAGCGGCCGTTGCCGTCGGTCGCGAGGGCGACGCCGAGGCCGGTCTCCTCGTCCACCCGGATCATCCCGGAGTCCTCGGGCTGCGCGAGGACGGTGTTGCCCTGGACGAAACGGTCGTACTGGTCGGTGATCCACGCCTTCGACGCCTGGTTCGGCGAGGAGAGGACCTGGAGCACCTGCTGCTTCAGCTCGGCCGCCGTGGCCGGACGGGGCAGCTTGTTCGCGTCGTCGGCCTGGAGCGCGTCCTGCCACTCGGGGCGCGCCAGGGGGCGCTCGTAGACCGGTCCGTCGTGGGCGACGGTGCGCGGGTCCACGTCGACGATCTTCTCGCCGTGCCAGAAGATCTCCAGCCGGTCCCCGTCGGTGACCTCGCCGACGACGGTCGCGATGACGTCCCACTTCTCGCAGATCGCGAGGAAGCGCTCGACCTTCGCGGGCTCGACGACCGCGCACATGCGTTCCTGCGACTCGCTCATGAGGATTTCCTCGGGCGAGAGCGTCGAGTCGCGCAACGGTACGTCGTCGAGGACGACGGTCATGCCGCCCGAACCGTTGGAGGCCAGCTCCGAGGTGGCGCAGGACAGCCCGGCCGCGCCGAGGTCCTGGATGCCGACGACGAGCTTCTCGGCGAAGGCCTCCAGGGTGCACTCGATGAGCAGCTTCTCCTGGAAGGGGTCGCCGACCTGGACGGCGGGGCGCTTGCTGGGCTTCGCGTCGTCGAAGGTCTCGGAGGCCAGGATGGAGGCGCCGCCGATGCCGTCGCCGCCCGTGCGGGCCCCGTAGAGGATGACCTTGTTGCCCGCGCCGGACGCCTTCGCGAGGTGGATGTCCTCGTGCCGCATGACGCCGACGGCGCCCGCGTTGACCAGCGGGTTGCCCTGGTAGCAGGCGTCGAAGACGACCTCGCCGCCGATGTTCGGCAGGCCCAGGCAGTTGCCGTAGCCGCCGATCCCCGCCACGACTCCGGGCAGGACGCGCTTGGTGTCGGGGTGGTCGGCGGCGCCGAAGCGCAGCGGGTCGACCACGGCGACCGGGCGGGCGCCCATCGCGATGATGTCGCGCACGATGCCGCCGACGCCGGTCGCGGCGCCCTGGTACGGCTCGACGTAGGAGGGGTGGTTGTGCGACTCGACCTTGAAGGTCACCGCGTAGCCCTGGCCGACGTCGACGACTCCGGCGTTCTCGCCGATGCCGACGAGCATGGCCTCGGACTCGGGGGCCTTCTCACCGAACTGCCGCAGGTGGACCTTGCTGCTCTTGTACGAGCAGTGCTCGGACCACATGACGGAGTACATGGCCAGCTCGGCACCCGTGGGCCGGCGGCCGAGGATCTCGCGGACCCGGAGGTACTCGTCCTCCTTGAGGCCGAGCTCCTTCCAGGGGAGGTCCACATCCGGGGTCGCGGCCGCGTTCTCGACCGTGTCCAGGCTCATGCGCTTACCAGCTTCTTCAGGATCGAGGTGAAGAACCCGAGGCCGTCCGTACCGCCGCTGCCCACGAGGGGGTCCACGGCGTGCTCGGGGTGCGGCATGAGGCCCACGACGTTGCCGGCCTCATTGGTGATGCCCGCGATGTCGCGGAGCGCGCCGTTCGGGTTGACGTCGAGGTAACGGAAGGCCACGCGGCCCTCCGCCTCCAGCTCGTCGAGGGTCCGCTCGTCGGCGGTGTAGCGGCCGTCCATGTTCTTGAGCGGAATACGGATCTCCTGACCGGCCGTGAAATCGGCGGTCCAGGCGGTGTCCGTGGTCTCCACACGCAGCTTCTGCTCACGGCAGACGAACCGCATACGGTCGTTCTGGAGCATGGCACCGGGCAGCAGATGCGCCTCGGTCAGCACCTGAAATCCGTTGCAGATACCGAGGACCGGCATTCCGGACTTCGCCTGCTCGATGATCGATTCCATGACCGGGGAGAACCGGGAGATGGCACCGGCCCGGAGATAGTCGCCATAGCTGAATCCACCGGGAAGGACGACCGCGTCGACCTGGTGCAGATCCTTGTCGCGGTGCCACAGCGGAACGGCCTCCGCACCGGCGACCCGCACCGCGCGCTGAGTGTCGCGATCGTCGAGCGTACCGGGAAATGTGACGACGCCAATACGAGCCGTCACGACTCCACCTTTACGACGAAGTCCTCGATGACGGTGTTCGCGAGGAAGGTCTCCGCCATCTCACGGACGCGGGCCAGAGCCGCCTCGTCGACCGGCTCCGCCACCTCCAGTTCGAAACGCTTTCCCTGACGCACGTCGGAGATCCCGTCGAAGCCGAGGCGCGGCAGTGCACGCTGCACCGCCTGCCCCTGGGGGTCGAGGATCTCCGGCTTGAGCATGACGTCGACTACGACGCGTGCCACTGGCACTCCCGGTGTGTGGTGCTTCGTTGAGCTTGTCCGTTCAGCGTACCCGGCCCGATTTTCTACGCGGGTAGACAAGTTTGCCCTGTGACCGCGGTCACCCCGGCCGGGCGGCGCCGCTTCCCGCGCCGGTTTTTTCTGGGGCGGCGACCGGCCGCCAACTGATCGCTCACGCAAAGAGAAAGGGCACGCCCGCGCCCTCATTTCGCCGGGCGGACATCCTCTCGAACCGTCCTCGCCGGGCGCGGGAACACGCGCCGTGAATGAGATGGTCTTCCCCATTCCACACCGACCGCTGTACAAAGGAATCAACCAGGAAAAGACATTCGGAAAAAAGCGGATCTCCTCAGTGATGCGCACCGTCCCCGTATGTCCGTGTCCCGTGCGCCGCCGCGCACACGGGGCACTCCCGGCCTAGGACAGTCGGGCGGCCCCGCCGCCGACGAAAGGACCGATATTCGTGGCGCAGCGTGTCGTGGTCACGCTTTACGACGACACCGACGGCAAGGAAGCGGCGGAAACCGTCACTTTCGGGATCGACGGCAAGTCGTACGAGATCGACCTCAGTCAGACCAATGCGGAGAAACTGCGTGAGGCCCTGGAGCCCTATGTGGCGGCCGGCCGCAAACGCTCCGCCTCGGGCCGCGCGTACCGGCGCACCGCCGTGGCCGCCGATCCCGCGGCCGTCCGCGCGTGGGCCCGCTCGCACCAGTTGGAGGTGCCGCAGCGCGGACGCATCCCGAAGAAGGTCTACGAGGCGTTCGAAGCGGCCAACTGAGCGGAGCCACGGGGCCGCCGCCGCAGGGCCGCCGCGGCGGAGGACCGGACGGGTCGCGGCCCGGATCGGCCGACGGTGACCAGGGGCTCGGCCGGGGCTCCTCCGGGACTCCTCCGGGACTCCGCCGGGGCTCCTCCGGGACTCGATCGGGACTCCGCCGGACTCCGCCGGGACTCGGCCCGGGCCTCTCCTCAGGCCCGGCTGACGGGCCGCCAAGGAGGATCAACAGCCGACTTGCACAGCACCCCAGGTGATCCGCTAGAGTTTGGAGCACGCCGAGGGGCGAGGCCGACAGGCCGGAACCCCGAGGATCTCGCGGGTGTAGTTCAGTAGTAGAACACCCCCTTTCCAAGGGGGAGGCGCAGTGTGCAATTCCTGTCACCCGCTCTGCATCGCTCCACCGTTCCTCCGGGATCGGGTAGAGTGGCGCGAGCACCGATCAGTGAGAGCCGGTCGGAGGCAATGCGGACGTAGCTCAGTTGGTAGAGCGCAACCTTGCCAAGGTTGAGGTCGCCAGTTCGAACCTGGTCGTCCGCTCAGCGAAAGCCCCCAGTACCTCCGGGTACCGGGGGCTTCTTCGTGCGCCGCGTGTGCGGGCGCGCTCCCCCGGGTGTGCCGCCGCCTTGTCGCCCCGCCGCCTTCCGTCTGACATTTGTCATGCCGCTTCATGACAGTGCGCACTGATCGGTGCGTGCGGGAGCGGACAGGCTGGATGCATGAACAGTGCGATGGACACCACGCGGGTGATCGACGTCACCGATCTGCGGCGGGTGTACGGGGGCGGGTTCGAGGCGGTCCGGGGCGTCAGCTTTCACGTGGACCGCGGCGAACTCTTCGCCCTGCTCGGCACCAACGGCGCGGGCAAGACCTCTACGGTCGAACTCCTCGAAGGGCTCTCCCGGCCGGCCGGTGGCCGGGTCCGGGTCCTGGGGCACGACCCCTTCACCGAACGGGCCGCGGTGAGGCCTCGGACCGGCGTCATGCTCCAGGAGGGCGGCTTCTCCTCGGAACTGACCGTCGAGGAGACGGTACGGATGTGGGCGGGCTGCACGAGCGGGGCGCGGCCGGTCTCGGAGGCTCTGGGCATGGTGGGGCTCGGGCGGCGCGGCCAGGTGCGGGTCAAGCAGTTGTCCGGCGGGGAGAAACGCCGGCTCGATCTCGCGTCGGCCCTGCTCGGCCGCCCCGAGGTGCTGTTCCTGGACGAGCCGACCACCGGTCTGGACGCCGAAGGGCGCCGCGAGACGTGGGACCTCGTCAGGGAGTTGCGCGCGGGCGGCACCACCGTCCTCATGACGACGCACTACCTGGAGGAGGCCGAGGCGCTCGCCGACCGCCTCGCCATCCTGCACGAGGGCCGTATCTCCGCCACCGGCACGGTCGCCGAGGTCGTGGCCACCCAGCCCTCCCGCATCAGCTTCGTCCTTCCCGAGGGCTACCACCTGGGAGACCTGCCGCCGCTGCCCCGGCTCGGCGCGGAACTCGTCGAGGACGAGGCACTGGGGCTCCGGGGCCGGGACAGGGACGAGGGCCGGGCGGAGGGCCGGGAGGCCGGCGGAGGCGACCGCGTCGAGGACCGGTCCCGCGACCGCAGGACCGTGCGGCTGCGTACCCACCGCCTCCAGCACGCGGCGACGGAACTGCTGGTGTGGGCGAAGGAGCAGGGGGTGGAGCTGTCCGGGCTCGACGTCCGGGCGGCCTCGCTGGAGGAGGCGTTCCTGCGCATCGCCCGGGAGGCGGAGGACTCGCCGCTCCCGCGGTCCCGGGCGGGCTCCGCGGAGCCGGACAGCCCCGTGGCCCCGGCGGGCCGGAACCGGAAGAGGAAGGTACTGCGATGAACGTCAGCGCGCCGCACCCGACAGAGCCCAGGCCGACGAGGACGGGGGCGGCCACGACGGTGGGCAGCAGGATGAGTGCCCTGGCCCGCGCCGAACTGACCCTCCTGCTGCGGGGAAAGGGCACACTGTTCGCCGCGCTCATCGTGCCGCTCGTGCTGCCCTTCAGTTTCCGCGGCGCGGCCGAGGGGCTGGATCTCAGCGGGACGGGACTGACCCTGGGCACGGTGCTGCTGCCCGGTGCGCTCGGCCTGTCGCTGCTGTTCGCCGTGTACTCCTCGCTCGTCGGGATATTCGTGGCCCGGCGCGAGGAGCTGGTCCTCAAGCGGCTTCGTACGGGGGAACTGCGCGACCACGAGATCCTGCTGGGCGCCGCGCTGCCGCCGATCGGGATAGGGCTCGCGCAGTCCGTGGTGCTCGTGACCGGCTTCGTGCTGCTCATCGGCGTGGAGGCACCGAAGGCCCTCCATCTCGTGGTCCTCGGCGTCCTGTTCGGGCTGCTCCTGTCGGTGACGCTCGCCGCGCTGAGCGCCACGATCAGCAGGACCGCGGAAAGCGCCGCACTCACCGCGATGCCGATGCTCATCATCACCATGATCGGTTCCGGGGTGACCGTGCCGCTCGACGTGTTCCCCGACGCGCTCGCCAATGTGTGCCGCGTCCTGCCGCTGACCCCGGTGATCACGCTGCTGCGCGGCGGCTGGGCCGGCAACCTCGGCACGGGCGAGATCCTGGTGGCGCTCGGCTCCGCCCTGTTCTGGTCAGTGCTGACCGTGTTGGCTGTGCGGAAGTGGTTCCGCTGGGAACCGCGACGTTAAGGCCGGGCACACCCGGCGCACGGGGGCGTCGACGAGGCGTGCCGGTACAGGGGGCGAGGAGAGCCATCGTGGACGACGGGACGAGGGACGGCAGGAGCGGCGGCGCCGGAACGGGCGGCGACGGAGGCACGGGCGGCCGGGCGAGGCACGGCGGGCACGGCGGAACCAGAGACGGGCTCACAGACGGCATCAAAGACGGCATCAAGGACGGACTGCGCCGGAGGATCTGGGGCAGCCGCAGTTCGGTCCAGAAGATCGATGCCTACAGCCGCTTCAGTCTGTGCCTGGTGCCGTGGGTCTTCTACGTCGGCTGGGCGCTGCCGATTCTGCTGATCGATCCGCCGGTACGACCGGTGGACGTGGCCCTGAGCGTGGCTCTGGGGCTGATCGGCGTCTGGCTGTGCCTGGCCACCCGGCCCGCGCTCCTGGGAAGCCTCAACCGGTATCTCGGCAAGGGCGACTGCTCCACGCGCTCCCTCACCCTGCTGCTCGTCCTGACCGGGCTCATGCTCGCGATCGCCGAGGCCCTGGTCGTACGCGGTGGGATCGTGGCGGGCGGCCACGCCACGATCGTCATTTTCGCCTTCTTCCCGGTCTCCGCCGTCTACTCCCTGCGTCTCACCACGAGCCGCTTCGTCCTCGTGCTGCTGGGGACCGTGACCGGGTGCGCGCTCGTGTTCCTGATCCCCGATCCGGCAGGTGACACGTCGGGCACGCTCGCCGGTGTCGCGATCTTCACCGGGCTGCTCGGGCTGGCCTCGACCAGACCCTGCGCCTGGAGCCTCGCCGCCACCTGGGAGGTGGAGCGGGCCAGGGAGACCGAGGCGCGCCTCGCGGTCGCCGAGGAACGGCTGCGGTTCGGCCGCGATCTGCACGACGTGCTGGGCCGCAACCTCGCGGTGATAGCGCTCAAGAGCGAACTGGCCGTCCAGCTCGCGCGGCGCGGGAAGCCGGAGGCGGCCGAGCAGATGGTGGAGGTCCAGCGCATCGCCCGGGAGTCGCAGCGCGAGGTCCGCGAGGTCGTGCGCGGATACCGGGGCATCGACCTCGGCGCCGAACTCCTCGGCGCACGCAGCGTCCTTGAGGCGGCCGGCATCACCTGCGAGTCCGCCGCGAGCGCCACCGAGGACCTGCCCGCTCCCGTCCAGACCGCGTTGGCCTGGGTCGTGCGGGAGGCGGCCACCAATGTGCTGCGGCACGGGGACGCGCGGCACTGCGCGATCACCCTCGCCACGAGCCGCACCGGTACCAGCCTGACCGTCGAGAACGACGGCGTACCGGACTCGGCGGCCCCGTCCGGGACCGGCTCGGGCCTCGCCGGGCTGCGCGAGCGCCTCGGCACGGTCTCGGGCACTCTCGAAGCGGCCCCCGCCGGCCCCGGCCGCTTCCGCCTGTGCGCACACGTGCCGAAGGTGCTCCCCGAGGCGCGAAACGCCCCGGCGGGAGACGTCCCGGCGGGAGACGTCCGGGCGGGAAGCGGCAGGCGGCCCGCTGTTCCCGGTCCGACTGGCGGTGGCGGTGGCGGTCCGGAGCGTGTTGCCGGTCCATCGCCCGCTCCGAGCCCGACTGCCGGTGCCGGCCCCGCGCTGCCTGCCGGACCGACCGCGGGTCACGGCCCGATGCCCGTCCGCCGCCCCACCACAGGTGACGGCCCAGGGTCTCTCCTGGGTACGGCCGTTGCCAGCGGCGGCGACGGTCCGCCTCCTGTGCCTGGTACGGCCACCGGTGACAGCCCAGCGCCACATGCCGGTACGGCCGCCGGTGAAGGTGCAGCGCCAGAGACCGGTACGGCCGCCGGTGAAGGTGCAGCGCCACATGCCGGTACGGTCGCCGGTGACGGCCCGACTCCTGGGCCCGGTCCGGCCACCGGTCACCGTCGAATGCCCGTCTCGGGTCCAGCCGTTGGCAGCGGCCCGACTTCTGTACACGGGCCAGCCACCAGCGACAGCCCTGCGTCAGACGCCGGTACGGCCAAGGGTGACGGTCCAGCGCCACATGCCGCTACAACCACCGGCGACGGTCCGGCTCCTGGACCCGGTCCGGCCGCCGGTCACGATCGGGCGCCTGATGCCGGACCGGCCGCCGATGGCGGTCCTGCGCCGGTTGCCGGTCCGGCCAACGGGCGCCGTCCGGCACCCGAGCCCCGTGTGGCCGCCGATGGCGATCCTGCACTGGTTGCCGGAGCGACCACCGGTCACCGTCCAGCACCTGAAACAGGACCGGCCGCCGGCCCCAGTCCTGCGCCGGTTGCGGGACCGTCTTCCGATCGCGACTCGATGCCTTCTCCTGGCCGAGCGACCGTACCCGGTCCAGCTGCCGGTTCGGGGGCTGGTCGGCGTCGCAGCTCCTGGCTGCGCTCCGGCGCCTGCGTCCACCCAGGTCCTGTCACCGATTCCGACACCGAGGCCGCCTCCTTCCGGAACGCACCCGATACCGCCGCCGTCGCTGTCACCTCGGGTGCGACTGGCTCACGAGGGATGCCTGTCCCACACGCCCCGACGGCCGCCGACCACCCCCCGTCGGCGTCCTCCGCCTCTGCTTCCGCCGCCCCCGATCCCTCGTCCCGTTCTCTCCCTCCGCCACGATGAGGCAGCCACAGCGATGAACAACTCCACGTCTGCCGACCCGGCAGGGCCGCCACCGGCCACCGTCCGTGTACTGCTCGCCGACGACGAGCACCTCATCCGGGGGGCGCTGGCCGCTCTGCTCGCGCTGGAGGACGATCTGCTGGTCGTGGCAGAGGCGGCCTCCGGTCCGGAGGCGCTCGCCATGGCTCTCGCGCACGAGCCCGATGTCGCCGTGCTCGATCTCCAGATGCCCGGGAGCGACGGTGTGAGTGTCGCCACAGCCCTGCGGGCCCGGCTTCCCGCCTGCCGCACCATGATCGTCACAAGCCATGGGCTGCCGGGCCACCTCAAGCGAGCACTGGAGGCAGGGGTGCGCGGCTTCGTGCCGAAGACGGTGAGCGCCCAGCGGCTCGCCGAGATCATCCGGACCGTGCACGCCGGAAGCCGTTATGTCGATCCGGAGTTGGCGGCCGACGCCATCGCCGCCGGGGACTCCCCCCTCACCGTGCGGGAGGCCGAGGTCCTGGAACTCGCGGCCGACGGTGCCCCGGTGGCGGAGATCGCCGAGCGGGCCGCGCTCTCTCAGGGGACGGTCCGCAACTACCTCTCCTCAGCCGTCACGAAGCTGGGCGCCGAGAACCGTCACGCGGCCGTGCGCACAGCACGCCGCAGAGGTTGGCTATAGTGAACGCACGCACGGAACGCCGACGCGCAAGCGCGGGCAGCAGTGCGGTGCGGACGTAGCTCAGTTGGTAGAGCGCAACCTTGCCAAGGTTGAGGTCGCCAGTTCGAACCTGGTCGTCCGCTCAGCGAAAGCCCCCAGTACCTCCGGGTACCGGGGGCTTCTTCGTGCTCTGGCCCCCGTAGCCCCGTAGCCCCGTAGCCCCAGGATGCGGTAACGCGTACGGCGGGTGATGTTTCACGTGAAACATCACCCGCCGTACGCGCTCGCCAGCTGCTCGCGGGCCCGGGCGACTTCGCGGATCAGCGCGGATCAGGACCAGCGCACGCCCGTCAGTCGCTCGTACGCCTCGATGTACTTTCCGCGGGTACGGTCCACGACGTCCTGCGGCATCGGCGGCGGGGGCTGCTCGCTGTGCCGGTCCCAGCCGGACTCCGCGGAGGTCAGCCAGTCACGAACGAACTGCTTGTCGAAGGAGGGCTGGGGGTGGCCCGGCTCCCAGGTGTCGGCGGGCCAGAAGCGCGAGGAGTCCGGGGTGAGGACCTCGTCGGCCAGGACGAGGTCCTCACCGTCGTAGCCGAACTCGAACTTGGTGTCGGCGAGGATGATGCCGCGTTCCTTCGCGATGTCCCTGCCCCGGGCGTAGACGGCCAGGGTGGTCTGGCGGAGTTCGGCAGCGGCCTCGGCACCGAGCCGGCGCGCGATCTCCTCGTAGCTGACGTTCTCGTCGTGCTCGCCGACCTCGGCCTTGGTCGCCGGGGTGAAGATCGCGGCGGGCAGCTCCGAGCCGTCCTCCAGCCCCTCGGGCAGCGCGAGCCCGCAAACGGTGCGCGACTGCTGGTACTCGACGAGGCCGGAACCGGCCAGGTAGCCCCGGGCCACGCACTCCACGGGCGTCATCCGCAGGGAACGGCACACCAGGGTGCGGCCCCGCCAGTCCTCGGGGGCGCCGGGCGGCAGCGTGGTGGAGATGACGTGGTTGGGCACCAGCTCGGCGAGCTGGTCGAACCACCACAGCGACAGCTGGGTCAGCACCCGCCCCTTGTCGGGGATCTCGGTGGGCAGCACCCAGTCGTACGCGGAGATGCGATCACTGGCGACCATGACGAGGTCGCCCGCTTCGTTCTGGTAGAGGTCGCGCACCTTGCCGGTGTGCAGATGCACCAGCCCCGGCACCTGCACGGCCTCGGGCTTTTCGACGAATCCGGACACGGTTCCTCCCCGTGGTTCTGTCCAATTCCTCCGATTGTCCCGCACGTCATGGGGGAGAGCCCGGTCAGGGGGTGCGGGGGGACGTGCCCGTTCCGTGAACCGCGGCGCGCACCGGCCCGGACAGGGAGACGCGCCGGCCCAGAGGACCGGACACCCGCACACCCGCACACCCGCACACCCGCAGGCGAGCGCCGACTCGGACACCGACCGACGCGTCCCCGCCGACGCGCCCCTACCGGCGCGTCTCCGGCTCAGTCCAGGGCGGACGCGCCCCTGCTGAGTCCCTGCGGCCGGCGCCCTCCGGCTCAGTCCCTCTTGCAGATGCGGTCGAGGAGGTTGGCGGTGGCGCGCTGGATGCGGGTGTCGACATGTCCGGGCCGGTCCAGCGCGGGTGACCAGGCGAAGGTGCCGGAGGCGAAGACCAGGGCCCCGCTCGGCGCCCGGTACAGCGAGGACTCCTGGTGGCGGGTGACGCCCCCGTCGTCGTACGGGGAGTGGGCGAGCAGGACGCGTTCCTCGTGCTCGGGCAGGGCGGTGCGCGGGAAGTAGCGGTCCGCCTCACCGGCCACGAGTCCGGTGATCTCGTCGCGCTCGTAGGCGCCGGTGGCCTCCCACAGCCAGTGATCGGCGTGCCGGACGATCAGTGGGGCGGGTTCCGGCACCCGGCCCGCGTACTGGATGCCCATGATCTGCTGTTCGGGCCGGTCGATCTCGCGCCACAGCGAGGGCTTCCCGGGGCCTCGGCGTTTGCGGCAGGTCAGCAGCCGGTCGGGCACCCCGGACGCGGAGGGACCCAGCTCGACCTGCCAGTACATGGTGTTGGCGGAGAGGAAGACGAGCGAGGTGCCGGTCTCCTTCGCGAGTTCCGTCGTCCGCCGCATCGGCACCGACCAGTACTCGTCGTGCCCGGGGAAGACCAGTCCCCGGTAGCGGGTGGGGTCGATCCGGCCCGCGTGCAGATCGCGGGCGTCCGCGTAGGCGAGGTCGTAGCCGTAGCGCTCGGCCCAGCGGATGAAGTCGTAGGCGTGGCCCACGTGCAGGGGCAGCCCCGCGCCCGCGTACGGCCGGTCGAAGGAGACGGTGACAGCGGCGTCCTCCTCCCCGAGCAGTTTCCCGGCCCCGTCCCACGCGTGGTAGAGGCTGGCACCCGAACGCCCGTCCTCGGGGTACAGGTTGTACGCCTGCCAGGTCACGTCGGGAAGCAGGAGCAGCAGGTCCGCCGGGTCGCTGTCCCGGACGGTGAACGGCACGTGCGAACGGTGCCCGTTCTCCGTCGTCAGCACCGCGACGTACGCGCCGACCTTCCAGTACGAGGGGACCTGGAGGCGGTACGACATGAACCAGTTGTGGCACGACACCGTGCGGTCGGCGATGAGGGGCGGGGACTGCGTGATCCCGGTCTGCCGCGGGGTGGTCGTGATCTTGGCGGCCCCGGCCCCGGCGTAGTGGCCGATGCGGTAGATGTCGACGAAGAAGGGCTGCGGCGGGTCCACCGTGACGTGGAAGTCGAGGGAGTCCCCGGGCGCGACCGCGCCCGCCGAGGTGAAGCCCTTGATCTGCTGGTGCACGTCGTCGGAGGGGCGGGTGCCGCCGTCGCCCGTGCGCGGGCCCGGGACCCGCCTCGCACCGGGCGCCGGGGCGTGGTCCACGTACCAGGGCACCACGTGCCCCGTGTCGTCGAAGTACGTCTCACTTCCGCGCAGCCACGGCAACGGCCCCTGCCCGAACGGGTCCGTCACGGCGTGTGCGAGGGCGCCCGAATCCCAGCGCCTGATCTGCCCCGACCCCATACGTTCCCCTCCCTCGCTCCCCCGGCCCCTGCGGTGCTCCGCTGCTCGGTCCTGCGGGTGGTGCGTGTGTGGATGTGCCGCCGGTGGTAGTGCGTCGTGCGGTAGTAGTGCGTCGTGCGGTGACGGCGCGTCCTCCCGTGAGGGTGCGGCGCGCCGCGGTGGCGCGGCGTCCGGAGTGGTACGCCGTGCCGCGGTGGTACGTCGTGGACGGGCCGTCGGCGGTGGTGTCCGGCCGCGCGGTCACCCGGCGGGCCCGGCACCCGCGGCGAACCGCCGCGCAGGCGCGCCCCTCCCCTTCGGTCACCGCTGGTACGGCCATCCGGGACCCAGCACATCACATTACGCACGCGTCCCGTCACCGTTCGTCTCTCCTCGCAGAAAGCGGATTCACGGCCTCCGTTACGGTGCTCGCCGCGCCACCTCCTGTGCGCCTGTACGCCCCCCGATGCTGCTTGTCCCCGCCGCGCTGGTCTGCGCAACGAACGCGGCTCCGGCGAGGGCCGGGGGACCGGCCGCTCAGGCCAGCCGAACCGGCCTCTCGGGGCGGATGCCGAGCCGGGCCAGCCAGCGGCGCAGCGGTATGGAGTCCCCGTCCTCGACGAGGCTGCGCACCCGCGCGCCGAGGTCCTTGGCCCGCTCGCCCTCGACGAGAAGCGCGGGCCCGTCCAGCCAGTCGAGGCCGGGTGCGGCACCGGCGGTGTCGACGGCCGCACAGCACACCAGCGCCGTCACGTGGTCGGTCAGCAACTCCTTGCCGGTACGCGGCGACTGGAGCGGGAAGAGCGGGAGGCCTCCCTCGGCACCCGCCCCGGGCACCAGGTCCGCGGCGCCCGCCCGGGCGACGGGAGCGGCCGCCTCTTCACGGGCGAGCCGTGCGGCGAGCCCCGCCGCGAGCGCTTCCGTAGGCGGGTGAGCGGCCGCTTCGGTCTCCGCCTCGGTGTCGGTTTCCACGTCCACGTCCACGTCCGCAGCCTCCGGGCCTCCGGCGGACGAGCGCGCCGGGGTGGTCGTGAACCCGCCCTCGGGGACTCCTTCGCCGCCACGCGTCTCCTCGCTCCCCCGGGTGTCCTCCGCACGCCCTTCCCTGGGGGCGAGGACTCTGACGGGAGACGAGGCGGGCGAGGCGGAGGCGGGCGAGGCGGAGGCGGGCGAGGCTCCGGAGGGGGACACGGAGCGACCCGAGTCCTGCCCGGGCCCGGAGCGACCCGAGTCCTGCCCAGGGGCGGTGATGTGTGCGTGCTCCGGGCTCCCGGACATCCCCTGCCCGGGCTCGGGCGGGGCGTCGCGGAAGCTCAGGTGGTCCAGGACACGGGCCAGAGTGAGTCCGCGCACCGTCCCGGTGGCAGCGCTCCCCTGACCGCCCGGCCTCCTCGGGCCGCTCGGACCGCTCGGACCACCCGGCCCTCTCGGACCGTGCGGCTCTCCAGCACCGCTCGCACCGCTCGCCCCGCTCCCACCGTCGTCCGCCTGTTCCGGGCCCGCCGCCCCTGCGGAGGTGGTTCCGTCCAGACCGTCGAGTACGGCGTGGAGTCGGGCCGCGTCGCGGCGCCAGGTGCGGTCGACGACCTCCTGGGGGTACTCCTGCCAGCTGACCGGGGACCAGTCGGAGCCCTGGCCCGCGGGATCACCGTGGAAGAGGCGGGCCGCGAGCAGGGAGGCGGCCTCGTCCACCAGGCCGGGCTCCTCCAGCAGGTCGCACGCGGGCCGCTCGCCGAGCCGCGCCGCGAAGCCGTCCGCGAGGCGGTCCCTGCGGGAGAGTTCGGTCAGTGCGGCCACCACCCCGGCGTCGAGCCGGGACGGCCAGCGCCCCATGCGCCAGGCGGGCACGGCGACCCGGGTCAGCAACCGGTCCCAGCCCGCGTAGGCGAGGCCGACCTGCTCCTGGGCGACGATCCGCTGCCCGTAGTCGACGGACCGGGCCCGTTCCGCGGAGGCCGCGGCGACGTACCGCTCCATGTCGGAGGCGGCGTCCCTGCACCGTACGAGCAGCAGCCGCGCGACGCGTCCGGGGACGCCGAGCACGAGGCGCCGCAGGGGGTGCGACCGGGAGCCGGCCACGGCGATGGCCGCGTCGAGCCCTCGGACGAACCGCCGGGCGGCGGCTATGTCGGGATGCGCGGCGGGCCCGGTGCCGGCCACGACGGGGGCGAGCAGCGCGCGCAGTTCGGCCACGCGCATCCACCACAGGAAGGGCGATCCGATGACCAGGACGGGTGCCGGAGGCGTCGAACCAGAAGAACCGGAAGAGGGGGAGGGGGCGGACTCGGTGGACGCGGTGGAGCCCCGGGCGGCTCCTGCCGCGCGGCGGCGTCCGCGCTCCTCCAGCCAGCTGTCGCAGTCCGGGGTGAGCGCTATCGCGGAGGGCGCGGGCACGTCGAGTACCGCGGCGAGTTCGCGTACGAGCCGGTAGAGGTCGGGCGCGGAGCGCTCCGCGACGGGCACGGTGGGGCTCTGTGCCGGGGCGGCGCGCGCGATCAGCAGCGCGGTCGCGCCGGCGAGCAGCAGGACGAGGGCGGCGAACGCCGAGACGGCGCCGCGCGCCACGTCCCACGCGGGGCCCGTCAGCCGTCCGGTGCCCGCGCCCGCCCACAGGACGACCGCGACCGCGGCGGGCAGCAGCGCACAGGCCGCGGCCCGGCCGCGCACCCGCAGCACAGCGGCGGCCCGGGTCCGCGCGGCCAGCGCGCCCACCTCCACACCCGTACCCGTCACGACCTGCCGCCCCCTACCCCTGGTACCCGCCGGACACGCACCGCTCCGCCCGGCGCCTTCGGACCGCGTCGGCCTGCCGCGCGGCGCTCTCCCCCACGTGCTCCCCGTACGGCCCATGCCTCTCGCACTGCTCGTCCAACCCGTGCGCCCCGTGCGTCCAGTGGTGCGCCCCCGCCCGGCCCGCGCGCCCCGCGTGCCCTGGCTCTCGCGTCCGGTGCGTGGAGTGTGCGTGGCCGAGCACGCGGGGCGTGGCGCGCCCGGACGGGCGCGGCGTGCCGCACCCGTCCCCGGCGGCCTGCCGCTTCGCGTACTTCATGGCTTTGCTCACACCCCCACTGTGGCACCGCCCTCCGACATCGCAATGCCGGTGGGCCAAGTGCCTCACTCCGCTCCGCACCTCACCGGTCCGCCCCCGGAGAACGGGCGGAGCGCTTGCGCGGCACCCTAGTTGGGGCTGCGACACGCGTCAGCCGGAAAGACCATCGATCACTCGATGGAATGGCTCTGGGCAAAGGTGCTGACAACGGCGGACAACGGAGAACCCCGGGGCCGTACGCGCGTTCGTGCTGCGTACGGCCCCGGGGCCGGTGTTCCGGGCGCCTCGCCGGTCCTGCCGGAGGGCGCGCCGATCAGTGGGCGGCCGCTGCGGCGGACGCCGCCGTGGCCGCGATGTCGGTGCGGTGCTGGGAGCCGTCGAGGCCGATCCGGGAGACCGCCGCGTAGGCCCGCTCCCGGGCCTCCGCCAGATCGGCGCCCGTCGCGGTCACGGACAGGACGCGACCGCCCGCGCTGACCACGGCGTCCCCGGCGTGCTTCGTCCCGGCGTGCAGGACGTACGCGTCCGGGGCGTCCTTCGCCGCGACCTCGTCCAGCCCGGTGACCGGGTCGCCGGTACGGGGCGTGCCCGGGTAGTTGTGGGAGGCGATGACGACGGTGACGGCGGCGTCCTCGCTCCACCGCAGCGCGGGCAGCGAGTCGAGGGTGCCGACGGCGGAGGCGTGCAGCAGCCCGGACAGCGGCGTACGCAGCCGGGCCAGCACGACCTGCGTCTCGGGGTCGCCGAAGCGGGCGTTGAACTCGATGACGCGCACGCCGCGCGAAGTGAGCGCGAGGCCCGCGTACAGCAGCCCGGAGAACGGCGTACCGCGCCTGCGCAGCTCGTCCACGGTGGGCTGGAGCACGGTGCGCAGCACCTCGTCGACCAGTCCGGGCTCGGCCCAGGGCAGCGGCGAGTAGGCGCCCATGCCGCCCGTGTTGGGGCCTTCGTCGCCGTCGAGGGCGCGCTTGAAGTCCTGGGCGGGCTGGAGCGGGAGGACGGTCGTGCCGTCGGTGACGGCGAAGAGGGACACCTCGGGGCCGTCGAGGAACTCCTCGATGACGACCCGGCCGCAGGCACGGGCGTGGGCGCGGGCCTCCTCCAGGTCCTCGGTGACGACGACGCCCTTGCCGGCCGCGAGCCCGTCGTCCTTCACGACGTACGGGGCGCCGAAGGCGGCGAGCGCCTCGTCGGCCTCCTCGGGCGTCGTACAGACGTAGGCGCGGGCGGTGGGCACCTGGGCGGCGGCCATGACGTCCTTCGCGAACGCCTTGGAGCCTTCGAGCCGGGCGGCCGCGCCGGAGGGCCCGAAGCACGCGATACCGGCCTCGCGCACGGCGTCGGCGACCCCGGCGACGAGCGGCGCCTCGGGACCGACGACGACGAGTCCGGCCTCCAGTTCACGCGCGAGCCGGGCGACGTCGGCCCCGTCGAGCGGATCGACGGGGTGCAGCTCGGCGACCTCGGCGATCCCGGCGTTGCCAGGGGCGCAGTACAGGGCGTCGACGGCGGGGTCGAGCGAGAGAGAACGGCACAGGGCGTGTTCGCGGGCACCGGTTCCGATGACAAGGACCTTCACGGGGGCAGCCTAACGGGCGGGCCGCAGGAGGCCGGGGGCGCGCTCGGCGGTCACCGGCGCGGAGCCCGGCGGAAGCCGTCCAGAGGGGGCGGCGGGAGCCGTCGAGAGAGAGCGGCGCCCGGGACGTCGTACGAGGTCACGGGGCCACGAGACCCCGGGTCACGGGGGGCGGGATCAGGCCAGGCGCGATCCCGGCCGCCGCCCGGCTCACTCGTTGTCGTACTCGTCCACGACGGTCGCGCCGAGTTCGCGGACGATGAGCTCGTATCCGCTGAGGGCGCTCTCCACGAGGTCCGGGTCGTCCTCCTGTGGGACGTCGTCCTCCGGAGAGACCGGGGGTCTTACGGGAGCGGGGGCGGGGTTCTCCGGGGCGGCGGGCCGGGGCGCGGGGGCGGCCGGGGCCGGGCGGGGAGCCGGGGCGGCCGGGCCGGGCGCGGGCGGGGCCTCGGGGGCGGAGTTGCCGTACCCCCCCGAGGGCGCGGACGGCGCGGCGGGCGCGGACCCACCGCCGTATCCGCCGTTGCCGCCGCGCGCACCGCCGGGCGCGGGGGAGCCGCCGAAGCCGGACCCACCGGGAGCCGCGCCCGGGCCGCCGAAACCGGAACCGGAACCCCCGAAGCCGGAACCGGGGCCGCCGCTTGCCGGTCCACCGGCACCGCCACCACCCCCGGAGGGGTCGATGACGGCCTCGATCTTCCACTGCACGCCGAAGCGGCTGCTGAGGGCCTGCCGCAGGACGTCCTCACTGCCGCTGCCGGAGAAGTTGTCGCGGGCGCCGGCGTTGACGAAGCCGATCTGGAGGGTCGTCCCGTCGAACCCGGTGACCTGGGCGTTCTGGCTGAGCAGGATCCAGGTGAAGCGCCGCTGGTTCTTGACGGCCTCCAGGATGTCCGGCCACAGCGCACGCGGATCGAGCCCGCCCGCCGCCGGGGCCCCCGTGGCGGCCGCCGGGGCCTGGGCGGGCGCGGGCGCCTGGCCGGGTCCGGTGGGGGCGGGGGAAGAGGAAGGGGAGGCACCGGTGGGCCAGCCGCCCGGTCTGCGCCCCGCCCCGCCGCCGGACCCGGTGGTCGTGGGCCAGGAGCCGGGCGCGGCGGGAGCGGCGGCGGGCGGTGCGGCCTGGGGAGCGGGCGCGGCCTCCGGCTGGGCCACGGGCGCGGACACCGGGGGCGCCGGCTGCGCGACGGGGGCCGCGGGGGCCGGAGCCGGGGCAGCGGCCTGGGTATAGGCGGCGGGCGGGGGTCCGGAGCGCTCCAGGCGGTCGAGCCGGGCGAGCAGCGACCGCTCGTCGTCGTAGGCGGCGGGCAGCAGCACGCGGGCGCAGATGAGTTCGAGCTGGAGCCGGGGCGAGGTCGCCCCGCGCATCTCGGTGAGCCCCGCGTTGACCAGGTCGGCGGCGCGGCTCAGTTCGGCGGCACCGAAGACGGACGCCTGGGCCTGCATGCGTTCGACGAGGTCGGCGGGGGCGTCGATGAGCCCCTTCTCCCCCGCGTCCGGGACGGCGGCGAGGATGAGGAGGTCACGCAGCCGCTCCAGCAGGTCGGCGACGAAGCGGCGCGGGTCGTTTCCGCCCTCGATGACGCGGTCGACGACCTCGAAGGCGGCGGCCCCGTCCCCGGCGGCGAAGGCGTCGACGACGGAGTCGAGCAGCGAGCCGTCGGTGTAGCCGAGCAGCGAGGTGGCCATGGCATAGCTCACACCGCCGTCGTCGGCGCCGGCCAGCAACTGGTCCATGACGGACATCGAGTCACGCACGGAACCGGCGCCGGCCCGGACGACGAGCGGCAGCACCCCGTCCTCGATCTGGACCTTCTCGTGCCCGCACACCTCGGCGAGGTACTCACGCAGGGTCCCGGGCGGCACGAGCCGGAACGGGTAGTGGTGCGTGCGCGAGCGGATGGTCCCGATGACCTTCTCGGGCTCGGTCGTCGCGAAGATGAACTTGAGGTGCTCCGGCGGCTCCTCGACCACCTTCAGCAGGGCGTTGAACCCGGCCGAGGTGACCATGTGGGCCTCGTCGATGATGTAGATCTTGTACCGGCTGGAGGCGGGCCCGAAGAACGCCTTCTCCCGCAGGTCGCGCGCGTCGTCCACACCACCGTGGGAGGCGGCGTCGATCTCGATGACGTCGATGGACCCCGGCCCGTTGCGCGCGAGGTCACGACAGGACTGGCACTCCCCGCAGGGCGTCGGGGTGGGCCCCTGCTCGCAGTTCAGGCAGCGGGCGAGGATGCGCGCACTGGTCGTCTTCCCACAGCCGCGCGGCCCGCTGAACAGGTACGCGTGATTGACCCGGTTGTTCCGCAGCGCCTGGGACAACGGGGCAGTCACATGCTCCTGCCCGATGACCTCGGCGAAGGACTCGGGGCGGTAACGGCGGTAGAGCGCGAGAGACGACACGTCTACGAGGTTATAGGCGCCCACGGACAACCGGACCGCCCCGGCGATCCGGCCCCCGGCCCCGGCCCGTCGCCGCGACCGCCGCACCCGCCCCTGCGGCCCCGGAAGCGAAGACGCCCCCCACGCACCCGCCAGAGCCGACCTACCCTTGCTGCCTTCCGGCCCTGGGGGATTCAGTCAGATAGCGCCACGTGAGGGGCTGCGCACACAGTACCCGATCCTGGCCTCGGGAACGAGTTCGCGAGCACGCCCCGAGGTCATGTAATGTCTCCAGCGGAGGATTCGCCTAGAGGCCTAGGGCGCACGCTTGGAAAGCGTGTTGGGGGCAACCCCTCACGAGTTCGAATCTCGTATCCTCCGCCATTGCTCTCACCGGGCAATACGTCGAAGGGCCCCACTGCTTGCAGTGGGGCCCTTCGACGTTGAGGTTGCAGTTACCCGGATCGGCCTGCCGGAGGCCACTGGTCACGACGGGTCCGGAGCTGCCGCCCATCCCGGCGGTCGTGGCCTTGAGGACATGACTGTCCAACGCTGGGGACGACGGCGGATCCGGACTGACCGGCGTCGGGCCTCAGCCCATGATCGTGCCCCACGACTCCCCCGGGAACCGGCCGTGCGATTGGCCGGTTCGCGTTCTACCTGTGCGCTGCCCTTCCTGGTCCCATAACCAGGAGGACGCCGTCAAATCGTGGGGGTGGGTGGTCGGGATGGGCACGTCCACGCGCTGGTGCGGTCCGGGCGGCCGGTCAGGCACAGCCGCCGAGTGGAGCCGCGTCAGCAGACGGCTGTCCAGATGGAACGGCGACGGACCGCAGGCCGAGCGACACCTGGACGAGATCTTCGATGACTACCTGGACGTATTGCACCGGACCATACGCGAAGACCAGTCGGCCTTCGGCCTCGTCGAGGCCACGACCGAGGCCGGCTACCGCCTCGCCGACACGATGGCCGCGCTGGCTGAAGACAACCCGGGCGGCCTGAAGGAAGCGGACGATTTCCTGGCCCGTTTCACCCAAGAAGTAGGCGGAGACGGCGGCACGCTCACCGACGCGGCGATACGACGGGCCGCAAGGGACACTGCCGAGCGTCTCCTGAAGCGGCACAACCTCGTGAGCAGCGGCGACGAGGCCGGAGACGGTGGTCTCGCCGGGGACCTGCTGTGCCTGCTCTACCAGTGGTTCTTCGCGGACGTGGTGAGCGAGTTCCTGCGGTCCGTCATTGCAGAGAAGGTCAAGCTCGTGGTTCCGGTCCTGCCTGTTCTCGATCCCGGTGATCACATCGCGGACTGGGCCGCCGACAACGTTCTCTCGCTCGTGCCGAGCCCCTGCGAGGAGGCCGCTGGACTGGTGGAGGAGGCCGAGTCCGCGGAGTCGCTGATCGAGGACCCGGTCGGCTCCCTCCCGGACGTCGCCCGGCGCCTGGTCCCCGGCACGGTGGGCAAGGTGCTGGGCCTGGTCGTTGAGGACGTAGTGGAACCCCAGGATGGCGCCGAGGAGAAACCCGCATGACGGCCACCCGTCACCGCTTCTACTGGCTTGAGCCCGGCGGGACGAGACTCCCCGCCGGATGGCAGCCACTGAGTGACCTCAACTACGCGGAGGCCAAGCACCGTGCCCCGCACTGGCAGACCCTCCTGGGCTCCGCCCCACCCTGGGCGGACGATCTGCACCGAGTCGGCCGTGCCGTCTTCGCCGCGGACAAGCATGCCCGCCGTGACGCGGCCTTCGACCGCTGGACGCGCCGCCTGCGGCTCTCCGTACCGGTCACCGCTTACGAGCGCTGGCAGTCCGCACGCCCCCTCCTCGCCTCCCTGCTGCGAACCCTGACCGGTGACCACTGGGAGGTGGAATTCCGTGATGCCGGACTCGCCACCAATGTGCCCTTCACCTTCGACCCGGGCTCCCGCGCTGCGGAGGTCGCCCTGTTCTCCGGGGGCCTGGATTCACTGAGTTGGGCGGCCCAGCGAGCCACTGTCGACACGTCCGGCGAGCTGCTGCTCGTCTCCTTCGGTGAACAGAACTTCGGCGCCCTCCAGGACGCCGCGTACGCCGCCGTTCACCAGCGTCGATCCCGTCCCGTCCGGCGCATCACCCTAAGCCAGAACGTACGCCGCCGGGATACGAGCCAGGCCGGTCTTGAGCGCTCCACCCGCTCGCGCGGCTTCCTCTACGCGACCACCGCCGTCCGCGCCGCAGCCGCAGAAGGCGCCCCCGTCGCACACATTCCCGAGAACGGCCAGCTCTCCATCAACCCTCCCCTGACCCCCGCCCGCGCCTCCGCCTGCTCCACGCGCTCCGTCCACCCCTGGACCCTGCACCTGCTGAACCGGCTGATCGCCGCCGTGGCCTACGGCCCTGCCGTACATCTCCACAACCCACTCGCCCACCTCACCAAGCGTCAGGTATGTCATCGCGCCCTCGATGCCGGCCTCACCCCCGACGACCTCGCCACCACCCTGAGCTGCGGCGTCCCTCCACAGCACCGCCCGCACGGCTCCGGCCTCGCCAACTGCGGCCTGTGCTACCCCTGCCTGGTACGCCGCGCGGGCCTCCTGGGCATGGACGGCACTCCTTACGCGTCCGACCCCTGGGACACGGGTCTCCGCCGGGCCCGGACAGAGCACTGGCGCGCACTGCTGAGCTGGCTCGACGTCCCCTACACCTTCCGGGATCTCATCGCCGACACCCCGCTCCCTCCGGGCGCGGATCCACACGCCACGCTGACGGTTGTCGCGAAGGGACGGGAGGAGTTGTCGGAGTTACGGAAGCCCGGGCACCAGGTCTGAGCGCCGCTGTGGCCTTGTGCCGCACCGACAGGTGCGAGGCGACGAGCAGCCGGCGGCCCCGACGCGGCCTCGGCGGATGACCATCCACGGGGATCTGCCTCCCCACTCCGTGAGAGGGCGTCGGCCACCGCTCGCCCCGTCCGCTCGGGCGGACGAATGCCAGGTCGCAGAACAGCGGTTGCGCGGTGCCAGTCGTCAGTCGGTGCCGAAGTGGCGGGAGACCTCGTCGATCGTGAAGCGGGCGCGGAGCTTGCACGCGGAGTTCTGGTTGGCGAAGAAGCCGGTGCGCCACAGGGCCTTGGTGCGCGGAACGGCCGCTTCCCAGCGGACCGGGGCGACCCACTCGCGGCGGTCCTCCCGGTCCTCGCTGTCCTCGCTGTCCTCGCTGTCCGTCGTGCCGATGTGGGGCCGGTAGTCGCCTTCGAGCGAGAGATCGGCCATCCGGCGGCTCTCGCCGCCCACGTCGAGAACGGCCTCCTCGAAGGGCAGCGGCTCACCCGACACCGTGCCCACGCCGACGTATCCCGTCTTGGGGATGTGGGTGAACACCCGCGCGCCGACGGGCAGAGAGCGCAGCGTCCGGGAGAACCAGTCGCCTCCACCGGCCGATACGAAGCCGTACTGACGAGCATCGTCCCAGTTCCGGCCGCCCGGCTCGGCCCCGAAGGAGACGTACCAGTCCGTGCCGTTCCACGGCTCCTGCTTTCCACGCCCCTGGGTCCCGTGGGGGCCGCCGCCTCGACGTCGTCGATCAGCCAGGTGCGGGCGAGGTAGGAGCGCCCGTCGTCCTCCAGGTGGCGGAAGAAGAGCACGTTGAGGGGGACCTGATAGCCCGAGGCGAGGTAGGTGACGATCCGCTCGGTCGCCGCGTCGATCTCGCTCGCGACGACCGTGAGGGTGTGGGTGCTGTTCAGCGCTTCGGGCGGGCCGCCGCCGAAGCGCAGTGCGAACGCCTCGTCCAGTTCCTCCGGAAGGCCGCGCTTGTGGGCGTACGCGGCGTACTTCTCGCGGATGTCCTCGTTGCCGAGGTCCTGGACCCAGGAACCGTAGTCGAGCAGCTGAGCGACCACTTCCCTGGGCGTACGGAAACGCTTCAGCTCCAGCACGTGCAGACCGCCCTCGGCGTCGATGCCGAGCAGGTCGATGAACTTGCCGTGGTCGGTGAGTACTTGCCGACCGATCAGGAGAAGACGTCTGCCCAGGATCTCCGGATCGGCCTCGATGAGGTCTTCCAGCCGGGACTCCAGCGTCATCGGCCGCGTCGCGACGCGCTTCGGCCTGCCGTCGTCCACCCGCCACAGCCCGAACTCCAACGGCATTCCGCGCTCCTCCTCGTCCCGGAGCCGACGGGCGGTTGCTTTCGACGGACGTCGCCCGTCGGCATGTCCTGCTGCGGCGCGCCGGTCCTCGCGGACAAAGTACCCAGCGACTGCTTCGTCTACCCGAGCGGGGAACCGGCCGAAACCGGTCGGGAGACCCCGGCCGTCGGCCTCCTGCCGCGGGGCGGGGAACCGCGGTGACATCCGTGCCGCCGTCTGCGAAACTCCGCTTCATGATCACGAAAGCGTCCGCCTTGGCGGCTTCCTCGTCCAGTTCGCCAGGGAGTCTGGTCCTCCTCTTCGCCCTGGGAGCGGTGGCGGTCTGGTTCGGGGCGCGATGGGCCTTCAATCTGGGCGGGGCCGTTGACGGGATGCTGGCGCGGCGGCGGGCTGTCCTGGAGCTGAGGGGCTCGCGTACGGGCGAGTTGAGCCTCGCGGACAACGACGGGTTCGGCCCCTGGTTCTTCAGGCTGGCCGGGAGCGTCATGGCCCTGGCGGGAGTGGTTCTCCTGCTGCTGGGCCTGGCGCTCGCCGTCGGCTGAGCACCCCCGCGCCCGCGCCCGTCCGCGTCCCTCGGGTGCTCGTCGGTCAACGGGTCGCGAACACCCATCGGTTGGCGGCCAAGGCGTCGTCCTGTTCTTCCCGGGGGCCGCGGCCGTAGTGGTCGGTGTAGTGGAAGGGGGTGCGGACGCTCGTGTGCCAGCCGCGTTCGGTGAGGTCGTGCGCGGAGTCGGGTCTGGGGTCCGGGTCGAAGAGGGTCAGCAGGTTGACGCCGATCTGGTCGCGGGCCGCCTTGTAGACCGGGGAGTCGCGGACCGCCGGGCTCTCCGTGCCGTGTTTCACCTCGTAGACGAGGCCGCTTCCGGGGGCGCTGTGGGCGTCGATCGTGTCGATGAGGCGGCGTTCGGCCGCCGAGGGCAGGTAGAGGAGCAGTCCTTCCGCGATCCAGGCGGTGGGGCGGGTGGCGTCGAAGCCGGCCGCGCTCAGTGCCGGGAGCCAGTCGCCGCGCAGGTCGCTGGCGACCGTCACCCGTCCGGCCCGGGGGTGGGCGCCCAGGCCGTCCAGGGTGTGCTGCTTGAAGTCGAGGACGTCCTGCTGGTCGATCTCGAAGACGGTGCAGTCGCCGGGCAGCGGGAGCCGGTAGACGCGGGTGTCCAGGCCGGCGCCGAGCAGGACCACCTGGCGCACCCCCGCTGTGGTCTGTCGCAGCAGGCTGTCGTCGAAGGCCCGGGTGCGCAGGGCGAAGTAGCGGCCGAGTCTGCCCCACAGGGGGTTCGACTCGCCGCCCGGCACCTGCGCCGGGTGCACCGGCCACGTCGAGCAGGCCGGGGCCGCCCGGACGAAGTGCTGCGCGTAGGTGTCGCGGGCGAGGGCGTCGGGGCGGTGCGTCTCGACGGCTCTCGCCGCGGCGACCATGAGCGCGGTCCGGGCGACGCCCGCCGCCATACCGCCCGCCGTCGCCTCCTCCGTTGTCACCGCCACGCTGTCTCCTCCTCTTCCTGTCCTTCCTGCTCTTCCTCCTCTTCCTGCCCTTCCTCCTCTTCCTGCTCTTCCTGCTGCTCCGGGTGGCGCGTCCACAGCGCGGCGCGGTCGTGCGTGGTGACGCGGGCGCCGTAGACGCGGTGCATGAAGCGCAGGATCTGTTCGTCGGGTGTGTGCAGGGCGGTGGTGCAGTCGCTCAGTACGGTGACGTGCAGGCCCTTCTGGAAAGCGGTGCGCGCCGTGCTGTCCACGCAGACGTCGGCGAAGAGCCCCGCGAAGGCCAGGTGGCCGGTACCGCGCTCCGCGAGATGTCTCTCGAAGCCCTCCGCCAGGAACGCGTCGAAGCAGGCCCGCTTGGTGAACACCCGCTCCCCGGGGGCCGGGCCGAGCCCCTCGGGGAACTCGGCGCCCCAGCTGCCTTCCAGGCACTTGGGCGGTTTGCCGCGCGCGGCGTCCCGGCGTCTCCAGGCGGCGCCCTGGTGGGAGGGGTCCCCGAGGAAGCGGACGAACACCACCTCGATGGACCGGGAGCGGGCCGCCTCGACGGCGCGGGCCGTGTGGCGCACCACGGTCTCCAGTCTCGCCGGGTCGCCCGGGTAGCGCGCGGTCGCGAGCGGGCCGGCGCAGAAGTCGTTCTGGACGTCGACGACGACCAGCGCCGTGCCGCTGCCGTCCGGACCCCTCCCCTCCGGCCCCCTGCGGTCCGGGCCCCCGCCGTCCGTCACGGCCCGCTGACCGGTTCGGCCAGGGGCGGCGGCGCCGTCCGGGTCGTCGGCACCGCCGCTGGGCCGGGTGGTCGTTCCAGCGTCCCGAGCAGGGTGTCCACGACGGCGGTGGTGGAGTGCCCGCCGCCGAGGTCCGGGGTGCTGACGCCCTCCTCCCTGAGCCGGGCGAGGGCCTGTTCCGCCGCGGCCACGGCGCCCTCGCAGCCGGTGTGCCGTTCGGCGACGGCCGCGGCGGCGCGCACCGTGGCCACCGGGTTGACGAGGTCCCGTCCTTCGAGGTCGTCGGCCGATCCGTGCACCGTCTGGTACTCGACGAGCCCGTCCAGGTCCTCGTGCAGGTGCACGTTGCGGGTGCAGTGCTCCTCCTGCCGGCCGGCGCCGAACCGGTCGAGCAGGACGACGTGCATGATGTCCGCCCACTCGTTGCCCGCCACGAGGACGGTGCGGTCCGCCGGTCCTTCCGCGATCAGGTTCCGGTTCACGGTGTCCGGCTGGAAGACCTGTACGTCGACGCCGTGGCGCCGCGCGAACTCCGCGGCCCACACGTCCAGGGCGCCGTCGAGCAGGTGGAACTTGTACGCCATGACGATCCGGGCCGGTCCCTCGCCGGGCCACTCCTGCCGGGCCCGGCGCAGGGCGTACTCCAGGACCTTCCCGGTGATCTCCCGGCTGAACTCCGTGATCCGCCGCACGCGCCCCGGGGTGTGCTCGTTCTCCCCGGTGTAGAAGCCCTGCGCCTGGTCCCTGACCAGCAGGAGCCTGGCGCCGGCGGCGTCGAGGGCGTCCACCTTCACGGCTTGCAGCCGCTGCCGGACCAGGTACAGGGTCTGCGCGTTGATCGCCGTACGGAAGACGACGCGGCCACCGGCGGCGGCCCGCGCGCGGACGAACTGCTCGTAGTGGTCGGCGTCCTCCCGGGTCAGCGCACGCACCTCGTCGATACCGCCGCCACCGCCCCCGAGGGACACCTCTTTCAGCGAGACGTACGAGTGGTAGACGCGCGGCGAGCGCGCCACGGTGACGTCCGTTCCGTACAGCTCGGCGAAGCGGCCGAGGACGCGCTCGAAGACGGCCGCGACCTCCGCCCCCGTGCCGCGGCCGACCGCCAGCCCGACGACATGCCGTTCCCCGGCGTCCCGGGTGCCGCCGTCGGCCACGGCCGTCTTCGCGGTGCCGCCGTCGGCCACGGCCGTCTTCGCGGTGCCGCCGTCCGCTCTCCCGGCGTCCCGGTTGTCCGTGTTCACGCTGCCCGGGCCCGCGTCAGACCGCGGTCCCGGTGACCAGCTGGTCCCCGGCCCCGGACCCGGAGACCAGGCGGTCACCGGGGATGCCCGCCTTGTCGGGGGCGTAGTAGTCCCTGATCCCCTCGGCCCAGACCGGCACCGGCACGCGGTCGTCCGCCGTGGGGCCGAAGGCGTCGAAGAGCGCTTCGACGTTGTCGCGTTCGAAGCCGATCGCCGCCATCAGGGCGTGGAAGGCGGGGCGTTCGATGAGCCCGTCGCCGTCCGGGTCGCCCAGTGCGGCGAGCGCCTCGGCGAACTCGGTGATCGTCGCGTCGAAGCGCTCGGGCGACAGGACGCAGGCGGTGTACTCCTCGAAGCTGATCTCGCCGTCCCCGTTGGCGTCCAGCTCGGTGAGCAGCGTCGTCCAGTACCGGGCGAAGGCCGCCCGCATGGCGTCGTGCGCCGCCCGCCCGGACCGCGGGGCGGCGGCCACGACCCGGTCGCCCATGAGCGTGAAGTCGTCGGCGTCGAGCACGCCGTTCCCGTTGGCGTCCAGCAGGGAGAAGACGAGCGCGACCCGCTGGGTGGCTTCTGCACGCATAGCTCCGGCACCTTCCTCGCAACCGATTCCCGGAGCGGTGTGCCGGGCAGCCCCGGCGCCTCGCTCCGTACGGCCGGACGTCGTCCGGCCGTACCGATGGTTGTCCCGGCGGACGGCGCTTATCCGAAAAGGTGGTCTGTTTACCCAGAAAGGTGGAATGGGGCTGAAATCCTTGCGCGCCGGGGTCGGCGCGTGCTCGCACCGAGCCCAGTGCCCCGGAGACCCGGAACACCAGAAGCCGGGGCCCCGGAGACCCGGAGCCCCGGCGATCCACTGGCCTTACCGGGTGGGGGTGGTTCAGAGCAGCAGGTGGTAGTCGCGCGGGCTCCAGGCGGCCAGGGCCTGCATCTCGACCAGTGCGGCCTGGGCGTTGACGGCCAGCGGGTCCCGCGTGGTGAGCAGGCCGGTGCTCTCGTCGACTTTCTCCCACAAGAGGTCGGCGTACTTCTGCTGCTCTCGGCGGTAGCGGTCGTCGGGGCGGATCGAGTGCAGGAGCAGCAGGTTCTTGAAGAACACCACGGCGCCGGGGACGTCGTTGACGAAGGTCTCGCCGGAGCCGTAGAAGTCGAGCGCCGTGCCGGCGATGTCGCTCGCCCGCCGCAGGTAGCCGCGTTCCCCGGTGGCCAGGTGCAGCAGGGCGGCCGCGCCGAGCATATTGCCCTGGTTGTAGGCGAGTTGCGCCTTGTCCACGGTGCCTTCGAGATCGACGTGGTCCCAGTACAGGCCGTTCGGTCCCCTGAGGTTGCGGTCGACCCAGTCGAACATCCGGAGGGAGTGCCGCAGGTGGGACCGGTTCCCGGTGAGCAGGTGGAGGCGGGCCCCGATCTCGGCACCGAGCGCGGTGGAGACCGTGTTGCGGTCGTGGTTGTCGGTGCCCTGCGTCCAGTACGTGCCACCCGGGTCGGGGTGGCCGGAGTCGTCGTCCCAGCCGTACTCGACGAGCGCGAAGACGAGTTCGGCGCGCTTGAGGGCCGCCCGGTCGCCGGTCGTGCGGTACTGCTGGAGCGCGGCGAGGCCGAGCCATTCGTTGTCGTCGTAGAAGAGGTCACCGCCCTCGCCGAGCGGCGGCAGTACGTACGAGGCGTAGCCGGGCGGGCTGGGCCGGGCCGGCGGGCTCGGCGGGTTGGCGGAGGCGGGCGCCGGGTCGTAGTACGCGGCGAGGCTCCCGGCCTGGTCGCGGACGTCCGGGGCGTAACGGCGGTCGAGCCGCAGCAGGCCGAGCGTGGCGGTGACGACCCCGGAGTACGGATAGACGTACGCGTAGGGGTTGTCCTCGGGCTGGACGGGGAAGTTCGGCGCGTAGAGCCCGGTCTTCGGGACGCGGAAGTGGCGGTTCAGGCCCTCGTACGCCGTGACCGCGCGGCGTCGGTGACGGCCGGGGGAAGAGTTGAGGTCCCGGTCCGCGTCGGCGCCCGGCTTCCGCGCCTGGGCATTGCGGGTGTTACGGGTGTCACGGCCGTTACGGGTGTCCGCCCGGGCCGTCGCCGGAAGCCCTGCCAGTGCGAGCGAACCGCCCGCCACCGCAGCGGCCTTGCCCACGGCCCTCCGGCTCGGCCGCGAGGGCCGGGGGTCCCGGGCTCGGTCCTCACCCCGGTCCCGGTCCTGGTCGAGTTCCCGGGCGTGCTGCCGTTCCCGCTCCGGCTTCCGCTCCCGCGAGGTCTCTGACATCGTTGTCAACACCCTTCCGTACACGTACACACGCTTCGTTCGGGCCCCGGCGAGGCTAGTGGCGGTGCGCGGGGCGGTCAACAACCGTGCGGGTAAGAGAAATTGGGCGCGAATGACGGCCGGGCGGCGTACGGGACGGTCGCACCGCCCCTCTGCCGGGGCGGCCCTGACGGCCCGGCGGCTGTCACGGCGACGGCCCGGCCGCAGCCGCCCGCAGTCCGGGCACCGGCCCCTCACGCGCCGCACACCCGCCTCTCACGACACGGGCGTTGCGCGGTCCCGCCGCCGGAACGACCGTCCGCCGCCTTGATCGCACAAGCTATCGTGCTATCGCCGTCTGTTCAGGTGTGCGAAGAGGGGGAGGTCTCACGGTGTCCGATCAGGGCCGGCTCGTGGTCGGCCGGTACCGGCTCGTGGAGCGGGTGGGCCGGGGCGGTATGGGGACCGTGTGGCGCGCAGAGGACGAACTGCTCGGCAGGCACGTCGCCGTGAAGAAGCTTCACGTCCCGCCGCACCTGCACGAGAGCGAGGGCGAGGTCCAGCGCCTCTACGAGCGCACCCGCCGCGAGGCGCGCAGCGCCGCCCGGATCACCCATCCGAACGTGACGGTCGTGCACGACGTCGTGGACGACGAGGGCCTGCCGTGCATCGTCATGGAGTACGTCCCCTCGGTGACCCTGGCGGACGTGCTGAAGCGGCGCGGGGCGCTGCCGCCGGCCGAGGTCGCGCGGATCGGCGGGGCCATGGCGGCCGCGCTCCGGGCCGCGCACGCGGCGGGCGTACTGCACCGGGACGTCAAGCCGGGCAACGTGCTGCTCGGGCACGACGGCCGCATCGTCCTGACCGACTTCGGGATCGCGGTGGAGCCGGGGACCTCCTCGCTCACCCGGACCGGCGAACTGGTCGGCTCGGTCCACTACCTGGCCCCGGAACGTCTGCGCAGCGGTATCGACCCCGGCCCGGCCAGTGACCTGTGGTCGCTGGGGGCGACGCTGTACCAGGCGGTCGAGGGGCAGCCGCCCTACGACCGGGACACCGCGATCGAGACGGCGTACGCCATCGCCGCCGAACCGTACGGCCCGCCGCGCCGCGCGGGGGCCCTGACCCCGGTGATCGAGGGCCTGCTCGTGAAGGACCCGGCCCGCCGCATGACCGCGCCCGAGGCCGCCCGCCTCCTGGGTCTCGTGGCGGGAACGGGAACGGGGACGACGGGTGCGGGGGACACCGTGGAGCCGCCCACCCGGCCGCAGCGGCTGGACGTTCCCCCCGTCCCCGAGCCGGGCACCGCACGGTTCGCGACGACCGTCCCGGACCACGCCGGGGGCCCGGTTCCGCCGGTCCCCGGTGGCGGGGCGGGCGGTACCGGGCGTGGGCGCCGTGCGGTCCGCTGGTCGGTGGCGGCGCTCGGGCTCGCGGCCGCCGTGACGGCCGGTGTACTGCTGTGGCAGCCGGACGGCACCTCCTCGGCGAGCGCGGAACCGCGCGGGGCGGGCGCCCCCTCGGCCGGGTCCGGTCCGTCCGCGGCCGACGGCTCGCCCGCGGGCACGTCCCCCGGCGGCTCCCCGGAGGGTTCCCCTTCGCCGAGCGACTCCCCGCCGCCGCCGGTGCCCGACGGGTATCAGCTGCGGAAGGCGGGCGAGGGGTTCTCCGTGCCCGTACGGGAGGGCTGGACGACGAAGGACCTGGGCGGCGGCCAGCTCGCCTACCTCGACCCGACGGGGCTCGCGGGCCTGCGGGTCGACGTCGTCCAGTTCGCGGGCTCCGACCCCCTCGCGCACTGGCGCGACACCGAGGAGGAGCAGACCCGCCGGGACAGTCCGGGCTACGAACGGGTACGGATGGCGGCCACGACCTTCCGGGGGCGGCCCGCCGGGTACTGGGAGTTCACCTTCAAGGGCCGGGTGCGGGACTTCCGCGCGGTGGAACTCGCGTTCAGCGGGACCAACGGGACGCAGTACGTGGTCTACCTGTCGGCGCCGCAGTCCCAGTGGGAGCAGTTCCGGCCGGTCTTCGACGCGGCGGTGAACGGCATCCGCTTCCGGGACTGACGGAAGCCGCTTCCGTGGGGGGTGCGAGGGCGAGGCTCGGCGCCTCGCCCTTCCCGTCGTCCCCGACACACCGCTCGTCACCGGCGGACCCGACACACCCGGCACACCCGCGCTCCCCTCCGTCGCGCCCGGGCCGCCTATCGTCGTGGGCCCTCCGTCGGCTCCCTCGTCCCGCCGTCGCCCCGCTCCCCCGCACCGTCCCGTACGCCCGGCCGGCGGCTTCCGTCGCCGCCCGGCGCGTGCGGCGGCCACCTGCGGGGGTCTGGGCGTCCCGGCGCGGGGTACTCGGCGGTAACCAGGAGTCTTCGAGAGGCGGCTGTGATGGCGGAGCACCAGCACCGGACTGATCCGGGTGCGGTCGAGGGGGATTTCTACCGGGTGAAGGACCTGCTGGACACGGACGAGCGCAAGAGGCTCGACTCCGTACGGGAGTTCCTGGTCACGCGGGTCGCGCCGCACGCCAACGAGTGGTGGGAGCAGGAGCACACCCCGCTCGGTCTGCGGGAGGAGATCCGGACGCTCGGGATCACCGGGGAGCCGGGGGACGCGGACGGCATCGCCCCGCGCGGCCACCTGTTCGCCGGACTGCTCGGCATGGAGATGGCGCGGGTCGATCCCTCGTTCGCGACCTTCTTCGGGGTGCACGCGGGGCTCGCCATGGGGTCGATCCGGGAGTGCGGTTCGGCGGAGCAGCGGGAGCGGTGGCTGCCGGCGATGTCGCGCTGGGAGAAGACCGGCGCCTTCGGGCTCACCGAGCCGCTCGTCGGCTCGGGCACCGCGCTCGGGCTCACGACCACGGCGCGGCGCGAGGGCGACGTGTGGGTGCTCAACGGCGAGAAGAAGTGGATCGGCAACGCGACCTTCGCCGACCTGATCGTCATCTGGGCGAAGGACGAGGAGGACGAGCAGGTCAAGGGCTTCGTCGTGGAGAAGGGCACCCCGGGGTTCAGCGCCCGCAGACTGGAGCACAAGATCGCGCTGCGCGGGGTGCAGAACGCGCACATCGTGCTGGAGGACGTCCGGGTCCCCGAGGCCGACCGGCTCCAGGAGGCGCACTCCTTCCGGGACACCGCGCGGGTGCTGAAGGTGACGCGCGGCGGGGTCGCGTGGAGCGCGACGGGCTGTGCGATCGGGGCCTACGAGGCGGCTCGCGCGTACACCGTGGAGCGGGAGCAGTTCGGACGGCCCATCGCCGGCTTCCAGCTCGTCCAGGACCTGCTGGCGCGGATGCTCGCGAACATCACGGCGTCCCAGGCGATGGTCGTGCGGATGGCCGCCCTGGAGGAACGCGACGAGATGTCCGACGCGCAGGCCGCTCTGGCCAAGATGTTCTGCACCTCGCGCATGCGGGAGACGGTGGCCTGGGCCCGGGAGGTGTTCGGCGGCAACGGCATCCTGCTCGAACACGACGCCGCCCGCTTCTTCGCCGACGCGGAGGCGCTGTACTCGTACGAGGGCACCCGCGACATGAACGCGCTGATCGTGGGGCGCGCGGCGACGGGGTACAGCGCGTTCGTATGAACCGGACGGCGGACGGGCCCGGCGACGATCCCGCCACGGCAACGGCCGACGCCCCGCCCGCGCACGATCAGGTGCGCGGGCGGGGCGTCGGTCGTACGGCCGGGAGGGGGCCGGGAGGCCGGGGTCCTACGGCCCTGGACGCCGGGGGCGGGGCCGTTGTCGCGTCAGCGGCCCTGGGCGCCGGTCCGGTGGCGCGTCAGCCGAGCGTGCCCTCGGGGGAGCCGAGCGAGAAGGGCTCGGGGACCACCGGCTGCGGTGCGGCGTGGCACGTGAAGCCGAGCCGGGTCAGGGCGCGGACCACCTCTCCCGCGGAGAAGTCCCGCCGGTCCTGACCGGTGATGACCTGGCCCACCTGCTTGACGGGGTACTGGCGGCGGCCGATGGTCACCGACTCCGCGGTGATCGCCTCCGGGGCGATGCCCTTCATCGACGCCTGCACATCGCTTTTGATCAGATCGAAGGGGTACCGGGCAATCACGCAGCGCATCGTGCCTCATCTGGGTCGTTGGAGGTCCGCCACGGGCTGGGCGGGAGGGAGTCCATCGGTCGCGTCGTCCTGGCGGCGTCTTCCGGAGCCGTCGGGGGCCGGCGGGGCCGTCGCCCTTTGTGCCGGGCGGCCGGGGCCGTCGGTAATTCCTGGGTGCCGTCCCGGGCGGCCCGTTCCGCGGTTCCCGCGACGGGCCCGGCCGAAAGGCGGGAAGTGAAAGGGCTTTCACGACGGACCGGGGCCCGCACCACTGTGGTGGTGCGGGCCCCGGTCGCGGAACGCGTCGGCGTCAGGCGGGAACGATGTTCTCGGCCTGCGGGCCCTTCTGGCCCTGCGTGACGTCGAAGGTCACCTTCTGGCCCTCCTGCAGCTCGCGGAAGCCCTGGGTGGCGATGTTCGAGTAGTGAGCGAAGACGTCCGCGCCGCCGCCCTCCTGCTCGATGAAGCCGAAGCCCTTTTCCGCGTTGAACCACTTGACGGTGCCAGTAGCCATGTACATCTCCTCTGTGGGGCAGTTCTCGGGCGGACCGCACTGTGCGATCGCCCGCGTCGCCGCGATGATCTCCCCATTCGGAGAAAATACCGAACAAACAAAGCGCATCCATCGGAGTGAAATCTCCCGGGGTGAAACCCGGGGGCGAAATCAGCGCCGAGGCTGTGCTGTGCGCCGTAATTTGACGGGAACCACAACTAGCAACTGAAAATCAGCGTAGCACGCCGGTCCCGCCCGGCCCGGAGGAAATGTGGCTCCGGTCAGTTCCGCCCGCGCGGCCGCGCGGGCGGAACTCGCGGAACTCCCGGGGCGAAATCACGGAAACGGAATTCTGTTTTCTGTCGCCGCCGGAACAGATATTCATTCACCGCGGGCCGGGGCCGGCGCCCCGGCCCTCCCGGCGTCCGCGGGGTCCTCCGCCCGCCCCGTGTCCTTGGCGGCCCCGGCGGCCCCGGCCCTCCTGGCGCCCGCGACGTCTTCGGCCGCCCCGGCGTTCTCTGCGTTCTCTGCGTCCTCTACGTCCTCTACGTCCTCGACGTCCTCGACGTCCTCGACGGTCAGTTCCTCGTTGCGTCGCTGGGCCCGGGCCAGCCGGTCCTCCAGGTCGACGATCCGGCACGCGGCCTCGACGGGCGTTCCCTGGTCGACCAGCTCACGGGCGCGGGCAGCGGTCCTGAGCTGCTTCCTGGAGTAGCGCCTGTGCCCGCCCTCGGAGCGCAGCGGCACGATGAGGCCGGCCTCCCCCACGGCCCGCAGGAAGGCGGGTGTCGCACCGATCAGCTCGGCGGCCCGGCCCATGGTGTAGGCGGGGTAGTCGTCGTCGTCCAGTCGGTCGCTCGTGCGGGGCGGGATCTCTTGGGGCACGTACGTCTTCTTCTCTCGGGGTCGGTCGGGCTCGCCTGCGGCGGACATCTGCCACCACTGTGACAGCTTTTCATCCCCGGCGGTGTGAGCCCGTGCGAGCTTCGCCCGCTCCCCCACCCCGCACCCGCCCGTCCGGTACCAGGCGGGTTCGGGGCTGGTCGGAGGGGCGGCAGGCGCGGCTCAGTCCTGCTCGCCGAGTTCGAACCACACCGTCTTGCCCTCGGGCTCCGGGCGCACGCCCCAGGCCTGGGACAGGAGGTCGAGGAGGACGAGGCCGCGGCCCGAGGAGGCGAGTTCGCCGGGGGCGCGCTGGTGGGGCAGTTCGTCGCCCCGGTCGGTGACCTCGATGCGCAGGGAGCGCCGGCCCCGGTCGCCGAGGACGCGGACGGCGAGCGCGGCGGACTGGTCGGTGTGGACGAGGACGTTGCCGAGGAGTTCCGAGGTGAGCAGGACGGCGGTGTCGACCTGGTCCTCCCGCGTCCAGTCGTGGAGCAGGGCGCGTAGTTCCTCGCGGGCCTCGGAGAGCCCTTCGCCCTGGTCCTGGCGGATGGTGAGGACGAGGCGGCGTTCGGGCACGGCGGTGGAGGTGTCCTCGGCGTCCCTGCGCAGCAGGAGCAGGGCGATGTCGTCGCCGCCCCGGGTGGGGGCCTGCTCGTGGGGTTCGCGGGCGGGCCCGGTGACGACGCCCATGAGGCGGTCGGCCATGCCCTCCAGGTCGGCGGCGGGGGCGTCCGTCATGGCGTCCCGCAGCCGCACCCAGCCGGTGAACATGTCGTGGCCGCCGGTCTCGATCAGGCCGTCCGTGCAGAGCATGAGGACCTCGCCCTCGCCCAGTTCCATGACGTCCACGGGGTAGTCGTTCTCGCCGGCCATGAGCCCGAGCGGCAGCCCGCCCCGGATGTGCCGGACGAGGCAGGTGCCGTCGGGCAGCCGCAGGACGGGGTGCGGATGCCCGGCGCGGGCCACGTGGAGGGTGCCGGTGGCGGGGTCGGCCTCGACGTAGACGCAGGTCGCGAACCGTTCCTCGTCGACGGCGGCGAGGAACCGGGAGGTGCGCGAGAGGATCGCGTCCGGGCCGTGCCCCTCGGCGGCGTAGGCGTGGACGGCCGTGCGCAGCTGCGACATGAGGCCCGCCGCGTGCACGTCGTGTCCCTGGACGTCGCCGATGACGAGGCCGACCCGGCCGCTGGGCAGGTCGATCACGTCGTACCAGTCGCCGCCGACCATGAGACCGCCGCCGGTCGGGACGTAGCGCGTCGCGACGGCGAGTCCGCCGCGCGCCTCCCCCGCGGCCCCCATGCTGCTGCGCAGGCCCCGGGAGAGCGCGAGTTCCGCCGTGTTCGCGCGGCTGCGTTCGAAGACCTGGGAGAGAAGTACGGCCGTCGTGTCGAGAAGGGCCCGTTCGGGTGAGCCGAACTCCTTCGGGCTGTCGAACGCGGCCAGCCACACGGCGGTGACCCGGCCCGCCGCGGTCAGCGGGAGGAAGGCCCAGGCGCCCCGGCCCTTGCGCGCCGAGAGCTGCCAGGTGGCGGGGAAGCGGTCGCGGTACTCCTCCGGGGAGGACAGGAAGACGGCACGGCCCGTACGGGCGACCTCCACCGCCGGATAACCCGTGGTCAACGGCATGCGGAAGCTCTTGTCGAGGCCGCCGGGACGGAAGTCGGCCTGCGCGACGGCGTTGAGGAAGCTCTCGCCGACCCCGAACACGACCTGCCCGTGGAGGTCGAAGTCCGCGCCGGCCCGCAGCCGGACGACGACCCGCAGCGCCTCCTCCAGCGAGGTGGCCTCCGCGAGCGCGTGCCCGGCGTCCAGGAGCGTGGCCTCCCGGGGGCGGCGCGGACCGCCGCCCGTCGCGGGCGGCGCGGAGCCGGGCGGGCCCTCGTCGGGCACGCCGGTCTCGGGCACGCCGGTCTCGGGCGCACCGGCCTCGGGCGCACCGGCCTCGGGCGTGGGCGGCAACTGGTTGAGCGCCTCGATCTGGCGCCGTTCGGCCGCCTTGTGCCCTTCCCCGCGCAGCGGGGGGAACGTGCCCTTGTCCCGCGGGGCACGGGACGGGTCCGCCGACGAGGAGGCGTCCCGCCCCCCACCGTCCGCCGCACGTCCGCCCGCACCGGCCCCCGCCCCGGGGCGGTCCCCGGCGGCCCCCTCACCACCGCGCCCGGAACGGCCGTCGCCCTCAGTGCCCTCGCTCAAGCCCCTCTCCTCCCAGCGGCCTCGTGGCGCACGCGCCCTCGTACGGCTACGACGGGTACGCGGGGGCGTGCGCGCGGCTCTCTGGGTCCATGCTCCGACTGTCCGGCGGGGTCCGCAGCGCGGAGGAACACCGAGCGGGTACGGCGACGCGACGCCGGCGCGGTGATCCGCGGGGCATGGGCCCGGTGATCCGCAGGACGTCGGCGCGGTGATGCGGAGGGCGGTGGTCCGTTCTTCACCTGATCTTCCGATCCTCGCCACAAGTCCGACGCCCCGGCGTACGGTGAGCCCGGGGGTGCGCGGCGGGTGACCGCCGGGGCACGGAACGACGTCCGGTGGGCCGCGGGGATGCGGCACCGCCGTGGGGGGCCGTATGCATGAGATGGCCAAGGGGTCGAACGTGGACCTCTCCGCGCTGAGCGAGGACGCGGACTCGGTTCTGGTGGGGCTGAACTGGAGCAGTGCGGACGGCGAGGGCGACGCCGACGTGTCGGTGCTGCTGCTGGGCGACGACGGCCGGGTGCGCAGCGACGCGGACTTCTTCTTCTACAACAACCCGTCCGCCGCCGACGGCAGCGTGCAGCTCCTGGGCAAGGTGCCGACCGGGACGGGGAGCGAGGACCGGGTCAGTGTCGACCTGAGCGCGGTCCCGGCCGCTGTCGAGCGGGTCGTGGTCGCCGCGAGCCGGGACCGGGGCTCACGGTTCGGGGACCTCGACGGGCTGCGCGTGACCCTGGGCGACCGCCACGGGGAGCCTCTGCTGAGCTATCCGATCGACGACGCCACGGTCGAGAGCGCCTTCCTCTTCGGTGAGCTGTACCGGAGGAACGGGCACTGGAAGTTCCGCGCGATCGGCCAGGGCTACGAGTCGGGGCTGGCCGGACTCGCCACGGACTTCGGCATCGACGTCGACGAGGAGGCGGAGGAAGCGACGGAGGCGGCGGCCGGGACCGAGGCCCGCACCGGCGCCGGGGACTCCGGAGCCGGGCCGCAGGCTGTCGCGGCGAGCGGCGGCTCGTCGGGCGAGGGCTCCCCGGGTGAGGGGACGGTCGTCCTCCCGGCGCCGCGCGTCCACACCGAGGGAGCCGCGGCTGCCGTGCTCGCGACCGCGACCGCGACCGGCGTAGCCGCGCCACCGGTGCCGGACGGGACCGCCGTACCCGCGCCGACCGGTACGGGAGTGACCGGGTCGCCGACGGCACCGCGCCCCCGCCGTCCCCGGACCGCCAAGAAGAAGGTGACGCTGCCGAAGGTCGTCGGGAAGTCGCTCGCCGAGAACGAGGCGTGGCGCCCGGCCCGGCTGTTCCCCGTGCCCTCGCTCAAGAGCGACCGGGAGCGCGAGGTGCGGGCGACGTCCGTGCTTCTCGCGGTACTCGCCGAGGTACCGGAGTTCGCGCGCCGTCTGCTGGCCGGTTTCGGGGCGCCGGCCGGGCGGACGCAGACCTTCACGGAGGTCGTACTGCCCCACGGGGACAGCCCCAGGCGTCCGGACGGGGTCATCCGCGTGGAACGGGCCGGAAAACTGTGGACGGCCCTCGTCGAGACCAAGACCAATGGCAATCCGCTCAAGTCCGAGCAGGTCCAGGCCTATATGGACATCGCGACGCGGCGCGGGTACGAGGCGGTGATCACCCTCTCGAACGACGTCGCCCTCGAAGGCACCCCGCTGGTCGAGGTGCGTACCGACGGACGGCGCAAGAACCGGGCCGCGCTGCGGCATCTGTCCTGGGCCGAGGTGACGCAGCAGGCACAGCTGCTGATCCGGCACGAGGGTGTGGGCAACGCGGCGCACGCGTGGCTGCTCCAGGAGCTCCTGCACTACCTCCAGCACGACAACTCGGGCTGTCACGGCTTCCAGAACATGGGCCCGGCCTGGGTTCCGGTGCGCAACGGCATCGACGCCGAGACGCTGTGCCTGGGTGATCCGCAGGCGGTCGCGGTCGTGGAGAGCTGGGAGCGGCTGATCCGTCAGGTGTGTCTGCGGCTCGGCGGTGAGCTGGGGCGCAGAACTCTGCCCGTGCAGCGGGCACGACGCGGGAGCGGGCCGACGGACCGGCGTCTCGCTCAGGCCGACCGGCTGTGCGGGGCGGGGCTGCTGGAGGCGGAGATCCGGACGGAGGGGGCGGTGTCGCCGGTCGGGATCGCCGCTGATCTGCGGACCGGGAAGATCCGGGTGTCCATGGAGGTGCCGCCGCCCGAGGCGGCCTATCCCCTCACGGTCGTCAAGCGGCTCCTGCGCCTCCTTGAGCAGGCGCCCGCCGATCTGCACGTCGAGACGCTGGTCTCCGGCGGGAGCGGGAAGGGCCCGCGCGGCACCCTGGAGCGCCTGCGGCCGGAGCCGGGCGATCTGCTGCCCAAGGACGGGAGCGCGGTGACGGGCTTCCGGCTGTCCCTGTTCAAGGGGATGGGTCTCACCCGGGGCAGCGCGGAGACCGGGTTCATCCGGAGCGTCGACGACGCCGTGGACCGCTTCCACGGACAGGTGGTCGCACGGTTCGCGGCAGGTGGCGGCGCGACCACCTCGACCACCTCGACCACAGCGGACGCCAGGACGAGGGCGACTGCGGCGTCCACCTGAGGGACACGCCGCAGACGGCTTCGGCCCCACGGCCCCTCGGCTCCGGCCCCCGGCCTCAGCCCCCCGTGCCCAGGGCCATGGGGCCGATCTTGGCGCGGCCGGTGGAGCCGTCGGCGGAGAGGGCGCCGCCCTCCCACGGGATGGGCAGCGGGGTCTCCTGGTCGGGCGGGGTGACGCGCACCGTGGCCGGGGTCACCTGCTTCGCCCCGGTCATCTCGGGGTTGGCGAAGGACAGGGGCGCCCACGCGCTCTTGCCGGGGGACAGGGTGATCTTCATCTTGGCCCCGCCGGTGCGCTCCGGGTCGGCGGTGACCGGTGTGCCCGCGCCGTCGAGGAAGGACAGGCCGGGGAAGCCGTACACCGTGCAGGTGCCGCCCGAGGTGTTGGTCAGGACGACCGCGAAGTTCTCCTGGCCCGCGCCCGGGTGGTTGGCGCCCACGGAGGCCTTCATCTGGTCGCTGCGGCAGGCGGAGGGGGCGTCCTCGCCCGAGGAGCCGCCCTGCGCCGTTCCCCCGGAGCCCGAGGAACCGGTGGAGCCGGAGCCGCCCGAGGAGGAGTCGGAGCCGGAGGACGCGCCGTCGGCGGAGCCGGACGTGCCGGACGAGGAGTCCGAGCCGCCGTCGTCCGGGGAGCTGCCCTGCGAGGGCTTGCCCCCCTCGTCGGAGTCGCCGCCCTTGGCGCCGCCGGTGCCCGTGCCCTTGCTCGCGCCGCCGTCGTCCTGCACCGGGCCGGCGCCGGTTTTCACGTGCTGGGGCCCCGCGTCCTTGTCCCCCTCGGCCCCGCAGGCGGTCAGGAGCAGTGCGGCGGCCGCGAGCACGGCCGCGGTGCCCGCCGTGGCGGGCCTGCCGCGACGACGGCCGGAGCGGTCGCGTCCGGTCGCTGCGGGGCCCTGTGTGCTTCGTCGCGTCCTGGTCATGGCTGCGTCACTCCCGTTGTCGTTCCCCGTCGCCCCCTCAAGCCCTACACCTACCTGGGATGCGGCCCCGCCCGGAAAAGTTCGCGGGTTCCCGGACCAATTCTCCGGGGGCTCCCGCGACTGCCCCGGGACGAGGGCCGACGACGGCTTCAGGAGGGCTTCACGCTGAGGCTGCGCAGGATCTCATCCGTGGTCCTGGCGCAGTCCTCCGGGGCGACGCCGCCGCTCTCGCCGCCGCAGCGGATCTGCGCGTACACGGCGTCGGTCCCCTTCTTTCCGGCCTTCCCGGTCTTCCCGGCCTTCGGGGTCATCGCGATCTCGTAGAGCTGCTGTCCGTCCGCCCCGCACTTCTCCCAGGTGCGGACGGTGGCGTCCCAGTCGGGGACGTCGGCCTTCCGCTCGTCGCCCGCGCGGCAGCTTCCGTGCCGGACCCGCGCGACGTTCTCGGCGAGCGCCGTCGCCCCGGGCGCGAGACCCGCGAAGACCCCGTTGACGTCCTTGCCCAGGTCGCCCCAGTCCGCGACCTGCTGGGCGACGGTGAGCGCGGGCTCCTTTCCGGCGCCGAGCCCGAGCGTGGCCGGGTCCCAGTCCGGGTCGGCGTACTGCGCGGCCCACTTCGCCGGTACTTCGAGGCTGATGCGGTGCTTGCCGTCGCTCACCACGGAGGTTGTGGCGGCCTGCGCCTTCCCGCCCTTGTCGTGCTGTGCCGCTATCACCCCGCCCCCGGCGGCGAGTACGACCACCACGGCGGCCACCGTGATCCAGCGCGCCCGCCGCCGGGGCCGCCCGGGCCGCCCACTCACCGGGCCGAGAGGACTGCCCGGCGACGGCTCCGGAGGCGTACGGGGAGACGGGACGGAGGACGCGGGGGCCGCCGGGGTGGCGTACGAGTCCTTCGGCGGGACGGGTTGCCGGTCCGCGCTCAGGACCGGCCACGCCACGGACTCGGGCGCCGCCCGCAGCCTCGACTCCGATCCCCGCACGGTCACCGCCCCCCACGCGGAGGACGGAGTCGACGGGGACGAGGAGGAGGGGGACGGGGCCGCTACCGGGGCCTCTTCCGGCACGGGCGTCCGAGGACCTTCCCGCACGGGGGTGCTCGAAGCCGGTTCCGCCACGGACGACGCCGGTTCCGCCACCGGCGACACCGCTTCCGCCACGGACGACACCGGTTCCGCCACCGACGCCGCCGGTGTCTGCTCCCGTACCGGTCCCGTCGCCGCGACCGGCTCCGCCCGCCCCGCCGGAGCCGGTGTGTTCCGCAGGCGGCGCAGCGCGTCCATCAGCTCGGCGGCGGAGCTGAAGCGGTCCTCGCGGTCGGGGGCCATCGCCTTGGCGATGACGGCGCTCACGGTGGCCGGGACGTCCGGCAGCAGTTCGTGCGGGGGCAGCACCCGGCCGGGCGGTCCCGGGACCGAGCCCGTCATCAGGTGGTAGAGCAGGGCCCCGAGCCCGTACACGTCGGCGCGTACGTCGATGCCGTCCACCGGCGGGTCGGACTGTTCGGGCGCCATGTAGCCGGCGGACCCGGCGACGACGGTCAGCCCGGTGGCCTGGGCGAGGTTCTTGGCGAGGCCGAGGTCGGCGACGAGGACGCGTTCACCGCTCGCGTCGGTGCCGCCCGAGGGTCCGGCCAGCCCCTTCAGCAGTACGTTCGAGGGCTTGATGTCGCGGTGCACGATGCCGGCCTCGTGCAGGGAGGCGACTCCGCGCGCGGCCCCGGTCGTGAGCCGCAGCGCCTCCGCCTGCGGGAGGGGGCCCGCGGTCAGAAGGTCCTCGACGCTGCCGAGGTCCGCGTACTCCATGACGAAATAAGGGCGTTCGTCCGGAAGCTCGCCGACGTCGAAGACCTGCACCACCCCGCCGGAGCCGGCCCGCCGCAGCAGACGGGCCTCGCTCAGGAAGCGTTCGCGGATGTCCATGCGGTAGGCCCAGTTGTCGGCCAGGACCTTGACGGCCACGGGGGCGTCGAGGCGGTCGTCGTGGGCGAGCCAGACAACGGCGAAGGCTCCGGAACCGAGACGGCGCAGAACCCGGTACCGGCCGATCTGTTGAGGTGATGGCATACCTTTTATGATGCCCGGATGACGTCTCTCGCTCCGAAGGCCCCATGACTTCCGCCACGATCCCCCCCGACCAGCACGGACGTCCCGACACCGAGGCCCTCGCGCTGCGGGCCTCGGCGGGCGACGAACAGGCCCTCGACGATCTGCTGCGGGCGGTGAGCCCGGAGGTCGTACGCCGCTGCGGCCGTTTCCTGCTGTACCGGGAGGACGCGGAGGAGGCCGCTCAGGACGTCCTGCTCCAGATCGCCCGCAACATCCGCCGCTTCGAGGGACGCAGCCGCTTCAGCACGTGGCTGTACACCGTCGTCGCCAACTGCTCCCGGCAGAAGTACAGGGAGTTGAAGCGCCGCTCGGCCGAGCAGTCCACGGCGCCGGAGGAGCAGCAGAGCACCGATCCGCGGACGACCAGCGTCATCGCCGGTTCGCGGCTCGACCTGCTGGAGGCGCTCGACCGGCTCGAACGGGACAGCCCGCACCTGGTCGCGCCGCTCGTCTACCGGGACATCTGCCAGCTGGACTACGCCGAGATCTCCGAGCGCATGGGCATCCCGCTCGGGACCGTCAAGTCCCGTCTGCACCAGGCCCGCCGGGTGATCCGTCCGTGGCTGCTGGAAGCCATCTGAGGGGTGCTGCCGCCCCGGGGTGACCGTCCCCGGGGCCCGGTGGCAGCAGGCGGCGGGCCACGTGTTCCGTCTGCGCGCCCAGTTCCGCGAGACCTGGCTCCGCGCGGACGGCGGCGCGCACGAGCACACTGACGGCGGCCGGCCAGTCCCCCGCCTGCCCGCCGTACTGTCCCTCTCCCCCGTCACCGGGCCCGTCCCCGGTCCGGGTGCCGGGCCGCTCGCCGAGGCGGGCGAGGCCCCGGCTCAGGAGTCCGGCCGCGGTCTCCGGGTCCGCTCTGGCCAGGGCCTTCACAGCGGCGATGGCGTTCTCCAGCGCGCTCGCGGGCAGCGACCAGTCCGCCTCCGGGGCGTCCCTGCCCTCCCCGGGCTCCGTCCCCTCCCCCGCCGCCGTGCCGCCCTCGGCCAGGACCATGAGGTCCAGCCGCCAGAACAGCGGCAGCCCCGGGAACCGTACGAAGAGCAGGCGCGCGCCCGGGGAGTGCGCGTACTCGGGGTCGGTGCGGACCGCGCAGGCGTGCGCCGGGCCGGTGGAGGCGTACGCCGGGCCGGTGGAGGCCGCGCGGGCGTGCGCCGTCGTGGGGGCCCGCCGCCGCGGCCAGGCGTCGCCGTACACCTCCCGCAGCGCGCGGGCCGCCTCCCGCAGTACGGTGCCCGGTTCGCGTACGCACACGGCGAACCGGTCCGCGGGCACCCGCCACTCGATGTCCATGTCGCTGTACGCGTCGGCCCGGCCGGCCGCGAGCGAACCGCGCAGCCGGGTGACCGAACCGGGGCAGGCGCGCTCCAGCGCCGAGCGCACCAGGGACGCGGCCTTCGCGGGGGCCCCGAACTCGTCGTCGTCCTGCGTCATCCCGGCAGCGTAGGGCCTGGCAGGGCGCGATCCCGGCTCATGGCCGTGTCCCCGGGTGCCGGGCGCGGTGCCGGGCCACCGCGTCGTTGTTCGCGCACCGCACAGAGCAGTAGGCGCGCCTGCCGCCCCGCGAGGTGTCGACGTACGCGCGTGCGCACCCCGCGCGGGCGCAGCGGCCGAGCCGTTGGGCGCCCGCGAAGCACACGACGTACGCGAGCCCGGCGGCCGTCGAGGCCTTGACGTGCGCGACGGCGTCCCGGTCGTCGGGGCCGTAGTGCAGGTGCGGGTGTCCGTCGTGCAGGGAGATGCGCGGCTGCGTCGAGGCCACCGCGAGCAGCGCGTTGACCCGTGCGCAGCGCGCGGCCGGCCCGGCCTCGCGCTCCGCCTCTGCGAGGTGTGCGGCCAGGGCCGTGAAGCACGGGGCGAGACCGTCCGCCGCCCAGCGCAGGAGCGCGCGGCGGGCGGCCCCGGTGAGCGGCGGACGGTGCACGTCGTGCGCCGCGAGGACGAGGTCGAGGTCGGCGTCCGGCGAGGCGTTGACCAGGTCGGCGGCCAGCCGGGCCGCCTGACCGCCGTAATGGTTGAACTGCACAAGGCCATGACATCACGCTGAACGTCATGAGCACCAGGGAGCCGACGGGCACGAGCACCGGGGAATCGGCGGACGTGAGCGCCAGGAAGTCGGCGGAGTCGGCGGAGTCGGCGGACCGGTCGGCAGTCGGCACCGGCGGGACGCGCGACCGTCTCGTCCGGGTCGCGCCGCTCCTCGTCCTCCTCCAGATATGCAGTCTCCAGGCGGGTTCCGCGGTCGCGAAGACGACGTACGACCGGCTGGACCCGACGGCGATGGCGGGCCTGCGGCTGGGCTTCGCCGCGCTGGTCACGGCGGCGGTGGTGCGGCCCGCGGTGCACCGGCTCAGCGCGCGGCAGTGGGGCGCGGCGGGCGCGCTCGGCCTGGTGTTCGCGGCCAACAACCTGACCTTCTTCCAGGCCATCGGACGGCTCCCGCTGGGCGTCGCCTCCACGGTCGAGCTACTGGGCCCGCTGCTGCTCGCCGTCGCGCTGTCGCGTCGCCCGGCCCACCTGGCGGCCGGGCTGCTGGCCCTGGCCGGGGTGCTGCTGCTCGGCGCCCCCGGAGGTCACGTGCCAGTCGCGGGGCTCGGGTTCGGGCTCGCGGCGGCGGTCTGCCGCGGCGCGTACGTCGGCTTGAGCAAACGCGTGGGGCGGCTGTTCCCCGACTTCACCGGCCTGTCCGTGGCGCTGCTGGTGGGCGCGGTCGTCCTCGTACCGGTGGCGGCCCTCGCGGACGGCGGTGCGGTGGTGCGGCAGCCGGGCCTGCTGCTGCCGGGCCTCGCGGTGGCGCTGCTGTCCTCACTCGTGCCGTACGCCCTCGACATGACGGTGCTGCGCCGCATCGACTCACGCGCCTTCGGCGTCCTGCTGGGCCTCGGCCCGGCCGTGGGCGTGGCCATCGGCTTCCTCGCCCTGCACGAGCCGTTGAGCGCGCGCGAGGCGGTGGCGGTGGCCCTCGTCGTCGCGGCGGCCCTGTGGTCCTTCGGGGGCGGACGCGACCGCTGAGCCAAGCGGAGCGGTCACCCGGCCGACCGCTCCGCGCGGAGGGCTGAGGGCGTGCCCGGCGGCCCCTCGCGAGTCCGCGTCAGCTCAGCGCCTTCTCGACGGCCTCGAAGATGTCGGCGTCGGTCTCCCGCGCCAGGACGGCAGGTCGGGCCAGTCCGCCACGTACCCGGGCTTCGGGTCCTCGAAGTGCTGGTACATCTGCGCCGTCCAGCACGTCGCGACGAACCGGCTCTTCTGCTCCCGGGACAGCCGCGCCGCGTGCCCGCCACTGATCTCGACGAACTGCCGGACCTGCTCGTAGACCGCCCCGGCGGCCGCACGCTCCCACTGCGGGGTGTCCTCCCACGGGGTGACGTAGCCGGCCTTCGGCTCCCCGGGAAAATGCTGACGCACCCCCGCGATCCAGGTCTCCCGGAACAGTCGTGCACCTTCGGTCTGCGACATGCGAACCCCTCCCGTCACGGCGTCCTCAACGTGGCTGTCTTCTCCCCCAACTCCGCGACGGGACAGCCGCGCTGACCCGCGCCGTCGATCGCCGTTCCGGGTACCGGGCCCGCCCGCGTGTTCAGCCGAGTCCGCTCGCCGCCCTCCCCTTCCGCCACCCCGGGGAGGGGCACCCGAAGCGCCACCGGCCGTGTCGGCTTCCCCGGCCCCGGCGGTGCTGACCTGCAACCACCCGTCCGTACCGAACATCTCGATCAACTCAGACAGATGGGCCCGGGCGGCGCTGCGCGCGGAAGTCGTCTCCTCGTGGCTCACCCGCGTTCCTCCAGCTCCGCCCACACCTGCTTGCCCCACGGCAGCCGGGCGGTGCCCCAGTCCGCCGCCAGTTCGCCCACGAGAGCGAGACCACGCCCGCTCTCGTCCTCGGGGCCCGCATCCTGACGCACGGGGCACCGCCGCGAGAAGTCCACGACACCGACACGCACACGATCCCCCTCGCGGCGCTCGACCGTGACCCGGATGGACTCCCGCCGGGCGTGCCGCACGGCGTTCGCCACCAGCTCGGAGACGATCAGGACACCGTCCTCGGCCAGTCCGTCCAGCCCCCACACGGCACAGGCGGTACGCAGCAGCCGCCGGGCCGTCGCGGCGCTCTCGGGCTCGCGCGGCAGGGTCTCGCTGTAGCCGGGGTGCCCGGTCGGGCGGGATGTGACGGTCACGGTCATCAGGACCCCTCGTCGGTGAGCCGGAGGTGCGGTACGCACCAGCGGGGCGTGGGAGCGAGCGACTTCAGCGGGCCGCCACGCTTCGCCCCAGTGACGGAAAGCACTCAGTCAACGACGGAACGCGACACCACGTGAGGAAATGTCGGGCCGCTGTGCAATGCGGGCGACCGGAAATTTCGCCGCTGCTCCGACGCCGCGATCTCGCTGTCTCGCTACCTTGGGTGGCGTGGAGGCGAACACGCACCTGGCGGATGCGCTCAGCGAAGCAGGATCGACGCAGACCGAGTTGGCAGAGGCCGTGAACGACTACCTCCGGTCCCTCGGCCGGGAAGGCACGGTGAGCGACCGCACGGTGCGTCACTGGCTGACCGGAAAGACCCGCTGGCCCCACCCTCGGCAGCGCGAAGCCCTGGAGGCAGTATTCGGCCGTAGCGCCGGGGAACTCGGGTTCCGACCCCCAGCAAGCCGACGAAGCCCCAACAGGACGGAGGACCCTGTGCACCGCAGGAACTTCCTCACCGCGGCCACCGGCACGACCGCCGCCGTCGTGCCCCTGCTAGCCGCCCGACCGTACGTGGTCGGAACAACGGACGTGATCCGGCTGCGCAGCGGGCTCGACGCCCTGACGGCCCTGGACGCTTCCAGAGGCGGGCACGAGGCACTGGAACGTGCCGCGTTAGCCGGCGCGTCCGAGGCTCTGGAACTCCAGAAGCGGGCCGCCTCCCAGCGCATCCGGCAGCGCCTCTTCAGCGTGGCCGCGAACTACACCGCGTCGGCCGCCTGGTCGGCCGTGGACGCCCGCCAGAGCGACCGCGCCCAAAGCCACCTGAACCGCGCGCTGTACCTGGCGGGCATGGCGAAGGACTCCGTGGCCGAACTGCGCGTGTGGAACTCACACGCCATGCTCGCGCTGCACCGCGGGGAAGTCTCGCAAGCCGTGGATGCGGGCCAGGCAGCGCAGGCGACCGCCGTGACGCGCCGAGACCCGCTGTTCGCCTCTCTCGCCCACGCCCGCACGGCAATCGGGCATTCCGGCATCGGTGACCGCCGAGGCGCTTTGCGGTCGTTGGGGCAGGCGGAAGATGCACTGGAGAAGGCGGGCGCTGACCATTCCCGGCCGTCGTGGGTGGCCTTCTACGGCCCCGCCGAGTTGCTGGCCATCACCGCCATCGTGCGGGACAAGATCGGGGACGCGACGGGTGCCGAGGCGGCATCCCATCGCGCCTTGGCCATCATCCCGGAGCAGTTCCGCCGGAACCGCGCCCTGGCCACTCTTCAGCTCGCCACAGCACAGCTTCACCAGCGCGACGTGGACCAGGCGTGTGCGACGACGAAGAAGGTATTCGCGCTGATGCATGCCAACTCCCTGCCCGGCCGCATGCGCTCCTACCTCGGAGACTTCTACCGAAAATTGATCACTCTGGCACCGGACTCCGGAACCGCGCGAGAGTGGGAAGACCGCTATCGATCTGAATGGAGCCAGGCCCGATGACCTCAGCCCTGGAGCTGCGCCACTACGGCCACGACGATCTGCCGGCGATCCGGCAGACGTTGATCGACGTCCACGCGGACGTGCACGCCGACCGGATCGCCGACGACGAGTTCCGGCGGAAGTTCCCCTGGTTCGTGGACCACTGGGGCGGGAACCCCGGCTTCTCCTGTGTGATCGCCTACGACGGGGACGAGCCTGCGGGCTTCGCGTACGGCGCTCCCGGCGCGGAGGGCCGCGAGTGGTGGCGGGAGCACCTGGACCCGGCGCCGGAGAAGTCGCGCACGTACCACTTCTCGGAGTTGATGGTGCGCGAGCCGTGGCGCAAGACGGGCACGGCGGAGCGCCTGCACCGGGCACTCATGGACGCCCGGGAGGAAGACCTGGCGGCACTACTGGTGGACGTGACCCACCCGAAGGTCCAAGCCCTGTACGAGTCCTGGGGCTACCGCAAGGCCGGGGAGGACCAGCCGTTCCCCGACTCCCCGACGTACGCCGTGATGATCGTGGACCTGCCGCTGTCCTGAGCCGAGGGTCCACCCGACGGAAGCCGCACGCAGCCCCGTCGAGGGCCTTTCCTGCCCAGCGGCGATCATCTCGACCGCCCGCCCGACGAGTAGGTGGCGGTCCGGCTTTCCGCCGCTGCGGGACGACCTGGTGCCCCAGCAACTCAGCGTGAAAGAGACGACTTCAGAGGGAGAGACCCACCAGGTCGGTAAGTTGACGCATCTCGGTGGTGAGGGTGCGCCGCCGGGCGATCGTGTCGGCCAGCGTGTGCCGCGCGTAGGGCTGCTCCGCGATCCACTCCGGGGCCTCGGCCGCGACTTCCCCGAACACTTCGAGCGCGCGGCCGGGCTGACGCGTCATGGTGTACGCCTTGGCCACGTCGAGCCGGTGACGGTGGTACTCGGACCCCGTGCCGCCCCTCAGCCGGTCGGCGATCTCCAGCACCTCGTCCGGCCGGTCCGTGACAACGCCCTGTTCGGCGGCCTTGTAGGCGACCGTGGCCGGCCCCCACGTGGCGATCCGGACGTCCCAATTCTGGCACGAGAAGACCGCCGGAAACCGGGCCCGCGACGTTGAGACCGATAAGGCGCTGCGCTACGCGGGATGGCTTGTCATCCGAGTGTGGGAGCACCAAGATCCCGAGGAAGCCGCACAGCAGGTATGTGAGGCTGTGCAATCGAGGCAGCAGATACCGCCAAGTATCGGACACCAGGGTCGACAGGAGCGAACGGGCTCGGGGCCAGAGCGAAAGGAGCAGCCCCGAGGGCGATCGCTTACGCCAGCGACTCCAGGACTGCCTCAGTCAACGAAGACGCGCGCGCGTCGTCTGAACCGCTGATGACGTGGTTCATGACGTAGCCGAAGGCGATGCCCTGGACAGGATCGGCGAAGCCGAGCGAGCCGCCACGGCCGGTGTGACCGAAGGCATTCGGGCCGGTCATGGGGTTGTCCCGTGTGGGCAACATGTATCCGGAGCTGAATCGGCTCGCGGTCACCATCACCTCGTCCCTGCCGCCGGCCTGCTCCTCCGTCGCCGACGACAGGGATGCCGGGGCGAGCAGGCGCACGCCGTCGACCTCGCCGATCAGCGCGGCGTACATGCGGGCGAGTGCCCGTGCAGTGCCGATGCCGTTGGAAGACGGAAGTTCTGCGGCTTGCACCTCTGGTGAGTCGAAGTCGATCGCGGCCGGATCGGTGACGGCGAAGGCCCGGTTGCTAAAGGAGTTCGGGTTGCGCCAGGCGGCAACCTGTTCGCGGAGTTCAACAGGAAGCGATTCGGCGGGAACAGTGGTGAGGTCGACGTCCGGCCGCCGGTACGCCATGCGGCTGACCCGGTCACGTTCGTTCGTCGGCAAGCCGATGAAGAAGTCCAGCCCGAGCGGGCCGGCGATCTCGTCAGCGAAGAAGCGGCCCGGCGAACGGCCCGAGACCCGGCGGATCACTTCGCCGGCCAGCCACCCCCAGGTCCGGCCGTGGTACCCGTGTGCCGTCCCCGGAGTCCACAGGGGACGCTGGGCCGCCAGCGCCGCCGCCATGGGCTCCCAGGACAAAGCGTCCGCCAAGGGGAGTGGTTGGTCCAAGGTGACCAGGCCGGCCCGGTGGGACAGGAGCCAGCGCACGGAGATGCCCTCCTTGCCGTTCGCCGCGAACTCCGGCCAGTACTTCGCCACCGGTGCGTCGAGGTCCAGCATGCCGCGCTCAACCAGCATGTGCGCCGCAGTCGCGGTGGCTCCCTTGGTCGCCGAATAGACCAGTTGCAGGGTGTCCCGGGTCCAAGGACGACCGGTCTCGGGGTCGGCGACGCCGCCCCACAGGTCGACCACCGGCCGGCCGTGCCAGTAGACGCAAACGGCCGCGCCGATGTCCCCGCGCTGGGTGAAGTTCGCCATGAACGCCTCGCGGACCGGTTCGAACCCGGGCGCCACCTCACCGTCGATCGTTGTCATCCCGCTCATCCTGGCAGAGCTGGGCTGCCCACTCCGGCAGTGCGAGTGAACTGTGCTCAAGGGCATTCGGCATCGACGCGTACGACGAGGGTCACACGTTCACCCCTCGTGATCGGCCGTACGCCGTGGATGTGGTCGCGGGTGGCGGGGAAGGCGACCACAGTGCCGCAGTGGGGCTTGATCTCCTGGGCGGGGTTCTCGAAGAACAGCTCGCCGCCGCCGTAGGAGTCCGGCGTGTTGAGCCAAACCACAAGGGTGAGGTTCCCACCGACGACGGGCTGTCCGTTGGTCCGGGCCCGCTCACGCTCGATGTCGGTGACCTCGTCGTGGTGGGCGACGAAGCCGATTCCGGGGCCGTAGCGGTAGATCACCGCCGGCTGGGTGGCTACGCGTGTCGGGACGATCCCGAAGTGGCTGCGGATGTGTTCGGCGCAGTGGGAGACGACCGCCTGCTCCAGGTACGTCGGGACCTCGACGTACTCGCTCTTGCGCAGCGATTCGTCGATGACGCCCTGGTAGGTGCGCGAGCGGGCGGTCTGGCCATGCGCGTGGTCCGTCAGCGCTCCGCAGAGGCTGAGCGGGATGGCGCTCTCCACGAGAAGCGGTAAGCGGCTCTTCCAGGTCATGAAGTGCTCTCCTTCCACCAACGGGTGCCTTCGGGCGAGTCCTCAAGGACGACGCCCTGCTGGGTGAGCTGGTCGCGGACCGCGTCCGCCTCGGCGAACTTCCTCGCCGCGCGGAGCCGGTCGCGTTCCTTCACGAGTTCGTCGACGGCGGCGTCGCTGTGGGCGGTGCCGGGGATGTCGAAGGTTCCGAAGAGGTTGTTCACGTCCTCGATCAGCCGCAGGGCGGCCGGCCCGGCGGGCCCCTCCATGCGGTTCTGCTCGCGGATGTACTGGAACAGGACGGCAAGGGCACCGGGGGTGTCGAAGTCGTCGTCCAGCCGCTCGCGCATCTCCTTCCATGCCTCCGTCGCGCGTGCGGCGTTCGCCGGGCTGTCGGTGTGCGCGGGGTCGATCGTCCGGGCGAAGTTCTCGATCCGGCGACGTGCCCCTCGGGCTTGCTCCAACGTGGAGTCGTTGAGCTCCGTGGAAGAGCGGTAGTGCTGGGAGAGGAAGGCGTGCCGCAGGGTGCGGAAGTCCGTCCGTGTCAGGGCGTCGCGGATGGTGAGGAAGTTGCCGGTGCTCTTCGACATCTTCTCGCCGTCGACCCGCAGGAGGCCGGTGTGCATCCAGTAGCGGGCCAGGGGCTCGATGCCGGAGGCGGCTTCCATCTGGGCGACCTCGGCTTCGTGGTGCGGGAAGATGAGGTCTACGGCGCCACCGTGGAGGTCGTAGGAGGCCCCGAAGAAGGTCTCCGTGATCGCGGTGTCCTCGATGTGCCAGCCCGGCCGGCCGGGGCCCAGCTCGGTCTCCCAGAACGGCTCGCCGTCCTTGCGGCCCTTCCACAGGGCGAAGTCGCCCGGGTTGTGCTTCTTCGAATTGTCGTCGATCCGCGACACCGAGTCCTCGGGGCGCAGGTCGGTGCGACCGGAGAGCTTGCCGTACGCGGGGAACGAGGCCAGGTCGAAGTACCAGCCGTCGTCGAGCTGATAGGCGTGGCCTCGCTCGATGAGTCGCTTGATCTGGTCCACGATCGCGTCGATGTGGTCGTGGGCCCGCGCGTGGACGTCGACGCGGGTGTTACCCAGCGCGGCCATGTCCTCCAGGTACTGCTTCTCGAACAGGGCCGCGATCTCCTCCGGCGGGATGCCCTGCTCCGCCGACCGCCGGATGATCTTGTCATCGACGTCGGTGATGTTCTGGAGGTAGGTGACCTTGTACCCGCTCGCTTCCAGGTACCGGGCGATGAAGTCGAACTGCGTGTACGTCTTCGCGTGCCCGACGTGGCTGGGGCCGTACACGGTGGGTCCACACACGAACATCCGCACCTCGGCCTTCCGCTCGGGGCGGAACTCCTCGGTCCGGCCGGTCAGCGTGTTGTGGACCTTGATCGACATCATGCCTCCTGTGTAAACGGATCACGCAGCGTACTGACGCCCGGACATAAGCACCTAACTGGGACCACCGCCCTCGCCCAAGGGAACGAATCGCGGGGACGGCCGGTCGGCGAAGACCGACGCCGCTTCCCCGAGGAGGTGGTGGTTGGCCCGCTGGTAAGCCTTCCGCACGGCCCCGATCGCCCCGGGGCTGAGGTCCATCCCGACCACGCGGCAGAACTCGCTCAGGGCCTCGCACCGCCGCTCCAGGTCGGCCATCGACAGCGGGTCGCACTGCTGGGCCTCGATCAGCAGGGCCTCCTGCTCGCTACGGATCAGACCGAGTGCGCCAAGGGAGTACAGCTTCCACTTCATGTTCGGCAGCAGCTGGCCCGAGCGGGCGTACATCCAGTCCACGACCTCGTCCAGCGCCCCGGAGAGGACGTAGTGGCCCGTGGGCACTCCGACCCGCCGTGCCATCCGCAGCGGGATCTCGCGCACGTCCCAGGTGATCCGGTTGTGCAGCCGGTAGGTCTCGTTCTCCAGCCGCTGAAGCTGCTCGCGCGACTTGTGCGAGATCAGCGCCCCGAAGGCTTCCTCACGGTCGAACAGCGGCTCACCCTTGTTCCCGTAGGCGTCGCACTTGTCGCTGTTCCACGTCGTGCGCGGGTCGGCCTCGTACTCGAAGAGGAGCTGGTGGATGTTGACCTCCATGCGACCCCAGGGAACCGGCAGGTGGAAACTGAACTCCGGAATCCAGGCGGGGAGCCGGTCACGGATCAGGGCGTACGTGTCCGCCGGCCGCGGCCTCCACTCCGCCTCCTTGAGCGGAACGTCGAGGACGACGGCCAGGTCGAAGTCCGAATCGGTACTGAACCGCGTGACGTTCCTGGGCGCGATCGCCGAGGAGGACAGGACGTAGAGCGCCTTGACCTCGGGCCTCGTCTTGAGCGTGTCGAGTAGACCCCCGGCTGCGGCACGGGCCTGCATTTTCAGGTTTTCCACGAGAACTCCTGGTCAGATGATCGGGCGGTCCATCACGGAGCGGAGCGCGGGAACAAGCTCCAGCGCGATGCCGCCGTGGGTGCGCTGGATGTGTGCGAGGGAAGGGCTGCTGTTGCCCTCGATGACCACGGGTCCACCGGGCGTGAGGGCGATGTCCCAGCCGATGAAGGGCACCTGTGGGAACAGGCGGGCACAGCGCTCGGCCAGCTCTCGGACCTCTGTCATGCGGGAGATCCGGTGGTCGGCGAACGACACCGAACTGTTCCCGTGGCGGGTGTGAGTGTTCAGGTACCGGTCGTAGCCGTGGTGGTCGAGTCGTCCGTCGGGGTGAACACGGATCTGCATACCGCCGCCGGCCGAGTTGTCCGTGGTGCTCTCGGCGCCGCCAAGTTTCAGCATCACGTACAGGACCTCGGCGACGCCTTCCCGCAGCAGGGTGATCACGCGGAACGTGTTGAGGGCGTACGGGTTCAGCACATACAGGTCGGAATGCTGCGGCACGTGCTGCTCCACCAGCCACATCCCCCACCGCTGCGCGTAGGCCGGGAGGTCGAAGCCGTCCTCACCGGGCCGCACGATCACGACACCGGACCCACCACTGGAGTAGCGGGAAGGCTTGAAAACCACGCGGCCGAGGCCCGAAGCGTCGTCGAGGACTTCCGTCAGCGACACCGCATCACCGGCGGACGTGATACCTGCGCGGCGGTCACCGCTTGCGATCAGCGCGGGCTGAGGGATGCCGGCGGAGGCAAGGATCCTCTTGCAGGACGTCTTGTCGTCCAAGTCGACCGCGCTCCGGTTCACGCGGGGAAGCAGCCGGTGGAAAAGGGCGCTCTCCGGTAAGTAGGAGCAGGCCCGCTCGGTGGACACCTCGCGCCGGTATCCGCCGTAGCGGAAGTAGTGGAAGGGCAGGCACCGCCACCGCGCGGAGACCTTCAGCAAGTCACCGGCGATACGGGCCAGGCTCTTCCTGTTCTCGTCGCGCAGCATCGCCGGCAGGTGCTCGCGCCGCAACTGCCGCACCTGGTAGGTGAGGAACCGCGCGCCGGACACGCGAGGAAGGACCTGGGTGCGGAACCACTCCTCGGTCACGGCCTGGCGGTGGTTGAAACCGCGGTTCGCGGTACGTCTCATGGTGCTCCTCCCGTCTCTCAGTAGTCCGGGGTTCCGGCGCTGGCCGGCGTGGCGACGAGCGCACGGACGACGATCAGGTGAGCCCGGACATACGGACGGGCAGAGGCTGGCTCATCACGACCTCCTCGGGGCGGTGCAGCCCGTCACCCACGGAGGAACACCAGTGACGGGCTGCGGTCTGGGGGCCGTCCGGAGCGATCGGGGGCGAAGTGGGTCGACCCGAGTGCTCGGCTCCGAACGGCGTCAGGCCCAGTGAACGGCCGTGAACCACGGGCTCGTAACGTTTCCAGGGGGTTCCTCCCGCGAGTGAAACCCCTGTTTCTTCCACGGGGAGTAGCCTCCTGACTACCAACCTGAGGGGAGGGGCGGGATGTCTGACCCGACGGCCCTGCACCCGCTGACCTACGTGCGAGAGGGCAAAGGCTGGGGCAAGGCCGAGCTGGCCCGGCGCATGCGTGACCGCGGGGCCGAGCTGGGCTTACCACTGGCCACCAACCGGACAACGGTCTGGAAGTGGGAGCAGGGGCAGGCGCCTGACGCGGCCGCGCAACAGGTACTCGCCCATCTGCTGGGCATCCCCGAGGACCACGTGCGTTCAGCGGCCTGGCCCCGCTGGCTGCCGGCGTGGGAGTCAACAGCGTTGGTGGCTCCTTGGACTCCGGCCGGCACCGTGGAGGTCTTCGCTGATCTGGTCAGGAGCGGCCATATGGATCGTCGGGGATTCCTGTCCATCACCGGTGTCGCGCTGACAGGAGTCGCCGCCAACTGGGCAGCCGCATCGGAGGCGTTGGCCTCGGCACTCGACGGCGACCGCGTCACTGACGCGATGGTGACCACCATCGAAGCGCGCGTGGACACCCTCCGCACGCTCGACGACCAGATGGGTGGCGCGCGCCTCCTGGACCAGGCCACCAGCGACCTCGCACTGATCACCAGTCTCCTTGACCGCGGGCGCTACTCCGACGCCGTCGAACACCGCCTGTACGCCACAGCCGCCCGCGTGTCCTACCTCGCCGGTTGGATGGCCTACGACAAGGGCCTCCGCTCCCTCGGCCAGCGTTACTACGTCGGCGCCCTCCGCAGCGCCCACAGCGCCAAGGACGACGGCTTCGGCGCCTTCATCCTGGCCGAGATGGGCGTCCACATATCCGACTCAGGTGACACGGCCGCACGCGTGAAGCTGATCGACACCGCCATCGTCAACGCCCCGTCGGCCCTCCCGCCTGCGGCGACCTCGTACCTCTGCCTCCACCAGGCCGAAGCCCTGTCCCGGAACACTGAGCACGAGGCAGCCGGCAAGTCCCTCAACCGCGCCTACGACCTGTGGGGCGCCCACCGCGAAGGCGACCGTCCCGACTGGTTGGGCTGGTACGGCGAGGCCCAGCTCAAGTCCACCGAGGGCAAGATCATGCTGCGCTCCGGCTACCCGGAGCGGGCGACCAACGCCCTTGCGGTAGCAGTGAACCAAGCGGTCCCCCGTGACCGAGCCGTACGGTCCGGCCGTCTCGCCACGGCGCGGTTGGCCGCCAGGGATCTGGACGGCGCCCTGGACGCCGCCAATCTCGGCTTGGAGTTACTGGAAAGCCGCGTCCGCTCCGACCGGGCGCACGTCCGGCTGACGAAGTTCAGCAACTATCTGGGGCCACACGCGACGGTGCCGTCCGTCAGAGAGTTCCGCGACCGGCTCCGAGCTCTTCCGGCTGTCGGCTGACAGCGTTCCCGTAACGCCTCCGTCCCCGGCACGGCCTCTTCGCTAAGGGGCCTGCGCGGATCGAGTCCCCGTGTCGACGGTTGGCGCTCAGCACGCGCGCTGACCTCGCAGTCGACCGGAGCGGCTGTGGCCGGTGTCCTGTTCGGGTTGGGCGCTGCGCACGTCCGAGGGCCGTACGAGGACCCGGCGGCTGGGGCAGGCTTTACTCCTGCCCGAAAGGTGAACGAGTGGCCCCCTGGACTTGCCCGACGCGGGCCCCGGCCCGAACAGAGAGGTGTAGCCGTGAAAATCGACCACCCGGGCCGCGGTTGGGTGAACGGCGATCGATCCGCAGTGATCGGTGCGGCCTTGGCCGGCCACCGCACACCCCCCGCCGCAACGCGAGAGGCCCCCGGATTTCTCCGGGGGCCTCTGGCCTGCTGTGCACTCGGCAGGATTCGAACCTGCAACCTTCTGATCCGTAGCTCTACAGTGATCGGTCAGTGGCGGTTATGTAGGGTGGTCGACGGGCCTTCTAGGCCGCTGATGGCCGGAGCCGGTTTCTGTAGTTGCTGTACCTCACTGCTGTATTCCTGAAGCCTCGCCCCTGCCCGCATCCTCCGGGGCAGGCGATGCCTCAGGCTTGGACCGCCTGGTTTTGAACTGCTCGTACTGACTGGCGAATACGTACATGTAGTCCAGCAGGGCTTCAGCGAGCGCGAGAGCATCGGTGGCATCCTCACGGCTGACCTGTACACCTGTGTAGTGGGCCCCCTGGTTACCCAACGCCCGCAGCGCTTCGGCCCATTCGAGCAACCGCCCCTCGATCAGCCCTTGCTGATGAAGCTCACGGAGCGAAGCGACCAAAGGCTGTCGCTTCGTCACTCCTTGATCAGCACAGACACCTTCAAGGGTGCGCCGCACCATTACGGCAACAGCCGTGTATGCCTTTGCTTTGAGGCATGCTCGGGCCTCGCTGTGTTCGCGGCGGAGAGGTTCCGGGATGCTCTGGCTTAGCTCGCGTCCGTAGGGGTTGGGCCACAGCGGTTCCAGGCGATCCCAAGGAGCATCGTGAGTCAGCAGCAATGGACCGAAGCACTCTGAACAGCGAGCCAGGACGTAGCGCCATGCCCATTTCCAGTTCTTGGTGTGCTCCGGCTTCGTGAGGGCGCCTATCTCTCGCGCCAACACGGCTCGCTCGCAGTACGGACATTCAGCCAACACAGGCTCTGGATCCACGTATTCCGCCACATGGCGAGGATACGGACTGCGCGAGACCGCTGGAGTCCCATTGACCGAGTCAGGGCGCCCCGCTGGGCCGTCCCCTTGATGCGAACTACGGGCGGGACGGCCTCCGAAGTCTCCCGATCTGGTCACGAACGTGCTAGCGGTCGGAGAAGGTCAACTCCGGTCGGCATAGTTGCTGTACTTCTCTGCTGTACCGCAGTTGGCTCGCCCTGCTCACCGTCGTGCGGTTATGAGGCTGATGATTGCCGAGCTCAGCGGCGTTCGGTGACGATGCGGTTGCGGCAATCTCCCCGTGCACTCCTTTGAGAGTTCATCGGCAGAACCCCGCCCCGGCCTAGGCGCTCCGGGGCATCCTGGTTCGATCTGTTCATTGAGTGGCTAGGGGTGGGGGCTTGCAGCCTTACATTGTCGCCTTGATCGCAGTAATAGGGACTTTGGTGGGGGCGGTCGTCGGATACCTCCTTCAGCGAAGGCAGGCCCGCGAACAGCGCAGTTGGCAGGCGCACGACCTGGCTCGACAGGAGACCCTGGCACTGGTCCAATCGTCCTCGGCCACCTTTGACCAACGAGAGGCACTGCTCTGGCAGGAACGCCGGGCGCTCTACCTGCGTTTTGTCACGTGTATCGACGATTGGATAGATCTCCTGCGGGATCTTCGGGATCGTGGCGGAATGCCCCACGTGCCGGATACCAGCACGACGGATGATGCCCGCCAGAGCTCGCCGTTAGCGGCAGCTCACCTGGATGCCTCCCGCAATTTCTCCAGAGGGGATGTGGAGATGGAGGTACTCGCGGGTACCCCCGTCTTGTCTGTGATGCCCGATCTACGGACCAAGGTCTACCAAGCTGCACGAGAGGCTTTGACCGGTGGGGATGAGCTAGCAGACCTTGCACACCAGAGGGGGCGCCTTGTCCAGGCGATGCGTTACGAACTGACCACTTCGTTCGTGGGTGATCGGCATGGAGCCCAGGGCCGACAAGGCTCGGCGTAGGCTCCTGCACCACTCGCCCACCTACCTCAACCCGCCACTCGCCCCAGCTCCCATCCCGTCTGCCGTCGACCCACATGTATGTGGAGCGGGCGTGGTTCAGGGCGTCAAGGTGGAGCGCGCCACTGTACGAACGACCTTGACGCCCTGGGCCGCGTCTGCTCGGCTCTACCTGGGTCGCTGGCGGACGGGATGGGAGCTCCCGAAGTACGGCACTCCGATCGAGCCGGGGAACCTCACCCGGATGTTCGCCCTACGGGCTCGGCGCGCCGGGCTCCGAGTGATCCCGCTCAGGAACACCCGGCACCCGTGCAGATCGCTCCTGGTCGCCCTGAAGGGGCACCCAGAGGTCGCGCAACGCATCCTGCAGCACTCGCAGATCGCCATGACGATGGAGGTCTACGCGGAGGCGAGCGAGGAAGAGGTGCGCTCGGCGCTGGATCAGCTTTCCGGCGCGATGGACGGTACCGGCTGACACGGTTGCTGTACTTCGCTGCTGTACGGCCCAATGCAAGAGGCCCCCGGATCATCTCCGGGGGCCTCTTACCTGTGTGCACTCGGCAGGATTCGAACCTGCAACCTTCTGATCCGTAGTCAGATGCTCTATCCGTTAAGCTACGAGTGCTTGTGCTCTGCGTGACCGGGGTTTTTTCTGCCCTGTCGGCGTTGCGTGGACAACATTACATGACCTGCGGCCGGACGTGAAATCCGTATCGCGCACCCCATCTGACCTGCGCAAACGCTCGCGCGTTGGCTTGGTGTCCGGGGGACGCGCAGGGCCCCGGTCGTGGGAACGACCGGGGCCCTGGCTTGGCTGCGGAGGCGGAGGGATTTGAACCCTCGATGGGCTTGAAGGCCCAAACCGCATTAGCAGTGCGGCGCCATAGACCGGACTAGGCGACGCCTCCATAGCTGCACCTGCGCCCGGAATACGTGCGCGGGGTGCGGAGAGATGATGACACAGCCGAGCACGGTGCCACCAATCGGCACCCACGGTACTGGGTGGGGAGGGGGCCGGGCAAAGGGGTTCCGCGCGCCCGGGGCGCCCCTCGCCCGCCTCCGTACTCCTGGTCCCTCCGCAACGTCCCGGCCGTCGCCGCGTTAGGCAGGCGGACCCCTCCCTGCCCGGCCGGCAGGTCCCCGCACCCCACGACGGAGCGCCCCGCATGAGCACCAAGACTTCCGAGAAGACCGCGCGCCACGGGATCCGTACGCCGCTGCTCGCCGCCGCCCTCGTCTCGCTCGGGCTGCTGTCCGCCCTGCCCGCCTCCGCCGCGCCCGCCGCCCGGGACGCCTGGGGGGACCGGCTGCTCGTGACCGTCTCGGGGGCGGGGGCGGGCGGGGACGGGACCGTCACGCTGCGGTGCCACCCGGCCGGCGGGAGTCACCGGGAGGCGGGCGCCGCCTGCGCGCGGCTCGACGAGGTGACGCGGTGGGGGAGGGACACCTTCGCGCCCGTGCCGAAGGACGCGCTGTGCACGATGCAGTACGGCGGTCCGCAGACCGCGCGGATCACCGGGCGGTGGGCGGGGCGGCACGTCGACGCCTCCTACAAGCGGACCAACGGCTGCGAGATCTCGCGCTGGGACGCGCTCGTGCCCGTCCTGCCCTCGACGACCCGCCCGGACGCCACGACCCGCGAGGGGGCCGTCAACCCCACTGGGGCGACGCCCCGCGACGGCGCGAGCACCCCCGCCGAGGCGACCACCGACGCGCCGACCCGCGAGAAGGACGCGCCCGGCGGCGAGTCGGCCCCCGTCCGCTGAGACGCCGCTGAGACGAGCGCCGACAGGGGCACGCATACGAGCACCCCGTACGGGCACGAGTACGCACCCCCCTACGGGCACAGACACCAGCACCCCTACGCGCACAGGTACGAGAACCCCCTACAGGCGCCCGTGCGGGGGCCGTTCGCCGCCCCGTCGCAGCGGTGTCCCGTGCGCGCGAGCGGTCCGTGCCGGGTTCGGGTCTCATCCGGCGTTGCCCCTCCGGGCGCTGCCCGTAGACTCCCTTCCGTGACACGTCACGGGCCGCGCGGCAAGATGGCCCGCACGGGCCGCCGGACGGTTCGTGGAGTGGAGTGAGCGCGGTGCGTCGCCTGAGTGCGGGGCAGCGCGGAACGTCAGGGAGGAAGCGTCGTCGTGAGCAGCAGGCCATCCCGGGGCACTGCTCGCCTCGCAGCCATACTCGACTCCCTGCCCGACGCCCTCGTGCTGGTCAACGCCAACGGCACGGTCGTCAACGCCAACACCATCGCCCTCCAGGCCCTGGAGTCCCCCGGTACCGCCCTCGTCGGGCGCGGACTGCTCGACCTGCTGCCCCAGTTCGACTCGCGGCTCATCCCCGGATCGATGCGGCGGCCCGAGTCCTCCGACGAACGCGGGCGCACCAAACCGGCCCGGATGGTGGCCCGTCGCACCGACGGCAGCGAGTTCCCCGTCGAGGTCACGAGCGCCAGCCTCGCCGACGGCCGCACCGCCACCGCGGGCTCCGGCCCCTCCTCGTACGAGGAGCAGGCCGGCCGCTACTCGGGCGACGAACTGCTGATGATCGTGATCCGCGATCTGACCGGGACCGTCGACACCGAGGCCGAACTCGCGCGCTCCCAGCGGCAGACCGAGATGATCCTGCGCGCCGCCTCCGAGGGCGTCGTGGGCACCGACACCGAGGGTCAGGTCGTCCTGGTCAACCCGGCCGCCGCGCAGATACTGGGTTATCGCGCGGGCGAACTCGGCGGGCGCGAACTCCACCCGCTCGTGCTGCACTCGCGGGCCGACGGCACCGAGTTCCCGTATCCCGAGTCGCCGCTCGCCGACACGCTGCGCTCGGGGCGCAAGCACCGCGTGCGCGGGCAGGTCCTGTGGAACAAGCGGGGCGAACAGGTACCCGTGGACCTCACGACCGCGCCGGTGCGCGACGGGGACCTGCTCGTCGGCGCCGTCATGACCTTCACCGACCGCCGCGCCTACGACGAGCTCGTCACCCGGCACGCGGCGGAGGTCGAGGAGCTGACCGCGAAGCACGCCGCCGAGGTCACCGAGCTGAAGGACGGATGGAGCGAGGAGGTCTCCGCGCTCAAGGAGGCCCGCGCGCGCGACGTCGCCGAACTCACCGGGCGGCACGAGAGCACCCTCGCCGAGATCACCGGACGCCACGAGAGCACGCTCACCGAACTCACCGGGCGGCACGACGAGGAGATCGCGCAGGAGAAGGACCGGTACGCGGCGCTCGCCGAACGCGAGAAGGACCGCTTCGAGGCGCTGTCCGCCCGGCACGAGCAGCTGCTCGCCGTCCTCGACACCTCGCTGCGCGGTCCGCTGGAGGAGCTGCGCAGCGAACTCGGCACCCTCGCCGCCGATCCGGCCGGGCAGTTGTGGCCCGAGGCCAACCAGATCCTGCACCACCTCACGGCCGGGTACGCCCGGATGACGACCCTCGTCGACAACGTCCTCAGCTACCAGCGGCTCGACGTCGGCGCCGAGCAGCTCCAGCGGCAGAACGCGATGCTGGACGCGGTCGTCACCTCGGCCGTCGACGGCGCCGTCGACCTCATCGGGCCCGGCCGCGCCCAGTTCGCGGTGCACGCCCCGCCCATCGAGGCACAGGTCGACGCGGCCCGGCTCGCCACCGCCCTCGCCCACCTCATCGCCGACGTCGCCGGGATCGACGCGACCGGCAACGCCCGGACGGGGCTCTTCAACACGGGGTACGTCGACTCGACCATCGTCGTCGCGGCGGCCCAGCGCGGCGACGTCGTACGCATCGAGGTACGCGGTCCCTACCCCGGGGGCGACCCCGTGCACGGGCCGATCGTCGCCGGGATCGTGCGCGCCCACGGCGGCGTGCTCCAGACCCACACGGTGCCGGGCATGGGCGGCAGCGCCTACATCCTCGACGTGCCGATCGGGGAGGGCGCGGGCGTCGTACCGGTCGCCGTCGCCCCCGTACCGGCCATCGAGAACCCCGCCCCCGCGCAGCCCTCGTCCTTTGCGACGCCCGCCGCCGGTACCGAGTCCGGGTCCACGGACGGTCCCGCGACGAACGGGCACGGGCGGCGGCGTGCCAGGCGCTCGTCCACGGACGCCTTCCTGGAGAGCGAGGTGCGCCAGGAGACCCAGGCCGGTCAGCCGACCGGGCGGCGGCGCGGCCGGCCCGCTCCCGAGGAACCCGCTCCGGCGGCGCCCGCCCAGGGGTCGCCGTTCGCGCTGACCGCCGGGCCGTCCGACGTGTCCGGGGCGCCCGGCCCCGCGCAGACGCCGCCGCACGGGGCCGTCGTGACGGCCGCCGAGCACGCGGCGGGGACGGCCGCCGCCTCGCACTCCCTCGGCCCCGTCAGCGTGTCGCCGCGCGGTGTGCCCGTGGGCCCGGCCGGTACGGGGGCGCCCGCGCTGCCCATGCCGAACGGGATCGATCCCGGCGCCGCCCAGCCGATCGGGCCCGACGGCGGTCCCGCCGGGGACCGGCCCACCGGGCGCCGCGCGCGCCGGGCACTGGCCGCCGTGAGCGGACCGGCGTCCGCCGAGGCGCCGGACTCCGGGCAGAGCTCCGGGCAGACTTCCTCCACCTCGCCCCGGACCGAGCCGGAGCAGGCGCAGGCGCTCGCGGCGGGGCCGCGCGTGCCCTTCGCGCTGCCGCCCGCCCAGGCCGACCAGCAGGTCGCGCGGTCCGCGCCGGGCTCCGGTCAGCAGCCCGAAGGCCCCGTCGTGTCGGAGGCGCCGAGCCCGGCCGCCCATGGCGCGGAGCGGGCCGCCGTGCAGCCGCCGATGGCCGTACCGCCCGTCCCGCCCGCCGTACCCCCGGCGCCGCCCGCTCCCGTACCCGCCGCACCCGCCGCTCAGCTCCCGCAGCCGCCGCTCTACGCGCCCGCCGCGCCCATCACGCCCACCGTCGCGGCCCCGGCGCCCGCGCCGGAACCGGTGGACCAGGAGCCGGTGGACCAGGAGCCGGTGCAGGCCGCCCCGGCCCCCGTCGCCCCGCAGGAGCAGGCGCAGGCGCAGTTGTCGCCGGAGCAGTTGCAGGCTCAGGCTCAGGACGGCGGTGCGCACCGGACCCTCTCGCAGCCGCTGCCCGCCGAGGCGCCCGGGGCCCCGCACGGGCCGCGCCCGCTGAACGTCCCGGAGCCCGCGCAGGAACCCGGCGCGCGCCCCGTGCCGGCCCCGTCCCCGGCGCCCGAGAGCGACCCGGACGGCGCGCGGGGGCGGGCATTCAGTGTGCGCACGCTCGGCGCGGGGGTGCCGTTCGACGAGCGGATCGCGGGTCCCCGGCCAGCCGCCGCGCAGTTGCCGGCCCAGGCCGCGCAGCAGTTGCGTCAGGCCCGGCTCGCGCGCCAGCAGGGGCAGCCCGCCCCCGGCACGGCGGCGCCGAACGCGAACGGGACGCAGGGCGGCAACGGTTCCGGCCGCCGCCGCAAGCTCGCGACGCCTCCGGGACCGCCCGCCGAGACGTCCGGGGCGGAACACCCCGAGACCGAGGCCCATCCGCAGGGACCGCAGTCCGCCGCGTCCGGCCTGTCCTCCGTACCGGCGCAGACGCCCCGGAGCGCGCAGCCGCCGCTCGCCGCCCCGCCGGTGCCGCCCGCCCCGCCGCAGGTTCCCGGGCAGGGCGTCGCGCCGGGCCAGGGCGCGGCGCAGGCCCGGCTGTCGGGGCACGAGCACGGACGTTCGTACGCGATCGGGGCGCCGGACGCGGGCGCCGAGGGCCCCGAGCCCCTGGACGGCCCGAACGGCGCCGTCGAGGTGGCGCACCGGCCGCAGCCGCAGCCCCTGGACGACGAACTGCCGCCCGAGCCGCTCGACAACCCGCGCCGGCTGCTCGTGTGGCCCGCCCCCGACGCGGGCACCCAGCAGGCGCTGAGCGACCGGGGCTACCGGCCCGTCGTCGTCAACTCCCGCGAAGAGGTGGACGCGCAGATCGCCGCGTTCCCCGCCGCGCTGTTCGTGGACCCGCTGACCGGGCCGATCACCCGGACCGCGCTCCAGTCGCTGCGGCAGGCCGCCGTGACCGCCGAGGTCCCCGTCCTCGTGACGGCCGGTCTCGGTCTCGCTTCCCGCGAGAGCGCGTACGGCGCCGACCCGGCCGTCCTGTTCAAGGCGCTCGCGCCGCGCGACAGCGAGCAGCACCCGCCCCGGGTCCTGCTCATCGAGGAGCGCCCGGAGATCGCCGGGGCGCTGACCGCCGCGCTGGAGCGCCGCGCGATGCACGTGACGCGCGCGGCGACGGACGCGGAGGCGGTCGCCGCCGCCACCCAGGCCCCGCCGAACCTCGTCGTCATGGACCTCGCGCAGGTACGGCGCAGGCGGGCCGGGATCGTGGACTGGCTGCGCGCCAACGGGCAGCTCAACCGCACGCCGCTCGTCGTCTACACGGCGGCCGGTATCGGCCCGGCCGAACTCCCGGGCCTGGGCTCGGGCGAGTCGGTGCTGTTCCTCGCCGAACGCTCCACGAGCGAAGAGGTCCAGGGCCGCATCGTCGACCTCCTGGCGAAGATCGGGACCAACTAGTGCCGTGGCAGGCAATGTTTGCCCGTGAAGAAGCGGCGTCCGGTGCGTGCTCTCGGTGCGCCGGCCGGAAGCCCTAGTACTGGACGTACTTGGGTTTTCGGCCGGTGCGGCGAGAGGACGTGCCGG
>NZ_JBFALS010000023.1:0-11683 GCF_040656295.1 Streptomyces sp. NPDC049954
AGGACCCCAAGCCGTTCACATGGACCAAGAGCGCCGATGAAATCCTGAACTCGTTATCGAAATATATTGCCAGGATTTCAGGCGCAGGACACTAGCGGGACTGGCGGGCTGCGGCGTACCCGCCGCCTACGTGGCCCCGTCCCGGCGAACAGCGAAGGACCGTTCCGCCGACGACCCCTCTCTCGATTTCGCGAACTGGCCCTCTACATCGACACCGAGGACAGCGGACACGGCGCCGGGCGTCGCCCCACCCTGGCCGCCTTCAGCCGCAGGACGGGCATCGCCGTGCACTACACGGAGGAGATCAACGACAACGACGAGTTCTTCGGGAAGATCAGTCCTTCCCTGATGAACCATCAGCCCATCGGACGAGACTTGATCGTCATCAGTGACTGGATGTGCGCCGTTTCGTTCGGCTCGGGTGGGTTCAGGAGATGGACCGCTCCCGGCAGCCCAACGTGGCGCGCTACCTCGATCCCCTGCTGCGCAAGCCCGCTTTCGATCCCGGGCGGAAGTGCACGGTGCCCTGGCAGTCCGGCATCACCGGCATCGCGTACAACCGCCGCAAGCTGGGCCGGGACATACGCCACGTCAGCGACCTGTGGGCAAAGGATCTCCGGGGCCGCGTCACGCTGTTGTCCGGCCTGGACGAGGCTTTCGCCCTCCTGATGCAGGGCGACGGAGTCGACATCACGCGCTGGACCGCAGCCGACTTCCACCGAATGTGTGACCGTGTCGAGGGCCTCGTCCATAACAGACACGTGCGGCGTTTCACCGGCAACGACTACATCAAGGACCTGTCCACGGGCGACGTCCTGGCCTGCCAGGCCTACTCGGGCGACGTCATCCAGCTTCAGGCCGACAATCCCGACATTCGGTTCGTCGTGCCGGAGGAAGGCGCGGAACTGTGGGCGGAGTCACTGATGATCCCGAACCTGGCCGCGCACAAGCACAATGCGGAACGGCTCATCGACTACTACTACGAGCCCGCCGTCGCGGCGGAACTGGCCGCCTGGGTGAACTACGTGTGCCCTGTGCCTGCCGCGCGCGACGTCCTCGCCTCAGCCAAGGACAAGGCGACCGCCGAACTCGCAGAAGACCCACTGATCTTTCCCGATGACGGTATGCGCAGTCGACTGGCCATCGCACGAGACATCACGGCCAAGGAACGACCGGCGTTCGCGCGCCGGTGGAACGAGGCCACGGGACTCTGACGAGGCGAGGCGAGGCGAGGCAAGGCAAGGCGATGGGGCTACGGACTACGGGAGGGGCAGAGGCACGGGGCTTCTTCCGCGTGGCGGACGAGGCTATGGGCTCCGGCGAGGCGCGGAGTACGGGACCGGCCGGCACGGTCGGAGGGGTGGGCGGGAGCGGGTAGACGGGTGCCGTCGGCCTGACGGGACGTGTGGCTGGGACGTGCGGCGTTTCGATCTCGGTGCTTGTCCTCTGGCGTACCGTTTTCCGCCCCGTGGCATATGCCACGGGGCGGAAAACGGGGAACGTTTCTGGTGCCGATCGGGCGCTGACAGTGCGGGAAGTGGGCCGGGCCGGTGCGTGATTCGCCCGCCGATGACCAGGCGGCATGCAGGCGACGTCCTCGCGACATTCCTGTGCGCCGTGGCCGACCGCAGTCCCTAGGACTGGGGTGACAACGCGGCCGGGGCGGAGGCCGCTCGGCGCAGAGCCACGAGCACGTCGACGCGATTGGTCGTGATCGAGTCGACTCCGGCGGCGACGAGCTTGCGCATGGAGCGCCGAGTGTCGGGAGTCCACACGGAGACCAGGAGGCCGTTCCGGTGCACTGCCTCGACGAGCTGGTGACTCACCAGCCCGAAACGGTAGTTGAGCCACCGGGGCCGCACCGCGTCCAGAAGCGCGGGCCGGGGCGGGGCCAGGGTCGTCCAGGTCAGGGCGATCTCGGCGTCGGGGTCGGCCTCGCGCACCGCGAGCATCGCCGATGCCCCGGCGCAGTAATACGCGCGACCCGCTGCGTCGTTGTCGCGAATCACGCCCACGACTGCCTGCGCCGTGCGAGGGGTGCCGGAGGGAAGATCGATCATCACTCGCGAGTCCCGCGTGACTTCCAGGGCTTCGGCCAGCGTGGGCACTTGCCCTGCGGTGAGCTCGTGAACCTCGGACGCCGTCAACTGGTCGAGTGGGCGATCGTGGTCCCACAACCGCTGCAATGTCGCGTCGTGCAGCAGAACCGGGACTCCGTCGCGGGTGAGCCGCACGTCCATCTCCACGGCGTCGGCACCGCGGTCTAGAGCCGAACGGAGCGAAGACAGAGTGTTCTCACGGATGCGGTAGGGGTCGCCTCGATGCCCCACGGCCGTAATGGTGCGCATGACCGCATGTCATCACACGTGTCACGGGGCGAGCCAGGAGGCGGTGTACGCGTCGATCTCGGCCTTGATCCGCCCTTTGCCCTCCGGCTCCAGGAATGAGGCGTCGACGGCGTTCCGGGCAAGGGCGGCCAGGCCGGTCTCGTCAAGGTCCAACAGGGTCGCGGCAATCGCGTACTCGTTGTTCAGATCGGTGCCGAACATCGGGGGGTCGTCACTGTTGATGGTGACCAGCACTCCAGCGTCCACCATCTCCTTGAGCGGATGCGCGGAGAGATCGGGGACGGCGCGCGTCGCGACGTTGGACGTCGGGCAGACCTCGAGAGGAACGCGCCGCTCGGCGAGATGCTCCAGCAGCCGGGGATCCTGGACAGAACTCGTGCCGTGCCCGATGCGCTCCGCGCCCAGGTCGTTCAGCGCGTCCCACACGGTCTGCGGCCCCGTGGTCTCGCCGGCGTGCGGAACCGAGCGGAGTCCGGCCGCGATGGCGCGGTCGAAGAAGGGCTTGAACTGAGGACGCGGAACACCGATCTCGGGACCGCCCAAGCCGAAGGAGACCAGCCCTTCGGGGCGCAGGTCGACAGCCAGCCGCGCCGTCTCCTCCGCCGCCTCGAGTCCGGCCTCTCCCGGAATGTCGAAGCACCAGCGCAGGGTGATTCCCAGCTCCCGCTCCGCAGCCACCCTCGCGTCCTCGATGGCCTCCATGAAGGCGCGCTCGTCTATGCCGCGGCGCGTCGAGCTGAAGGGCGTGATCGTCAGTTCCGCATAGCGGATGTTCTGACGGGCCATGTCGCGTGCGATCTCGAAAGTGAGGAGGCGGACGTCCTCAGGCGTGCGGATCAAGTCCACCACCGACAAATAGACCTGGATGAAGTGGGCGAAGTCGGTAAAGGTGAAGTAGTCGGCGAGCGCCTCAGGCGCCGTCGGTACCAGAGAGTCGCCGTGCCGCGCGGCCAGCGCGGAAACGATACGGGGCGACGCCGAGCCCACATGATGCACGTGCAGTTCAGCCTTGGGCAGCCCGGCGATGAAGGCGTGCAGGTCGTTCATGGGTTCCTTCCGATCCTTCCCCGCGAGGTCCTTTCCTCCGAGGGGCGATGGGACGGTCGGCGGACCGGCCGGGATCATCGTAAGTTGCGGCCTCGTGGCCGCAGGGCGGGGTCTGCTCCTGGTGTGGAGGGGGCGGGTCGGGGCGGGCCGGGGTGGGGTCGGTCGCGGGCGGCTGTCCTGGGGCCCTGGGCCCGCGCCGTGGCATATTCCACGGTGCGGTACCGCGCATCCCCGTGCTCCTGCAACGCGACATATGCCGAACGCGGTAGCCGCTCCGCACCGTGGAATATGCCAGATGGCGGCACGCTCGCCGCACCGTGGCATATTCCACGGTGCGGGGTGGGCGCCGGGACGGGGAGGTAAGTGGCTGCCGGGTGACGCTGCGGCCTTCCGGACGGCCGGGCACCCGGACGGCGGCGCGTCGCCGTGCCCTGTGCGGGGCCCCGGTGGGCGAGGGCAGCCCGGCCACGCCGTCACTTGGCCTTGCTGCCCGGCGTGCCGGCCCGCCGCCGGCGCACGCTCCTGGGGTCGCCCGACCGCGGCGTACTGGTCCAAGCCTCAGCCCCAAGCCCCACCCGCCCCGCGCCGCCCCCGAGGATGAGCCCCGGACTCGGCTCATCCACCTGTTCCCCGCCCGTCTTCGGTCCTTCCCGGCCCGGTGAAGTGCCAAGCCGCAGCGCGCTCGGAGATCGTTACCGGCTATCCGCGGTTGGCCGAACCCTCAGCGGTGCCTGCTTTGGCGGCGGCCGCGCCGCCCGCAGCACGCCGCGTTCGCCACTGCCCGGCCCCGGCCCCGTTCCCGCTGTCCGCCCTGCCCGAGGAACTCAGAGCCTCCCGCGCGGCCATCAACGCGAACCCGAGCAGATTGAGGCCTCGCCACTTTTCGGGTTCCCGGGAGCGCGGGTCGTCGGCGGCCAGGCCGATACCCCACACGCGGTCCAGTGGGCTGGCCTCCACCAGGATGTGGTCGCCGGTGCCGAGGAGGAAGGCAAGCAGATCGGGGTGGGAGGAGAACTTGTGGACGCTGCCCGCGACCACGATGCCGAAGCGCTCTCGGTCCCACGTCTGCTCGTCGAAGTCCCGTACCAGCCGTCCTGCGATCTTCGCCTGTGCCGGCGTCGGTGCCGCGAGAGCGGCTCGCTCACTCGCGAGATCCCCGAAGAGTCTCGCCTTCTCGGCCATCATCCAGTGCTCGGCTGTGGCGTACTCGTGCTCACCCACCCGGAATGGGGCGGGCCACCACTGGCTCAAACAGGACTGGTCGAGTCGGTCGTCCGCGCGTCGGCGATGTCCCCAGAAGAAGAGGTACTTCGGTCGCTGTCGCGCACCCGCGTCGTCCGCGCCGTCGCCGCCCCGTTCGTGGGCGCGGAGCGCTTCCCATGTATCGATCCGGACCATGCACCTGAGTGTTCCAGTCACTACGTACAACCCGTCGTGGTTTTTCGGGAGGACTCGACAACTGGTCGACAGATTCCGTCGTGTAACCAAAAGGAAACAACGGAATCACTTGTTGAAGGAATGCTGCTCTGTCAGGATCGGCACTCAAATCGGGCCGGAGCTACGGCACCGTAACAAAGGCGCAGGTGCCGGAGGAGAGCGACATGCACAACCGCTTCCAGCCACGGGACAGGTTCGCGGCAGGTGCGCAATACATCGACGGCCGACTCCGTGCGGGGACATCAGGGCGGCGGCAGCAGATTGTCGACCCCGCCACCGGCGACGAGGTGTACACCTACGAACTGGCCGGGGCGAAGGACGTGGATGAGGCGGTGGCCGCGGCCCGCGCGGCGTTTCCGGCTTGGTCCATGACGACCCCGGGAGAAAGGTCCGAACGGCTTCAGCGCCTCTCCGCCGTCCTCGCGGAACGAGCCGAGGAACTCGCTCAGGCGGAGTCGCTGCAGTGCGGGAAACCGATCAAGTTGAGCCGCGCGTTCGACGTACCCGGCACCGTGGACAACGCCGCGTTCTTCGCGGGCGCGGCGCGTCATCTCGAAGGACGGGCCGCGGCCGAGTACAGCGCCGACCACACGTCGTACGTCCGTCGCGAGCCGATCGGCGTCGTGGGGTCGATCGCGCCGTGGAACTATCCACTCCAGATGGCTGCCTGGAAGGTCCTCCCGGCGGTCGCCGCCGGGAACACCATCGTCCTCAAACCGGCGGAGCTGACGCCGTTCACCTCGTTGCTCCTCGCCGAGGCGGCGACGGAGGCGGGGTTCCCCGACGGGGTCGTCAACGTCGTCAACGGTGCGGGGAAGGACGCGGGGGAGCGGCTCGTCGCTCACCCGGACGTCGTGATGACGTCCTTCACGGGCTCGACGGCGGTGGGGAAGCGGGTCTCGGAGATCGCCACGGCCACCGTCACCCGGCTCCATCTGGAACTGGGCGGAAAGGCCCCGTTCGTGGTGTTCGACGACGCGGATCTCGACGCCGCCGTACAGGGCGCCGTGGCGGGAAGCCTCATCAACACGGGGCAGGACTGCACCGCCGCCACGCGCGCGTACGTCCAGCGCCCCCTGTACGAGGCCTTCGTGCGTGAGGCCGCCGCGCTGATGGAGACGGCGCGGCTCGGGGCCCCCTTCGACCCGTCGACGGACCTCGGTCCGCTCGTCAGCCATGCCCAGCGCGACCGGGTCTCCGGGTTCGTCGACCGAGCTCGCTCCCACGCCACCGTCGTCACCGGCGGTACGGTTCCGGGCGGTGCCCTGAAGGACGGTGCGTACTACGCGCCGACGCTCATCGCGGACGCCGCGCAGGACAGCGAGATCGTCCAGGCCGAGATCTTCGGGCCCGTGCTGGTCGTGCTGCCGTTCGGCGCGGACGACGAGGGACTCCGGCTCGCGAACGACACGCCGTACGGGCTCGCCGCTTCCGTCTGGACGCGGAACGTCTACCGGGCCAACCGGGCGACACGCGAGATCAAGGCCGGCTGCGTCTGGGTCAACGACCACATCCCGATCATCAGTGAGATGCCGCACGGCGGCTACAAGGCGTCCGGTTACGGCAAGGACATGTCCGCCTACTCCTTCGAGGAGTACACGCAGGTCAAGCACGTGATGTTCGACAACACCGCGGTGGCCGCAAAGGCGTGGCACCGCACGGTCTTCGGGGACAGATAATCGTCGGCGGCCGCCGCAGCCGCCGCACTCGCCGAGTACGTTCACCCGAAAGGGCACAGCGCATGGAAGAGTTCGATCCGGACCGGATGTCAGCCGCGCAGCGGTCGTCAATGCTGCGGGCGCTACGTGGTGACGGGACGGGGCGGAGGGGCGCCGCCCGCAAGCGCCCTGAGCGGCGTACCGTGCTGCGCGCGGCAGGCGGCGGAGTACTCGCGGCGGGCGGCCTCGCCGCACTCTCCGCCTGCGGCATACCCGCCGCGGCCAAGACCGGTGACGAGGCGGCAGAGTCCGAGGACCACTCGGCCAAGGAGAAACAGGTCAACTTCTCCAATTGGACCGAGTACATCGACGTCAGTGAGGACGAACGGCATCGGCCGTCGCTCGACGCCTTCACCAAGCGCACCGGAATCAAGGTCAAGTACACCGAGGACATCAACGACAACGTCGAGTTCTTCGGGAAGATCAAGCCTCAGCTCGCCGCTGGGCAGGACACGGGGCGCGACCTGATCTGCGTCACCGACTGGCTTGCAGCCCGGCTCATCCGCTTCGGGTGGGTGCAGAAACTCGACCCGGCCAACCTCCCCCACGCCTTCACCAACCTGTCCCCGCAGTTCCGTAATCCGGACTGGGACCCTGGGCACGCCTACTCGTATCCCTGGGCCGGCATCTCCACCGTCATCGCCTACAACGTGAAGGCCACGGGAGGGAAGGAGGTCACCTCGCTCTCCCAGCTCCTGGAGAACCCGCAGCTCAAGGGAAAGGTGGGACTGCTGTCCGAGATGCGGGACACGGTCGGCATGACCCTCCTCGACATGGGCAAGGACCCTGCCACCGTCACCGCCGACGACTTCGACGCCGCTGTCGCCAGGATCCAGAAGAGTGTCGACAGGAAACAGGTGCGGCGCTTCACCGGCAACGACTACATCTCGGACCTCAGCAAGGGGGACCTCGCCGCCTGTCTCGCCTGGGCCGGCGACGTCGTACAACTCCAGGCCGACAACCCCGACATCCGGTTCCACATCCCGGACAGCGGCTACATGACGTCGAGCGACAGCCTCCTTGTGCCGAACAAGGCCCGGCACAAGGAGAACGCCGAGCGTCTCATCGACTACTACTACGAGCTTCCGGTCGCAGCACGGCTGGCGGCATGGATCAACTACGTCTGCCCCGTTGACGGCGTCCGGCCCGAGCTGGCGAAGATCGACAAAGACGCCTCCGAAGACCCGTTGATCGTGCCCGACAAGGCGATGGCCGCGAAATCGCACGCCTTCCGCTCACTGGGAGCGAAGGAGGAGACGGCGTACGAGAAGAAGTTCGCGGCCCTGACCGACGGATGACGCTTCCGATGCGATCGATGCGATGGGTACGTGCCAATCGCGTCCGACATGCGGGCGGGCGGGCAGGGGGAGCGCAGGATCGGGACGCGGTGCGACGACGTGAGGGGAATCGTGGAACGGTGCGAGAGAGCCTTGCGTCTCGGCCTCGGGCCGGCGCCCCGAGCAAGGGCGGCGTCCCGAGCAGGCCCATTGGCGCCTTTCGTAGAGCCGGACGCCAACTGCCCCAACACGTCGCACGAGTTGCCCAGGTGGCTTGGCGGGATGATCCTCCTCGCCCGGAGTACGCGTCCGCTTCTGTACCGGATCCGCGAAGGGCGCGCGCTGTGTGGGTTGCACCGGCGCGAGGAGGAGGGCGGTGCGGAAGCGAAGAGGACAACAGCCGCCGACGGGAGAGCGGCAGCACCGTTGGTCTTCCGATGCCCACGAGTCGCCGCGCGGGTGCTGTGTACCCACGGGGCACGGGGAATCGCGCTCCAGCGCCCCCGGGCCCGCCCCCTCTTTTTCCTGGCATGCCCCTCTCCCTTCCTGCCCCTCTCCCTTCCCCCGTGATCCCCAGGCCTTCTCTCCCGCCCTTCAGCCCCTGTCCGCCGGCCACGAACCGTGTCGGCGCCCCTCGTCCCGCCCGTTTCCTCACCTCCCCGGGATTCAGCTCATGACGACCACGACGCCACCCGCCACACCGACAGCCTCGACCGAACGGGGCGGCGCCGTCCGCCTTGCCGGCATAGGGAAGGCGTACGGCCAGTTCACCGCGGTGCACCCCCTGGACCTGACGGTGCCCCAAGGGTCCTTCTTCGCTCTGCTCGGAGCGTCCGGCTGCGGCAAGACCACCACCCTGCGCATGATCGCCGGGCTTGAGGTGCCGAGTTCGGGCACCGTTCACCTCGGAGACGAGGACGTCACAGGACTGCCCCCTTACAAGCGACCGGTCAACACCGTCTTCCAGAGTTACGCGCTCTTCCCCCACCTGGACATACACGAGAACGTCGCGTTCGGGCTGCGCCGACGGGGCGTCAAGTCCGTCAAGAAGCAGGTGGACGAGATGCTGGACCTGGTGCAGCTCGGCGATTTCGCCCGCCGCAGGCCGCACCAGCTCTCCGGAGGCCAGCAGCAACGAGTAGCCGTGGCCCGAGCTCTCATCAACCGGCCGAAGGTCCTGCTTCTGGACGAGCCGCTCGGCGCCCTCGACCTCAAACTGCGGCGTCAGATGCAGCTTGAGCTCAAGCGCATCCAGACCGAGGTCGGCATCACCTTCGTCCATGTCACCCATGACCAGGAGGAGGCCATGACGATGGCCGACACGGTCGCCGTCATGAACGCGGGGCGGGTCGAGCAGCTCGGCTCACCGGCGGACCTCTACGAGAATCCACGGACCACGTTCGTGGCCAACTTCCTCGGGACCTCCAATCTTCTGGAGGGGCACGTCGCGGACATCTCCGGGCAGGACGTCGCGGTGACGGTGCGGGGTACGACGCTGTCGCTCCACGGCGACCGCTGCGCGACGTCGCCCGCCCCGGGCGGCGAGATCCTCATGGGCGTGCGCCCGGAGAAGATATCCCTCGTCGTGGCCGAGGACGCCGCGGCCGTTCCCGCGGGGCGCAACCGGGTGACCGGGCGGATCGCCGCGTCGAGCTTCATCGGTGTCTCCACGCAGTACGTGATCGACACCCCGGTGTGCGGAGCGTTCGAGGTGTACGCCCAGAACATCGAGCGCGACAGCCGCCTCGTTCCCGGAGCCGAGGTCGTGGCCCACTGGAGCGCCGCGCACACCTTCGGGCTCGACGCGGACCAGGACATCGACGCAGGCATACGGACCGCCGACACCGAGGGGGAAGCCGCGTGAGCGTCACCGACGCACCCCCCGCACCGCCGCCGGCGACGTCCGGTCCGCCGGAGGAACCGCCGCAGCAGCCCCCGAAGGGGCGCCCGCCACGCGGACGGGGCCGGTTCGTCCCGTACTGGCTGCTTCTCCCGGGCCTCCTGTGGCTCCTCGTCTTCTTCGCCCTGCCCATGGTGTACCAGGCCTCCACCTCGGTACAGACGGGCTCGCTGGAGGACGGCTTCAAGGTCACGTGGCACTTCGCCACGTACTGGGACGTGTTCAGCGAGTACTGGCCACAGTTCCTGCGCTCCATCGCCTACGCCGCGGTAGCGACGGCGCTGTGCCTGCTGCTCGGCTATCCGCTGGCTTACCTCATCGCCTTCCGTGCGGGGCGCTGGCGCAACGTCGTGCTCATCCTTGTCATCGCCCCGTTCTTCACGAGCTTCCTCATTCGTACGCTCGCGTGGAAGACGATCCTCGCCGACGGCGGCATCGTGGTGGACACGCTCAACGCGCTGCACCTGCTCGACATGACCAGCGCCCTGGGGATCACGGACGGCGACCGGGTCCTCGCGACGCCGCTCGCCGTGGTGTGCGGCCTCACCTACAACTTCCTGCCGTTCATGATCCTGCCGCTGTACACGTCGCTGGAACGGATCGACAGCCGTCTGCACGAGGCGGCGGGGGACCTCTACGCCGCCCCGTTCACAACCTTCCGCAAGGTGACGCTCCCGTTGTCCATGCCGGGCGTCGTGTCCGGAACCCTGCTTACGTTCATCCCGGCGTCCGGCGACTACGTCAACGCCGACCTGCTCGGCTCGACGGACACCCGGATGATCGGGAACGTCATCCAGACGCTCTTCCTCCGCGTGCTCGACTATCCGGCCGCGGCAGCACTGTCGTTCATCCTCATGGCCGCGATCCTCGCGGCGGTCACGGTCTACCTGCGCAAGTCCGGGACGGAGGATCTCATCTGATGACCACGCAACCTCAGCCCACTCCGGAGTCCACCCCCGTGCCGGCCGCACGTGAGCGGACGGTCGCCCCGACGTCGCCGCCCGTTTCGGGCGACCGGCTCTCCAGCGACTCAGACGCCGGGAAGACGGCTACGGGGCGCGCGTCGCGCGGTCCTTCGGGGCGCCGTGGCCCCGTGCGGGCGCTGCGCAGGAACCTCGTCGTCGCCGCCGGGCTCTGCACCCTCGCGTACATGATCCTGCCGAACATCGTCGTGATGGTGTTCTCGTTCAACAAGCCCAACGGACGCTTCAACTACGAGTGGCAGCGTTTCTCCACCGACGCCTGGACGGACCCCTGCGGCGTGGCCGACATGTGCGGCTCACTGTCGCTCAGCCTTCAGATAGCCGGCTGGGCCACTCTGGGCTCCACCGTCCTGGGCGCCATGATCGCTTTCGCTCTGGTGCGCTACCGCTTCCGGGCGCGCGGCGTCGTGAACTCGCTGATCTTCCTGCCTATGGCCATGCCGGAAGTGGTCATGGCGGCGTCGCTGCTGACGCTGTTCCTCAACATGGGCGTGCAGTTCGGGTTCTGGACGATCCTCATCGCGCACATCATGTTCTGCCTGAGCTTCGTCGTCACCGCTGTCAAGGCCCGCGTCATGTCCATGGACCCGGCTCTGGAGCAGGCCGCCCAGGATCTGTACGCGGGGCCGGTCCAGACGTTCCTTCGCGTCACACTGCCCATCGCGGCTCCCGGCATCGCGGCCGGGGCGCTGCTGGCCTTCGCCCTGTCCTTCGACGACTTCATCATCACCAACTTCAACGCCGGGTCCACCGTGACCTTCCCGATGTACGTCTGGGGGTCGGCGCAGCGCGGTACCCCCGTGCAGATCAACGTGATCGGTACGGCGATGTTCGTCATCGCCGTACTCGTCGTCCTGCTCGCGATGGTCTTCGGTAACCGCCGTAAGCGCACGTGACGGTGCGACGGGGCGGGGAGCGGGCGGGGCAGTGGTACGTGACATCGCGCACCGGCTCGGGTACACCCGCCCCGTCG
>NZ_JBFALS010000023.1:11779-76929 GCF_040656295.1 Streptomyces sp. NPDC049954
GTCGCCCCGTCGCCCCGTCGCCCCGTCGCCCCGTCGCCCCGTCGCCCCGTCGCCCCGTCGCCCCGTCGCCCCGTCGCCCCGTCGCCCCGTCGCCCCGTCGCCCCTTTACGGGGATCGGGAGCGGCCCTCCGTAACCACCCGCACCATCCGCACAACCGTGCCTCAGGCACGCCCGTAGGGAGTTGACATCATGGCCGCGAGCGCCATGAGTAGCCGTTGGAACGTCTCGCTGGCCGAGGCCAGGCCCGTCGCCTACTGGCTGGACGATCCCGGCAGGCCCGCTCCGCAACCCGCGCTGATCAGCGACGCACGTGGCGATCTCCTGGTCGTGGGCGGAGGCTACAGCGGCTTGTGGACCGCGTTGCGCGCCAAGGAACGCGATCCGGGGCGCGAGGTCGTGCTCGTCGAGGCCAAGGAGGTCGGCTGGGCGGCGTCCGGACGCAATGGCGGGTTCTGCGCGGCGTCACTCACGCACGGCCTGCCCAACGGCCTGGAGCGCTGGCCGGAGGAGATCGAGACGCTGGAGGCGCTGGGAGCGAGCAATCTGGACGCCATCGAGGAGTCGCTCACCCGCTACGGCATCGACTGCGACTTCGAGCGCACCGGGGAGATCGACGTGGCCACCCAGCCGCACCAGGTGGCAGAGCTGCGCGAGTTGCACGAGGCCGCCGAACACCGCGGCTTCAGTGGCCTGGAGTTCCTCGATCGCGACGCCCTGCGCGCGCAGGTCGACTCGCCGACCTTCCTCGCCGGGCTCTACGACCGCCGCGGCGTCGCGATCCTGAACCCGGCCGAACTCGCCTGGGGACTCAAGGAGGCCTGCCTCGCGCTGGGTGTCCGTATCCACGAGAACACTCCCGCCCTCGATCTCGCGAAGGCAGGCGCAGGGATGGCCGTCCGGACACCGTACGGGCGGGTGGTGGCCCAGCAGGTCGCCCTGGGCACCAATGTCTTCCCCTCCCTGGTGCGGCGGCTGCGTCCGTACACCGTGCCCGTGTACGACTACGCGCTCATGACCGAGCCGCTCTCCGACGAGCAGATGGATTCGATCGGCTGGAAGAACAGGCAGGGGCTCGGCGACAGTGCCAACCAGTTCCACTACTTCCGCCTGTCCGCCGACAACCGGATCCTGTGGGGCGGGTACGACGCCATCTATCCGTACGGCGGCAGGGTGCGCGCCGAACACGACCAGCGGCCCGCCACCTTCCTGAAGCTCGCCGGCCAGTTCTTCCACTGCTTCCCGCAGTTGGAGGGGCTGCGATTCACGCACGCCTGGGGTGGAGCCATCGACACGTGTTCACGGTTCTCGGCGTTCTTCGGCACCGCGCACGGTGGGCGGGTCGCCTACGCGGCGGGCTACACGGGGCTGGGCGTCGCCGCGACGCGCTTCGGAGCCGACGTCATGCTCGATCTGCTGGGAGGCGAGGACACGGAGCGCACTCGGCTGGAGATGGTGCGGACCAAGCCGCTGCCCTTCCCGCCCGAGCCCTTCGCCTGGGCCGGCATCGAGCTGACGAAGCGGTCGCTGGCACACGCCGACCGGAACGGAGGACACCGCAACCTGTGGCTGCGCGCCATGGACAGGTTCGGCCTCGGGTTCGACAGCTGACGTCGCCCCGTCCGCCGCCCCGTGTGACAGGTCTCACGCCTACGGGGCGGTGGAAGTCGCGTAATGCCGGGGCGGTGGAGCCCTCTCCTTCGTGACAGGCGCGGCGTTGCGACGAACGCCGCGCGGGATCACGGCAGGAGGCTCCCACCATGACGGCCACGACCGGCGCCGGAGACGACAGGACCGCAACCGAATGGCTGGCATCGGCCGCGTTCGATCCCGAGGCGTGCCTGCGCGCCTGGGAGAGCGATCCGTTCGGCGTCGTGCTGCTGCCCGCCGGGCGGGTCTGGGACGTGCTCGTCCTGGGAGGCGAGCTGGGCCGGCTGACGCTTGACGTCCTCTACGGCATTCTCGACCGGCCAGGCCCCGTCCTCGCCGATTCCGACGAGTCCCGGATCGGGTTTCTCGTCCCCGCAGGGACCGCCGCCCACTGGATCGGTACCGGCGTACGGGGCGCGGGAAACGGGACATGGATCGTCGTGCCACGCCCGGATGTCACCTCGGGCTCCGTTCACTGGCTCGTCCCGCCGGACAGCTCGGGAACCCTCACCGACCCCGTCGTCCTGGAACTGGCCATGCACGAGGCGGCGGTCCGCATGTCCACGAAGGGCAGGGAGAGGAGCGCGCCGCCCTTCCCCGACGCCGACGGCGGGACAACGGAACGGGGCGGCGTGGAAACGGAACGGGGCGGCGCTGGGGAAGGGTGACGGTGGCTCGTTTGCGGGCTGCAAGTGGCGCCGGGAATCGGCACGCGGCAGGAGGAGGCACCGCGGCGGGCCGGCTTCCCTGTGGCGCCGTCCAAGCCCTCCTGGCACCTCCTGGCACCTCCCGGCAGCGACACGCGCGCCCCGCTTTGGCGCGCCGTCCCGGCCGTCCTTGCGCGAGTCCGTGGCGGGGCGGGGTGTCCGCACCGTCAGGACCGCCGAGGGGCTCTTTCCAGCGCCTCGCTCCCGTCGTCGGGCACCTCTACGGCTCAGTCCGTCACGGGCCCTCCGAGCGCGACGTGCCCTCGTCCGATGCCGAGAACCCGATCCCGAGCACCAGGCACTGGAGCAGCGCGCCCGCGAGAGACCAGCTGGCCACGACGTCCGACGGCCAGTGGTAACCCTGGCGTACCAGGCCGTACCCGACGCAGAGGCTCACGAGCGCCCAGGCCACGACGAGGCCCCGGCGCAGCGCTGTCCGGTGACCACCCCGTAGGTGCGGAAGAACGAGCAGAACGCAGGCTCCGTAGGCCACCGTGGCCGTAGCGGTGTGACCCGACGGGTAGTAACCCAGTCCTTCGGCCGTGGGCTGTCCCGGACGGTCGAACAACTCCTTCAGCGGAACGACCAGGAGGGGGACGGCCACCATCACCGACACGGCGGCGGTCCCGGGACCCCACCAGCGCGACACCGACCGGCGCCGTGCCCACCAGGACGTACTCACGACGACGAGAGCCAGAACGGGCAGCGCGACGCCGCTGTTGCCCAGGTCCGAGAAGAACTCCGCGAGGCCGCGGGGCAGGAGTCCGTGGTCGTGCACGTCGACCCCCAGGCGCTCGTCCAGGCGGCGCACCGGGCCATGAACGCCGATCTGCCAGCTGATCGCTGCGAAGACGAGCAGAGCGACCGTCAGGACGGCAGCCGGACGCCCCGGAACAGGGGGGGTGGTTCCGGGGCGTCCGCCAGGACCGGGGTGCCGCGCGCCCCGGGGGGTGTGGGGCGGGCGGCCATCCGATCGGTGAGGATTTCCGGAGCTGTCGGCTCCGGTGGTGTGCGCGAAGGCACAGCCAGGACGAAACCGGGGAAGCCCCGTCCGGGCGCCGCCCGCAGTCGCCTGCGAACGGGGTGTTTCTCTCATCTGTCCCGAACCTACGACAGGCAGCGAGCCGTCCGACAGGTGCACGGTCATCCCCCCATCGCCCCCCCACACCTTCTTCACAGTGTCCGCTGGTTACCGCAGGTCACACGGGGCGGGACTTCAGAGCGCGGCCAACGCCTCTTCCACCACGCCGAGGGCCTCGTTGAGGAGTTCCTCACCGATGACCAGCGGCGGAAGGAAGCGTACGACGTTGCCGTAGGTTCCGCAGGTGAGGACCAGGACACCCTCGGCGTGGCACGCCTTGGCGAGGGCCGCCGTCGCCTCCGGGTTCGGGTCCTTCGTCCCGGCCTTGACGAGCTCCATGGCGATCATGGCGCCGCGTCCACGAACGTCACCGATGATCTCGTGCTTCTCCTGGAGGGCGCCGAGGCGCTCCTTCATGATCTCCTCGATGCGCCGGGCCTTGGCGTTGAGGTCCAGCTCCTTCATCGTCTCGATCGCCCCGAGCGCCGCGGCGCAGGCCACCGGGTTGCCGCCGTAGGTGCCGCCGAGGCCGCCGGAGTGGGCGGCGTCCATGATCTCGGCGCGCCCCGTCACCGCGGACAACGGCAGGCCACCCGCGATGCCCTTCGCCGTCGTGATGAGGTCAGGGACGATGTCCTCGTCCTCGCACGCGAACCACTGGCCGGTGCGGCAGAAGCCCGACTGGATCTCGTCGGCGACGAACACGATGCCCTTCTCGCTCGCGAACTGCCGCAGCGCCGGGAGGAAGCCCTTGGCCGGCTCGATGAAGCCGCCCTCGCCGAGCACCGGTTCGATGATGATCGCCGCGACGTTGTCGGCACCGATCTGCTTCGTGATCTGGTCGATGGCCTGGGCCGCCGCCTCGGGGCCGCAGTTCTCCGGCCCCGTCGGCCAGCGGTAGCCGTACGCGACGGGCACGCGGTAGATCTCGGGGGCGAACGGACCGAACCCGTTCTTGTACGGCATGTTCTTCGAGGTCAGAGCCATCGTCAGGTTCGTGCGGCCGTGATAGCCGTGGTCGAACACGACGACGGCCTGGCGCTTCGTGTAGGCGCGCGCGATCTTGACGGCGTTCTCGACGGCCTCGGCCCCGGAGTTGAAGAGGGCCGACTTCTTCTCGTGGTCGCCCGGCGTCAGCTCGGCGAGCTGCTCGGCGACGGCGACGTACCCCTCGTACGGCGTGACCATGAAACACGTGTGGGTGAAGTCCGCCAACTGCGCGGTGGCCCGCCGGACGACGGCCTCCGCGCTCGAGCCGACGGTGGTGACGGCGATCCCGGAGCCGAGGTCGATGAATCGGTTTCCGTCGACATCCTCAAGGACGCCGCCCTCGGCTCGGGCCGCGAAGACCGGCAGCGTGGAGCCCACGCCTGCGGCCACCGTGGCGGCACGGCGGGACTGAAGCTCCTGGGACTTCGGCCCGGGGATGGCAGTGACGACGCGGCGCTCCTGCGGAATGGCGCTCATGAGGGCTCCTGTGATCCTTGGGATTCCATGATCCGGGTGCGCGGACCCGGGAACCGGACCGCCGCGCGACGTTCGCCGTCGGCACCGCGGTCCGGGTGGTGCGGGGCTCCGTCGTCTCACGGCGCGTCCGCGGTTCCAGTTCGTTGTTCGCAGGCTAGAGCGGCCGGGCAGTGCGGGGGATGTGCCGTTCGGGAGAAGTGGGGCGGCGTCGTTGTCCGTGATGGACACTCCGGTGCGTCACTGCTGGGTGCTGCCGGCTCGCAGGCTGAGCGTTGTCCGTGGTGCTGCATGTTGAGCGCACGAGCCCAATGCCGCGTCATGCCGTCACGCCGCGTCGCGCACGACGCCATGTCCCTCCACGTCGCTCATGGCGCGTTCATCGTCCACGGCGCGCCGCGGGACGTAGACGGATCGTCGGTCGGAGAGGGCCACGAAGCGTCAGGGCAGCCCGGCCACGGTCACCCGTTCCGCTCCTGGTTCGTGGTGGCCGGGGCCCGGACGGCGGGGGCCGAAAATCTTCCTTTCAGGCGAGCATCGGCCTCTCACGGCTGCGGGGACACTAGATTGAGCCGCGATCGACCCGTGCCGAGCGGCACGTCACGGTGGACCGGCAGGTCAGGGGGCAAGGCCATGGAAGCGGACGGCAGGTACGAGGCGCACGGACTGGATGCGGACGCGACGTCCCGCACGGCCGGTGGGCCCGCCGCCGGGCAGCCGGACCCCTACGCCGTGTGGGTGACGGAGGAAGGGGCGTCGGAACCGTTCAGTTCCGCCCGCCCGGGGCGCACCGCGGAACCGGGACGCACCGTACCGGGACGCACCGTACCGGGACGCACCGTAGAAGAAGGCGACGCACTGCGGACGGGTCTCACCGCGGACGGGGCGCGGACGGGGCGCGGCGGCGAAGAGACGCCGACGGGGCGCAGCGGCTTCGCCGTGTCCTCCGTCGAGAGCACTGCCGACGGGTTCCCGCCGCAGGGACAGGGCCCCGCACGCGACGCCGTCGCCGAGCCCCCCGACGACGGCCCCGGCAGAGCGAACCGGTCCTTCCCAGGGCAGGAGGGGCCGTACGTGTCGCGCCAGGACGCGGACTCGCCGGGGGACCGGGGCGTCGCGCCGGAGGCGTACGGAGGGCGACCCGGCGCACCTGTTCCGCCGCCCCCGCGCCGCGCGCCGCTGCCCGCACATTCCGTACCGCCCCCACCGGCTCAGCCGCCCGGTCTGCTGCCCCGTCCGCAGTGGGAGCCCGGTCAGCCCGGTGCGGTCGAAGAAGGGCGGTCGGCCCCCGGTGCGACGTTCCTTACGTGGCTCCGGACGCCCCGGCCCCCGGCAGCCCCCGGTATCTGGCGGTTTGGGCACGTTCCCCGCCCCGTCGACGAGCCGGAGCCGCTCCCGGCACGGCAACTCATGAGCGGCGCCGCACTGGCGCTCCTGGTGGGCTGGCTCGTGTGGTCGCTGTTGTTCAACGGCTACCTCGGCGGTACGTGGTGGCTGGCCCCGATGTGGGCCATGGTCCCCGACGCGGCGGTGAGGGGGCACTCACTGGGCGCCGTCGTGGTCGCCTACCTCTACTACGCAGTCGTCACGTTGATCATCGTGATCGTCGTCGGACGGCTGGGGCGCTGGGCGGAGGTCTGGCGCCGCTACGGCCCCCGGGCCTGGCGCCCCGCTGCCCCGTCGCAGGCACCGTCACCGTCGCCCGAGGAAGATCCCGTCCGTTGGCCGGAACTCCGAGCCGCGGGGGCCCACGCGGCGGCCGACCGCCTCGCGGCTGAGGCGAGCGAGGGACGGATGCGCGACGTGGATCATGCCCGTCTCGTCCGCGCCTGGCAGACGGTGCGGGCGGGATGGCAGTCACCGAGCGCCTTCGAGGCCGAGGTGATGCGTGACGGAGCGGCGGCCTGCCCGCACCCCTCCGGGCAGCGCGACCTCGCGGGCCGGGCCGCCCGGCACGATCTGTTCACGGGGCAGGTGCGTATCGGCACCGCTGCCGACGATCCCCACAACCCGTACGCGTACCGGGAGCTCGGTCTCGCCCTCGGCTCGGAGATCCTGGGAACCTCGCTCGTCGCGGTGGGGCCCGCGGGAGCCGGCAAGACCGCGCAACTGGTGCGCCCCCTGGCCGAGGCGCTCTGCCTGCAAGCCCTCGCGGGGCGCACCTCGGTCGTCGTGGTCGGAGCGGCCGGTGCCGGTCTTGGACGCGACGAGGACTACGACGTCGTCATCAAGATCAGCAGGCCCGAGTCCGTGTACGACCTCGATCTCTACGGCGGCGCTGTCGACGCCGACGAAGCCGCAGCCGTTCTCGCCGAAGCGCTCGTGGGCGATCTGGCCGCCCAGCACGGGACCGGCGACACCCGTCGGCCCGCGACGGTACTCGCCCAGCTCATCGGCCCCTTCCACGCGGTCCACGGACGCTTCCCCTCCGTGCCGGAACTGCGAGAACTGCTCGACGGGGCGCCGGGGCCCCTCCAGGCACTGCGCGATGCCCTGTCCAAGGCGGGGCGCGCCGCGATGGTGCGCGACCTGGAGTCGCGGGAGCGCCAGTCGGGCCACGCCGGGGACCCGGCGGCTCAACTGGCCGACCGCATCGCCCTGCTCGACAGGCCGGCCTTCGCCGACTTCTTCGACACCTCCGGGCGCAGCAGGCCGTTCTCGCTGCGGGCTCTGGACCACCCCGTACGCGTACGGATCGATCTGCCGGCCCGGGGGCACACCGAGGCTTCCGCCATCATCGCCCGTCTCGTCCTCGCCCAGTTCACCGCGAGCGTCAGCGTTCGTCAGGACAGGTCACTGTTCGCCTGCCTCGTCCTGGACGACGCCGCGGGTGCCGTCACGCCGGAGACGGTGCGGGCGATCCAGGCCATGCGCTCGGCCTACGCCGGCGTCGTCCTCACCCTCCGCACGCTGGACGACGTACCTCGCGCGCTGCGCGGCCCGCTCCTCGGAGCCGCCGGGTGCCGCATGGCGTTCTCCGGCGTCACACCGTGGGACGGCCAGGACTTCGCCGAGACGTGGGGCAAGGAGTGGCGGGAGATCCGCGACGTCACCGACAGGCAGATCGTCGCGGACGAACCGCTCGCCAAGGTCACGCACTTCCTGCGCAAGGCGATCACGGGGAAGGCGCCCACGGCACAGTCCGTCACGGTGCGGCAGGTGGAGCGGGAACGCTGGTCCGCCTCCGAACTCGCCCACGCCGTACCGCCCGGCCACGCCGTGCTCTCCCTCACCACGGTGCGCGGTGAACACGCGCCGCCGCTCCTCGTCGACCTTCGCCACTGAGCCGTCCGGCGCCTGCCGCTGCCGCCTCGGTGGCCTCGGGACATCGTCGGGGCCCCGCCTGTGCCTGTGCCTGCGCCGTCGACGGCGCAGCGGGGCAGGAAGACCGGTCAAGAGCAGGCGCTTTCGTACCGTGCGCCCCATCGCGCCCAGAGCCAGCGTGAGACGACGTGAGACCACGCTTGTCTCTTCTGTCTCACTTCTGTCTCGCTCCGTACTCAAACCTCCGCACCAGTTCTTTTCCGCCCTCCACGCTCCCCGCGTATGGGTGCTGCGCCGCGCAGGTCGGTCGTTCCATACAGTGAGGCACAATCGACGGTGTCCGTTCATACATGTCGGCCATACCTGGAGATACCCACAGGCCCTGGGGAGCATCCGCTCGGTACCCGCCCCGTATGCCCCGTCCTAAGGTCGGAAGGTTCCATGCCGCCCACACTCGCCTCACTCGTTCAGCACTCCGCGCTCAAGCTCAAGGTGCGCGCCGGGCAGGACAAGCTGGACACCCCCGTGCGGTGGGCGCATGTCAGCGAGCTGGCCGATCCCGTTCCGTACATGAACGGCGGCGAACTGCTGCTCATCACCGCGCTCAAGCTCGACGCCGAGGACCCCGACGCGATGTGTGGGTACGTGCGGCGGCTCGTCGAGGCGGGCGTGGCGGGGCTGGGGTTCGCGGTAGGCGTCAACTACGAGGACGTGCCGGACGCCTTGATCGCCGCAGCCGAGGCGGAGTCCCTCCCGCTGCTCGAAGTGCCGCGCAGGACGCCGTTCCTCGCCATCAGCAAGGCCGTGTCGGCGGCGATCGCCGCCGAGCAGTACCGCGCCGTCACCGCCGGGTTCGCCGCCCAGCGCGAACTCACCAAACAAGCACTGGGCCCTGGTCCCGAAGGGTTGCTCGCCGCACTCGCGGCACAGCTCGACGGCTGGGCGGCGCTGTACGACGCGTCCGGCGCCGTCGTGGCCGCGGCGCCGGAATGGGCCGCCCGCCGCGCCGGACATCTCACCGCCGACGTACAGCGGCTGCGCGACCGTCCCGCGCCGGCCAGTTCTGTGGTCGCCGCTGCCGAGGACCGCGTGGAACTGCACTCCCTCGGGACGGGACGCCGCCCACGCGCGGCCCTGGCCGTGGGTACCGAAGGCACGCTCGGCACCGCCGAGCGGTACGCCCTGCACGCGGCGATCGCGCTCCTCACGCTCACGACCGAGCGTTCGCGTGCCTTCCAGGCCGCGGAGCAGCGCATCGGAGCCGCTGTGCTCGGCATGCTGCTCGCCGGTGAGTCCGATCACGCACGGGCAGCGGCGGGGGATCTGTACGGTCCCCTCCTCGACGCCCCGTTTCGTCTGATCATCGCCGACGCCGCGGCAGCCCCCGCGGCCCGGGGTCACGGTGCGGTGACGGGGCGGACGGCAGTCCACTCGTCGCGCCCGGGGGCACGCACGACGCGCGCCGGGACAGGTGAAGACGTCACCGCAGGGGCTGTTTTCAATCCGCTCGTCGAAATCGTCGAGAGCGCCGCCGCCCGCGCCCCGGAGCCCGTCCTCGTCGTGCAGGACGGTGAGCGCCTGATCCTGCTCGCGGTGGACCGGGGAGCCGTCGCAGCCGCCTGCTCGCAGTACGCCGCGGCGCACGACGCCGCGCGGCACCCCCGTGACGCCTCCTCCTCGGCGGGGGACGAGGACCTCGTGATCGGACTGTCCGCTCCGGCCGGCCCCATCGCGGCAGCCGCGGCGTACAAGCAGGCGGAGCAGGCCCTTTCCGTGGCCCGTCGCAGAGGTCGAGTGCTCGTCGAGCACGAGGAACTCGCCACGGGCTCGGTCCTGCCTCTCCTGGCGGACGACGCGGTACGCGCCTTCGCAGACGGCATGCTGCGGGCTCTGCACGACCACGACGCGACCGGACGTGGCGACCTTGTCGCCTCCTTGCGCGCCTGGCTCGCTCACCACGGCCAGTGGGACGCCGCAGCCGCTGAACTCGGCGTACACCGGCACACGCTGCGATACCGCATGCGCCGAGTGGAAGAGATCCTGGGACGCTCCCTGGACGACCCCGACGTACGGATGGAGCTGTGGCTCGCCCTGAAGGCGACCACGTTCCCCGGCGGGATGCCCTGACGTCGACCCACGGGGCGACGTGACGTCGTACGCAATCCGCGCCCCGTCCCGGCGGTGTGCGGGGCGAGCGCGTGACGAGTACATGCTGTCGCGTCGGTGCAGCAGCGCCGCGTACGCGCTGAGAGCACCGGTATCTCCGTCACGCCATAACGGCACATCATCCTGTCCGGCTGCTCCGTAGCGGACAAACGACGGGGCGCGGGGCAGCCCTTACGGTGAGCCCGGAGACCTTGGTCTCCGGGCGACGCTGCACGAGGCAACGGCGCACCACCCACACCCACTGCGGAAGGGCCGGGACTCGCGATGACTTCCCACCACGCCTTCTGGCTCGCCGGCCGAGAGGCCACGGGCGAGACCACATTCGACGTCGCCTCGCCCTGGGACGGGCGCCTCGTCGGTACGGTCGCCGTGCCCACCGAGGATCAGGTCGAAGAGGCCGTAGCGGCCGCGTACGCGGTCCGGGACGAGTTCGCCGCCACTGCCGCCCATGTGCGCGCCGCGGCCCTGGAGCACGTCGCGCGACGACTTACGGAGCGCACCGAGGAGATCGCCCAGCTCATCTCCGCCGAGAACGGGAAGCCGATCAAGTGGGCACGGGGCGAGGTGGGCCGCGCTGTCTCGGTCTTCCGCTTCGCGACGGAGGAGGCACGACGCTTCAACGGGGGAGAGGCCCAGCGCCTCGACACCGACGGAGGCGGTGAGGGCCGAATCGGCCTGACCCGCCGCTTCCCGCGTGGCGTCGTACTCGGTATCGCCCCGTTCAATTTCCCGCTCAACCTGTGTGCCCACAAGGTGGCTCCCGCTCTCGCGGTGGGCACCCCGATCATCCTCAAGCCGGCGCCCGCCACGCCGCTCTCCGCGCTGATCCTCGGCGAACTCCTCGCGGAGACGGAACTTCCGGCCGGAAGCTGGTCGGTCCTGCCGGTCGGCAACGAACGGATGCCGCGGCTCGTCCAGGACGAGCGGCTGCCCGTCATCTCCTTCACGGGCTCCGAGAAGGTCGGTTACGCGATCATGGACTCGGTTCCGCGCAAGCACTGCACCCTCGAACTCGGCGGCAACGGCGCAGCCGTCGTACTCGCTGACTACTCCTCCGACGAGGACCTCGACTGGGCGGCTGGCCGGATCGCCACCTTCTCCAACTATCAGGGTGGGCAGTCCTGCATCTCGGTGCAGCGAGTGATCGCCGACGCCGCGGTGTACGACCGCCTCGTACCCCGCATCGTCAAGGCGGTCGAGGCCCAGACCACGGGTGATCCTTCCGACCCGGCGACCGAGGTGGGTCCGCTCGTCAGCGAGGACGCCGCGCAGCGGGTCGAGTCCTGGGTCGACGAGGCAGTACGGGCAGGAGCGAACCTCCTGACCGGCGGACGCCGCGACGGGGCGACGTACGCGCCCACCGTCCTGGCCGACCTGCCCGCAGACACGACCCTCGCGTGCGAGGAGGTCTTCGGACCTGTCCTGTCCGTGGTACGGGTCGAGGGGGAGGAAGAGGCCTACGCCGCGGTCAACGACTCCAAGTACGGGCTGCAGGCCGGCGTCTTCACGCACAACGTGCAGTCGGCCTTCCGCGCGCATCGCGCCTTGGAGGTGGGCGGCGTCATCATCGGCGACGCCCCGTCCTATCGCGCCGACCAGATGCCGTACGGCGGCGCGAAGCTTTCCGGCGTGGGCCGTGAAGGTGTGCGGTTCGCCATGGAGGACTACACCTACGAACGGATCATGGTCTTCACCAGCGTGCAGCTTTAGGGGCGAAGTGCAGCCGTGAGCAGCGACAGCCCGCGGCTGTAAGTACGGCGTGGTCGTCGCCCGGTGACGGGGCGGACAGGAGCGGACAGGACGGGACGAGGGGGGCAGGGCTGGACGGGGCGGACAGGCGGGGACGGGGCGCTTTCCCGGGCCCCGTCCCCGCACCGTCGTCAGTACGTACCCCGGCATCGGCGGCCCCGTCGCGTGGGTCACGGACGGGCGGGAATGCCTCGTCGCCGGCCGGTATCAACCGGCCTGGACGGCGGCGAGTCCGGCGGACCACATCGCGTGGATGTCGCGAATGTCCCGTCCGCGTCAACGGGCGAACGCGGCGATCCCGGGTGACTCCCGCCACGCGGCGGGGACGACTGTGCCGACAGTCGCCTGCCGCCGCGCATGAGGCGGCGCTCCTGAAGTTCGAGGCCGGAACCGTGCCGGCCTCGTCTCGGCGGGGGCCTCGCGACCACCGGCTCCGTGCGGTGGACGCCGCCCGCCGGGTGACTTACCGGGCTCCCTGTCCTTCCACACAGTTCTTATGGCGAGAATGGGGGGATGACCGACAGTCCTGCTCCACTCGCCGATCCGCATCTCCGCTACGACGCGTCCGTAGGTGTCCGGGACATCGTCGTCCTCGGCTCCACCGGTTCCATCGGCACCCAGGCCGTGGACCTGGTGCTCCGCAACCCCGACCGCTTCCGCGTGACGGCGCTGTCCGCCGCGGGGGGCCGGGTGGGGCTCCTCGCCGAGCAGGCGTACCTGCTCAAGGCCGGCACCGTAGCGGTGGCGCGGGAGGACGTCGTACCGCAGCTGCGTGAGGCGCTCACGGCGCAGTACGGGACGGAGCCGCTGCCCGAGATCCTCGCCGGCCCCGACGCCGCCACGGAGCTGGCGGGCTCCGCCTGCCACACGGTGCTCAACGGCATCACCGGTTCCATCGGCCTCGCACCGACCCTCGCGGCGCTGCAGGCCGGGCGCACGCTCGCGCTCGCGAACAAGGAATCGCTCATCGTCGGCGGTCCGCTGGTGAAGGCGCTCGCCAAGCCGGGACAGATCATCCCCGTCGACTCCGAGCACGCCGCGCTGTTCCAGGCGCTGGCGGCCGGCTCCCGCAACGAGGTGCGCAAGCTCGTGGTGACCGCCTCGGGCGGGCCCTTCCGCGGTCGTACGAAGGCGGAACTGGCCCGGGTGACGCCCGAGGACGCGCTGGCCCACCCGACCTGGGCCATGGGCCCCGTGATCACCGTGAACTCGGCGACACTGGTCAACAAGGGCCTCGAAGTCATCGAGGCGCACTTGCTCTACGACCTCCCCTTCGAGCGCATCGAGGTGGTGGTGCACCCGCAGTCCTACGTGCACTCCATGGTCGAGTTCGTCGACGGCTCGACCCTCGCCCAGGCCACCCCGCCCGACATGCGCGGGCCGATCGCGATCGGGCTCGGCTGGCCGGACAGGGTGCCGGACGCCGCTGCCGGGTTCGACTGGACGAAGGCTTCGTCCTGGGAGTTCTTCCCCCTCGACAACGAGGCGTTCCCCGCCGTGGGACTCGCCCGGCACGTGGGGCAGCTCGCGGGGACGGCGCCGGCGGTGTTCAATGCCGCCAACGAGGAGTGCGTGGGCGCCTTCCTGAAGGGCGGCCTGCCGTTCAACGCGATCATGGAGACCGTCACGGCGGTAGTCGCCGAGCACGGCAGCCCCGCGCGGGGAACTTCTCTGACGCTCGGGAACGTCCTGGAAGCGGAGACATGGGCCCGGATCCGGGCTCGTGAACTGGTGGCGAAAGCGACAGCGGAGGCACGTGCATGACCGCACTGATGACGATTCTCGGCATAGTCGTCTTCGTAATCGGACTCCTCTTCTCGATCGCGTGGCACGAGTTGGGGCATCTTTCCACCGCGAAGCTGTTCGGGATCCGGGTGCCTCAGTACATGGTCGGCTTCGGGCCGACCCTGTTCTCCCGTAAGAAGGGCGACACCGAGTACGGGATCAAGGCCGTACCGCTCGGCGGCTACATCCGCATGATCGGGATGTTCCCGCCCGGGCCGGACGGCCGGATAGAGGCGCGGTCCACGTCGCCCTGGCGCGGCATGATCGAGGACGCCCGCTCCGCCGCGTTCGAGGAGCTGGAGCCGGGCGACGAGAAGCGGCTGTTCTACACGCGCAAGCCGTGGAAACGCGTCATCGTCATGTTCGCCGGACCCTTCATGAACCTGGTCCTGGCCGTGGCGATCTTCTTCGGTGTCCTGATGACCTTCGGGCTGAATACCCAGACCACCACGGTCAGCACGGTCTCCGACTGCGTCATCGCGCAGAGCGAGAACCGTGACAAATGCGCCGCGGGCGACACCCCGGCCCCGGCCAAGGCGGCGGGCCTGAAGCCCGGAGACAAGATCGTCGCCTACGACGGCCGGCCCGTCGACGACTACGGAGTCCTCCAGTCGCGTATCCGCGCCTCCCGCGGTGAAGCGACCATCACGGTGGAGCGGGACGGTGCGCGCCGCACGCTGCATGCGGACGTCATAGAGAACCAGGTCGCGAAGACCGACGGCCGCGGCGGCATCGAGGAGGGCAAGTACGTCACCGCCGGATTCCTCGGCTTCACGCCTGCCTCCGGCATCGTCCAGCAGTCCTTCGGCCAGTCCGTGGACCAGATGGGCACCATGATGCGCAACGGTGTCGAGTCCATGGTCGCCCTGCCCTCCAAGATCCCGGATCTGTGGAACGCGGCGTTCGACGGCGGGGAGCGCAAGCAGGACTCGCCCATGGGTGTCCTCGGTGCGGCACGGGTCGGCGGCGAAGTGTTCACGCTGGACATTCCGCCCGAGAATCAGATCGCGATGATGCTGTTCCTCGTCGCGGGGTTCAACCTGTCGTTGTTCCTGTTCAACATGCTGCCGCTTCTGCCGCTGGACGGCGGGCACATCGCGGGCGCGCTGTGGGAGGCGCTGCGACGTCATACGGCGCGGCTGCTGAAGCGGCCCGACCCCGGTCCGTTCGACGTCGCCAAGCTCATGCCGGTCGCCTACGTCGTCGCGGGGATCTTCGTCTGCTTCACCCTCCTGGTCTTCATCGCCGACCTCGTGAATCCCGTCAAGATCACCTGAGCGGGCGGGAGCCCCGGGGGACTGTCCGACCCGGCTTCCTCGCTCCGCTCGCGCTCTTCGCGCCCCGTACCCGCGGCATCTCGCGGGTACGGGGCGCTCTTTCATAACGGTCTGACGGTGCTGGAGGCCGCGACACAGACGGGACGCCGTGGCAGGTCGTGGCATGAGCGCCATGAGTGGTACTCGAAGGAGAAGGCGTGCACGCGACATGTGATCGTGCCGCCGCGCAGGGTGTTCCCCCGCGACGTTCGCGACGTTCAAGGCGCGGAGGCGCGGTGGACGCGGGGACATGGTGGACGTTGTGACAGTGGATGACGTCTGGGCGCGGCGACGTGGCATATTCCACGGTGCGCGCGTGCTGGGACGACGCGTGCTGGGATGACCGTCGAGGCGTGTAACGGAGGCGGACTCTTGCGACTGCTGTTACGGACAGACTGCTGTACGTACCGCGGGCAGAGCCGCACCGTCAGGTGTCAGTCGGCTGACGATCCGGTGGACGCGAACCGGGCCTGTGTCCCGCCGATCCGGTAGTGACGTAATCTCGGGGTCGGAGCCCGCCGAACCGGGACCTATATCCATACGTTGGGGTTGCACTGCAGATGACTGCGATTTCACTGGGAATGCCGTCCGTTCCGACCCAGCTCGCCGAGCGCAGGAAGAGCCGGCAGATCCAGGTCGGGAACGTCGCCGTGGGTGGTGGCGCTCCCGTGTCGGTCCAGTCGATGACGACGACGCGCACCTCCGACATCGGAGCCACGCTGCAGCAGATCGCCGAACTCACGGCATCCGGCTGCCAGATCGTCCGTGTCGCCTGTCCGACTCAGGATGATGCCGACGCACTGCCGGTGATCGCGCGCAAGTCGCAGATCCCGGTGATCGCCGACATCCACTTCCAGCCGAAGTACGTGTTCGCCGCGATCGACGCCGGCTGTGCCGCCGTCCGCGTGAACCCCGGCAACATCAAGCAGTTCGACGACAAGGTGCGTGAGATCGCGAAGGCCGCCGGCGCTGCGGGTGTGCCGATCCGCATCGGGGTGAACGCGGGGTCGCTCGACCGGCGTCTGCTCGAAAAGTACGGAAAGGCCACGCCCGAGGCCCTGGTCGAGTCGGCGCTCTGGGAGGCGTCGCTCTTCGAGGAGCACGGCTTCCGCGACATCAAGATCTCCGTCAAGCACAACGACCCCGTGGTGATGGTGAACGCCTACCGCCAGCTGGCGCAGGCGTGCGACTACCCCCTGCACCTCGGTGTGACCGAGGCGGGCCCGGCGTTCCAGGGCACGATCAAGTCCGCTGTGGCGTTCGGCGCGCTGCTGGCGGAGGGCATCGGCGACACGATCCGGGTGTCCCTGTCGGCCCCGCCCGCCGAGGAGGTCAAGGTCGGCCTTCAGATCCTGGAGTCGCTGAACCTCAAGCCCCGGCGCCTGGAGATCGTGTCCTGCCCGTCCTGCGGCCGGGCCCAGGTCGACGTCTACAAGCTCGCGGATCAGGTCACAGCCGGGCTTGAGGGCATGGAGGTGCCGCTGCGGGTGGCCGTCATGGGCTGCGTCGTGAACGGCCCCGGCGAGGCCCGCGAGGCGGACCTCGGTGTCGCTTCCGGCAACGGCAAGGGGCAGATCTTCGTGAAGGGCGAGGTCGTCAAGACCGTCCCGGAGTCGAAGATCGTGGAGACCCTCATCGAAGAGGCCCAGAAGATCGCCGAGCAGATGGAGAAGGACGGCATCGCCTCCGGCGAGCCGCAGGTCTCGATCAGCTGACCGGTCTCAGGACGGCACTCGCCTCGCCTCGCCTCACCTCGCTTGGCATGGTCTTGCGTGCGGCGTGCGGCGTGCGGCGTGCGGCGTGCGGCGTGCGGCATTGCGCGCGGCGGGCTGGCTGCTGCGAGTGGTGCGGGACGGGGCGTGTCTCGGGATGCCGTTTTGGATGTGGTGGGGGCCGGGGAGCACTTTCCGTGCCCTGCGCTCCGTGGCATATGTGACGGGGCGCGCGGACCGTTCAGGTCGGCATGGATGAATGCCTCCCCCCGGCGGGATGATCCGTCGCTCCGTGGCATATGCCCTTGGAGTAGAAACGGCCCTGCCGCCTGCGCATGCTCTCCCAGCTACGTGATACCCAAGTGGCCGCCTCGCGCCCCGTCGCATATGCCACGTGCCGCCGCCCCTCTATGTGATTCCGCCCTCCGCGTGGCGCCGGCCTTCCCGCTCCTTCGCGCCTCTGACGCGTACGCGATTCCGCGCCTTGCGCATGCGGCCGCACCCCGGCCTCGGCGGCCGTCGCCCCCGCCCCCTCGCTGCCCACCGGCTCCGGGCGCCTTTGGGGCCCGGTAGGCGCCAGAGGGAGGCCCAGGCCCCTCCTGGACTGCTTCTGGGGCGGCGTTCAGGGCTCCCGGGTACAGTGCGGAAATCAGTAGCCCGTACGGTGAGGCCCTTCGAACGTGTTGACACAGACCACTACCAGGGTCCTCGACCCCGATGACCTCGACGCGGCGCTGGCGATCCTGCGGCGCGAGCCCGTGGCGAATGCTTTCGTCACCTCGCGGGTGCAGGTGGCCGGGCTGGACCCCTGGCGTCTCGGCGGCGAGATGTGGGGCTGGTACAGCGACGGGGTGCTGACCTCGATGTGCTACGCGGGCGCCAACCTGGTGCCGATCTGTGCCGGGCCGGAAGCGGCACGGGCGTTCGCGGACCGGGCGCGCAGGGCGGGGCGTCGCTGCTCCTCCATTGTGGGCCCCGTGGAGCCGACCCGGCAGCTGTGGCGCCTGCTGGAGCCGCACTGGGGGCCCGCGCGCGAAGTCCGGGCCAATCAGCCGCTCATGATCACGGACCGCCGTGCGGACGCGGTGCACCCCGATCCCGGGGTGCGGCGGGTCAAGAAGGACGAGATGGACGTGCTCATGCCCGCCTGTGTCGCGATGTTCACGGAGGAGGTCGGGATCTCGCCTCTCGTCGGCGACGGCGGGCTCCTGTACCAGGCGCGGGTCGCTGAACTCGTCAGTACCGGACGTTCCTTCGCGCGCATCGAGAACGGCGAAGTGATCTTCAAGGCGGAGATCGGGGCTGCGACGACCGAGGTCTGTCAGATTCAGGGCGTCTGGGTCAACCCGGCCCACCGGGGCAGGGGACTCGCGGCGCCCGGCATGGCCGCGGTCCTGCGGTACGCCCTCGCGGACGTCGCTCCGGTCGTCAGCCTGTACGTGAACGACTTCAACACCGCCGCGCGCGCGACGTACAGGCGCGTCGGGTTCCAGGAGTCGGGCGCCTTCATGAGCGTCCTGTTCTGACGCACGCTCGTTGCCGCCCAGGGGCGCCTGAACGTTTCGGCCAGGGAGCCGCCGACCGGGGCCAGAGGAGGTTGATGTGGCGTGGCGCAGACGTGAGGGACGTCTCATCCCTTGTACATGCATTTGACATTAGATCCGCTTATCGCAGATAAAGGAATCCCTTTGGGGTGAGATTCACGCGGTGTGCGCCCCTCCGAGTGATTGAGTGCGACATGGCTGAAGCTGCCCCGGTGCCCCCGCAGGACGACGACGGCGCGGTCGCGGCGGAACGGTCCTGGCAGACGTGGCGTGAGGACCGCCGACGCGCGCTCACCGCGCCGACCGGCAATCTGGCGCTCGTCGAGACGAGCTGGCTGCCGCTCGGAGAGAGGCCGGACGTCGAGGCCGCCCGCGCGGGACAGCCCGCAGGGGTGACGGTAACCACGGTGGAGCGCACCGAGCCGGTCAGTGGGCAGGCCGAGTACGGACTGCGCCGCTGGGACGCGAACGCTCCGGCGCTCCAGGACTTCGATGGCGTCGACGTCTTCCCGTACCGTCCCGACTGGGTGCTGGAGGCCGACTACGCCCCCGTCGAGGGTGCGCGCAAGGTGCCCTTCGAGCACATCAGGGACAACGGCGGCACCCGCGAGCTAGCCGTGCCGGGTGACATCACCCTCGTCCTGGACGGTGCCGAGTACACCCTGAGCGCTTTCGACGACGACGGGACGCTTCTGCTCGTCTTCGGTGATCCCACCAATGGCGACAGCACCTACGGGGCGGGTCGTTTCCTCTTCGTGCACCGTGCGGACGGAGTCGCCGGGCCCCAGAAGGTCGTACTGGACTTCAACCGTTCCTTCGTGCCGCCGTGCGGATTCTCGGACCAGTACAACTGTCCGATGCCGCCGCGACAGAACCGCTTCCACCTGCCTGTCGAGGCCGGCGAGAAGCTCCCCGTCTTCCGCGACGGCCACCAGGCGCACTGAACCCAACTCCTGCGGCGTGTTCGCGCCGTTGAGCACGAAAGTACGTACTCCCTCATGCACATCAAGAAGTCCTCGCTCTACGCCGGTGCGTCCGTTTCCGTCCTCGCTCTGTCGTTGACCGCGTGCGGGGGCAACGACTCCTCCGACAACTCCCACGGAGCCCCGGGGGCGTACGACAAGAACGCGACGGTCAACGTCGGTTCCCTCTACGAACCGCAGAACCTCGACAACACCGGTGGCGGCGGCCAAGGCGTCACCGAGGCCCTTAACGGCAACGTCTACGAGGGGCTGTTCAAGCTCACCGACAAGGGCAAGGTCGACAAGCTCCTCGCCGAGGACTACAAGGTGAGCGACGACGGGCTCACCTACACCTTCACCCTGCGCGACGGTGTGACCTTCCACTCCGGCAAGAAGCTCACGAGCAAGGACGTGAAGTACAGCCTGGAGAAGGTCGTCGCACCGGACTCGCAGTCCGCGCGCAAGAGCAACCTCGACGTCATGAAGACGATCGCGACGCCCGACGCCCGCACCGTGCGCGTCACGCTCAAGAAGAAGTCGATCTCGTTCGTCTACAACCTGTCCTACGTCTGGATCATCAACTCCGAGGCGAAGCACCTCAAGACCAGCGAGGACGGGACCGGCCCGTACCAGCTCGGCAAGTGGACCCGCGGCTCGGCCCTCAGCCTCAAGAGGTACCCGAAGTACTGGGGCAGCGCCGCGAAGAACCAGCAGGTCGTCTTCCACTACTACAAGGACGCCAGCGCCCTCAACAACGCGCTGCTGACCAACGCGCTGGACGTCGTCACCAGTGAACAGAGCCCCGACGCACTGGATCAGTTCAAGAACAACCAGAACTACACCGTCAGTGACGGGGACTCGACCACCAAACTGCTGCTCGCCTTCAACGACAAGGCCAAGCCGTTCACGGACGTCAAGGTGCGGCAGGCCGTCTCCGCCGCCATCGACGACAAGAAGCTGCTGGAGTCCGTCTGGGGCGGCTACGGCAAGCTCATCGGCTCCATGGTGCCGCCCAGCGACCCCTGGTACGAGGACCTGACCAAGGTCAACGGGTACGACGTCGCCAAGGCCAGGAAGCTGCTCGACGAGGCCGGGTACAAGAACGGCTTCAGCTTCACCCTGGACACCCCGAACTACGACCCGCACCCCACCGCCGCGACGTTCATCAAGTCGCAGCTCGCCAAGGTCGGTATCACCGTCAAGATCAACACGATCACGCCGGACGAGTGGTACACGAAGGTCTACAAGAACCACGACTTCAGCGCGACGCTCCAGGAGCACGTCAACGACCGCGACCTCGTCTGGTACGGCAACCCGGACTTCTACTGGGGCTACGACAACAAGCAGGTCACCCAGTGGGTGGACCAGGCCGAACAGGCTGACTCCACGGCCCAGCAGACGGCGCTCCTCAAGAAGGTGAACCGCAAGGTCGCACAGGACGCCGCGAGCGACTGGCTCTACCTGTACCCGCAGATCGTCGTCGCCGGCAACAAGCTCAGCGGCTACCCGGTGAACGGGCTGAACTCCCAGTTCTACGCCTACGACATCAAGAAGAGCTGACTCACTCGTGCTCTCCTACCTGCTGCGCCGTCTCGCCTTCCTGCTGGTGTCGCTCGCCCTCGCCAGCGTGGTGCTGTTCCTACTGCTGCGGTTGCTGCCCGGCGACCCCGCGAACGCTCTGACGTCGGTCGGCGCGAGCCCCGAACAGATCGAGGCGGCGCGGCACTCCATCGGCACGGACAAGTCGCTGCCCGAACAGTTCGTGCACTGGATCGGTCAGCTCGCCACCGGTGACCTCGGCACCTCCTTCGTCAGCTCGTTGCCGGTGCGCCCGGAGGTCGTCGGCCGGCTCGACGTGACCGTGCCGCTGACGCTCGCCGCGTTCCTCCTCGCGATCGTCGTCGCGGTCCCGGCGGGCTACGTCGCCGCGCGGCGCTCCCGTACCTGGTACGGCGCGATCCTCAACGCGGTGTCCCAACTCGGACTAGCGGTGCCCGTGTTCTGGCTCGGCATGATCCTCGTCGCCGTTTTCGCGCTCAACCTCGGGGTGTTGCCGTCCGGCGGATTCCCCCAGGACGGATGGTCCGATCCGGGAGCGGCGATCAAGTCGCTCGTCCTCCCGGTCGTCACCGTCGCGCTCGTCATGTCGGCCTCGCTCACCCGCTACGTGCGCTCCGCGACGCTCGACGTACTCGGAAGCGACTACCTGCGTACCGCCCGGGCCCTCGGCTCGTCCTTCGCCGGTGCCATGTGGCGGCACGGCCTGCGCAACGCCTCCGTGCCGGTCATCTCCGTCCTCGGTATCGAACTGGCCTCCACACTGCTCGGCGCGGTGGTCGTCGAATCCGTCTTCGCTCTGCCCGGTCTCGGATCCATGCTCGCCAACGGGATCGCCCAGCACGACTACCCCGTCATCCAGGGCGTCCTCTTCGTCTCCACCCTCGCCGTCCTGCTCATCGGCTTCCTCGCGGACCTGGTGCAGCGGATCATCGACCCGCGCCTGCGCGGCAGGCTCTCCGGAGGCACCCGATGACCGCCCCCGTTCCCACCGTCACCTCGCCCGGTCCCACGGCGGCGTCCCTCGCCCCACGTCGCGCGCGACGCCGATCCGTCACTCTCGTGACCGGGGGCGTCCTGGCCGGGCTCGTCGTCCTCATGGCCCTCGTGTCGCTGTTCTGGCTTCCCTACGATCCGCAGGACACCTCCGGCGGCCGCCTCACGGGGCCCGCCGGAAACCACCTCCTCGGTACGGACAAGCTCGGCCGGGACCTCTTCACCCAGGCCATGACCGGCGCGCGCATAGCCCTTGAGGCCGGTCTCGGTGCCGTGGCCATCGCCGCCGTGCTCGGCATCGTGCTCGGCGTTCTCGCCGCGTACGCCCAGGGCTGGGTCGACGACACCCTCTCGGCGCTCCTCGACATCCTGATCGCCTTTCCGACGCTGCTGCTCGCCATGCTGATCGTCTCCGCGCGGTCCGCGTCGCTCGGCTCCGCGGTCCTCGCGATCGGCCTCGCGCAGAGCGCTGTCGTCGCGCGCCTCACCCGCGTCCTGGTGAAACGGGTTCTCGCGCAGGACTACATCACCGCGGCTCGAACCTCCGGGACGGGGCGGCTGCGCACCGTCCTGGGCCACGTCCTTCCCAACATTTGGCCGACTCTCGTGGTGAACCTCGCCCTGCAGTTCGGTCTCGCCGTCCTCGCGGAAGCGGGACTGTCGTACCTGGGGCTCGGCGCGCCGCCGCCCAACGCCTCGTGGGGGCGGATGCTGCAGGAGGCCCAGGCCACCTTCACCACCGCGCCGGCCGGTGCCATCGCCCCCGGTGTGCTGTTGGTGATCCTCGTGATCGGGGTCAACCTCATTGCGGACGGTCTGCGCGACACCCTCGATCCTTCACGCCGGAGGAGCACATGAGCCAGAACCAGTCCGCAGCGGCGGAGCCGCACGACACCCGTGGACGCCGCTCCGCGGTCACCGTCGCGTCGGACCGGGGCACGGGGGACGGGGCGGCGCCCGACGGCCCCGTCCTCGCGGTGCGGGGTCTGACGGTACGTACGTCCGAGGGGCGTGACCTCGTGACCGACCTGAGCTTCGACATCGCGCCGGGCGAGCGGCTGGGCCTCATCGGCGAGTCCGGCTCCGGCAAGTCCCTCACCACGCTCGCCACGCTCGGGCTCCTTCCGGAAGGCATGACGGCGCACGGGTCCATCAGCCTCCTGGGCTCCCAGATGATCGGCGCGCCGGAGAAGACCCTCACTGCGGTACGGGGTAAGGACGCCGCCGTGGTCTTCCAGGAACCCCTGACCGCGCTCGACCCTCTGATGCGCGTCGGCAAACAGATCGCGGAACCGCTGCGGCGTCGTACCGGGCTCAGTGGGGGCGCGCTGCGCCGCGCCGTGGCCGAGTGCCTGGAGCAGGTGAGACTGCCGGAACCCGGACGGATCGCGCGCGCCTTTCCCCACGAGATATCCGGCGGGCAACGCCAGCGCGTCGCCCTGGCCATGGCCCTCGCGTGTGAACCCGCGCTGCTCATCGCGGACGAACCCACCACGGCGCTCGACGTCACGGTGCAGTCCGAGATGCTCGACCTGCTGGACCGCCTCGTGCAGGAACGCGGCATGGCACTCCTCTTCGTCAGCCACGACCTTGCCGTCATCTCGAGGATCACGGACCGCGTACTGGTCCTCAAGAGCGGCCGCCCCGTCGAGCAGGGCGACGTCCGGACCATCGTGCACGCCGCCGAGGACCCGTACACCCGCGCCCTGGTGGAGAGCGCCCGCCGTCTCGAATCGGCTCTCGATCTCGGAGGTACCCGATGAGCGCGCGGACCACCGGGCCTGTACCCACGTCGCCCGCCCTTGAGCTGCGCGACGTCGCCTTCACCTATCGTGGCGCCGCCCGTCCGGTCGTCGAGGACGTCTCCCTCCGCGTGGAGACGGGGCACAGCCTCGCCCTGGTCGGCGAGTCCGGCGCCGGCAAGACCACACTGCTGCGCATGCTGCTCGGCCTCAGCCGCCCCGGCTCGGGGGAGGTGCGCTTCGACGGCCAATCGCTCAACCTGCGCGACCGAGCACAGATGAAGCGGTTCCGCGCCGCAGTGCAGTGCGTATTCCAGGACCCGTACTCGTCCCTCGACCCGCGGCGTCGTATCGGCGCGATCGTCGCCGAGCCGCTTCGCTCTCTCGGGCTCGCGAGTGCCGACGAGGCGCGCTCCAAGGCCGCGGCCGCCCTGGAAGCGGTCGGACTGACCGCCGACGTCGCGCGGCGCTACCCACACGAGTTCTCGGGGGGACAGCGCCAGCGCATCGCCATCGCGCGAGCCACCGTCTGCGAACCCCGCGTGCTCCTGGCGGACGAACCGGTCAGTGCCCTCGACGTCACGACGAGAGTCAAGGTCGTCGACCTCCTGGCGGAACTCAAGGAGCAGCGCGGTCTCACCATCGTCATGGTCTCCCACGACCTGTCCGTCGTGGCGACGTTGTGCGAACGTACGGCGGTCCTGGAACGGGGCCGTCTCGTCGAACAGGGCGATACCCGCGACGTGCTGGGGGCCCCGTCCCATCCGTACACCCGCAAGCTGCTGAGCAGCGTGCCTCGTCTGCCTGCTGCGTAGCGGGACTGGGGAGGGCGGAAGGGGAGCGGGGCTGTCTGGTGCGCGGGGCTGGGTGTGCAGGTGCAGGGCGGGACGAACGGCCGTTGCTCCGTGACATATGCGACGGAGCAACGGAGCCGGGGGCGCAGTGCGAGGGGAGCAGGTGGTGCGGCGTATGCGCCTTTGCGTCCGAAGGTGCTGCGGGACACGGTGTGCCCCGTCGCATATGCCACGGGGCACGGCTGTCCACCGCGCCGGACCGGCGGCTCTGCGTCGCACCGTTGAATATGCCGTGAGCCGTGAGCCGTGAGCCGTGAGCCGTGAGCCGTGAGCCGTGAGCCGTGAGCCGTGAGGGTCGCTGCCCGGCCCCCGTACCCCCCGGCCTGCCCCGTCGCATATGCCACGTCGCGGAAAACGATCGGCTTGTCCGCACCGTCCCCACCGTGTGCGGCTGATTCGCGGGGATACGTGCGCACGGACAACCGGATGTAGGCAGTCCCTGTCCGGCGCCCTTCGGCACGTCCCGGGTAGTCTCCCGGCATGCCGAGCTACCCCGGGCGTGCTTCCCGGATCCCGGACCAGGTCACGGTCGGCCCTCTCGACCTGGCAGCGCACGTCGACGAGGCCTTGGCCGTACAGGCCCACGCCTTCGGGCTGACGGACGACGAGATCGACGTGCGCCGTCAGATCGTGCTGCGCCACGTCGCCGTACCGGGCGCGCGGGCACTCGGGGCCACGACCTCCGAGGGACGGCTCGTCGGCTTCGTCTACGGGATGCCGAACGATCGCGCGCACTGGTGGTCGACGGTCGTCCAGCCCTACCTGGTGCGCGTACACAACGACGGCTGGCTCGACGACTCGTTCGTGATCACGGAGTTGCATGTCCATCCCGGGTACCAGAACCGGGGCCTCGGCAGGGCGCTGATCACGACGATCACGGATGCCGTACAGGCGCCTCGCTCGATTCTCTCGGCGATCGACAAGGAGAGCCCGGCGCGTGGGCTGTACCGCTCCCTCGGCTACATCGACCTCGCGCGGCAGGTGCTGTTCCCGAGCGCTCCGACCCCTTACGCGGTGATGGGAGCACCGCTGCCACTGCGCGGTGCGCGCCCGGACGGGGCATAACCGATTTCCGCCATGCCCGGGGCCCCGGCTAACCTCCTGGACATCACCCTTTCGCAGCAGGAGTTCACCATGGCCCAGGTCCAGCGCATGTCCCGATTGATGGTCAAGACACTGCGTGACGACCCGGCGGACGCCGAGACGCTCAGCCACAAGCTGCTGGTCCGCGCCGGGTACGTGCGGCGCACCGCCGCGGGTATCTGGTCGTGGCTCCCGCTCGGCAAGAAGGTGTTCGACAATGTGTCGCGCATCGTGCGCGAGGAGATGGACGCCATCGGTGCCCAGGAGGTCCTGCTGCCGGCCCTCCTGCCCAAGGAGCCCTACGAGGCGACGGGCCGCTGGGAGGAGTACGGCGACCTTCTGTTCCGGCTGAAGGACCGCAAGGGTTCCGACTACCTTCTCGGCCCCACGCACGAGGAGATCTTCACCCAGGTCGTCAAGGACCAGTGCACGTCCTACAAGGACCTGCCGGTCATGCTCTACCAGATCCAGACCAAGTACCGTGACGAGGCCCGGCCCCGTTCCGGTGTGCTGCGCGGCCGCGAGTTCCAGATGAAGGACTCGTACTCCTTCGACACCACGGACGAGGGGCTCGCCGAGTCCTACGCGCTGCACCGAGAGGCGTACCGCAAGATCTTCGCGCGTCTCGGGCTCGACTACCGCATCGTCTCCGCCATCTCGGGTGCGATGGGTGGCTCCGCTTCCGAGGAGTTCCTGGCCCCGGCGGCGGCCGGCGAGGACACCTTCGCCGACTGCCCCAACTGTGCCTTCGCGGCCAACACGGAGGCGGTCACCTTCTTCCCGTCCGAGGTGGAGAGCGCGACGCACGGCCCCGTCGAGGAGATCGACACGCCTGACACTCCGACCATCGAGAGCCTCGCCGCGCAGCTCGGCGTCCCCGCCTCGGCGACGCTCAAGAACTTGCTGGTGAAGGTCGACGGCGAGATCGTGGCCGTAGGTGTTCCCGGTGACCGTGAGGTGGATCTCGGCAAGCTGGGTGAGCATCTGGCCCCTGCCGAGGTCGAGCTGGTCACGGCGGAGGACTTCGAGGGGCGGCCCGAGCTGGTACGCGGCTACGTCGGCCCCCAGGGCCTGAAGATCCGCTACCTCGCCGACCCGCGCGTGGCGGCCGGAACCGCGTGGATCACCGGGGCCAACAAGAAGGACACCCACGCCCGCAACGTCGTCGTCGGCCGCGACTTCGAGGTCGACCGCTACCTCGATGTCGTCGTCGTCCAGGAGGGCGACCCCTGCCCGAACTGCGGCCACGGACTCAAGCTGGACCGGGCCATCGAGATCGGTCACATCTTCCAGTTGGGCCGCAAGTACGCCGACACCTTCCAGCTCGACGTACTGGGCCAGAACGGCAAGCCGGTGCGCGTGACGATGGGGTCCTACGGTATCGGCGTCTCCCGCGCCGTCGCCGCCCTCGCCGAGCAGACGGCGGACGGACAGGGCCTGTGCTGGCCCGCCGAGGTCGCTCCGGCGGACATCCACGTCGTCGCGGCGGGCAAGGTGCTGCAGACGGAGCTGGCACTGGAGGTCGCGGAGAAGCTCGGTGCGGCCGGTGCTCGCGTGCTCGTGGACGACCGTGCGGGTGTTTCCCCGGGGGTCAAGTTCACGGACGCGGAGCTGATCGGTGTGCCGAAGATCGTCGTGGCCGGGCGCCGTTCGGCCGAAGGAGTCGTCGAGGTGAAGGACCGGCGTACGGGGGAGCGGGAAGAGCTCCCCGTCGACGAGGCCATCGCGCGCCTGACTGCCTGACCACTTGGCTGCCTGATCACTTGACTGTCAGCCGGCCTGACTGCCAGGCCGCCTGACTGTCTGACCGCCTGAGGCTTGGATCGCTCGCTTCGACTGCTTCGTCAGCGAGGTGCCCCGCCAGCGAGGAGCCGGTCCGGTTCCTCGGGATGGAGTAAACGGGACGAGCGGAAGAGCTGGAGTGCCGTTACTGGCCCTCAGGCAGTACTCCGTGTTTTGTCAACGAGGTGGTGCGGGGTGGCCACTACGCCGCAGGGCGTAGTGGCCACCCCGCTGTGTTGACGTCGTCCCGCCGTCGCTCAGAACGCTCGCCGAACCGCTCGCACAGTCCGTTCCGCGGCCCGGCTCTGTGGCAGGAAACAACGGCGTCCGCCCCGGTGCCGCGACCGCAGGGGTGTCTGAAGCGCCGGCGGAGCAGCGTACGACCTCCCGGGAGGCCCCGGACGGTGCTCGGTGACCGCGTCGAACGCCGGCGGTACGGCTCGGGTCCCGCCCGTCGTCACAGCCATCCGGCGAACTCCAGCAGGAGTTCACCCTTCTGATGATGTCCTGCCGCGACTGCGGCAGTCCCGGCCGCGGTGGCGCGGAAATGCGTCCACCCCTGCAGACGGTCGCGGTCCAGGTCCAGGGAGTCGGCCAACTTGGCCACACGCCGCCGTGCCGACGCCGCGCCGCTGTTCGCGGCGACCAGATCCTCCAGACGATCGCGGGCCAGCCGAGCGACGTCGTAGGCCCGCTCCCCGACCAGGGGATCGGGGCCTACGGCGAGCCACGGCAGCCGACCTCCCGCCAGGACCTTCGTCTGCCGGAACGCCCCGTGCAGCAGCACGGCCTCGGCGCTGTCGGAGAGCAGTTCGTCACGTACGGCAAGAGCCGCGTCCACGAGGGGCCGCAAAAGATCGCCGGCGCAGTCGCGCATCATGGCGGCGTGTCGCCCCGTACGTGCGGAGACTGTCTCGAAGGGAACGTTCTGCGGCGGGTCCACCCACAGTCGGCGCACCGTGTCCGCGGCTTCCAGCATGGCCTTGGCCTGCGGGAGGGAATTCAAGGAGACCTCTGGACGCAACCGCTCCAGCACCATGGCCCCGGGCTCGTCCACATCAGACGTCACGGGGCTCTGCGGGGCGTGTCCCAGCACACGGCACGCTCCGAGGCCCGCCCAGTGCACCAGAGCGGCGGTCTCCAGAGCGGGAGCGGCCGACGGAGGCGCCAGCTTCAGGACAGCGGGCGTTCCGTCGTGCCGGTGTACGAGAAGCACCACACTGCTGCGGCCCCCGGGCTGGAGCAACCGCTCGATCCTCAGACGGTGGCGTGCGGCCGCGGCGTCCACCAGCCCCGGCAGCTCCGCCAGCCAGGAGCCCTCGTCCGCGGCACCATGCTCCTCGGCCAGGGCTCGTACGAGACGCCGGGGCGGTTCGAGGACCATGCGGGACGCATCCTTTCGGCCGATTCCTGATCATCCGTCCCGCGACGTACTGGGCCCCGGGGAGGGACTGACGGAGGCACCTGTGGCTGGAACTGATCGTTCTGCGAGACCTGGGAAGGGTACGCTCCCGCCCCGCCAACGTGCGGAGCGCACCGCTGACTCCCGCAGCGCGGCGGCCGCGTCCCGCCGTCGCTGTCCCGTCGAGGCACGCACAAGATCGGAATAGACCCCGGCGACCTTGTCCTCCAGGTCCACCGCGAGCCGTACGGCGGCAGCGGCGTCCGCCACCGCGAAGGGCAGTGCGTAGGCGGCGGCCGCCGGCTCCGGCGTGCCACCCAAGTCGCGCACCGTTCTTTCGAGTTCGTCGCGCCGAGCCCGGTGGGCGTCAAAAGCCGTCCGGGCGTCGGCGCGGCGATCGGGGTGCACTCGTCCACCCACGACGCCGTAGCCGTAGACGGCGGCATGTTCCGCGCGCAGAGCGGCTTGGACGGCGCGCAGCAACTGCGCCGTATCCTTGCCGCCCTTGCCGCCCTTGCCGCTTTTGGCGTCGGCGGCAGCACTGTTCCTGTCGTCCGGCGACGCGTGCCGCACACTCCCGAAATGCACCGTGTCCTCCTGGAATCCCATTACTTCTTGCCCTCCGTCAGCAGATAGGCGTGGGCGGCCCCCGAGGCCGAGACCGAGGCCAGGAGCCGGGCCAGCTCGTCCGGCGCGTCGACGAGCTGCTGGGAACGGCTGTCGGCCAGCTTCCGCTCCGACGCGGCGAGTGCGGCGAGGGCGCCTCGCGCATCCGCGGGCGCCGGATCCGCTGCTTCCGGTGTGGCGCCCGCCGCCGTGGCGCTCCCGGAGGCAGTGGCTCCCGGAGAGGGAGACGTCGCGCCGGGAGAAGGCTTGCCGCGGAGAAAACTCGCGGCGTGGAACGCCGCCCTGTGTTCCGCGACGTCGTGGCGGAGCGGACTCAGGCGGGAGCCGAGGTCAGGGTGAGCCAGCAGGGCGGCGTCGTACTGCGCCAGGAGCGCCTCGCTGTCGCGGACCGCACGCTCGCTCAGTCGCTGGGCGGCTGATGCCTCCGCCTTCCTCGTGCGGTCTCTCGCCTCCTCGTCGCTGTCGGAGCATCCGCTCACGAACGTCGCTCCGATCACGGCGGCGCCCGAGAGGAACAGGCTCCTTCTGCGTGGTCCTGACGGGGTACTACTCAGCGGACGGGGCAGCGACACGGCAGGCATCCTCGGCGGTTCGGGCGGACAGCAGACGACGGATCGGGCGCCCCGAGGGTGCGGGGAGCCGTAGGCGGCGACAGGGCCGCCCTGCGAGTCGGCCGGTGGGGCAGGCGGCTCGTACAGACGGGCGACGGCGCGGGAGCGGGGTGGGCGGACGGACGGCAGGGCTTGACGGCGCGACGCGTCGCAGGGGCTCAGTGCTCCGAACGCTCACTCGGGGGACCGTCCAGCGACACCCGCGGGGGCCGGGCAGGCGAGACCGCGGGAAACAGGGCCACGAGCCGATGCGGCACGTCGGTGATCACCGTACCTGCGCTCCCCTCTCGTACAGGCGAGCGGGCGACGGGCGCGGCCGTGAGGTCCACCGGAAGGCGCACAGGAGTTCGCCGGACGGCCGAGGGGGAGTCGGACGTCGCCGGTGGCGCCGGGTGGACCGGTCGGCACCGACGGAGGACGTGGCGGCAAGCGGCTTCCGGACCGGATACCCTTTGACCTGACACATGACCCACCACAACAGCACACGCGGCCGAGGAGTCACCCGGATGAGCACCACCCAGAGCGAGAGGCTGCGGAAACTGCTGGAACCGCTCGTCCTCTCCAAGGAACTCGATCTCGAAGAGATCACGGTGACTCCCGCGGGCAGAAGGCGTGTGCTTCAGGTGGTCGTGGACTCGGACGAGGGCGTCGCCCTCGACACCTGCGCGGAACTCAGCCGCGAGCTGTCCGCGAAGCTCGACGAGTCGGACGCCATGGGCGACGGCGAGTACGTCCTTGAGGTCACCTCACCTGGAGCGGACCGTCCGCTGACGGAGCACCGTCACTACGTGCGCGCCGTGGGGCGGCTGGTGAAGTTCCAGATCGCGGAGGCCGGTGAGCTGGTGGCCCGCATCCTCGGCGTCGACGACGACGGCCTCGACCTGGAGGTACCGGGCGTCAAGGGGCGCAAGCCCACCGCGCGGAGGCTGGCCTTCTCCGACATCGCGAAGGCCAGGGTCGAGATCGAGTTCAACCGTAAGGACAGGGCGGCGGACCGCGAACCGGACGCCGCTGACAAGGATGCCGGGCAGGCCGAGGCCGCCGCGCAGACCGAGAAGGCGAAGGAGGCGTAGCCGTGGACATCGACATGAGTGCCCTGCGGGGCTTGGTCCGGGAGAAGGAGATCTCCTTCGACCTGTTGGTCGAGGCGATCGAGTCGGCCCTCCTGATCGCCTACCACCGGACGGAGGGAAGCCGGCGCCGCGCGCGGGTCCGTCTGGACCGCGAGAGCGGTCACGTGACGGTCTGGGCGAGGGAGGACGCCGCCGACCTCGAAGGGCTGGAGGAGGGTGCGGCTCCCCGCGAGTTCGACGACACGCCCTCTGACTTCGGTCGCATCGCGGCCACCACCGCCAAGCAGGTCATCCTCCAGCGCCTGCGGGACGCCCAGGACGACGTGACGCTCGGGGAGTACGCCGGGCGTGAGGGCGACATCGTCACCGGCGTCGTCCAGCAGGGCCGGGACCCCAAGAACGTCCTGGTGGACATCGGCAAGCTCGAAGCGATCCTTCCCGTCCAGGAGCAGGTGCCCGGCGAGGAGTACGAGCACGGCATGCGCCTGCGCTCGTACGTCGTACGGGTGGCCAAGGGGATGCGCGGTCCGTCCGTGACCCTCTCGCGTACGCACCCCAACCTCGTGAAGAAGCTGTTCGCTCTGGAGGTCCCGGAGATCGCCGACGGCTCCGTCGAGATCGCCGCGATCGCCCGGGAGGCGGGACACCGCACCAAGATGGCGGTGCGCTCGACGCGCTCCGGCCTGAACCCTAAGGGGGCCTGTATCGGCCCCATGGGCGGCCGGGTGCGCAACGTGATGGCGGAGCTGAACGGCGAGAAGATCGACATCGTCGACTGGTCGGACAACCCCGCCGACATGGTGGCCAACGCGCTGTCCCCCGCTCGGGTGAGCAAGGTCGAGGTCGTCGACATGGCCGCGCGTTCGGCGCGGGTGACGGTGCCCGACTACCAGCTGTCCCTGGCCATCGGCAAGGAGGGCCAGAACGCCCGGCTGGCGGCGCGTCTCACCGGCTGGCGCATCGACATCCGTCCCGACACGGAGAACGCCGGGGCAGAGGACGCCGCGGAGCACGGTGACGGTGTGGAGCGCGAAGGCGCTCGCGACCGGGGGCCCCGGCGCGACCGCTCCTGAAGGCGGCGCCGTCCTGGGTGCCGTCCCTGGGCGGTGGCGGCAAGCCGGCCAGGCGCTGGATGCCGAGACGGGTGCTGCGGGCGCCGGGGGCACCGGAGGAGACCGGGCTCCCGTCGGGAGCCGGGCCGCCAGGGACCGGAGTGACCATGCCGTAGTGGAGAAGCCTGTGTGACCGGGGCTTCTGCGACCGCCCCGTGGAATATGCCACGGGGCGCGGCGGGGCGCGGCGGGGCGCGGCGGGGCGGGCGGGGCCAGTCGCTCTGCCGAGCCGCTCTCCAGTGAAGCGCGTACGCGGCACGTCGCGACAACCTTGTCCCGCTCCAGGAACGAACGCGCGCGATCGAGCGTCGCGCAGATCAGCACCACGTGCCGGCCGGCCTCGCGTACCGCACCTGGCGGTAACTCCCGTGCGGATCGAGCCGTCGATGGTGCACGATCGAGGCAGACCAAAAGAAGACGGCCGTTCGATTTTTGCCCCATAGGGGTGAGGGCGGCGCGGGGAGGTAGACTTAACAGTGTCTGGTCGGACGCATACCCGCGTGTGCCCTGAACGCACCTGTGTGGGGTGTCGGGAGCGAGCGGCCAAGAGCGCTCTGCTGCGTACGGTGATGGTGCGGGGAGCCTGTCTCCCTGATCCGCGCGGTACGCTGCCCGGCCGGGGTGCGTACGTGCATCCCACCCCGGCATGTATCGACCTGGCGGTTCGCCGCCGGGCCTTTTCCCGGGCCTTTCGGGCCCAGGGAGCGCTCGACACGGCGGATCTTCGCCGCTTCGTCGAGCACGCAACACCGTAAGAAGCGCCGTCCGGAACCCCCGTGCGGCCCTGGTACCTCGCGAGTCGGAAGTAGGTCGAGATTGCGATGAGCACTCGATGAGTACGCGATGAGTACGCCCATGAAGTAGCGACGGTCCGGCGCACCCCGGACCTAAAAGGAGCGAAGTGGCTAAGGTCCGGGTATACGAACTCGCCAAGGAGTTCGGCGTCGAGAGCAAGGCTGTCATGGCCAAGCTCCAAGAACTCGGTGAATTCGTCCGTTCGGCGTCCTCGACGATCGAGGCGCCGGTTGTACGCAAACTGACTGACGCATTCCAGCAGGGCGGCGGTGCCGGTAAGTCCGGCCCCCGTCCCGGTGCGCCGCGCAAGCAGGCGCCCGCACGGCCGTCGGCGCCTTCGCCGGCCGCGCCGTCCCCCTCTCAGGCGGCCCGTCCGGCCGCCCCGAAGCCCGCGCCGGCCAAGCCGGCCGCGAGCGAGCCGCCGGCCTCGCGGCCCGGTCCGGGCCCCCGCCCGGGTCCCGCCGCGCCGAAGCCGGCCACACCTGCTCCGGCCTCTCCGGCGCCTGCCGCGCCCGAGTTCACCGCGCCTCCGGCGCAGGCTCCGCAGCAGCCCGCCCAGTCCGCCCCCCGGCCCGCAGCGCGTCCCGGCGCCCCCAAGCCCGGCGTTCGTCCGGCGCCGCAGGGTGGCCAGAGTCAGGGTCAGGGCGGCCAGGGCCGTGGCGACCGTCAGGGCGGCGCGCCGCGCCCCGGTAGCCAGGGCGGACGCCCCGGTGGCCGTCCCGCGGGTCCGCGTCCCGGTAACAACCCCTTCACGTCCGGCGGCTCCACCGGTATGGCGCGCCCGCAGGCGCCCCGACCGGGCGGTGCCCCGCGTCCCGGTGGCGCTGGCGCCCCCGGCGGCGCTCCCCGCCCGCAGGGTGGCGGCCAGGGTGGCCCCCGTCCGCAGGGTCAGGGCGGCGTTGCCAGGCCCACGCCCGGTGGCATGCCCCGTCCCCAGGCTCCGCGTCCCGGCGGCGCCCCCGGTGGCGGCGGCGCCCGTCCGAACCCCGGCATGATGCCTCAGCGTCCCGCGGCGGGTCCCCGTCCCGGTGGCGGCCCCGGTGGCCGTGGCCCCGGTGGCGGCGGTCGTCCCGGTGGCGGCGCCGGTCGCCCGGGTGGCGGTGGCTTCGCCGGTCGTCCCGGTGGCGGCGGCGGTGGCGGTGGCTTCGCCGGTCGTCCCGGTGGTGGCGGCGGTGGCGGTGGCTTCGCCGGTCGTCCCGGTGGTGGCGGCGGTGGTCGTCCCGGCTTCGGCGGACGTCCCGGTGGTCCGGGTGGCCGTGGCGGCACGCAGGGTGCCTTCGGGCGTCCCGGCGGTCCCGCGCGACGTGGCCGTAAGTCGAAGCGGCAGAGGCGCCAGGAGTACGAGGCCATGCAGGCCCCGTCGGTCGGCGGCGTCATGCTGCCGCGCGGCAGCGGCGAGACCGTTCGCCTGTCGCGTGGTGCCTCGCTCACCGACTTCGCCGAGAAGATCAACGCCAACCCGGCGTCGCTCGTCGCGGTGATGATGAACCTCGGCGAGATGGTCACGGCGACCCAGTCCGTCACGGACGAGACGCTGGAACTGCTCGCCTCCGAGATGAACTACAAGGTTCAGATCGTGAGCCCCGAGGAGGAGGACCGCGAGCTGCTCGAGTCCTTCGACCTGGAGTTCGGCGAGGACGAGGGCGGCGAGGAAGCACTCGTCGCCAGGCCGCCCGTAGTGACCGTCATGGGTCACGTCGACCACGGTAAGACCAGGCTGCTGGACGCCATCCGCAAGACGAACGTCATCGCGGGTGAGGCCGGCGGGATCACGCAGCACATCGGTGCGTACCAGGTCGCGACCGAGGTCAACGGCTCCGACCGTCGCATCACCTTCATCGACACCCCGGGTCACGAGGCGTTCACCGCCATGCGTGCCCGTGGTGCGAAGTCGACGGACATCGCGATCCTCGTGGTGGCCGCCAACGACGGGGTGATGCCGCAGACGATCGAGGCGCTCAACCACGCCAAGGCCGCCGACGTCCCGATCGTCGTCGCGGTCAACAAGATCGACGTCGAGGGCGCCGACCCGACCAAGGTGCGCGGTCAGCTCACCGAGTTCGGGCTGGTGGCCGAGGAGTACGGCGGCGACACCATGTTCGTCGACATCTCCGCCAAGCAGGGGCTGAACATCGACGGCCTGCTGGAGGCCGTGGTCCTCACCGCCGACGCCTCGCTCGACCTCCGGGCCAACCCGGAGCAGGACGCGCAGGGCATCGCGATCGAGGCTCACCTGGACAAGGGCCGCGGTGCCACCGCGACCGTCCTGGTCCAGCGAGGCACCCTGCGGGTCGGCTCGACCATGGTCGTCGGCGACGCCTACGGCCGTGTCCGCGCCATGCTCGACGACCTCGGCAACACGGTCGAGGAAGCCGGTCCTTCGACGCCGGTGCAGGTCCTGGGCCTCACCAACGTCCCCGGCGCCGGTGACAACTTCATCGTGGTCGACGAGGACCGTACGGCCCGGCAGATCGCCGAGAAGCGGGCTGCCCGCGAGCGCAACGCGGCCTTCGCCAAGCGCACGCGTCGTGTCTCCCTGGAGGACCTGGACAAGGTGCTCAAGGAAGGCGAGATCAAGCAGCTCAACCTCATCATCAAGGGCGATGCCTCTGGTTCGGTCGAGGCCCTGGAGTCCTCGCTGCTCCAGCTCGACGTCGGCGAAGAGGTCGACATCCGCGTCCTGCACCGCGGTGTCGGTGCGGTCACGGAGTCCGACATCGACCTGGCGATGGGTTCCGACGCCATCGTGATCGGCTTCAACGTGCGCGCCGCCGGGCGTGCCACGCAGATGGCCGAGCGCGAAGGGGTGGACGTCCGGTACTACTCGGTCATCTACCAGGCGATCGAGGAGATCGAGGCGGCCCTCAAGGGCATGCTCAAGCCGGAGTACGAGGAGGTCGAGCTGGGCACCGCGGAGATCCGCGAGGTCTTCCGCTCCTCCAAGCTCGGCAACATCGCCGGTGTGCTCATCCGCTCCGGCGAGGTCAAGCGCAACACGAAGGCGCGGCTGCTGCGCGATGGCAAGGTCATCGCGGAGAGCCTCAACATCGAGGGTCTGCGTCGCTTCAAGGACGACGTCACCGAGATCCGCGAAGGCTACGAGGGCGGTATCAACCTCGGAAACTTCAACGACATCAAGGTCGACGACGTCATCGCGACGTACGAGATGCGCGAGAAGCCGCGTGCCTGACGTGCTGACGCACGACTGATGCACGGCTGACGTACCGGGGCCGGTCGGCGGGACTTATATCCGTCGATCGGCCCCGTACGTTGCGTGTACGGTTTGGGTGTTCCTGTCAAGAAGTGACAGGGACCCGTACCCCGGACCGGCGGGACATCCGGAACGACATGTATGTGGGGACACTGTCCTTCGACCTGCTCCTCGGCGACGTCCACTCGCTCAAGGAGAAACGCTCCGTGGTGCGCCCCATCGTGGCGGAACTCCAGCGCAAGTACGCGGTGAGCGCGGCGGAAGTGGGGAACCAGGATCTGCACCGCCGGGCCGAGATCGGTCTGGCCCTGGTCAGCGGCGACGCCGGCCATCTCACGGACGTACTGGAGCGGTGCGAACGGCTCGTTGCCGGACGTCCGGAGGTGGAACTGCTCGCCGTACGCCGGCGCTTCTATGGAGACGACGACTGAGACCACGGGGCCACCGACGAGACCATGGGCGGCACGGAACGGGGCGGTGTGTGCCACGCCCTGCGGACCTTCCGCCGGGCCGGACGCCGCGTCACTCGGCGCCCCGTATGCCGTACGGAGCGCCGGGTGACGACGCCCGGCCCGAGGGCCGTATCAGAGCAGCACGACAAAGCAGCACGACAGAGCAGCACATCCGACGCAGGAACAGCAGGAAGTAGGGAGACGGACCGGTGGCCGACAACGCGCGCGCCCGTAAGCTGGCCGATCGCATCCAGGTCGTGGTCGCGGAGACCCTGGACCGGCGAATCAAGGACCCGCGACTGGGCTTCGTGACCATCACGGACGCCCGGGTCACCGGCGACCTCCGGGAGGCCACGGTCTTCTACACGGTCTACGGGGACGACGAGGAGCGCGCGGCCTCCGCCGCCGCCCTGGAGAGCGCCAAGGGCGTCCTTCGCTCCGAGGTCGGGCGCCAGACCGGCGTGCGCTTCACCCCCAGCCTGACCTTCGTCCCGGACGCGCTGCCGGACACGGCGCGCACCATCGACGACCTGCTGGACAAGGCCCGCTCCAAGGACGCCGAGGTACGCCAGGCGTCCACCGGGGCGGCGTACGCCGCAGGAGCCGACCCCTACCGCAAGCCCGCCGAGGACACCGACTCCGAGGACGAGGGCGCCGACGGGGCCGAGCGGCAGGGCAAGGACGGGGACAGCACCGCAGAATGACGAAGCACAGCACGACGCCGGACGGCCTGGTCATCGTCGACAAGCCGTCCGGCTTCACCTCCCACGACGTGGTGGCCAAGATGCGCGGCATCGCCGGCACACGCCGCGTCGGCCACGCCGGAACGCTCGACCCGATGGCGACCGGTGTGCTCGTCCTCGGAGTGCAGCGAGCGACCAAGCTCCTCGGCCATCTGGCGCTGACCGAGAAGGAGTACGTCGGCACCGTCCGGCTTGGGCAGAACACCGTGACGGACGACGCGGAAGGAGAGGTCACGTCCTCCGCGGACGCGTCCGCCGTGACCCGCGAGCAGATCGACGAGCAGGTCGCGCGCCTCAGTGGCGAGATCATGCAGGTGCCGTCCAAGGTCAGCGCCATCAAGATCGACGGCAAGCGTTCCTACAAAAGGGCCCGGGAGGGCGAGGACTTCGAGATCCCCGCCCGCCCCGTCACCGTATCGTCCTTCGTCGTGTACGACGTGCGACCCGACGTCGCGCAGGACGGCACCCCCGTGCTCGACCTGGTCGTGTCGGTGACCTGCTCTTCGGGCACCTACATCCGGGCGCTGGCCCGCGACGTGGGGGCGGGGCTCGGCGTCGGCGGTCATCTGACCGCGCTGCGCCGTACGAGGGTCGGACCGTACCGTCTGGACGGGGCCAGGACGCTCGACCAGCTCCAGGAGGAGCTGACCGTGATGCCGGTCGGTGAGGCCACCGGCGCGGCGTTCCCTCGCTGGGACGTCGACGCCCGGCGCGCCGCCCTCCTGCTCAACGGCGTCCGGCTCGACATGCCGGACGAGTACACGGGGCGCGGCCCCGTCGGCGTGTACGACCCGCAGGGCAAGCTCTTGGTCCTCGTGGAGGCGGAACGGGGCAAGGCCAAGAGCCTGGCCGTCTTCGCCTGACGACGCGGGTGTGGCGGGGCTGGAGCGTCATGCAGCCGTGGCTGGTGGCGCGCTCGCCCAGCACGGGGTGTCGGCCGGCCGGGTAGACGTCCGGAGGGCGCATGGCCGGAGGGCCGGTACCGGGCGGCAGCGCTGGCGCGGTACGCCTCAAACCGGCGCTTCGCGATGTCGCCACGCCGGTGCGGCGGGGCTGGGAGACGGGGCAGGTGGCGGCGCTCCTACTGTTTGCGTGCCGACACGAGCGGATGAGAACCAGGTTGGGCTGCCGATGACGAGGCGCAGCCCCCAGTGGCCCCGCCGTAGCCTGCCCCGTGCCCCGTGCCCCGTGCCCCGTGCCCCGTGCCCCGTGCCCCGTGCCCCGTGCCCCGTGCCCCGTGCCCCGTGCCCCGTGCCCCGTGCCCCGTGGTGCGTTTCTTGGGGCGGTTGTTCCCAGAAGGACGACGGCCGCCCGATGAGTGCGTGTCCTGTGCGGCATGGCACTCTTAGACCTGCGGATTCGTCGAATCCGGCAACAGGCCCACAGAACAGGTTCGACAAGGAGCGGTCACAGTGCAGCGCTGGCGTGGCTTGGAGGACATCCCGCAGGACTGGGGACGCAGCGTCGTCACCATCGGGTCCTACGACGGGGTGCACCGCGGACACCAGCTGATCATCGGACGTGCTGTGGCCCGTGCCCGAGAGCTGGGCGTTCCCTCCGTCGTGGTCACCTTCGACCCCCACCCCAGCGAGGTTGTCCGTCCGGGAAGCCACCCTCCGCTGCTGGCCGCCCACCACCGGCGGGCCGAACTCATGGCCGGGCTCGGTGTCGACGCGCTGCTGATTCTGCCGTTCACCGCCGACTTCTCCAAGCTCGCGCCCGCTGACTTCGTCGTGAAGGTCCTGACGGACCGGCTGCACGCGCGTCTGGTCGTGGAGGGGCCGAACTTCCGCTTCGGCCACAAGGCGGCTGGAAACGTCCAGACGCTCACTGAACTGGGCCGGACTCACGACTACGAGGTCGAGGTCGTCGACCTGTACGTCAGTGGCGAGGCCGGGCAGGGGCAGCCGTTCTCGTCGACCCTGACGCGTCGCCTGGTCGCGGAAGGCGACGTGGCGGGTGCCGCGGAGATTCTCGGACGCCCGCACCGGGTCGAAGGGCTCGTGGTCCGCGGTGCCCAGCGCGGCAGAGAACTCGGGTTCCCGACGGCCAACGTCGCGACGTTGCCGCACAGCGCCGTCCCCGCGGACGGTGTGTACGCGGGCTGGCTCCACGTCAACGACGAGGCGATGCCCGCGGCGATCTCTGTGGGAACCAATCCGCAGTTCGAGGGCACGGAGCGCACCGTCGAGGCGTACGCGATCGACCGTGTGGGGCTGGACCTGTACGGCCTGCATGTGGCCGTCGACTTTCTCGCCTACGTGCGGGGGCAGGAGAAGTTCGACTCCGTCGAGGCACTGCTCGTGGCCATGGCGGACGACGTCAAGCGGTGCAAGGCCCTGGTCGCCGCTTACGCGCGCGAGCACGGTGCGGACGGGGCGCCCGACAGCGCGTGACAGGACGTGGCGACACCCCGCGCGATTTCACCCGCCGCGCAGGTTTGAGGGGACGTCACGCGCAGACTGCGCGGACGGACGGGAGGCCCGGCGCACGACGCGCCGGGCCTCCCGCGGGAAAAGACCTCTTCCTATGGTCACCCCGCCAAGACCTTCGGCGAACAGGTCACGGTGCCGAAGTCTCCGTGACGACGTCCTGCCCCTCGGCGGGTAGGCCGTCGGCTCCAGGAGGGTTCGACGCCTCGCTCGCGGTCTGGACCGCGGCCCAGTGACAGGCGACACCCGAAGAGCGGCCGTCGAGCACGGGGAGGTCCCGCGTACGGCAGTCGTCCGCGACGCCGGCGTCCTCCGCGGCACCGGAGGAGAGGATCTGGCACCGTGCGTGGAAGCGGCAGCCCGAGGGGATGCGGGAGGGGTCCGGCGGCTCACCGCTCAGCACGACCGGTTCGCCCTCGGCTTCGGGAAGCACGGACAGCAGTGCTCGCGTGTACGGATGCCGGGGCCGGGTCAGCACTTCTTCCACGGTGCCCACCTCGACGATGCGCCCCAGATACATGACGGCCACCCGGTCGGCGATGTTCCAGGCCAGTCCCAGGTCGTGCGTCACGACGAGTGCGGACAGCCCTAGTTCGTCGCGCAGGCGCAGCAGCAGCGCCAGGATCTCGCCCCGTACCGAGGCGTCGAGCGAGGCGACGGGTTCGTCGGCGATGATCAGCTCTGGTTCGAGCGCGAGCGCCCCGGCGATGACGACGCGCTGACGCTGCCCGCCCGACAGTTCGTGGGGGAAGCGCAGGAAGAAGCGCTCCGGGGGCCGGAGCCCCGCACGCGACAGGGCCTCAGCCACGGCGGCGCGTTCGTCGCCGGGATGGCGATGGATACGGAGCCCTTCGGCCACCGCGTCGTAGACCGTGTGGCGCGGGTTGAGGGAGCCGCTGGGGTCCTGGAGGACGAGTTGGGCACGCTTGCGGTACTTCTTCAGCGCACGGCTGCTGTAGTGCAGCGGTTCGCCCGCGAAGGTGACGCTGCCCGCGGTCGGCGTCACGAGGCCCAGCAGGGACCGGGCGAGCGTCGTCTTCCCACAGCCCGACTCGCCGACCAGCGCGACGATCTCGCCCGCGTCGATGTCGAGGTTCACTCCGTCCACGGCGCGGGCCGACGGCCCGCCCCGCCGCCCGGGAAACGTGATGTGCAGATCGGAGGCGCCGAGCAGCGGCGCCTGCGACGTGGTGGGCGTGGTGGACTTGGTCGGCGTGGTCATCAGGTCGTACTCCTAGCGTCGTCGCTCCCGCGCTGCGCGTCGTGCCCGTCGACCGACGGCTTCGAGACATCGCCCTGCCTCGCCCCGTCCCCGTCCTCGGCTGCGGGCGACGACTGGCCGCTCTCCTCGGCTTCTCCGGCACTGTTGGTGGTGCCCGTGGGCCCGGTAGCGCCAGTGGCTCCGGTGGTTCCGCTAGCGGCGGTTCCGTCAGAAGCAGCGGATGCCAGGTCGTCAGCGACGCCGTTCGCGTCCTCAACGGACTCGTCCTCGCTGCCCGGAACGCGCTCCGTTCCGCTCCGTACCGCCGCCCCGTCCCCGGCTCGCGTCGCCCCGTCTCCGGCTTCCGTCGCACCGTACCCGGGCCCTGCTGCGGCGTCCCGCGCCCTGGCGGCGCCCGCCGGGCCCTCGGCGTCCCCAGTGTCCTCCGAGCGCGCAGCGTCGGGCTCCGGGCGGGCAGCGACCGCGCCAGATGGCTCGGACGCGACCTCCGGACGTGGCGCCACCACCTCGTGGCTTCCGGGTGCCGTCGCCTCAGCCGACGCCCCGTCCTGTTCTGCAGCGGTGCCCTCCGTGGGAACGTCCTCCGCCGGAGCCAGGATGGAGACGGCTGTGGCGTCGTAGGCGGTGTCCGCCGCCGGGTCCTCGTCCACACGGACGCAGGCCGCGCGACGTTCCGGACCCGCGGCGCGCAGTGGCTGGTCCTCCGTCGCGCAGATGGGCAGCGCCACCGGACAGCGCGGGTGGAAGGTGCAGCCCGTCGGCAACGCCGCCGGGTCCGGAGGATCGCCCGGCAGACCGCGTGGCGCGTACCGCGACGCGAGGTCGCCGATCCGGGGGAACGCCGCGGACAACGCCGCCCCGTAAGGGTGCCGCGCGTCCTCGTACACCTGTCGCGCCGGCCCCTCCTCCACGACGCGCCCCGCGTACATCACGGCGAGCCGGTCGCAGGTGTCGGACAGCACGGCCAGGTCGTGGCTGATCATGATGAGGCCGATGTTCTTGTCCGTCACGAGGCCCTCGATCAGCCGCAGGATCTGCGCCTGGATCATGACGTCGAGTGCCGTCGTCGGCTCGTCGGCGACGATCAGTTGCGGATCGCACGCGAGCGCCATGGCGATCATGACGCGCTGCCGCTGCCCGCCGGACAACTCGTGCGGGTAGGCGGCGGCCCGGGATGCGGGGAGCCCCACCTGCTGGAGCAGCGCGCGTACCCGCTTACGGCCCTCCTCGGGACCGGCGAGACGGTGCAGCAGGATCGGTTCGAGGATCTGGTCACCGATACGGTGCACGGCGTTCAGCGAGTGCATCGCGCCTTGGAAGACGATGGAGGCCCCGGCCCAGCGGACGGCGCGCAGTCGCCCCCAGGCCATGGTGCGGACGTCCTCGCCGTCGAGCAGGATCTCGCCGCTCAAGCGCGCCCCCTGGGGCAGCAGCCGCAGCAGCGCCATGGCGAGGGTGGACTTGCCGCAGCCGGACTCCCCGGCGATCCCGAGCTTCTGCCCCGCGTGAAGGGTCAGATTGACACCCCGTACGGCGGGAACGGCGCGGGCGCCGACGCCGTAGGTGATGCTCAGGTCGCGGACGTCGAGCAAGGGGCGGGTGGCCCCGTCCGACGTGTCGGCGCGGGACGGGACGGCCTGCCCCGTCGTGGTGGTCGGTTCTGTCATCGTCGGTCCCCCAGCTTGGGGTTGAGCACGGACTCGATGGTGCGGCCGCACAGGGTGAAGGCGAGTGCGACGAGGGCGATGGCGAGACCGGGCGGGGCGAGGTACCACCAGTCACCCGCGCTCACCGCCCCGGCCTCGCGTGCGTCCTGAAGCAGCCCGCCCCAGGACACGATGATGGGGTCGCCGAGCCCCAGGAAGGCGAGGGTCGCCTCGGTGAGGATGGCGTTCGAGATGACCAGCGTCGTCTGGGCCAGGACGAGCGGCATCACGTTGGGCAGGACGTGGCGGGTCATGACGTGGCCGTGACCGCCACCGAGCGCGCGGGCGCGTTCGATGTACGGACGCGACTCGACGGAGAGGGTCTGCGCCCGCACGAGGCGCGCCGTCGTCGGCCAGGTGGTCACGCCAATGGCGAGGACGGTGGTCCACAGGGAGCGGTCCAGGACAGTGGCCAGGGCGATCGCCAGGACCAGCGTCGGCATGACCAGGAACCAGTCCGTGACCCGCATGATGACCGTGGAGTACCAGCCCTTGAAGTGCCCGGCGGTGACCCCCACGAGCGTGCCGATGGCCACGGACAGGAACGCCGCGAGGAGACCCACCGAGAGCGACACGCGGGCGCCCCACACGAGCAGTGCCAGTAGGTTCCTGCCGAACTGGTCGGTGCCCAGCGGGAAGTGTCCGCTCGGCTCCTCCAGCGGGCCGCCGGGAGCCTCCGTGACGCTCCGGGCGTTCTCGCCGGCCACGAGGGGTGCGGCGAGGGCCAGCACCGCGATGAGTACGAGGACGACGAGGCCCACGACGCCGGAACGGTGCGCGGCGTACTGCTTACAGAAACGATTCAGCGCGCGACGTCGGCGCGTCCAGGCCAGGGCGCGCGGGCTCGGCGGCGTGGGGGGCGTCGTCTGTTCGTCGGCGGCACCCGGGCCCTCCTGGGCCACGGGCGTGGTGTCGGTCGTCATCGGCCCACCCGGGGATCGAGCAATGGATAGATCACGTCGGCGAGGGTGTTCATCACGATCACCGCGGCGGCGAAGACGAAGAACAGCCCCTGCACGAGCGGCAGGTCGGGGACGCTCAGCGCCTGGTAGAAGAGCCCGCCGAGGCCGGGCCAGGAGAACACGGTCTCGACGAGGATGGAGCCCGCGACGGTGTTTCCGAGGTTCACGAAGAGCAGCGTCACGGTCGGCAGCATCGCGTTAGGCACGGCGTGCTTGCGGCGGACGAGATCGTCGCGCAGGCCCTTGGCACGCGCCGTCGTCAGGTAGTCGCTGCCCATCTCGTCGAGCAGGGAGGAGCGCATGACCAGGAGGGTGCGGGCGTACTCGACGGCGACCAGGGTGATGACGGGCAGCACCAGATGGTGCGCGACGTCCAGGACGTAGCCGAAACCGCTCTCGCCGCCCGTCTCCATCCCGCCGGTCGGGAAGAGCCCTGGAATGGGGCCGATGCCGACGGACAGCACGATGATCAGCAGCAGCCCGAGCCAGAACGAGGGCACGGAGTACAGCGTGAGGGCGAAGGCGGTGTGGAACCGGTCGCCGAATCGGCCGTGCCGCCACGCGCCGCGTGCGCCGAGCCAGATGCCGATGACGGTGTACAGCACGAACGCGATGCCCGTGAGCAGCAAGGTCGCGGGGAGCGCCTCGGTGATCTTGTCGATGACGGGGGCGTGGAACTGGTAGGAGGTGCCGAGGTCACCGGTGATCGCCTTGCCGCAGTACTCGGTGAACTGCTGCCACAGCGGCAGGTCCAGGCCGAACTCCTTGCGCATGGCGGTGAGCTGTTCCTGGGAGACCTGCTTACCGCCGGTCATGGCCTTGACGGGGTCCCCGGGGATCAGCCGGAAGAGGAAGAAACTGGTGACGAGGACGGCGAACAGGGAGATCACAGCGCCGAGCAGTTTTCCTGCTACGTAGCGCAGATACGCCAGTCCGTTGCCGGTGCGTGGACTGCGGGGCGCGGCCGCGGCCTGCGCCGTGCCGTGGGTGCCCGCGCTCTCCACGAGCGTGGGTGTGCTTTCGGTGCTCATGGGCTATTCACGGTCTTCCGCTGAGAGGTGCGCGGTCTTCCGCAGGACGAGGGAGAAGAGGGGACGGGGACGTCGCGGGCGGGGAGGGAGCGGGGGACGACGCAGGCGAGGGAGCGGGCGGACCGGACCTTCATAGTGCGTCACCGACGGACCAGGGTGCAGGTGGGGCGTGTAACTCGGGTGAAGGGTTGTCCTTGGCCCCGTCCCGGCGTCGGCGCGGCTGGCCCCGTGGCATATGCCACGGGGCCAGGCGCTGTGCCGCCACGGGACGCGGAGCCGGGGACGGCGTGCAGGGCGCGGGCGGCAGGGGAGAGGAGCGAGACGCGAGTCCACCCGCCCGGGCCAAGGCGCCGCTCCCTTCCGCCCGGCCGTGGCGCCACCCCCGCCTGCGCCACGGCCCCGCGCCCGCCCGCCCTGCGAACCGGGACTACTCGCGGTCCCAGGCCGTCGCGCGACGGCGCAGCCCGAAGAACACGCCGCCACCGACGAGCAGGACGAGGACCACGCCGATGCCGATCCAGAGGCCCGTCGAGGAACCGGAACCACCGTCGGACGCCGAGTCACCGACCGCGCCGGAGGAGGCACCCGAGGCGGGCTCGGCCGACCACCAGCTCCAGTAACCGTCCTGACCGAAGATGTTGCCCGCGGCGGTCGGCATGGTGGTGATGGACTTGATCTGGTCGGTCCGGTACGCCTCGACGGCGTTCGGATACGCCATGACGTTCATGTACCCCGAGTCGTACAGACGGGACTCCATCTGCTTGACGATGTCGGCGCGCTTGGCGGGGTCGTACTCGGCGAGCTGCTTCGCGTACAGCTCGTCGTACTTCTTGTCGCAGATGAAGTTGTCGGTCGCCGCGACCTCCTTGGGCTTGCTGGGCAGTGCGGCGCACGTGTGGATCGACAAGACGAAGTCCGGGTCGGGGTTGACGGACCAGCCGTCGAAGGCGAGGTCGTAGTCACCGGCGACCCACGGGTCGGTGACGTTGTCGAGACAGTCGATCTTCACGCCGATTCCGAGATCACCCCACCACTCCTGGAGGTACTTGCCGACCGCCTTGTCGTTGGGGTCGGTGGCGTGGCACAGCATGCGGTAGTTGAGCGGCTTGCCGTTCTTGCCGACGCGCTTGCCGTCGCCGTTCTTCTTGTAGCCCGCCTCGTCCAGCAGCTTGGCCGCCGCCTTCGGGTCATAGGCCAGTTCCTGGTCGGCCGAGGGCTGCCACGCGTAGTCGGAGAAGCGCGGTGGGATGTAGCCGGCCCCGGCCACCGCGTGGCCCTGGAAGACCCGGTCGAGGATCGTCTTGCGGTCGATCGACATGAACAGCGCGTGCCGTACCCGCTCATCGAGGAGCGAGGGGTCGCCGGTGCCGAACTTCTTGCCGTCCTTGGTCCTGGCGCCCGGGTTCGTGGCCAGGGCATAGAAACGGCGTCCGGGGCCCTCGTTGACCTTCACGTGGTCGGCGCTCTTCAGCGATGCCGCCTGGGCCGGCGTCAGGGCCGGGCTGCCGGCGACGAAGGAGACCTCGCCCTTGCGCAGCGCCGCCACGGCGGCGTCCTGGTCCTTGTAGTAGCGGAAGACGATGTTGTCGAACTTCGGGGCGCCGCGCCAGAAGTCCTTGTTGGCCTTCAGCTTGACGTAGCTGTCGACCTTGTAACCGGTGAGGACGAAGGGTCCGTTGCCGACGATCGGGAACTGCTTGTCGTTGTTGAACTTCGACAGGTCGCCGACCTTCTCCCACACGTGCTTGGGGACGATCGGCACGTCGAGCGCGGTCATCGTGGCCTGGGGCTTCTTCAGCTCCACGACGAGCTGGGTGGGACTGGGCGCCGTGACCTTCTTGAAGTTGCTGACGAAGCTGCCGTTCGCGGTGGCCGCGCCGGGGTCGGTCATCATCTTGTTGAACGTCCAGGCGGCGTCCTCCGCAGTGGCCTGCTCGCCGTCCGACCATTTCGAGTTCGACCGGATCGTGTAGGTCCAGGTCAACTTGTCCTCCGAGGACTTCCACTTGGTGGCGAGTCCTGGGACGACGTGGTTGTCCTTGGGGTCGTAGTTGGTCAGGAAGTCGTACATCAGCCGGGAGACGCTGGTGCTGACCAGGCGCTGCGCGAGGAACGGACTCAACGAGTCCACGCTCTGTGCGAGGGCGACGGTGAGCGTCGACTCCTCCGCCGCGGCGGCCGGGGCCGGAGCGGGGTTCAACGGAGTCGCGAGGGCCGCCGTCAAGGACAGCGCTGCGGCGCCCGCAGCGAGAATCAGCCGGAAACGGCCGAGCGAGCCGCGCCGTTCCGGACGGGGAAGTGCTAGTGATCTGCCGTGCTGTTCAGGAGTATCCATTGGCCGGTGACCTCGTGTCATCGCTCGCACATAGCTGGCTGGTTGATCATGATGCGCCGATTGGGTGATGTGAGTGTCTACCAGCGCTGGTCTAAACATGTCAACGACATGTGAACACTGCGTGGCCTGCGATAACGGCCGAGGGTCCGCACGATTTCGATCGTGCGGACCCTCATTGGTCTAGTCCCCTGAAACCCTATGGTGCGGGCGGTGCGGACGGGGCCGCCGGACCCTGGGGAGGCCACGGCGGCTGGTCCTGCGGCGTCCCGTCAGGAGCAGGGAACTGGCGGTGAAGTGCCCCGGGCGGCACTGGCTGACCTGGCTGGATTTCGCCAGGCGCCGCAGAGGACCGTCCGGGCTGCTGCGGGGCCACGGACGGAGGCTGCGGCACCGCGCCGGGATGCCCCGTCCGGTCGTACGGAGTGACAGCGGCGAAGGGCGCGGGACCCTCGGGCGCTCCCGGAACGCCCTGACCCTCCTGCCCCGAGGCGGCCCCGCTGTGCGGTGCGCCCGGTTCGGGCTGCCGCTGCGAGCTGTACGGGGCGGCGGGCTGCGGAGCTCCTCCCGGCGGGCCGACCTGACCGGGCTGCCCGGGGTAGCCGTACGGGGCGGCCTGCGCTGCGCCCGGAGCACCAGGCGCGCCCGGCGGCGACATCCGTGGCATCCCCGGCGCCCATTGCCCCTGCTGTCCCTGCGCGGGACCGTACGGGGCCTGAGGAGGTGCGCCCGGCGGCACCTGCTGTCCCGGCATCTGCTGCCCGGGCATCGGGGGCGCGGCTACCGGCGGAGGGTTGCCGTCGGACGTCCACAGGCCGTGCGCCTGCTGATGCCGTACGAAGTCCTCCGCGACGATCGCCGAGAGGTGGAAGTACGCCTCGCGCACCTTCGGGCGCATCATGTCGAGGTTCACCTCGGCCCCGGCGGCCAAGTGCTCGTCGAAGGGCACCACGACCACTTCGCGGCAGCGGGTCCTGAAGTGCGCCACGATGTCGTCGACCTTGATCATCTTGCCGGTCTCCCGCACCCCGGAGATGACGGTGACGCTGCGCTGGACGAGCTCGGCGTAGCCGTGCGCCGCGAGCCAGTCGAGGGTGGTACTGGCGCTGGACGCCCCGTCCACCGAAGGGGTGGACACGATGATGAGCTGGTCGGCCAGATCGAGTACACCGCGCATGGCGCTGTACAGCAGCCCCGTCCCCGAGTCGGTGAGGATGATCGGGTACTGCCGTCCGAGAACGTCGATCGCTCGCCGGTAGTCCTCGTCGTTGAACGCCGTGGACACGGCCGGGTCCACGTCGTTGGCGATGATCTCCAGCCCGGACGGAGCCTGCGAGGTGAAGCGCCGGATGTCCATGTAGCTGTTCAGGTACGGGATGGCCTGCACCAGATCCCGGATCGTCGCCCCGGTCTCGCGCCGCACCCGTCGGCCGAGGGTCCCGGCGTCCGGGTTGGCGTCGATCGCGAGGATCTTGTCCTGCCGCTCCGTGGCGAGGGTCGCCCCGAGAGCGGTCGTGGTCGTGGTCTTGCCGACGCCGCCCTTGAGGCTGATGACGGCGATGCGGTAGCAGGACAGCACGGGAGTCCGGATCAGGTTCAGACGTCGCTGCCGCTCGGCCTCCTCCTTCTTGCCGCCGATACGGAACCGCGACCCCCCCGACACGGGGCGGCTGCTGCGCGTCTTCGGCTTGTTGTTCCGCAGCAGCCGGTCCGAGGACAGTTCCACTGCGGCGGTGTAACCGATCGGTGCTCCGGGGTGGGTACGTTGCCGCTGATCGTGCTGCATCGGCTGCGGCCACGCCGTACCGATCCGGGGGTCGACGGGGCCCTGGGACGGCGCCTGCTCACCCCCGGCCGGCGCCCCGTGCTGTGGAGCGGCGGCCCCGTAGGGGGGATCTGACGGTGCTCCGGGGACCGGCGGAGTACCGGTGGGCGCCGGTGCGGGTTGGGGTGCGCCGGGAGCGGGCAGCTGCTGAGCCACGGGCTGCTGCTCCGGTGCCAGTGGCGGTGGCGGGGCTTGTGGTGGTTGCGGAGCGCCCGAATGCTGCGGAGCGCCCGGACGCCCCCACTGCTGTCCCGGCTGCGGTCCGTGGGACTGAGGTCGAGCCTGCGGCGGAAGGGGGCCCGGATAGAGTGGCTGCCCCTGTGGCGGCTGCTGCGGGCGGGCCTCCTGACGGGGCGACGGAAAGCCGTACGCGGAGGGCCCCGTGGCCTGAGCGCCCTGCCCCGGTCCCGGGACGTCGGCAGGAGGCGACGGTGGGAACCCGTATCCCTGCGGACCACCTTCGGGGGCGGGCCCCGTGGAGGCCGGAGCGACGGGCGGGAACCCGTATCCGCTCTGCGGCGTTCCGGGAGCCGGAAAGCCGTATCCGCTTTGCGGCGTTCCCGGCTGCGGGAACCCGTACCCGGGCCGGGCACCGGACGGGGCGGACGACGGGGGGCCGGTCGGCCCGGACGGGGCCGACGGCGACGGGGCGGACGGGGCAGCGGGATACGACGGGGCCGGATGCGCCGGGGCCGGCGCGGCGGCGTCGGCACTCCCCGGTGTCTGAGGACCTGCCGAATCCGCTACGTCCGCCGTCGGCTTGATGCCTTCTGCCGCCCGCGACAGATTGGCGTGCGGCGGTGGGACGAGCCCGGGAAGTGCCTGCCCCTCAAGGGAGGCCGGAGGCCAGGGGCGCGGCGCCCGGGGTGCCACGGGAGACGGAGCCCGGTCCGATGCCGACGGCGCAGCATCAGGGGCGGCATCCTCGGGAGCGTCTTCCCGGGACGTGTCGTCCCGTGACGTGCCGGTCTCGGCCTCGGCCTGCGCCGCATCGGGGCGCGAGGGCTGCGCCGGAGCGGCGAGTTCGAAACTCGGCGGCAGCGGGAGCCCCACGGGGGGCGTGGCGGGACGACTCCACGGCTGCCCGCCGCCCACCGGACCCGCCTGGTCCGGCGGCGCCTGCGAGACGTCGTACGTCGGGACGGCGTCCTGCGGTTCCGCGGCGTCATACCGTTCTGCGGCGTAGTCCGGGGCTTGTGCGTCTGAGGAACCCCGCGGGTCCCCGGGGTCCGCAACATCCGCAGATGCCTCGATCGGTGCCGCGCTGAGGGGATGCCCGTCGTGGAGACGTACGTCATGGGGAGGCATGTCACGGGGAGGCACGTCATGGGGACGTACGTCGGACGGTGTCGCGTCGGGACGGGGCGGAGCGTCCTGCGGCGACGTCGTGCCCCACGGTGCGGCGGCGCCCTGCGGGGGTGCCGCGGCGGGCAGCTCGGAGGCGGCGGGGGCGTGCCCGAGGGCGTCCTGGGGCAGGGCGTCCCTGGGAAGGGCGTCCGAGGGCACGGGGCGGTCCGCTCCGGTTGCGCCTTCGGTGCCGTACGGGATCGGCGCACCGTGCCGTGCCTGGGCCCCGTCCTGCGATGAGTCGCCGGTCGTGCTCGCCGAGCGGGAGGTGTCCGACGGCGCGGCGTCCCAGGGGGCACGGCTGCCGACGGGGCCGACCACCGAGGCGGCGGCATCGGCTGTTCCGGAGCCCACGGGGGAGGGCCCGACGGTGTCAGCGGCGCCGTCCCCTTCTGATCCCGGCGCCGCCCCGTCGGTTCCCGGCGTGCCGAAGCGCCCCGCCCCGGCATCCGCCTCAGCAGGGGCGGACGCGTGCACGGAGTGAAGATCACCGAGGCCGCGGCTCTCGCGGTCCTCGCCGCTGCTCTCGTCTCCGAGACCGCCGCGGCCGTCCGCCCCGTACGGCTCGGCGGCCGCGTCTGTCCGGCCTGTTCCGTCGGCCTCACGGGCCGTTCCTGCCCCATTGGCCTTTCCGTCCCCGGCGGCCCCGTCCGAGTGCGCCACATCTTTGGTGGCGCCCGCACCGTCCGCCGCGTCCGAAGGGATCGGCTTCGCCGGGGCGCTGCTCGCCGTTCCGCCGACTTCGACTTCGACTTCGCCGGGAAAGGGGACATCGGCATGCTGGTTGTCGCCGCCGCCCTGGCTCCCGCGTACGACGTTCGCGTCCTCGCTCGCGCCGGTGAGGCCGTCGCCGTCCCGCCCTGCTGCCAGGGAGGGGGATCCGACGGCCCCGGAGGGACGGGAACCAGCCCCGTCATCGGTGCCACCACCGGCTGTGCCGCCCTCGGGCGCGGGCACGTCGTTCCTCGTGGCCCAGCCCACAGCGGCGTCGGCATCGCTCGCCGCGGCCGCGGCCGCCTTGTGCCGCTCGCGCAACTGTCGTTGCAGGGATGACGCGGAGAAACGCATCGTCGTGGCGCTCTCCACGTCGCCGTTGGCGAGGCCGGCGGCGGCATCGGCGTCCGGTCCCTCGCCCGTGCCGTTGGCGAAGGCTCCGGCGGCGGGCGCGAAGCCGCCTCCCACGGGCAGCCCCGGAACGCGCGGGGCAGTGCCGGTCGGCGGCGTGAAGCCCGTGGCCGCGGGAGAAGTGGAGGCCACCGGCCCGGATGGAGCAGGAGCAGGAGCAGGAGACGGTGCCGGCGGTGGCGCGGGCGGTGTGAAGGACAGGGGCGTCTGGGACGCGTGCGTGGACCGGGATCCGGGCGACGAGACCGACGCCTCGGTCGAACTGTCCGACGCGTGCTGGGTGTACCAGGCGTCCGGGGTGCGCCCGATCGTGAATTCCCCCGTCGACTCCACGGGCGACTCCACGTCCGAGTGATCACCAGGCGACTGAGCGTCCGAGTGGTCATGCACGCGATCGTTCGCATGGTCGCTCGGACGGTCTGCGGAGTGGTCAGCGCCGGACGTGGCCCAGCCTCCGTGATTGCCGTCCTGGTCGCTGCTCACAGTTCCTCCAGTTGGTCGGCACCTCTTGCGGCATCGGGGCGGTCACGCCGCGTCTGCCCGCTGGGACAACCGCCCAAGGAACAACAAGGGCCGTGAACAACCGGGCCCGCCCCGTCGGGCGCCGGAACCGGCGGTGAGCACCCGTCGGACTACGCCCGGTACCAGACTAGTCATCACGTATGCCGATCCGGCAGGCCTGTTCGTGGGGCCAGTTGGGGCCGTTGTGTCACTTTCCTGCCCGTGTACGTGATTCACGCCCGGCGCCACTGGCTCCTCAACTCTGGTCATAGGCGTCGTATCCCACCCGGTTCACTGCGTAATCCCGGGCAGACTCGCACGTAATTGAACCCGTTTGAGTTACATATCACTGCGTGATCCCGGCCAGAGGATGTCGGAAAACGACAGGTGATTCCCGAACGGCCGACCGGTGCCTCCGCTGCGCCCGGATCTCGGCCCTGCCGCTGCTCGTCCTCTGCGCCCCCGCTGCTCGTGCGAGCGAGCGCGATGCTCCGTCGCATATGCCGCCCCGTGGGCCGCGTCGCCCCGTCGCTGGTCTCCGGGCGCACCGTCGCATATGCCGATCTGCGCCACATCGCATATGCCGACCCGCACCGTCGTACATGCCAAGACGGTCGCGCCGAGGACGCGCGTCCTTCTGCTGCGCGCGCCGTCGACCCGACGGGGCGCAGTAGAAGGACGCGCATGCCCCGTACCCCGCTCTCCCGACTGTTCCAGGCGCACGGGGCGTACGGCCTACTGCAGATCGAACTCCCCGTCGCGTGCGCCGAGGACGAACGCGGTCCACTCGGCTTCCGTGTAGCGCAGCACCGTGTCGTGATCGAGGGACGAGCGCATGGCCACGCCGCCGCCCGGGAGGTGGGCGATCTCCACCCGCTCCTCGTCGGGGGAGGTGCCGGGTGGGCCGGACCACTCGACGCCCGAGATGTCCAGCGCGTACAGCTCGTTCTTCTCCCGCTCCTTCCGTGCCTTGGTCTCCTCGTCCATCTCCTGCTGTGGAGCAGGTGCTGCGGCGCTCTTCTCCTGGGGCATGAGGGGCTCGTCCTTCCCGGTCTGATGTGGCGACGACCCGTAGGCCGTCCAGCGGCCCGGTGCCAAGGCCCGGGCTCGACAGATTACTTGGCCGCCCGGCCGACGTGGGCCGGAACGAACTGGTCCCGCGACAAAGGCAACGGGCTCGTCACAGGACCTGTCGTACCCCGTTCAGGGCGAGGGCGGATGGCTACGTTGACGCCATGTCGTCAACAGGTACGCATGCGTTCACAGCAGGCTGGCATCATTCCGTTCACCACCACTACCACCACAGCCACACCTCCTCCGGTGCAGGGGTCTCCGGGCTGCCGCCCTGGTGGGTGTGGGTGCTCGTGATCGGTCTCATCGTGCTTGCCGTGTGGCATCACCGGCGCAGTTCGTGACCGCGCCCCGTCCTCCGTCGGAAAGCCTCCACAGGAAGCCCTGTCGGGAGCCTCCACCCGAAAGCCCTTCACTGCGGGAGACCTCCCCCGGCCCCCAGGTTCCCCCCTCGCTCCTCCGCCTGGGATCTCTCCCGTCATGGCTCCCTTCGTGGCTCCCGACGTGTCATGGCTCCCGACGTGGCTCCCCGATGCCCTCCCGTGTTTCGCGCTCCCGAGACATGCGCCGCACCGTCCCGGAGACCACCCCTTCCGGAACCCCGGCCGAACACTGCTCCGCGCAGCCGCACGCCGCTCCGCCCGCGATGGCCGCTCCGCACGATGACGGCGACGGGGCGGAAGCGTCCGCCCCGTGTTCCGGTGCGCGGACGGCCCCGACGCACCCCGTGCGGCCTGTCCCGAACGGACTGGTAACCTGGACGACGGCCGTTTGTGTACGCGTTCCCGGAGGCTCTGGGAGCTGCGCCCAGCGCGCCCCGCCTCCCGAGTAACGGAAGCTCTCCTGAGATCAAGACCAGGGGCACTCGGTGGCCGCGAAGTCCCACAAGGAGTATCGAGTGTCGCTCGACGCCGCTACGAAGAAGCAGATCATGTCCGAGTTCGCCACCAAGGAGGGTGACACCGGTTCTCCCGAGGTGCAGGTCGCGATGCTGTCGCGCCGGATCTCGGACCTGACCGAGCACCTCAAGACGCACAAGCACGACCACCACTCCCGCCGTGGTCTGCTCATCCTGGTCGGCCAGCGTCGCCGCCTTCTGCAGTACCTGGCCAAGAAGGACATCGCGCGCTTCCGTGTCCTCGTCGAGCGCCTCGGCATCCGCCGCGGTGCGGCGGGCGCCCGCTAAGACGCCATGAAGGGAGCGGTTCCCACACGCGGGGGCCGCTCCCTTTGCCGTACGCGCCGTTACGTGCCGTACCTGTCGCACGTGCGGCGGAATACGTTGTACGTGCGGCGGGCGCCGGTCGCTTTGTAGTCTGGGGCTGTACACGCGTCGGCGCGAGCGTCACCGCATGCGTCATGCGCGGCGTACGCGAGCAGAGCAAGACGCGTAGGACGAGCATGACGGCCGCGCAGGCGGCCGGGACAACACGCCGGGCACCGGACCGGGACACCGGACTGCTGACCGGGACAACAGAAGAAAGAAGCCGGTCTCGCGCGAGCGAGGACCGGTGCACCTACCACCCTGGGGTGGCGCGGGCGTCAGCACGGCGCCGTGACGGACACTCGTTCCGTCACATCTGCCGCTCCGGTACGCATACGCAGGACACACGAGGGGAAGCGACTCCACGTCGCAGCCGGTCCTCGGTAGTGGCCCTCGGAAGGCAGGGACGCATCCCGTCCCCGATCCGGGTGCTTCGATCGAAGACCGGCCAGGAACCGGAGCGCTTCTCCGCCCGCCGCCCCGCCACACGGGCAGGGCGGCGAAAGACGACACGCAGTACGAGACGTAAATGGAGAAACCCCTGGTGGAGAACGAGACCCACTACGCCGAAGCCGTCATCGACAATGGCACCTTCGGCACCCGCACCATTCGCTTCGAGACGGGCCGCCTGGCCAAGCAGGCCGCCGGCTCCGCCGTGGCGTACCTGGACGACGACACCATGGTGCTGTCGGCCACCACCGCGTCCAAGAACCCCAAGGACCAGCTCGACTTCTTCCCCCTCACGGTGGACGTCGAGGAGCGGATGTACGCGGCCGGCAAGATCCCCGGCTCCTTCTTCCGCCGCGAGGGCCGGCCCTCCGAGGACGCGATCCTCACCTGCCGCCTGATCGACCGGCCGCTGCGCCCCTCCTTCAAGAAGGGCCTGCGCAACGAGATCCAGATCGTCGAGACGATCATGGCGCTCAACCCCGACCACCTGTACGACGTGGTCGCGATCAACGCCGCCTCCTGCTCCACGCAGCTGGCCGGCCTGCCCTTCTCCGGCCCGATCGGCGGCACCCGTGTCGCGCTCATCAAGGGCCAGTGGGTCGCGTTCCCGACGCACACCGAGCTCGAGGACGCCGTCTTCGACATGGTCGTCGCCGGTCGCGTCCTGGAGGACGGCGACGTCGCGATCATGATGGTCGAGGCCGAGGCCACCGAGAAGACGATCCAGCTCGTCGCCGGTGGCGCCACCGCGCCCACCGAGGAGGTCGTCGCCGCCGGTCTCGACGCCGCGAAGCCCTTCATCAAGGTGCTCTGCAAGGCCCAGGCCGAGCTGGCCGCCAAGGCCGCCAAGCCGACCGGTGAGTTCCCGATCTTCCTGGACTTCCAGGACGACGTGTACGAGGCCCTGACCGCCGCCGTCCTCGGCGAGCTGGCCCAGGCCCTCACCATCGCGGGCAAGCAGGAGCGCGAGGCCGAGCTGGACCGCGTCAAGGGCCTCGCCGCCGAGAAGCTGCTCCCGCAGTTCGAAGGCCGCGAGAAGGAGATCTCCGCCGCATACCGCGCCCTCACCAAGGCCGTGGTCCGCGAGCGCGTGATCAAGGACAAGAAGCGCATCGACGGCCGCGGCGTCACGGACATCCGTACGCTGGCCGCCGAGGTCGAGGCCATCCCGCGCGTCCACGGCTCGGCCCTGTTCGAGCGCGGCGAGACCCAGATCCTGGGCGTCACCACGCTGAACATGCTGCGCATGGAGCAGCAGCTGGACACCCTCTCCCCGGTGACCCGCAAGCGCTACATGCACAACTACAACTTCCCGCCGTACTCCACCGGCGAGACCGGCCGCGTCGGCTCCCCCAAGCGGCGCGAGATCGGCCACGGCGCCCTCGCCGAGCGCGCCCTCGTCCCGGTCCTGCCGGCCCGCGAGGACTTCCCCTACGCGATCCGCCAGGTCTCCGAGGCCCTCGGCTCCAACGGTTCCACGTCGATGGGCTCCGTCTGCGCCTCCACCATGTCGCTGCTGAACGCCGGTGTGCCCCTCAAGGCCCCCGTCGCCGGTATCGCCATGGGCCTCATCTCGCAGCAGATCGAGGGCGAGACCCACTACGTCACCCTCACCGACATCCTCGGTGTCGAGGACGCCTTCGGCGACATGGACTTCAAGGTCGCCGGCACCAAGGAGTTCGTCACCGCCCTTCAGCTCGACACCAAGCTGGACGGCATCCCCGCCTCCGTCCTGGCCGCCGCGCTCAAGCAGGCCCGTGACGCCCGCCTCCACATCCTCGACGTGATGATGGAAGCGATCGACACGCCGGACGAGATGTCCCCCAACGCCCCGCGGATCATCACCGTCAAGATCCCCGTGGACAAGATCGGCGAGGTCATCGGCCCGAAGGGCAAGATGATCAACCAGATCCAGGAGGACACCGGCGCCGACATCACGATCGAGGACGACGGCACCATCTACATCGGTGCCGCCGACGGGCCCTCCGCCGAGGCCGCCCGCGCCACGATCAACGGCATCGCCAACCCGACCATGCCGGAGGTCGGCGAGCGCTACCTGGGTACGGTCGTCAAGACCACCACCTTCGGTGCGTTCGTGTCCCTGCTGCCCGGCAAGGACGGACTGCTGCACATCTCGCAGATCCGCAAGCTGGCCGGCGGCAAGCGCGTGGAGAACGTCGAGGACGTCCTCGGGGTGGGCCAGAAGGTCCAGGTCGAGATCGCCGAGATCGACTCCCGCGGGAAGCTCTCCCTCATCCCCGTCGTCGAGGGTGAAGAGAACGACGAGAAGAAGGACGACACGGACAAGTGACGTCACGCAGTTCCACGACGACGGCCCGCCCCTCCACCAGGGGGCGGGCCGTCGCCCGTACCCAAACCCTCCTCAAGGGCAGGGACGGCATCGGCACCGTCCGCCGCACCACGCTCCCCGGCGGTCTGCGCGTCGTCACCGAGACCCTGCCCTCCGTCCGGTCGGCGACCTTCGGGATCTGGGCGAACGTCGGCTCCCGTGACGAGACGCCCACCCTCAACGGGGCGACGCACTACCTCGAACACCTTCTGTTCAAGGGCACCGCCAAACGCTCCGCGCTCGACATCTCCGCCGCGATCGACGAGGTCGGCGGTGAGATGAACGCTTTCACGGCGAAGGAGTACACCTGCTACTACGCGCGGGTCCTCGACACCGATCTGCCGCTCGCCATCGACGTCGTCTGCGACATGCTGACCGGTTCCACCCTGGAGCCCGAGGACGTCGACGCCGAGCGCGGCGTCATCCTCGAAGAGATCGCCATGACCGAGGACGACCCGGGCGACTGCGTGCACGACCTGTTCGCGCACACGATGCTCGGGGACACCCCTCTCGGCCGCCCCGTGCTCGGCACCGTCGACACGATCAACGCCCTCGGACGCGACCAGATCGCCCGCTTCTACAAACGGCACTACGACCCGACCCACCTCGTGGTGGCCGCCGCCGGCAACGTCGACCACGCCAAGGTCGTACGGCAGGTCCGCGCCGCCTTCGAGCGCGCCGGGGCCCTCGGCCGGGAGGACGCCGTTCCCGTCGGCCCCCGCGAAGGGACGCGCAGCCTGCGCACCGCCGGCCGCGTCGAGGTCCTGGGCCGCAAGACCGAGCAGGCCCACGTCATCCTCGGCATGCCGGGCCTGGCCCGCACCGACGACCGGCGCTGGGCCATGAGCGTCCTGAGCACCGCGCTGGGCGGCGGTATGTCCTCGCGCCTGTTCCAGGAAGTGCGCGAGAAGCGGGGCCTCGCCTACAGCGTGTACGCCTACACCTCGTCCTTCGCCGACTGCGGCCTCTTCGGGGTCTACGCGGGATGCCGCCCCGCGCAGGTGGATGACGTGCTCAAGATCTGCCGCGACGAACTCGACAACGTCGCGCAGAACGGCCTGAGCGACGACGAGATCCGCCGCGCCATCGGCCAGCTCGCGGGCTCCACCGTCCTGGGCCTGGAGGACACCGGCGCGCTCATGAACCGGATAGGCAAGAGCGAGCTGTGCTGGGGCGAACAGATCTCGGTCGACGACCTGCTCGGCAACATCGCCGCCGTCACCCCCGACGAGGTGCGCGAGGTCGCGCGTGACATCCTCGGCAAGCGGCCCTCGCTGTCGGTCATCGGCCCGCTCAAGGACAAGCAGACGGCCCGTCTGCACGAGTCCGTCGCCTGAGCCGTCCCGCGGTCCCCTCCCCGCCCCATCCCGAAGGAAGCAGGACATGAGCAAGCTGCGCGTGGCCGTCATCGGCGCCAAGGGCCGGATCGGCTCCGAGGCCGTCCGTGCCGTCGAGGACGCCGAGGACCTGGAGCTGGTGGCCACCGTCGGCCGGGGCGACTCGCTGGACGCCCTGACCGAGGCGGGCGCCCAGGTCGCCGTCGAACTGACGACGCCCTCCTCGGTCATGGAGAACCTCGACTTCTGCGTACGACGGGGCATCCACGCCGTCGTCGGGACGACCGGCTGGACCGAGGACCGCCTCGCGCAGCTGCACGGATGGCTGGACGCCGCGCCGGGCACCGGCGTGCTCATCGCGCCGAACTTCTCGATCGGCGCCGTGCTCAGTATGAAATTCGCCCAGCAGGCGGCGCCGTACTTCGAGTCCGTCGAGGTCATCGAACTGCACCACCCGAACAAGGCGGACGCCCCGTCCGGTACGGCGACCCGCACCGCCCAGCTCATCGCCGAGGCCCGTTCAGCGGCCGGCAGCGCCCCGCAACCGGATGCCACCGCCACCGCGCTGGACGGTGCCCGGGGCGCCGACGTGGACGGCGTGCACGTCCACTCGGTACGGCTGCGCGGCCTCCTGGCCCACCAGGAGGTAATGCTCGGCGGAGCGGGGGAGACCCTTACCATCCGGCACGACTCGCTGCACCACAGCAGCTTCATGCCGGGCATCCTGCTCGGCGTACGACGCGTCGTCGACACCCCCGGGCTGACCTTCGGCCTGGAACACTTCCTCGACCTGAACTGACCGGGGCCACCTGATGCGAGCAAAGATCACCTACACGATCACCGCGCTGGTCCTGGTCTTCTACTTCGTGCTGGTCGGGGAGCGCGGCTACTGGCTGATCAGGGAAGGCACACTGATCTCCGTCACCTTCGGTGTGGCGGTGCTCATCCTCCCGCTGATCGGCGTCTGGTTCCTGTGGCAGAACACCCGCTTCGCGCTCCGTGCCAACGCGCTCGCGGTGGAGCTGGAGGCCGAGGGGGGCCTGCCCGTCGACGAACTGGAGCGCACTCCCTCAGGCCGTATCGACCGGGCCTCGGCCGACGCCGTCTTCGCACGTCGCAAGAGTGAGGCGGAGGACCGTCCGGACGACTGGCGCTGCTGGTTCCGGCTGGCCGTCGCCTATCGGGACGCCCGTGACACGCCTCGTGCCCGCAAGGCCATGCAGCACGCGATGGCCCTCCACGACCGCTCCGCGCCGTCCACGGCCCGGCCACGCGGCGCCTGAGGACGCGAGCCGGGCAAACAAGCAGGGGCGGGTGGCACCCACACCGGGTGCCACCCGCCCCTCTTCAGTCCCTCAGCCCGTACGACGCCGCTGTCCGCGGTACGTCGCGTTACGCCACCGGCCCCGTGGCATATTCGTCCGCCCACACCTCAAGCGAGTCGGCGGCCCGTTCGAAGCCCTCGGGACGGGACAGGAAGTCTGCGCTGTGGTCGGAGATGAGTGCTCCCGGGGCGCTCTGCCGCTTCGGCGTGAGGACGACGGCCTGGCCCTGGACCGTCCGCGGCAACCCGAGCAGACGTACCGGCTGCTGGATGGTGCGTACCGACACGACCTGGTTCCACTGGTAGGTCCTGGTCTGGAGGAAGCCGACCCGGCGCAGACCGCGCGAACTGACCCAGGCGCCGGCGCGCAGCAGCCGCAGCGCGGACACGATGATCACCAGGGCGAGGACAGCGCAGACAACCGCGCCACCGGTCCCGCCCGCCAGCACCGTGGCGGTGGCCGCCAGCAGGACGAAGGCGGCGAGCAGCAGGAGCACCGCTGCCGAGCCGACCCGCCAGGGGCCCGGGCGATAGGGGCGACGCCAGACGTCACGGTTCTCGTACGGCAGCGCGACGTCGTCGGCGCCCTCGTCGAAAGTGCGGTCCGCCGTAAGAAAGGGCAGGGGCACGCTGATCCTCACTCAATCCACGCACGAAGGGGGGCTTGTGACGGGTGAGGCTACCGAGGCCCCCGGGGCTGCACCACCCCGGGGCCCGGCGTCGGCCGGTGGAGGGGCGCAGGAGCGGAGCCGCCCCTGCCCCCGCACGTGCGTCAGCGGCCCTGAAGTGTCGCACGGGACGGAGCCGGCTGTGGAGGGTCAGCGATGGTCCGAGGCCTCGGACTGCTGGACGTGGTGCGTGGACTGCTCGGGGGACAGAGCGGGCAGCCCGAACAGGAGCGAGCCGGCGAAGCCGGCGGCGACGGTCAGGCCCACCAGGACCCGACCGAGCAGCTGTCCCCTGCTCGCGCGCACGCGGGGCGGGGGTGTGACATTACTGCGGAACTTCTCTGCTTCGGCGATGAAGGCAAAGGGAACAGGCTCACGCCGACGGAACATGGAAGGCGCTTCTCCTCGGAAACTCGTCGGAAAAATCTCATATCACGGTACTTCCGCCACGATCTTCCGAACGCGACGGCTCCACCCGGACAGACGAGCGAGAGGCCCCATCGGTGCCCGCTTTGGCGAAGTTCGCAAAAAAATGTCGCGAACCACCGCTTCGCGGAGCGCTGTCAGTACCGGCCCGTACAGTGGACGCCGCCCGAGTGACACGACCGGAAGGACCATCGCAGGTGTCTGAGACTTCTCAGGTGACCCCCGCAGAGATCACCAAACCCACGTTCCGCAGCGACATCACGGTGGAGCTGGTGAAGCACTCCGCCGCGGACTCGGACGTGCTGTGGGCCGCCCGGGTCTCGACTGCGGGTGAGCAGTCGCTCGACGAGCTGACCAAGGACCCCGAGCGGTCCAGGGGCCTGATCAACTACCTCATGAGGGACCGCCACGGCAGCCCCTTCGAGCACAACTCGATGACCTTCTTCATCAACGCGCCGATCTTCGTGTTCCGTGAGTTCATGCGCCACCGGGTGGGCTGGTCGTACAACGAGGAGTCGGGCCGCTACCGGGAGCTCCAGCCGGTGTTCTACGTCCCCGGAGAGTCCCGCAAGCTCGTCCAGGAGGGGCGCCCCGGCAAGTACGTGTTCACGGAGGGCACCGCCGGCCAGCACGAGCTGACCGGGCGCGTCATGGAGGACTCCTACCGACAGGCGTACGAGTCGTACCAGGAGATGCTCGCCGCCGGAATCGCCCGCGAGGTCGCCCGTGCGGTCCTGCCGGTCGGACTTTTCTCGTCGATGTACGCGACGTGCAACGCGCGCTCCCTCATGCACTTCCTCAGCCTGCGGACCCAGCACGAGCTGGCCACGGTTCCCTCCTTCCCGCAGCGCGAGATCGAGATGGTCGGTGAGCGCATGGAGGAGGCCTGGGCGCGCCTCATGCCGCTCACCCATGCGGCCTTCAACAAGAACGGCCGCGTGGCCCCTTGACCCCGGTTACCGCACGCAGAAGACCGGCGGGCGGGCACAGATGTACGGACCGCCCCCGAGAAGTGTCCGTATTGCGGCATTTCGAGAAGTTCAACTAGCCTGATCGAACGGGCCCGGCGCTGCGTGAACCCCCGAGCAGGCAGCGCCGGGCCCCCTTCACGACACCCTCGCGTCCGTGCGTGCGCTACGACCGGATTTCAGCTGTTCGGGGCGGTGCCCGCGCCCGCCCCCGCAGCCCCGAAGGGCGATCCCGGGCCGAGCAGCGAGTAGCGTGTTACCCATGGCTTTGACCTCCACTCCGCAGACCCCCTTCGGGCGGGTCCTCACCGCCATGGTCACGCCCTTCACGGCGGACGGCGATCTCGACCTCGACGGCGCGCAGCGGCTCGCCGCCCACCTGGTGGACGCAGGCAACGACGGCCTGGTCATCAACGGCACCACCGGAGAGTCGCCCACGACCAGCGACGCGGAGAAAGCCGAACTCGTACGAGCGGTAGTGGAGGCCGTGGGCGACCGTGCCCACGTGATCGCGGGCGTCGGCACCAACGACACCCGCCACAGCATCGAACTGGCCCGCTCGGCGGAGGCCGTCGGCGCGCACGGGCTGCTCACGGTCACCCCGTACTACAACAAGCCCCCGCAGGAGGGGCTCTTCCGGCACTTCACGGCGATCGCCGACTCCACGGAGCTGCCGGTCATGCTGTACGACATCCCCGGGCGAAGCGGTGTCCCGATCAACACGGAGACCCTGGTAAGGCTGGCCGAGCACCCTCGGATCGTCGCCAACAAGGACGCCAAGGGCGATCTCGGGCGGGCCGGCTGGGCCATCGCCCGCTGCCCCCTGGCCTGGTACTCGGGCGACGACATGCTGAACCTCCCGCTGCTGTCGGTCGGTGCCGTCGGCTTCGTGTCGGTGGTCGGCCACGTCGTCACCCCCGAGCTGCGCTCCCTGCTGGACGCACACCTGTCCGGGGACGTGCAGAAGGCCACCGAGATCCACCAGCGGCTGCTCCCCGTCTTCACGGGCATGTTCCGCACGCAGGGCGTCATGACCACGAAGGCGGCGCTCACCCTCCAGGGGCTCCCCGCGGGTCCGCTGCGGCTCCCGATGATCGAGCTGTCGGCGGAGGAGATCGCCCAGCTCAAGATCGACCTTGCGGCCGGTGGGGTAGAACTCACCGCACAGACTTCATAACCGAATAAGCGCGAAGGTGTAGAAATCGGACGGAAGTCCTTCCGTCCGCGGCCTGCGCCTCGACCAAGCCAACGACAACAGCACGAAACGTCATGCGCGCCACGTGCCCCGGCACGTGGCGCGCATGGTTGAGGAGAGTCTTTTGAGTCATCCGCACCCTGAACTCGGCCCGCCCCCGAAGCTCGCCGAAGGCGGCCTGAGGGTCACGCCGCTCGGCGGTCTCGGTGAGATCGGCCGCAACATGACCGTTTTCGAATTCGGCGGGCGTCTGCTGATCGTCGACTGCGGAGTGCTCTTCCCCGAGGAGGAGCAGCCCGGAATCGACCTGATCCTTCCGGATTTCACCTCGATCCGGAACCGCCTCGACGACATCGAGGGCATCGTCCTCACGCACGGCCACGAGGACCACATCGGCGCGGTGCCGTACCTGCTGCGCGAGAAGCCGGACATCCCGCTGATCGGTTCCAAGCTGACCCTCGCGCTGATCGAGGCGAAGCTCCAGGAGCACCGCATCCGGCCGTACACGCTGGAGGTGGTGGAGGGAAACCGGGAGCGCATCGGCCCCTTCGACTGCGAGTTCATCGCGGTCAACCACTCCATCCCGGACGCGCTGGCGGTGGCGATCCGTACGCCCGCGGGCATGGTCGTGCACACCGGCGACTTCAAGATGGACCAGCTGCCGCTGGACCGTCGCCTCACGGACCTGCCGACCTTCGCCCGGCTCGGCGAGGAGGGCATCGACCTCCTGCTGACGGACTCCACCAACGCCGAGGTACCCGGTTTCACGCCGCACGAGCGCGATATCTCGAACGTGCTGCGCCAGGTGTTCGGCTCGGCGCGCAAGCGCATCATCGTCGCGAGCTTCGCGAGCCACGTGCACCGCATCCAGCAGGTACTGGACGCCGCGCACGAGTACGGCCGGCGCGTGGCGTTCGTCGGGCGCTCGATGGTGCGGAACATGGGTATCGCCCGTGACCTGGGCTATCTGCGCGTGCCCGCCGGTCTCGTCGTCGACGTGAAGACGCTGGACGACCTGCCGGACGAAGAGGTCGTCCTGGTCTGCACCGGTTCGCAGGGCGAGCCGATGGCCGCGCTCTCGCGCATGGCCAACCGTGATCACCAGATCCGCATCGTCCAGGGCGACACCGTGGTGCTCGCCTCCTCGCTGATCCCGGGCAACGAGAACGCGGTCTACCGCGTGATCAACGGCCTGACGAGGTGGGGAGCGAACGTCGTCCACAAGGGCAACGCGAAGGTCCACGTCTCCGGGCACGCCTCGGCCGGCGAGCTGCTGTACTTCTACAACATCTGCAAGCCGAAGAACCTGATGCCGGTGCACGGTGAGTGGCGCCATCTTCGGGCCAACGCGGAGCTGGGCGCCCTGACCGGGGTGCCGCACGACCGCATCGTGATCGCCGAGGACGGCGTGGTCGTCGACCTCATCAAGGGCAAGGCCCGGATCACGGGCAAGGTGCAGGCCGGCTACGTGTACGTCGACGGCCTCTCGGTCGGTGACGTCACGGAGACCTCGCTGAAGGACCGCCGCATCCTCGGGGACGAGGGCATCATCTCGGTCTTCGTCGTGGTGGACTCCACCACGGGCAAGATCACCGGAGGCCCGCACATCCAGGCGCGTGGTTCCGGGATCGAGGACTCGGCCTTCAGCGCGGTGATCCCGAAGGTCAACGAGGTTCTGGAGCGGTCCGCTCAGGACGGTGTGGTGGAACCGCACCAGCTTCAGCAGCTGATCCGGCGCACGCTGGGCAAGTGGGTGTCGGACAACTACCGCCGGCGCCCGATGATCCTGCCGGTCGTGGTCGAGGTCTGACCCGCCGTCAGTAGCGTTGCCTGGAGCGGGGCGCCCGGATTTGCATCCGGGCGCCCCGCTCCAGTACGTTTGGCAACACCGCCGCTTCGGAGCCCAGCATCTTTGTGTGCTGGAAGCCCTGAACGGGGCGGGAAGTCCGACTCAGAACTTCTGATAAAGTCGGACTCGCCGGAAAGGGAAACGGAAAAGCCGAAAGGCCGGACCGGGAACCGGAAAGGCACCGAGGAAATCAGGGCCGCGAGGATCTGATAGAGTCGGGAACACGAAATATCGAAGGGAAGCGCCCGGAGGAAAGCCCGAGAGGGTGAGTACAAAGGAAGCGTCCGTTCCTTGAGAACTCAACAGCGTGCCAAAAGTCAACGCCAG
>NZ_JBFALS010000024.1:0-70498 GCF_040656295.1 Streptomyces sp. NPDC049954
TGGCGTTGACTTTTGGCACGCTGTTGAGTTCTCAAGGAACGGACGCTTCCTTTGTACTCACCCTCTCGGGCTTTCCTCCGGGCGCTTCCCTTCGGCATTTCGTGTTCCCGACTCTATCAGATCCTCGCGGTCCCGATTTCCTCGGTGCCTTTCCGGTTCCCGGTCCGGCCTTTCGGCTTTTCCGTTTCCCTTTCCGGCGAGTCCGACTCTATCAGATCCTTTCGGGCCTGATCCCCGGTCAGACGGGGTTTGCCTTCCCGGCCTTGCGGGCCGTTCCGACGTCCCAGACAGTAGTGGATTCTCCTCGAAGCTCATAATCGAGCCCCTCGCAATCGAATTCCGGGCACACCAAGAAAATGGGGTGCCGAAAGCGATCCCGTGAAGGAAGATCCTGCTGAGTGGGGTACCGCTTGCGCGGTGAGAGATGTCGTCCCGGAACCTGGCGGCTCCGTGGCAACTCGAAGAACCTTACGTACCCGCCCCACGCGTGTCAAACCCCGTGTGCGGGGGCCGGTCTCTCGCTACGGTGGGGGCATGACCTCGCGTACACGCACCCAGTGCTGGCGGGCCGCCTGACGGCGGCCGCCTTCCGTACGCACCTCTCCCACGGCCGCCGCTTCCGGCGGCCGTTCGTGTTTCTCCCCCCTGGGAGCCGGCACGGTCCCCGCCGGGGCGACTGCCGCGGGCACCGAGACCGAGACCGACACGGAGTGGAGAGACTCGCGATGACACGCGTTTTCAGTGGGATCAAGCCGACCGGACACCTGACGCTGGGCAACTACCTGGGGGCCGTGCGGCGTTGGGTGCAGGTCGATCAGTACGAGGCCGAGGCGTTGTTCTGCGTCGTGGACCTGCACGCCCTCACCGTGGAGCACGATCCGGCCAGAGTACGGCGGCTCAGCCGGCAGGCCGCGAGCCTGCTGCTCGCCGCCGGGCTCGACCCCGCGCGGTGCACGCTGTTCGTGCAGAGCCACGTGGACGAGCACGCCCGGCTCTCGTACCTCCTGGAGTGCGTCGCCACCGACGGCGAGATGCGGCGCATGATCCAGTACAAGGAGAAGTCCGTCGTCGAGCAGGCGCGGGGTGGCAGCGTCCGGCTCTCCCTGCTCACGTATCCCGTGCTGATGGCGGCCGACATCCTCGCCTACCGCGCCGAGGAGGTACCGGTCGGTGCGGACCAGACGCAGCACGTGGAGCTGACCCGGGACCTCGCGGTGCGGTTCAATCAGCGGTACGGGCAGACCTTCGTCCAGCCGCGTGCGACCAGGCCCCCGGTGGCGGCGCGGGTCATGGATCTTCAGGACCCCGCGTCCAAGATGGGGAAGTCGCACGCCTCGACGGCCGGGATCGTCTATCTGCTGGACGAGCCCGACGTGATCAGGAAGAAGATCCTGCGGGCCGTCACCGACAGCGGGCGCGAGGTCGTGTACGACCCGGCGGGACGGCCCGGCGTCGCCAATCTGCTGGAGATCCTCGCCGCCTGCACCGGCGGGGACCCGGCGGCGCTCGCCGGTGCCCACCCCTCGTACGGGGCGCTGAAGAAGGAGGTGGCCGAGGTCGTGGTGGAGACCCTGCGGCCGGTGCGGGAGCGGCATCGGGAGCTGACCGCCGAACCCGGGGAGGTCGAGCGGGTGCTCGCCGAGGGGGCCGCGCGGGCGCGGGCGCTCGCACGGCCCGTCGTGGACGCCGCCTACGCGGCGGTGGGGCTGCTCCCGGCCGCCGCCGGATAGATCGGACAGACCGGGCGGAGGCGCGGGGCGGCCGGGCACCGGCACCCTTCCTCGGCGGGTACTCGTCGGGGAAGGGTGCGGGGCCCAGTCTCGTGCTCAGGCCCCGGCGGCGAGTTCGCGGGAGCGGTCGCGGGCCGCTTCGAGCGCGGCGATCAGGGCGGCGCGCACCCCGTGGTTCTCCAGCTCGCGGATGGCGCTGATCGTCGTCCCGGCGGGCGAGGTGACGTTCTCGCGGAGCTTGACGGGGTGCTCGCCGGAGTCGCGCAGCATGACGGCGGCGCCGATCGCGGCCTGGACGATGAGGTCGTGCGCCTTGTCGCGCGGCAGGCCCAGGAGGATCCCGGCGTCCGTCATCGCCTCGACCAGGAAGTAGAAGTACGCCGGTCCCGAGCCGGACAGCGCGGTCGTCGCGTCCTGCTGGGACTCGGGGACCCGGAGGGTCTTGCCGACCCCGCCGAAGATCGTCTCGGCGTGGGCAAGGTGCTGCTCGTCGGCGTGCGTGCCCGCCGAGATGACGGACATCGCCTCGTCGACGAGGGCCGGGGTGTTGGTCATGACGCGGACGACGGGCACGCCGTCCGTCAGGCGCTCCTCGATGAACGAGGTGGGGATGCCGGCCGCGCCGCTGATGACGAGCCGGTCGGCGGGCAGGTGCGGGGCGAGTTCGTCGAGCAGCGCCGCCATGTCCTGCGGTTTGACGGTCAGGATGAGGATGTCCGCCGACTTCGCGGCCTCCGCGTTGCTCACCGGGGCCACGCCGTGGCGGGCGCGGAGTTCCTCGGCGCGTTCGGGGCGGCGGGCCGTCACGAGCAGGTCCTGTGGGGCCCAGCCTGCCCGGATCATGCCGCTGAGCAGCGCTTCGCCGATCTTTCCGGTGCCGAGCACGGCGACTTTCAGGGTCATCGGGGTGGTCACCCTCCGCGTGGGGCTGTGTCGTCCGTGCGCCAGTCTCGCACCGGGAGGCCGGGGTACGGGTGGCTGTCCGAGGAGCGGTACGGCGAGCGTTCCGTGGGCGCCGGTGCGCTCAGGCGGTGTGCTCAGGCGGTGCGGCGGCGCAGGGTCGCGGCGCCCAGGGTGAGGACGAGCAGGGCGCACCCCGCCACCACGAGGGCGTCCCGCGAAAAGGCGCCGGTCACGTCGGGGTGGCGCAGGATCTGGTTCATGCCGTCGACGGCGTACGACATGGGGAGCACGTCCGAGACGGCCTCCAGAGCGGGGTGCATGCGGTCGCGGGCGGTGAACAGTCCGCACAGCAGGAGCTGCGGGAAGATCACCGCAGGCATGAACTGGACGGCCTGGAACTCGGAGGCGGCGAACGCCGAGACGAACAGGCCGAGCGCCGTGCCGAGCAGGGCGTCGAGGAGGGCGACCAGCAGCAGGAGCCACGGGGAGCCGGTGACGTCGAGTCCCAGGGCCCACACCGACAGGGCGGTGGCCAGCGCGGACTGGACGACGGCGAGCGCGCCGAAGGCCAGGGCGTACCCGGCGATCACGTCGCCCTTGCCGAGCGGGAGGGACAGCAGGCGCTCCAGGGTGCCCGAGGTGCGTTCGCGCAGCGTCGCGATGGACGTGACCAGGAACATCGTGATGAGCGGGAAGATCCCGAGCAGCGAGGCGCCGATGCTGTCGAAGGTGCGCGGGTCCGCGTCGAAGACGTACCGCAGCAGGAAGATCATCAGGCAGGGGATCAGCAGCAGCAGGGCGATCGTGCGCGGGTCGTGGCGCAGCTGGCGCAGGACCCGGGCGGCCGTCGCGAGGGTACGGGCGGGAGTCAGGGGGCGCGTGCGGTCGGTGGGAGCCGGGGGCTGGGTGGTGGCGGGGGGCGGGGTCCTGAGGGGGGCGGGGGGCCTGACGGGGGCGGGGGTCGGGGTCGTGGCGATGGCTGGGGGCGGGGCGTTCGTGGTCTCCGGCTCGGGTTCCGGTTCGCGTTCGGGCTCGGGTTCCGGCTCGGGCTCCGGCTCGGGCTCCGGCTTGGGTTCCGGCTCCAGCTCCGGCTCGGATTCGGGCTCCGGCTCGGATTCGCGTTCCGGTTCCGGTTCCGGTTCGGGTTCCGGTCCGGGTTCGGTGATCAGCTGGAGGAAGGCTGCCTCGACCGAGGCGGTGCCGGTGCGGGTGCGCAGTCCCGCCGGGGTGTCGGCGGCCAGGAGCCTGCCTTCGCGCAGGAGCAGCAGGTGGTGGCAGCGTTCGGCCTCGTCCATGACGTGCGAGGAGACCAGGATCGTCGTACCGCGTTCCTCGGCGAGGCGGTGGAAGAGGGCCCACAGGTCGCGGCGCAGGACCGGGTCGAGGCCGACGGTGGGTTCGTCCAGGACGAGGAGTTCGGGGGTGCCCAGCAGGGCCACGGCGAGGGAGACCCGGCTGCGCTGGCCGCCGGAGAGCGCGCCCGCGCGGGTGTCGGCCCGCTCCGTGAGGTCGACGTCGGCGAGGGCGCGGGCGACCTCGGCGTCCCGGTGGCCCGCGCGGGCGTGGCCCGGGTCCAGGACCGCGGCGAAGTAGTCCAGGTTCTGTCGCACGGTCAGGTCGTCGTAGACGGAGGGCGCCTGGGTGACGTAGCCGACGCGGGGGCGCAGGGCCGGGGCACCCGCCGGGGCGCCGAGGACGTCGAGGTGTCCGCCGACCCGGGCCTGGGTGCCGACGACGGCGCGCATCACGGTCGACTTGCCGCAGCCGGAGGGCCCGAGCAGTCCGGTGACGGTCCCGGCGGGGACGGTGAAGTCGAGGGCGTGCAGGACGTTGCGGGCGCCGCGCCGCACGGTGAGGCCGCGGGCGTGCACGGCGGCCCCCTGTTCCGGCCCGGTACGGGTCGTCATGACGGAAGCGGAGGGCGCGGCGGGCGCGGAGGACGCTGAGCTGGGCATCCAGGGGCTCCAGGTGACCTGGGGGCGGGTGGTTCAGGTGGTTCCGGTGCGATGTGTGCCGGTCGGGCGGTGGGCCGATTTTTATTCATCGACTGGTTAATTCTTCGTGCGGCGCGGATCACGTGTCAAGGCCCTGTCCTCCCGAAGCTACGGCGAAGTGAAAAGTAGCTCTCTGTAGCGGATCCGAGGTGTGCTTGTCAGCGAGCCTGGGGTGCGGCAGGAGTGGCAGCCGGAGAACCTCGTCGCGCTGAAGGCGGAGATCGAACGCCGCACTGGGGCACCATCGACCTGATCGACATCCTCAAGGAGGCCGAGTTCGCCACCGGCTTCGGCCGGGGAGGACGAGAAGTGGCCGAACCTGGCGCCGGTGCTGTCGACCAAGACGATCGACTGGGACCTGATCCGCCAGCAGTACGACCAGATCGTGAAGTACACCACCGCCCTGCGCCTGGACACCGCCGGGGACGAGCAGGTTCTGCGCCGCTTCACCCGCGGCGGGCCCAAGCACCCCACCTACCGCGCGATCGAGGAACGGGGCCGCGCGGTGCGTACGGCGTTCATCTGCGACTACCTCGCCGACGCGGACCTGCGGCGCGAGATCAACGACGGGCTCCAGGTCGTGGAGAACTGGAACAGCGCGAACCACGACCTGTTCTACGGGAACGACGGCGACCTGACCGGCTCCGACAAGGAGTCCCAGGAGGTGTCCATGCTCGCCCTGCACCTGCTCCAGTCCGCGCTGGTGCACGTCAACACCCTGCTCCTCCAGGACATCCTGAGCGAGGAGTTATGGCACAAGCGGCTCACCGACGCCGGCCGACGGGCCCTGCCCCCGCTGTTCTGGACCCACGTGAACCCCTACGGCCGGTTCGAGCTGGACATGAAATCCCATCTCGACCTCGCCGCCGCCACGGCCGCGGCGCCCGGCCCCCGCACCGTGCCCGAGGCGGAAACCGCACGGTCGGCTGCGGACGGTGCGGCCGGGTCGGCATCCTGAAGACCTGTCCGCCTGGCGTCGCTCCCGGGGTGAAATGCCGGGCCGGGGAGGGCCTGGCCATGGTTTGAGGAGGGGATGGGCATGGAGCGTTCGTCAGGAGTGTCGCTGGCCGAGCGAGTGGCGAGGGTGCCGTGCAGGGCAGGGTCGCTAACGAGCACCGTGACGCTTCTACAGCTCCGGTGCCATACGTCGACCCGCTCGAAGATGTGCGGGTACGACACGACGTCGTCGGGGAACGTGGCAGCCATGCGCTGGGACTTCGGGCTGCCGAACGTCGTGGCAAGAGCCTCGATCGGCTCCCGGACCGCGACGTTCATCAGAAGTCGACTGCCCGCCGTCCCTTGTGCATCTGCAGGGAGACGAATCCCGGCTGAGCCGTCATGAACTCCGCCTGCCTCCGAAAGAGGGTCAGGAACGCCTCGCCTCGGTCCTCTCCTTCGGAACCAAGAAGGTGTTGGCCAGGCGATGGGCCCGGTCTCCTCCTTGAACTGTGCGAACACCGGCGTGTTCGAGTCCAGGCTCTACAGCTCGGCCGTCTTCGGTACTTCCTGTCGCAATCGGTTGTCCCAAGGTACCGAGGCCGGCCACCACCGTACCGGCGGATCAGAGATCAACGATGGTGGGACGGGGGGCCGGGACGGCGTCACACGGTGAAGACGCGTTCGACTTCGTCGCGCTGCGTGTGCAGGTCCCAGTAGAGGGGGGCGACCTCCTCGGCCGAGGCCGCCGGTACTCCGGGTGGGCCGCCCGTGCCGATCCACACGCCGATGGCGACGTGCGCGGCCTGGACGCCGGTGTCGGCCAGTTCCTTGTGCAGGCTGAGCACCCAGTTGCGCAGCGCGGCCTGGGCGGCGTTGAGGTTGCCGAGCATCGGAGTGGGGTCGACCGAGCCGGCGCCGTTGGTGTAGAGCAGGGTGCCGGCGCCGGCCTCGCGCATTACGGGCAGCACGGCCCGTGTGGCGGCAATGGCCCCGTAGAGCAGGATGTCCATCGCCCACTGCACATCGGACGGGTTGGTCTCGGACGGAGCGGTGAGCGGCGTGGATTCGAGGCTCCCGCCTGGGGAGTACTCCAGGACGTCGATGCCGCCGAAGCGGGTGGCGGCGTCCTTGAGCGCCTGGGTGAGTGCGTCATGGTCGAGTACGTCCGCGGGGAACGCGGCGGCGGTGATGCCTTCGGCGTCGAGCCGGCCGGCCAGGTCGTTGAGCTTGTCGCGGTTGCGGGCGATGAGAGCGACGTCGAAGCCGTGGGAGCCGAAGGTACGGGCGATAGCCAGGCCCATACCGGGGCCGGCTCCGACGATGGCGATGCTGGGCACAGTGAATTCCTTTACTGGGAAGCCGGTAGGAAGGGGGTGGACCAGGCGACGGTGAGCGCGATCTTGCCGAGGATGCCGGCGCCGAACGCGGCGAACGCCTCGCCAGCCTGCACCAGGCCGCAGGCAGAGATCACCAACACCTTGAGGACCACTGAGGACGAAGTCGGCCTCCGGACCCGGCTCGGCGGTACGCGCGGGAGCAGTTCTACGACCGCAGTACAGGTAGTGGGGTGGGCCGGGGGCGGGGCACATGCCGTTGCCAGTGCCCTCACCGTCCGTAGTCGTCGACGAAATGGTTGTCGTGGGCTTCGTGAAGCCGGTTCAGGTCACGCTCGTTCACAGTGGCGAGCTGTGCGAAGTACTCCTCCCGCGGTACACCTGGCGAGAGTGCCATCAGGAGGGTGGCAGGTTCGGCGCGCTCCTTCCGGAGGGCGTGGACGTCACCCACCGCGGCATGCGCGGTGTCGCCGGGCAGCAGTGTTCGCCAGGCATGCCCATCGAAGTAGTCGACTTCACCTTCTTCAACGATGAAGGTTTCGCTGAAGGTCGTGTGAAAGTGCGGGGCAGGTCCCCGGCTGGCGGGCGACATGCGCCACCGGTAGATGCTCACGATCCCGCTGGTCTCCGCCGGACCCGCGAGGACTTCGATGGTCGACCCGCTGGCGCCCAGCCGGATCGTTCGCGTCTGTTGAGCTCGCTCGGGCTCCGTGGAACACCGGGCAATCGACTCCGTGTCGGTCATGCCCCGAGTCTCGGTGCTTCGCCGTTCTCCTCGCGCTCACTTCGGCGGTGGCCTAACAATGGTGGAGTGATCCGCTACCGATTGGGCGTTGGTGCTGCGAGCGTGCGGTGGGCGATGTCGCCGATGCACGAAGTGGTCAGTCTTGCCCAGCTCTTGACCGAACCGCAGCGTCACCCGATGTTCCACCCGTGGCTTCGCCGTCGCCGCCACCGTCTCTCGCTCCCGGACCTGAGGGCGCTCACGGTCTTCATGGCCGATGGCGCGTATCGACCCGACTTCCTTGACCCATCGCCGATGTCCAGTGAGCCAACGTTCGAGGAAGGCATGGATGCCCTCCTCGCCGCGCCGGCGGACCAGACGTACGCCGAACTGGTCGACGCCACGAGGGGACGCGGGGCAGAAATAGGCCGCCGATTGCTCGATGACCCCGGCCGAGCCAGGTCCGAGGCCGCCGATGCGCTGCGCCGCCTCTGGAAGGCAGTTATCGAACCGGAATGGCCGTCCATGCGGCAGGCGTTGCGTGCCGAGACGCTGGACCGGGCCATCCAGGTCAACCGCGAGGGACTGCGCGCAGTCCTTCCGCGCCTGCACCCTTCTGCTGCGTGCGAGGGCGACACCATCACCGTCGAAAAGGCCGTCGACATCGACGTCGACTGCCCTGAGGGACTCATTCTCGTTCCGTCGCTGTTCATCACCGACCGCATACAGTGCACCACCTCGGACCACTGGACACCGGCGATCTATTACCCGGCATCCGGGCGGTACCTATGGGCGGCACCTCCCACTCCGAGGTCGCTTGACCGGCTTCTGGGGATGACCCGATCGAGGATCCTGGCCGCGCTCGCCACTCCGCTGCAGACGACCGTTGTGGCCAGACTGGTGAGCGTCACTCCCCCGACGGCCAGCGAACACCTGGCAATCCTGCGAGACGCCGGGTTGATCGACAGCAGCCGGGCCGGTCGCACGGCCACGCACGAGCTCACCAAGGCTGGACGTGCTCTCCTTGACGCGGCCTCGCCGCGCGGTCATGACAGGTCGGGGAGCTGCTGATGGGCAGTCAAGCGCGGCGCCTACCGCGACCAACCCTCCGGGCGGCCCGCACGACGCCGTCGCCGACTGCAAGCCGCTGCCCTCGAAGCCCGAACAGATGACCCCAGCCGCCCCCGCCGACCACTGATGATCTTCACCGGTATCCGCTGTACCGGCGTTCCCCACAGCCGGAACCGTCGGCGCGACGCCTAAGGGCTGTCCCAAACGATCCTTTGCGCGAGCAAGATCAATCACCGGCCGCCCGTCCCCCGCCGGCCGAGGTCCTGGGCGGCTGTGGCGGCCGGGCACCCCGCCGCCGGCGCCGATCGACCCGGACCTGCCGAGCGCGGACATCCGCATCGGCTACGCGAGGTGCCCGACGCTCGGGCAGGAACTCGACTCCCAGCTCGATGCGCTCAGCAAGCACGGCATCCCGAGGGAGAAGATCTTCAGTGAGAAGATCAGCACCCGGGTGCGGGTCCGACCGAAGTTCGAGGAGGCGCTGCCGACCGCGCGGGAGGTCAAGGCGCACGCCCCGCACTGCCGGGCCATCTTCACCGTGTACGAGATGAAGCGCCTCGGCCGCGACGCCGCCGAACTCACCGCGCTCGCCGACCACCTCACCGCCCACGGCCTCGTCCTGGAGATGCTCGCCGGGCCCCTGCCCGGCATCTACGACCCCACGGGCCCCGGAAAGCCGCTGTACGCGTTCTTCGCCGCGATGACGGAGACCGAGCGGGAGAACATCCGCGAGTCCACGCTGGAAGGGCTCGACACCGCGGCCCGCAAGGGCAAGCACGGCGGCCGGCCCCCGGTCATCACCGATGACATGCTCCACACCGTGCCGCGTCGCCGCGCGGGCGGCGAGTCCGTCGAGCAGATCCAGCCCGGCCTGATCATTCCTAGCGGCAAGCGCAAGGGACAGACCCCCTCCGTCGCCAGCATCTACCGGGCGCTCGCCGAACACGCCAAGCGCGAGGCGTACCCCGAGGCCGTCGAGCAGGCCCACGCCGACTTCGCCGCCCTCCAGGTCGGCGAAGTCCCCGGACCCCGCCCCACTATCCCTTACCGAGCGTCACTCTGATGACAGAGAGCTACTTGTCACTTCGTCGTAGCTTCGGGAGAACAGTGCCGCCAAGGGAGGGGGCTCGAAGGGGCGCGGCGGAAGCACGGGGCGGGGCGGGCGCGGCCCTGTGCTTCCGTCAAGGGGGCGGAGGTGCGCGAAGCCCGGACAGGGCGTTCCGGTCACGGAGAGGATGGCTCTCGTCACAGGTGGTCGACTGTGCGGTGGCGCTCCGCGTGTTCGGGGGTGCCGTGGTCGGCCGGCCGGTGTGCTCCCCCGCACCGGCGACCCACGCGTCTCCTCTCCGTCCGTGCAGCTGGAGGTGCCATGTCGTCCACCCCGTCCGTTCCTTCTCCCCCTGATCCCCCTGATCCCCTTGATCTCCCTGATCCCGTCGACTCCCCTGATGTCCCTCGTCCCGTTTCCGCCAAGGCCACGGGGGCCGGGCCCGGCAGGTGGCGGGCCGATGTCACGGCCTCGTTCGTCGTCTTCCTGGTGGCGCTGCCGCTGTGCGTCGGGGTCGCCGTGGCCTCCGGAGTGCCGGCCGAACTGGGCCTGATCACCGGGATCGTGGGCGGTCTGGTGGCGGGCGCGCTGCCCGGCAGCAGCCTCCAGGTCAGCGGTCCCGCCGCCGGGCTGACCGTCCTGGTGTACGAGGCGGTGCAGCGGTACGGCCTCGGGGCGCTGGGGCTGCTGGTCCTGGTCGCGGGGCTCGCGCAGATCCTGCTGGGGCTGCTGCGGCTCGGGCGCTGGTTCCGTGCCGTGTCGGTGGCCGTGGTGCAGGGGATGCTGGCGGGGATCGGCCTCGTGCTGATCGCCGGTCAGGTCTACGCGCTCGCGGACGTCGAGGCCCCCTCGGGCGGTCCCGCGAAGTTCGCCGGGCTGGCGGGACTGGTCCGGGAGGCGGACGGGACGGCGCTGGCGATCGGCCTGGGCACGCTCGCGGTGCTCGTGCTGTGGCCGAGGTGGCGGGCGGGGGCCCGGGTACTGCCCGCGCCCCTGGTGGCGGTGGGGCTCGCGGCGGCGTTGACCGGCGGGTTCGGGCTGCCGGTGCACCGGGTCGAGGTGCGGGGGCTGCTCGGCTCCGTACAGCCGCCGAAGCCCGAGGAGCTGGGGCGGCTCGTGGAGGTCGGGGTACTGGGGACGCTCGTCGCGTTCGTGCTGATCGCGTCGGCCGAGTCGCTGTTCAGCGCGGCCGCCGTCGACCGGCTGCACGACGGTCCGCGTACCGACTACGACCGCGAGCTGCTCGCGCAGGGGGCGGGAAACGCGGTGTGCGGGGCGCTCGGGGCGCTGCCGATGACGGCGGTCATCGTGCGCAGCTCCGCCAACGTGCGGGCGGGGGCGCGGACCAAGGCGTCCCGGGTCCTGCACGGCTGCTGGCTGCTGCTGTTCGCGGCGCTCCTGCCGTGGGCGCTTGAGGTCATCCCGGTGGCGGCGCTCGCGGCGGTGCTGGTGCACGCCGGGTGCAAGCTGATCCCGCTGCGTGAACTGCTCCCGTTGTGGCGCGGGCACCGGGGCGAGGCCGTGGTCCTCGCGGTGACGGCGGCGGCGATCGTCCTGACGAATCTGTTCGAGGGGGTCCTGCTGGGGCTGCTGCTGTCGGTCGCGAAGACGGCCTGGGACATGAGCCACGCGCACGTGGAGGTCGGCGGCCGGGAGGGTACGGGGCCGCTCGTCGTCCGGGTCAGCGGCAACGTCACCTTCCTGCGGCTGCCGAAGCTGCTCGACGCGCTGGAGGCCGTACCGGCGGGCCGGCCGGTGGCCCTGGACCTGAGCGGGGTGCGGCACCTGGACCACGCCTCGGCGGCGGCGCTGGAGACCTGGACGGCGGCGCGCGGCGGGGTCGGCGCGGGGGCCGGGGGCGGGCCCGGGGTGCCGATCGGCACGCGCTCGTCCTGACCTAGGTCGGGGCGGCCCACCGGCCGCCGGGAGTGCCCGGCCGCCGGAAGTCCTGGCCGCCGGAAGTCCTGGCCGCCGGAAGCCACCGGCGGCCGGGGCCGGTCTCAGGCGGGACGGATCGCGACGCTGAGTTCGGTCACGTAGGTCTCCTTGACCTGGCCGTCGGGGAACTCGGCGAGCAGCGCGGCCCGTTCGGCGGTGAGGAAGGCGGTGGCGGTCTCCTCGTCCTGGATCAGCATGATCGAGTGGCTCGCGAGGTTGGCGAGGTGGGTGTCGACCGGGATGCGGCGACTCCAGCGGACCTCGCGGTGGCGGGTCTCGGGCCAGTACGCGAGGGAGCGGTCGCGTCCGCTGCCGTAGCGCGGGCTGACGCTGCCGCCGCCGGGGCCGGGCATCGGGTTGGGCTCCGGCGCCTGCTCCTTCCCGGGCGGGGAGGCGTGCTTGCCGAGGGCCCCGCCCTGCGGGCCGAAGCGTTCGCGCAGCCGCGCGTCCTGGGCCGCGATCCACGGGACGCCCGCGTCCGACACGTTCCACCACGCGGCGAGCGCGCCGCCGGGGCGCAGCACGCGCAGGGCCTCGGGGACGGAGCGCTCGGGCTGGGTCCAGTGCCAGGACTGGGCGTAGGTGATGAGGTCGGCGCCGGCCCCGGCGAGCGGGAGGGCGTCGCCGTCCCCGCGTACGACGGGCACCTCGGGCAGGCCGCGGCGCAGTTCGGCGGCCATGCCCTCCCCGGGTTCCACGGCGAGGACCCGCGCGCCGCGCTCCCGCAGCAGGCGGGTGGCGATGCCGGTGCCGGCGCCGACGTCCACGACCCGGGCGCCCGCGAGGGGCCGGCCCGACAGTTCCTCGACGGCGTCGAGGAGGGCGGCCGGATAGGACGGCCGGTTGGCGGCGTAGGAGGCGGCCACGGCGTTGAAGGAGTGGGCCCGGGAGCGGTCCACGGCGGCGGGGGCGGGGGGCTTCGTCATGTGATCATCCTGCGCCTGGCGGGGGGCGCGGGGAAAGGGGCTTCTTCCGGGTGTTCCGGGTGTTCCGGGCGGGGCCCGGCGGCGGCTCCTACTTCTTCGTCCGGCGCTGTCCCGAGGGCCGTCCGCCCGCGCGGTCGCCGGTACGGCGTGCGTAGCGGGCACGGGCCTTCTCGTACTCGGCCCGGTGCAGGCCCTCGCCGGGTGCCTCGCTCAGGCAGCGGAGGAAGTGGGCGACGAGGCGGCCGACGAAGCCGATCGCGAGCAGTCCGCGCAGGGACTGCTGGGTCGCGGGGTCGGGGCGGGTGCCGTAGGACTCCCAGGTGCGGACGAAGGCGAGCACCGTGCAGAGCGCGAACATCCCGGCGAGCAGGACGGTGACGAAGCCGCCGGCCTCGGAGAGGCGCACCCCGTCGTAGGCGAGGCGCAGGACGTACGCCCCGGCCACCGCGCCGAGCAGGGAGCCCGCGGCCACGGCGACGCGGCGCCAGGCGTAGCCGCCGTCGTGGTGCAGCCAGGTCGTGCCGAAGAAGCGGATCGGCTCGGGCAGCGGGCCCTTGGGGGTGGGGGCGGGGCCCGTCGTCTCGTCCTCGCGGGCCGGTTGAGTGCTCACGCGCCGATTGTGTCACCGGGGCCGGGGCGCCGGGCGCGCGGAACGGCGCGGCGCCGTGACCCTGGTGGGGTCACGGCGCCGGACGAGGGTACGGCGGCCCTCAGCCGCCGAGGAGGGTCACGTCGCGGACCGCGCCCTGGTCGGCGCTGGTCGCCATGGCGGCGTAGGCGCGCAGGGCCGCCGACACCTTGCGCTCGCGGTTCTTCGGGGCGTAGACCCCGCCGAGGGCCGCGCGGCGGGCGGCGAGGGTCTCGTCGTCCACGAGCAGCTCCATCGAGCGGTTCGGGATGTCGATGCGGATGCGGTCGCCGTCCTCGACCAGGGCGATCGTGCCGCCCGAGGCGGCCTCCGGGGAGGCGTGGCCGATGGACAGGCCCGAAGTGCCGCCGGAGAAGCGGCCGTCGGTGACCAGCGCGCACACCTTGCCCAGGCCCCGGCCCTTGAGGAACGAGGTCGGGTACAGCATCTCCTGCATGCCGGGGCCGCCCTTGGGGCCCTCGTAGCGGATCACGACGACGTCGCCGGGCGTGACCTGCTTGGTGAGGATCTTCTCGACGGCCTCCTCCTGCGACTCGCACACGACGGCCGGGCCCTCGAAGGTCCAGATGGACTCGTCGACCCCGGCGGTCTTCACGACCGCGCCGTCCACCGCGAGGTTGCCGCGCAGGACACCGAGGCCGCCGTCCTGGGAGTAGGCGTGCGCCACGTCGCGGATGCAGCCGTTCGCGGCGTCCGTGTCGAGGGTGTCCCAGCGCTCCGACTGGGAGAAGGCCTCGGCGGAACGGCGGCAGCCGGGGGCCGCGTGCCACAGCTCGACGGCCTCCGGGGCCGTGGAGCCGCTGCGGATGTCCCAGCGCTCCAGCCAGTCCTTGATGGAGGGGGAGTGCACGGTGTGCACGTCCTCGTTGAGCAGTCCGCCCCGGTACAGCTCGCCGAGGATCGCGGGGATGCCGCCGGCCCGGTGCACGTCCTCCATGTAGTACGTGGTGGTGGGGGCGACGTTCGGCGCGACCTTCGCGACGCAGGGCACACGGCGCGAGACGGCGTCGATGTCGTGCAGGTCGTAGTCGGCCCCCGCCTCCTTGGCGGCGGCCAGCAGGTGCAGGATCGTGTTGGTCGAGCCGCCCATCGCGATGTCCAGGGCCATGGCGTTCTCGAAGGCCGCGTGGGTCGCGATGTTGCGGGGCAGGACCGAGTCGTCGTCGTCCTCGTAGTACCGCTTGGTGATCTCGACGACGGTCTCGCCGGCCCTCTCGTACAGCGCCTTGCGGGCGGTGTGCGTGGCGAGGACCGAGCCGTTGCCGGGCAGGGCCAGGCCGATGGCCTCGGTCAGGCAGTTCATCGAGTTGGCGGTGAACATGCCGGAACAGGAGCCGCAGGTCGGGCAGGCGTTCTCCTCGATGCGCAGGATGTCCTCGTCGGAGACGTCCTCGTTGACCGCGTCGCTGATCGCGTTGACCAGGTCGAGCTTGCGGACCGTGCCATCGACCAGGGTGGCCTTGCCGGCCTCCATCGGGCCGCCGGAGACGAAGACCGTCGGGATGTTGAGGCGCAGGGCGGCCATCAGCATGCCCGGGGTGATCTTGTCGCAGTTGGAGATGCAGATCAGCGCGTCGGCGCAGTGCGCCTCGACCATGTACTCGACGGAGTCGGCGATCAGGTCGCGGGAGGGCAGCGAGTAGAGCATGCCGCCGTGGCCCATCGCGATGCCGTCGTCCACGGCGATCGTGTTGAACTCGCGGGGCACCGCGCCCGCCGCCTTGACCGCCTCGGACACGATCCGGCCGACCGGCTGGAGGTGGGTGTGGCCGGGCACGAACTCGGTGAAGGAGTTGGCGATCGCCACGATGGGCTTGCCGATGTCCTCACTGGCTACGCCCGACGCCCGCATAAGGGCGCGCGCACCCGCCATGTTGCGGCCGTGGGTGACAGTGCGGGACCTCAGCTCGGGCATCGTCGCTCGCTCCTCGTAAGACAGATGGGGGCCAGGGTTTCGCCGGGTCGGCGCGTGGCCTCTCCGGGTGTCCCGGGCTCCGGTGCGGCCAGGGTGACTGTGGTCGAGCGTACGCCGCGTCTCCAAGATCTGGACAGGGCGTCCGGAATCCGGGACAGATGTGCGGGAATCGTCTCAGAGTTCGGAGAGCGGCCGGGAGCGGTCTCGCGGCTACCTCGGCGGCCGGACCTCAGTCTCCGGCGCCGGGGGCCGGGAGCGGTCCCTGCGGCTCCGGGTCGGTCAGGTAGCGCTGGAGGGCGGGGGCGACGGCCGCGACGATGTGCTCGGGGTCGGCGGAGGCCATCGGCTCGACCTGGACGACGTAGCGCAGGACGGCGATGCCGACCATGTGGGAGGCGGCGAGTTCGGCGCGGAACCGGGCGTCGGGCACGTCGAGTTCGTGGGCGATGCGCTCCAGCAGCCGGCGCAGCACGAATCCGCGCAGGACCTTCGCGGCGGCCTCGTGGGTGAGCGCCGAGCGGACGATCGCGAGCAGCGGGGCCCGGGTGACGGGGTCCTCCCACACGCCGAGGAAGTAGCGGGCCAGCCGCTCTCCGATCCGCCCGGGGTCGTGGGCGAGGGCCCCGGGCAGCCCGGCGGCGGGCTCGAAGGACACCTCGATCGCCGCCGCGAACACCTCGTCCTTCGTGCCGAAGTAGTGGTGCACGAGCGAGGCGTCGACCCCGGCGAGCGCGGCGATGGACCGGACCGAGGTCTTGTCGTAGCCGCGCTCGGCGAACACGGTGCGGGCGGCGTCGAGGATACGGTCGCGGGCCCCCGGCCCGTCCTCGGCGGCGGTCTTCGGGGGGCGGCCGCGACGGCGGGCGGGCCTGCCGGGGGCGGGTCCGGAGCCGGAGCCGGGCCGGGAGCCGGAGCCCGCCCCGGACGCTTCGACGGGCCCCTGGCCCTGGCCCGTCAAGGTTTCCGTGCCTGCTGCGGGTCCGGCTCCCGCTGGCGCGTGGCCAGGTGGAGCCGGGTGAAGGCGAGGGCCTCGGCGAGGTCGGCCTCGCGTTCCGCGTTGGACATGGCGCGGCGCGTGTTGACCTCGATGACGACGTGCCCGGTGAAACCGGAGTCCGCGAGGTTCTCCAGGGTCTTCGCGCAGGGCTGGGTGCCCCGCCCCGGGACGAGGTGCTCGTCCTTGCCGGAGCCGGAACCGTCCGCGAGGTGGACGTGGGCGAGGCGGTCGCCCATGCGCGCGATCATGTCGCTCGCGTCGGTGCGGGCGGTCGCGGTGTGCGACAGGTCGACGGTGAAGTGCCGGTAGTCGTGCTTGGTGACGTCCCAGTCGGGCGCGTACGCGAGCATTTCCCGGTCCCGGTAGCGCCACGGGTACATGTTCTCGACGGCGAAGCGGACGTCGGTCTCCTCGGCCATCCGCCAGATCCCGTTCACGAAGTCCCGGGAGTACTGCCGCTGCCAGCGGAACGGCGGGTGCACGACGACGGCCGAGGCGCCGAGCCGCTCGGCGGCGGCCCCGGCCCGCTGGAGCTTCGTCCACGGGTCGGTGGTCCACACGCGCTGCGTGATCAGCAGGCAGGGGGCGTGCACGGCGAGCACCGGGACGCCGTGCAGGTCGGAGAGGCGGCGCAGCGCTTCGATGTCCTGGCTGACCGGATCGGTCCACACCATGACTTCCACGCCGTCGTATCCGAGGCGCGCGGCGATCTCGAAGGCCGTCGCCGTCGACTCCGGGTACACCGAGGCCGTCGACAGGGCGACCTTCGCATCCGGGACGCGCACGGTTGGTTCTGCCACGGAACCAGCGTAAGGGCGTGGGGGCGGACCGGGGGTCAGGGGTGCGGGGCGGGGCGGGCCGGCCCGGGGGCTCAGCTGGGGGGTTGTGAGGGGTGTGCGGTTGGACACCCCTGGGCCCGGGCCCTGGGGGCCCGGGCGTCGTCGGCCTGCGGCCTCCGTGTCCTCAAACGCCGGACGGGCTGCTCTGGCTCGCGGTCGCCTGCTTCGCGCTCGCGGTCGGCAGGTGGGCGAGGCGGCGCATGATGACGCCCTCCCTGAGGGCCCAGGGGCAGATCTCGGCCTTCTCCACGCCCAGGAGGTCCATCGCGCCCTCGGCGACGAGCGCGCCCGCCAGGAGCTGTCCGGCGCGGTCGGCGGAGACCCCCGGGAGTTCCGCGCGTTCCCGTGTGCTCATCGCGGCGAGCCGGGGGACCCACTCCTCCAGGGAGCGGCGTTTGAGCTCGCGGTGGACGTGGACGCCCTCGGAGGAGCGGGCGGCGCCGCCGATCCGCGCGAGCTGCCGGAAGGTCTTGGAGGTGGCGACGACGTGGTCCGGCGGGCCGAGGCGGACGAAGTCGCCCACGGTGCGGCCGATCTCGGCGCGTACGTGCTTGCGCAGTTCCCGGAGGCTCTCCGGGGCGGGCGGGTCGCCGGGCAGCCAGGTGTGGGTGAGGCGGCCCGCGCCCAGCGGCAGCGACACCGCCGTGTCGGGCTCCTCGTCCATGCCGTACGCGATCTCCAGGGAGCCGCCGCCTATGTCGAGCAGCAGCAGGCGCCCCGCCGACCAGCCGAACCAGCGGCGCGCGGCGAGGAAGGTGAGCCGGGCCTCGTCGGCGCCGCTGAGGACGTCGAGCCGTACGCCGGTCTCCGTCTCGACGCGGTGCAGGACCTCGTCGGCGTTGACCGCCTCGCGCACGGCGGAGGTCGCGAAGGGCAGCAGCTCCTCGACGCCCTTGTCCTCGGCGGCCCGCAGCGCCTCGTGGACGGTGCGGACGAGGGCGTCGACGCCGTCCGGGCCGATCGCGCCGCGCTCGTCGAGGAGCTGGGCGAGCCGCAGGTACGCCTTGTGGGAGTGCGCGGGCAGCGGGCGGGCGCCGGGGTGGGCGTCCATCACCAGCAGGTGCACCGTGTTCGAGCCGACGTCGAGAACTCCGAGCCTCATGGACGCGAACGTTACTGCCGCCACGGGGCCCCGGGGCCCGCGTTCCCGCGAAGGTGACGCGGTCGACGGCCCCCGCGCGCCTCCCGGACCCGCGTGCCTCCCCCGGCACTACCGCGAGGCGCGCGGGGCCGTCGTTCCCGGTGCGGGCCCCCGCGCGCTTACGCTGGGCCCCGTGCCGAAGACGAAAAAGGCGAAGCCCGCAGAAATGCCGCGCGACGCAGAGCCGGACATGCCGCAGCAGAAGCGGAAGCGGAAGCAGGACGAGCAGCGGACCGGGCAGCAGGCGGTGCGGCCGAAGCAGGCGGGCGGGAAGAAGCGGAAGGCCGCCGGCAAGGAGCCGCGGGTGGCGCTGATCGCCGAGTCCGACGAGCAGCCGATCGACTTCGCCCGCGCCTGGGCCGAGTTCCCCGACCCGGCCGACGAGGAGCAGGTGTTCCGCTGCGACCTGACCTGGCTGACCTCGCGCTGGAACTGCGTGTTCGGCAGCGGCTGCCAGGGCATCCAGGCGGGCCGGGCCGACGACGGCTGCTGCACGCTGGGCGCGCACTTCTCCGACGAGGAGGACGAGCGGCGGGTGGCCGGCTTCGTCGAGCGGCTGACCCCCGACATCTGGCAGCACCACGACGTCGGCACCGACAGCGGCTGGGTCCAGGAGGACGAGAACGACGGCGAGCGGCAGACCCGCCGCTGGAACGGCTCCTGCATCTTCCAGAACCGGCCCGGTTTCGAGGGCGGCGCGGGCTGCTCCCTGCACATCCTCGCGCTGCGTGAGGGCCGTGAGCCGCTGGAGACCAAGCCGGACGTGTGCTGGCAGCTCCCGGTGCGCCGGACCTACGACTGGATCGAGCGGCCCGACGACTCGCAGATCCTCCAGGTGTCCATCGGCGAGTACGACCGGCGGGGCTGGGGCCCGGGCGGCCACGACCTGCACTGGTGGTGCACCTCGGCGACCTCGGCGCACGGCGCGGGCGATCCGGTGTACGTGTCGTACCGGCCCGAGCTGATCGAGCTGATGGGCAAGGCGGGCTACGAACGGCTCGTCGAACTGTGCGAGGCGCGGCTGGCCTCCCAGCTCCCGCTGGTCGCCCCGCACCCGGCGGACCCGGTACGGCCCCCCGCGAAGTGACCCGGCGCCGGTCCGGTGGGCGGGTGCCGCCCCGGCTCCTCAGTGGTGCCGGTGCTTGCGGACCGCGCCGTCCTGGGCCGGGGCGGGTTCCTCGGTGGGCGCCGTCGTCGGCTCGGTGACCGGCGGGTCGGGCGGGGGTGTGGCGGCCGGTTCGGTGGGCTCGGGTTCGGGGCTGCTGGGCTGCGGTTCGGGTTCCGGGGGCGGCTGCGGGGCCTCGTCGGTCACCTGCGGCGTGGGGGCCGTCGAGTGCCCCGCGCCGTTGCCGCCCGCCGGCGGACGCGGGGGTGCGGGCCTGCTCCGGCCCGGGCCGCTGACCTGGACCAGCGCGCCGGTCGGGGCCACGGTGACGGCCGCGCTCCACGGACGCTCCGGGGTGCGGTCGGGTACGACGCGGACCGGGACGGTGACCGACTCCCCCGGTGCGAGCCGGCCCGAGGAGCGGCCGATGCTCAGCCAGGCGGCGCGGCTCGCGAGCGTCCAGCGGATGTCTCCCGCGCCTTTCGCGGTGAGCGTGACGAACGTCGTGTCGCCGCTGGTACGGGCGGCCACGGCCAGCCCCGTCGTCCCCTTGCCGTGCTTCCCGCCCGGGTCGATGACGGTGGCGGACACGCCCTTGGCTCCCTTGCCCGCCCGGTGCCCCGGGCGGCCGTCACCGCCCTTGGCGCCGCCCGAGTCCTCGTACCGGTTTTGGCCCGGGCCGCCGCGGCCGTCGGCGTCCGGTGCGGTGACCGCGTGACGGCCCTCGGGGCTGTGGTCGGTGAAGGGGACGCCCCGGTAGGCGGCCCAGAGCGCGAAGACGGGCGCGGCGACGACCGTGGCGACCACCGTCGTCGTCACCGCGCGGGCGCGCAGCCGCTCGCGGCGCGCGGCCCGGTCCTTGGGGTCCATCGGGAAGCCGCCCCGGTCGAAGCGCGGGGCGGCGGCGCCCTTGCGGCGGGGCACGGGCAGCTTCGCGAGGGCGACGAGCGCGGCCCTCGGGGCGGGGATCACGGGCAGCGAGTCGGGGGTGACCGCCGTGCCCGGCCACGGATCGCCCGCGCCCGCCCGTTCCGCGGTACGGCGGCAGCGCGGGCAGTCGTCGACGTGCCGGACGAGCTCCCCGCGCAGGGCGGCACCGAGCGGGATACGGCGGTCGCCCGCGTACCGGATGGCGACGGGGCAGCCGCCGGTCGCCGCGACCCCGAGGGCGGCGCGGGTGCGTTCGACCTCGCAGGCGGCGGCCGCGAGCAGTTCGCGCGCGGCGATCGGGGCCAGCCCGACGACGGAGGCGACCTGCTGCGGGCTCAGCCCGTGCCGGACGGCGAGTTCGAGGGCCTCGCGCTGCTCGGGGCTGGTGCCCGCGGCCTCCGGCCAGGCCAGGGAGGCCAGTTCGAGGCGCCGGGCGTGCGCGGTCTCCTCGTCGGGCTCCGGCAACCGGCCCGCGCGACCGCCCGCCCGTGCGGTCGCGCTCGCCGTGTGCCGGAGCCGCCGGTCCTCGGCCATGCGGCGCAGGCAGATCCAGCGGGCCAGCGCGTAGAGCCAGGCGCACAGGTCGTCCGCGTCCTTGGGGGCGCGGGTGTGGCGGCGTTCGGCCAGGTCGAGGACCTCGCGCAGGACGTCGAGGGCGGCGTCGTGGTCGCACAGCACGGACAGGCAGTAGGTGAACAGCCCGTCGAGCCAGTCCTCGTGACGGCCCTCGTGCCGGCCCTCGGAGCGGCCCTTGCGCACGTCGCCGCGCGGCCCTCCCGGCCGGTCCCCCCCGGGGCTCCGGTGCCCGTCCGCGCCGGGGGCCCCGACACGGTCCCCGTGCGGGTTCTGGTGACGGGAGAAGGGCTGTTCGCCCGCGCCGGGGCCCACGTCGGCCGCCGGGTCCGCGCCCGCCCCGGACCCGGCCCCCCGTCCGGTCCCGGAGTCCGGGCCGGACGGGGCGTCGGGGCGCCGTCGGCGTGCACGGGGCGTGCGCGTGGCGTGGTCCGTCCTGCTGCTCATCACCCGGCGACCGTAGGCGCCCGCGCGCGACCACTTGACCCAGCTTGAGCCCTTTTAATCCTTACGGGTGAACAGATCACTCGAAAGGGGACAGGGTTTCGCTGCTGTCACGGACCCGCGCACGGGTCTCGCACACCCGGCGCCGACCGGGCCCGGGCGCGCGGTACGGCGCTGTCCGAGGCGCCCGTTACGGTGACGGCATGGCTGCCCGTACCAAGTCCGCGAAAGACCGTCCTTCCTATCGCTGTACCGAGTGCGGCTGGCAGACGGCCAAGTGGCTCGGTCGCTGCCCCGAGTGCCAGGCGTGGGGGACGGTCGACGAGTACGGCGCGCCCGCCGTGCGGACGACGACGCCCGGCCGGGTCACGAGTTCGGCCCTGCCGATCGGCCAGGTTGACAGCCGGCAGGCCACCGCGCGCTCCACGGGCGTCCCGGAGCTGGACCGGGTGCTGGGCGGCGGGCTGGTGCCGGGCGCGGTCGTGCTGCTGGCCGGGGAGCCGGGCGTGGGCAAGTCGACGCTGCTGCTGGACGTCGCGGCGAAGGCGGCCGGCCCCGAGCACCGCACGCTCTACGTCACGGGCGAGGAGTCCGCCTCCCAGGTGCGCTTGCGGGCCGACCGCATCCACGCCCTGCACGACGAGCTGTACCTCGCGGCGGAGACGGACCTGTCCGCCGTCCTCGGCCATCTCGACGCCGTCAAGCCCTCCTTGCTGATCCTGGACTCGGTGCAGACGGTGGCCTCACCGGAGATCGACGGCGCGCCCGGTGGCATGGCCCAGGTGCGCGAGGTGGCGGGCGCCCTCATCCGGGCCTCCAAGGACCGCGGCATGGCGACGCTGCTGGTCGGGCACGTCACGAAGGACGGCGCGATCGCGGGCCCCCGGCTGCTGGAGCACCTGGTCGACGTGGTGCTGAGCTTCGAGGGCGACCGGCACGCCCGGCTGCGGCTGGTGCGCGGCGTCAAGAACCGCTACGGCGCGACCGACGAGGTGGGCTGCTTCGAACTGCACGACGAGGGCATCACCGGCGTGTCCGACCCCTCGGGCCTGTTCCTGACCCGGCGCGACGAGCCCGTGCCGGGCACGTGTCTGACGGTGACTCTGGAGGGGCGGCGTCCGCTGGTCGCCGAGGTGCAGGCGCTCACCGTCGACTCGCAGATCCCCTCGCCCCGGCGCACCACCTCGGGCCTGGAGACCTCCCGGGTGTCGATGATGCTCGCCGTCCTGGAGCAGCGCGGCCGGATCACCGCGCTCGGCAAACGCGACATCTACAGCGCGACGGTGGGCGGCGTGAAGCTGTCAGAACCGGCCGCCGACCTCGCCATCGCGCTGGCCCTCGCGAGCGCGGCGAGCGACGTGCCGCTGCCGAAGAACCTCGTGGCGATCGGCGAGGTGGGCCTCGCGGGCGAGGTGCGGCGGGTCACCGGCGTACAGCGGCGGCTCTCCGAGGCGCACCGGCTCGGCTTCACCCACGCCCTCGTCCCCTCCGACCCGGGCAAGGTCCCCGCCGGGATGCGGGTCACCGAGGTCGCGGACATGGGCGACGCGCTGCGCGTCCTGCCCCGGGGCCGCTCCCGCGCCCCGCGCCCGGCCCGGGAGCCCCGCGAGCCCCGGACCGAGGAGTTGTGAGTCCGCGCACTCGTGACGCGGGGCGCGCACCCCGCGCCGAGGGGGCGCGCACGCGCCCAGCACGTCGGACCTCACCTCGGCACTTCGGGACATTTCGGTACTGGTTGCGGGGCGCCTGGCCCCGGCCCCGCCGCCGGCGGGGGCGGCGCCGGTAGACTTTGCCCTGGTCTCGCCCGTCCGTACGGAAGTCCACAGGTCAGTCGGCGGCCCAGCCCCCACGGTGCGGTCCGCGTGTCCCGTCCTTGGTCCGCCGTGCGGACATCGGATCCAGTCGGGAGGTCGCCGAGCGCCGGCAGCTCTCCGTCCGCACCCGTGACTGGCTCCTGGGCACCCGAGGCACAGTAGATCTGCGACCGGAGGAATGCAGTGGCAGCAGGCGACCGGGGAGCGGCTCCCGGCAAATCGGGCGGCGGTTCCCGTTCCGATGGGCTGATGCGCGCCTCACTGAGCGCGGTCGCGCCGGGCACCGCCCTGCGGGACGGCCTGGAGCGCATTCTGCGGGGCAACACCGGCGGGCTCATCGTGCTCGGCTGGGACAAGACCGTCGAGTCGATGTGCACGGGCGGGTTCATCCTGGACGTCGAGTTCAGCGCGACCCGGCTGCGGGAGCTGTGCAAACTCGACGGCGGCATCGTCCTCGACAAGGACCTGACCAAGATCCTGCGGGCGGGCGTGCAGTTCGTGCCCGACCCGACGATCCCGACCGAGGAGACCGGCACCCGGCACCGCACCGCCGACCGCGTCTCCAAGCAGGTCGGTTTCCCGGTGGTCTCGGTGAGCCAGTCGATGCGGCTCATCGCGCTGTACGTGGACGGGCAGCGCCGGGTCATGGAGGACTCGGCGGCGATCCTGTCCCGCGCCAACCAGGCCCTCGCGACGCTGGAGCGGTACAAGCTGCGTCTGGACGAGGTCGCGGGCACGCTCTCGGCGCTGGAGATCGAGGACCTGGTGACGGTCCGCGACGTGTCGGCGGTCGCCCAGCGGCTGGAGATGGTCCGGCGGATCGCGACCGAGATCGCCGAGTACGTGGTCGAGCTGGGCACCGACGGGCGGCTGCTCGCGCTCCAGCTCGACGAGCTGATCGCCGGGGTCGAGCCGGAACGCGAACTGGTCGTGCGGGACTACGTGCCCGAGCCGACCGCGAAGCGTTCCCGCACCGTGGAGGAGGCGCTGACCGAGCTGAACGCGCTGACCCACACGGAGTTGCTGGAGATGCCGGTGGTGGCCCGCGCCCTGGGCTACACGGGCTCGCCCGAGGCGCTGGACTCGGCGGTCTCCCCGCGCGGCTTCCGGCTGCTCGCGAAGGTGCCGAGGCTGCCGGGCGCCATCATCGACCGGCTCGTGGAGCACTTCGGCGGTCTGCAGAAGCTGCTCGCGGCGAGCGTGGACGACCTCCAGACGGTGGACGGCGTCGGCGAGGCCCGGGCCCGCAGCGTCCGCGAGGGCCTGTCGCGGCTCGCGGAGTCCTCGATCCTGGAGCGCTACGTCTGACCCGCCCCGGCCGGGAGACGGCGGCAGGCGGTACGTGTGAGGGGCGGGACCCGTTCGATCCGGGTCCCGCCCCTCCTCCTTTGTCCTGCCTTTGTGCCGCGCGGCCTCAGTCCTTGTCGAGGCGGAACGAGGTGCGGGCCTTCGGCAGTCCCGGCGCCCTGGCCTCCACGAGGTAGGTGCCGGGCCTGGCCGTCTTCGTCTTCGCCTTCGGAGTCGCGCACTGCCCGGCGCTCGCCTCGCGGTCCCAGGTGACGTCGTAGCGGACGCTGTCGTGCGCGGGCACCCGCAGCAGCACGCCGCCCGCGGCGGGGCAGTCGTCGGAGGCCCAGAAGCTGCTGTCCTCGCCGGTGAGCGCGATGGTCACGACCGTACGGCGCGGGCCCAGGTCGACCTTGCAGGCGCTGCCCGAGCTGTTCTTGACGGTCAGTTGGAGGACCGGCTTCTGGTCGGGCTCGTACGTGTTGTGCTTGCTGCGCAGCGTCAACTCGACCGAGGAGGAGGTGCAGTCGGCGAGCGAGGAGCCGGCCGGGAGCAGGTTCGCGGGACCGCCGGCCACGGCACCGGAGGCGCCGGAGCCGGAGCCCGCCGCGCCCGAACTGCCTCCGCCCTGACCGCTGTCGCCCCCGGAACCGGCGGAATCGCCGGACCCGCCGGAGCCCTTGGCGTCCCCCGAGCCCCCGGAAGCACCGGAGCCCGCCGAGGAGCCGTCCCCCGGGCCGCCGTCCGAGTCGCCGCCCGAACCGCCCCCGGAACCGGCGGAATCGCCCGACTCGTCCCGCCCGCCCGGGTGTTGGCTGATGGCGGGACCCGAGTCGCCCGGGCCGGGGGTGATGGACGAGGGCGCGGGGTGGCCGCCGTTGGACCCGCTCGCGCCGTCCTTCTTGCCGCCGCCCGAGCCGCCGAGACTCAGCAACCAGACGACCAGCAGGACGACGAGCAGGAGGACGACGCCGAGAATCCCCCTCCGTCGCCAGTAGATACTGGAGGGAAGCGGCCCGACCGGATTACGCATAGATCCCACGGCGCAAACTCTACGAGAGATCACCGCGGCTTCCGGCGCCACCCGCCGCTTGGCGTACAACTTTTGCGGATCATCATTCCGGTCCCGGCCGGCGCCGCCCGCACCCCCGGTGACCGACCGGCGGCCCCGGCGCGACACCAACACCCCACCCCACCACTCGATTCGCCCCGTATTGCCCGTCTATGCCCTGTGGGCGAGACCTCCCGAAGGCGACGCCCCTGCCGAACGGCGGGTGTACCCCTGCCGAACGACAGGGGTACGGACGGCACCGGGGAGGGACGCGCGTGGTCGGGAGCACCGCGTAGCGTCCCCGACCATGGATGGCATGACCAGCGTCGACTCAGACCTCTATCTCGACATCGTGAACTTCGGCCACCGCACGCCGGGGTGGTTCCAGCACGTCGCCGAAGCCTGGACGGAAGCCGGACTGCTGCTGTTCGCGGTGCTGTTCCTCGTGGCGTGGTGGCGGGCGCGGCGCGGCGACCCGATGGCGCTGGCCGTCGCGGTGCTGGCCCCGCTGGGTACCGGAGTGGCGTACGTCATCAGCGAGATCGCGAAGTCGGGCATCACCGAGGAGCGGCCGTGCCGCGCGGTGCAGGGCGCGGTCTCGCTCATCGCGTGCCCCGTGCGCGGGGACTGGTCCTTCCCGAGCAACCACGCGACGATCGCGGGCGGCGCGGCGGTCGGCCTGCTGCTGGCCTGGCGGGTGATCGCCTGGCTGACGGTGCCGATGGCGCTGCTGATGGCCTTCTCCCGGGTGTTCGTCGGCGTGCACTACCCGCACGACGTGGCGGTCGGCCTGGCCCTGGGCTCGCTGGTCTCGATCCTGGTGGTGAAGCTCGGCAGCCGCCCGCTCGCGGCCCTGGCGAGCGCGATGCGCGCCTCCTCCTTCGGCCCCGCGCAGTGGCTCGCGGGCCCGGGCGAACGCCGCGCCGCGCACGCCGCGCCCTACGCGCGCTGAGTCCTGACCCTCGGTCCGGGCCCCCTCAGTCGGCCAGAAGCCCCGCCTCGTACGCGACGATCGCGGCCCGCACCCGGTTACGGACCCCCAGGCGCTCCAGTACGACGCTGACGTACGCCTTCACCGTGCCCTCGACCAGGTCCAGCCGGGCCGCGATCTCGGGATGGGACAGCCCCGCGCCCACCAGCGCGAGCACCTCGCGGCGGCGACCGGCGGCCGAACGTCCGGCTCTTGCGGTGGCCGGCGGGCGGACGCCCCGCCGCACGCGCGGTGCATCCGGCAGCCGGGCACCCCCGGGAAGAGGCCGCGCGTAGCCTCCACCGGCCTCCTCCCTTCCCCCGCCGGGGCTTCCACCCGTTTCGTCCGCCCCCTGCGCGCCCCCCGCGCGCCCCGCGTCGCCCCTGCTCACGGCCCGGCGCGATGTGTCCCGGCGGCGTCGTGGTGGTGGGGCGTGGCAGGATCGGAGCGCCATGACTTTGCCGACGAAGACCGCGCCCGTACCCGCCCCCTCGCCCGCCCAGGACTCCAGCTCGCTGCACACCCCCGTCATCGCCTGGTTCGAGGCGCACGCCCGGGACCTGCCCTGGCGGCGGCCCGAGGCGGGGGCCTGGGGTGTGATGGTCAGCGAGTTCATGCTCCAGCAGACCCCGGTCAGCCGTGTGCTGCCGGTGTACGAACAGTGGATGGCCCGCTGGCCGCGCCCCGCCGACCTCGCGAAGGAACCCTCCGGGGAGGCGGTGCGGGCCTGGGGCCGGCTCGGCTACCCGCGCAGGGCGCTGCGGCTGCATGGCGCGGCCGTCGCCATAACGGAACGGCACGGCGGCGACGTACCGGACCAGCACGCCCAGTTGCTCGCGCTGCCCGGGATCGGCGAGTACACGGCCGCCGCCGTCGCCTCGTTCGCGTACGGCCAGCGGCACGCGGTGCTCGACACCAACGTGCGGCGGGTGCTGGCGCGCGCCGTGAGCGGTGACCGTTTCCCGCCGAACGCGACGACGGCCGCCGAACGCCGGCTCGCCCGCTCCGTCCTGCCCGAGGACGAGGCGACGGCGGCCCGCTGGGCCGCCGCCTCCATGGAGCTGGGCGCCCTGGTGTGCACCGCGAAGAACGAGGACTGCGGGCACTGCCCGCTCGCCGCGCGCTGCGCGTGGCTGCTGGCCGGGAAGCCCGAGCACGTGGGGCCGCCGCGGCGCGGGCAGACGTACGCCGGTACCGACCGGCAGGTGCGCGGGAAGCTGCTCGCGGTGCTGCGCGAGGCGCACCACGCCGTACCGCAGTCCGCGCTGGACCGGGTGTGGCACGAGCCGGTGCAGCGGGCCCGGGCGCTCGACGGGCTGGTCGCGGACGGGCTGGTCGAACCGCTGGAGGGCGGCTACTACCGGCTGCCGGGCCATCGGCCGCCGGGCACCTCTCCGTACGGTGTGTCACCGGCCGGGGCGGCGCAGCACGCTGTACGGGCCGGGCAGCAGCAGCCGCCGGGGGCGGGCCGTCCGCCGCAGGCCCGGCCGGCCGACGCGCCGGTGGAACGCCCTTGACACCCCGGCCCGCCCCCTGCGCGAAAGCCTCATATCACCCGTAACACCTCGCCCGTAGCGGCGCACGCTGGGCTGTTACACAACCTACGCACAGCCGTGCGGTGGTCTACCGGTGGAGCGCGAGGCTCCGTTACACCTCCTCCGTAGCGTCCTTCTCACGTGCTCCGACCAGAGCACACGGGGAACGACGGAGGCGAAGACCATGGCGCACGGGGTGGCCGGGGGCAAGGTTCTGGGGGCGGTGCCGGCGATGCGGCACGGCGGGGACGAGCGGACGGAGGTCCGGGGCGGGGGCGACGGGCTGCCCGGCGAGATCCTGGACTTCGAGGAGTACGTGCGGGCCCGGCAGGACGCCCTGCTGCGCAGCGCGCGCCGTCTCGTGCCCGACCCCGTCGACGCGCAGGACCTGTTGCAGACCGCCCTGGTGCGCACCTTCGGCCGCTGGGAGGGCATCGCCGACAAGCGGCTGGCCGACGCCTATCTGCGCCGCGTCATGATCAACACCCGTACCGAGTGGTGGCGGGCGCGCCGGCTCGACGAGGTGCCCACCGAGCAGCTGCCCGAGCCGAGCATCGAGGACGGCACCGGCCAGTACGCCGACCGCTCCCTGCTCATGGACATCCTGTCGGTTCTCGCTCCGAAGCAGCGCAGCGTCGTCGTGCTGCGACACTGGGAGCAGATGTCCACGGAGGAGACGGCGGCCGCTCTCGGCATGTCGGCGGGCACGGTCAAGAGCACGCTGCACCGTGCGCTGGCCCGGCTCCGTGAGGAGCTGGAGACCCGCGCGCGGGAGGACCGCGCGCAGGAACGTGAGGAGCGGGAGCGGTGCGCGGCCTAGGTTCTTCCGGACAGTGGTCCGCACGGGGGGCCGGGAGGCACCCCGGGCGCAGACGGCGGCCGGCCCTGGTGGGCACGGCCGTGCTGACCGCTTTCGGAACGGTCGCGCTCGCGGCCTGCGGCGCCTCCGGCACCGGTACCAGGGACGAGGGCCCGGCCCGCACCGACGTGGTCAGCCGTCCCTCGCCCTCGCCGAGCCCGGCCGCGACCTCCTCGCCGGTGCCCTCGCTCAGCCAGGCCCAGGTGGTGCGGATGCTGCGGGCCGACCCCGAGGTGAGCGAGGAGACGAAGGACGACCTCAAGCCCTGCGGCCGGGACTACCCGGTGGACGTCAGCCTCGGCGACCTCACGCGCGCCGCCGCGCCCGACGTCCTGGTCAACGTCATGACCTGCGGGGACGCGGTGGGCGTGGCGACGTACGTGTACCGCGTGCGCGACGGCTCGTACGTCAACGTCTTCCAGGCCGAGGACCCTCCGGTGTACGCGGAGATCGACCGGGGTGATCTGGTGGTGACCAAGCAGCTGTACCGCAAGGGCGACCCGGTCGCCTATCCGTCGAGCGAGGAGGTCATCACGTACGCCTGGCACGGCGACGTCTTCAAGGAGACGTACCGGCTGCACAACGACTACAGCAAGGCGGTCGGCGGCGACGACAAGTCCGGCTCCGCCGGCAACTGACCGCCCCGTCCCTCAGCGTCCCTCATGCAGGATTCAGAAGCCGTACCGACCGGAGCAGCGCGCCACCATGACCGAGCAGACTTCCGCGCAGGCAGCGGGTCCACGGGTCCTCTTCGTCGAGGACGACGACGTGATCCGGGAGGCGACCCAGCTCGCGCTGGAACGCGTCGGTTTCGCGGTGACCGCCGTGCCCGACGGGCTGCGGGGCCTGGAGGCGTTCCGGTCCGGACGCCCCGACATCGCCCTGCTCGACGTGATGGTGCCGGGCATGGACGGGGTGAGCCTGTGCCGCCGTATCCGTGACGAGTCGACGGTCCCGGTGATCCTGCTCTCCGCGCGGGCCGACTCGATCGACGTGGTGCTGGGCCTGGAGGCGGGCGCCGACGACTACGTGACCAAGCCCTTCGACGTGTCGGTGCTCGTGGCCCGGCTGCGCGCGGTGATGCGCCGCTTCGGGCACGCGGCGGGCCCGGCCGACCGGACGGCGGGCGAGCCGGAGGGCGGGGCGGACGACGGCCCGCTGCGCTTCGGGGACCTGGAGGTCGACACCGAGGGCATGGAGGTGCGCAGGGACGGGACGCTGATCGCGCTGACGCCGACGGAGATGCGGCTGCTGCTGGAGTTCTCGGCGGCGCCCGGCACCGTACTGTCCCGGGACAAGCTGCTGGAGCGGGTCTGGGACTACGGGTGGGGCGGCGACACCCGGGTCGTGGACGTCCATGTGCAGCGGCTGCGCACCAAGATCGGCCAGGACCGCATCGAGACGGTGCGCGGTTTCGGCTACAAGCTGCGGGCCTGACGGGCGGATGAGCACCTCGTGACCTCCCGCTTCGGCCGCGCCCACGCCACCACCGGCCCGTCCTTCCGCCCAGCCACCGGCCCCGCTTCCGCGGGTTCCTCGGGTGCCTCCTCCTCGGGCACCACCGCGACCGGTCCGCGACCGCGTCTGTACCGGCTGCGCAGCTCGCTGCGCACGGGGCTGCGCTGGAAGCTGAGCGCGGCGATCGCGCTGGTCGGCGCGCTCGTGGCGCTCGCGCTGAGTCTCGTCGTGCACAATGCGGCGCAGGTCTCGATGCTCGACTCCTCGCGCGATGTGCAGGACCAGCGGGTGCAGTTCGCCCAGCGCATCTACGAGGCGACCGGCCGGCTCCAGTTCGGCGCCAAGGTCGACGATCCGGCCCTCCCGAAGGCGCTGCGCGACCGGGTCGCGAAGAAGCGCCGCGCGACCTACATCCAGGACCATGCCAGCGGCGGCCCCGACGTGTGGGCGGCGCTTCCGCTGAGCAACGGGCACGTACTGTCCCTGCACACGCACTCCACGGGGCGTCGCGGGGACATCATGAAGGACCTCGACCAGGCCCTCGTGATCGGCTCGATCTCGGTGGTGCTGGGCGGCAGCGCGCTCGGCGTCCTCATCGGCGGGCAGCTCTCGCGCCGCCTGCGCAAGGCCGCCGCAGCGGCCCGCGAGGTGGCCCGGGGCCGTACGGACGTACGGGTGCGGCAGGCGATCGGCGGGGTCGTACGGGACGAGACGGACGATCTCGCGCGCGCCATGGACGCCATGGCGGACACGCTGCGCCAGCGCCTGGAGGCGGAGCGCCGGGTGACGGCCGACATCGCGCACGAGCTGCGCACCCCGGTGACCGGGCTGGTCACGGCGGCCGAGCTGTTGCCGCCCGGGCGGCCGACGGAGCTGGTCAGGGATCGTGCTCAGTTGCTGCGCACCCTCGTCGAGGACGTGCTGGAGGTCGCCCGGCTGGACAGTTCGGCGGAGCGCGCCGAGCTCCAGGACCTGATGCTGGGCGAGTTCGTCCGGCGCCGGGTCGGGGTCTTCGACCCGGCGGCCTCGGTGCGGGTGCTGCACGAGTCGGAGGTCAGGACGGACCCGCGCCGTCTGGAACGCATCCTCGGCAACCTGCTCGCGAACGCCGCGAAGCACGGGCGGGCGCCGATCGAGGTGTCCGTCGAGGGCCGGGTGGTGCGGGTGCGCGACCACGGCCCCGGTTTCCCCGAGGCGCTGCTCGTGGAGGGCCCGAGCCGTTTCCGTACCGGCAGCGAGGACCGGGCGGGGCGCGGTCACGGGCTCGGCCTGACCATCGCGACGGGCCAGGCCCGGGTACTGGGCGCCCGGCTCACCTTCCGCAACATCACCGCCCCGGACACCCAGGGCCCCGAGTCCCCGGCGCAGGGCGCGGTCGCCGTCCTGTGGCTCCCGGAACACGCGCCGACGAGCACGGACGGGTAGGGGGCGGGGCCGCCCCCTACCCCAACGGCCCCGAGGCCGGCTTTCGCCGGCCTCGGGGCCGTTGGGGCGGGTCAGGACGCGCGGGGCGCCGTGTCCCTGTGGGCTGAGGGGCCAAGGTCAGACCTTGACGCCCTCCTTGTGCAGGAAGTTCACCGGGTTGACGGCCGAGCCGTAGTTCGGGGTGGTCCGGATCTCGAAGTGCAGGTGAGGACCGCTGGAGTTACCGGTGTTGCCGGACTGGGCGATGTGCTGGCCGGTCGTGACCTGCTGGCCGACCTTCACGTCGATCCGCGACAGGTGGGCGTACTGCGAGTACACGCCGTTGCCGTTCTTGATGACGATCGCGTTGCCGTAGGCCGGTCCGTCGCCCGCGCCGTTGCCGCCGGCCTTCACGACGGTGCCCGTGTGGGCGGCCATCACGTTGGTGCCCAGCGGCACGGCGAAGTCCTGGCCGGAGTGCTTGTGCGCCCAGCGGGAGCCGTCGTTGCCGAAGCTGGCGGACAGCGTGTACTTGGTGACCGGGTCGATCCAGGAGGCCGCCTTCTTCTTGGCGGCGGCCTGCTCGGCGGCCTTGTCCTTCTTCGCCTGCTCGGCGGCCTTCTTGGTGTTCTGCACCGCCTTGGCCTGGGCATCGGCCTGGGCCTGGACGGCGGACGCGTTCACGCCCGGAAGAGCGGCGGTGGCCTTACCGCTGTCAGCGGCGTTCGCGGCCCCTGCTCCGAGCACCGCGGCCGCACCGAGACCGGCGGCCATGACGGCGGCACGGGTACGGAGACGGGGGGTGTTGCTGGAGATCGAGGTCGTGGCGCGCTTCAGCATGGGGGGATTACCTCCGGGTGGGGGAAACCCGGCGCACTGCCGGGGTGACACTCACATTGGTAACCCGGACCCCAGAAGGACCCAAAACGGCCCTTGTACTACCAAACCTCGTAATCAGCCCCTTCCTGGGCTACCGCGCCGGGCGATCACCAGGCCGCCGTGACGCAGTCGACGTGACGCCGTTCACACAGGAAAACACCAGCTCACGACGGGTGCGGCACCCGCCGCGCCCGCTGCCGACGCACGCGCACCCTCTCCACCCTCAGGACGACTTGTACCGAAAAGTCCGTATTATCCAACTAATGCATGTAGTACGTGACGCAGGCCCTATGCCCCACCTCACGCGCGGGCCCCTCCACGGGCCCGGATTTCGCGCTTTCCCGCCCTTGATCCGGCCCGTCGGCACCACCCGGACGCGCCTCGGCCGGCCCTGGGAACGGCCTTTTCCGTGACCCTCCGCAGGCTTGTGCGCGCGGGGGGTCACCGCGCCGGGGCGTACACCGCCCCCGTCTCCCCCGGAAAAGCGAAAGGCGGTCCGGAACCGGTGCGTACACCGGTTCCGGACCGCCTTCGCGGACGTGCCCGGGACGTGCCGGGCCTGCCCAGACCTTCCGGGCCCTGAGGCCCGAGGCTTCCCGGGGCCGTCGAACGGCCCCGGGAAGGGTCTCAGCCCTCCTTGCTCAGGTTCGGGCCGCCACCCGCCGCGGACTCGACCGGCGGGGCGTCCGGCAGCTGCGCCTTCTCCTCGCCGCGGAAGGTGAACTGGGTGTTCTCACCCTCGCCCTCCGTGTCGACGACCACGATGTGACCGGGCCGCAGCTCGCCGAAGAGGATCTTCTCCGACAGCACGTCCTCGATCTCGCGCTGGATCGTGCGGCGCAGCGGACGAGCACCGAGCACCGGGTCGTAGCCGCGCTTGCCGAGCAGCTTGCGCGCCGACTGGCTCAGCTCCAGACCCATGTCGCGGTCCTTGAGCCGCTCGTCCACCTTCGTGACCATGAGGTCGACGATGCGGGTGATGTCGGCCTCGGTGAGCTGCGGGAAGACCACCGTGTCGTCGACACGGTTGAGGAACTCCGGGCGGAAGTGCTGCTTCAGCTCGTCGTTGACCTTGGCCTTCATGCGCTCGTAGCCGGTCTTCGTGTCGCCCTGGACGGCGAAGCCCAGGTTGAAGCCCTTGGAGATGTCGCGGGTCCCCAGGTTGGTGGTCATGATGATCACCGTGTTCTTGAAGTCCACGACACGGCCCTGGGAGTCGGTCAGACGACCGTCCTCCAGGATCTGGAGCAGCGAGTTGAAGATGTCCGGGTGGGCCTTCTCGACCTCGTCGAAGAGGACCACGGAGAACGGCTTGCGCCGCACCTTCTCGGTGAGCTGGCCGCCCTCCTCGTAGCCCACGTAGCCGGGAGGCGAACCGAAGAGCCGCGAGACCGTGTGCTTCTCGCTGAACTCCGACATGTCGAGGGAGATCAGCGCGTCCTCGTCGCCGAAGAGGAACTCGGCGAGCGTCTTGGCCAGCTCGGTCTTACCGACACCGGACGGGCCGGCGAAGATGAACGAGCCACCGGGACGCTTCGGGTCCTTCAGACCCGCACGGGTACGCCGGATCGCCTGGGAGAGCGCCTTGACGGCATCGGTCTGGCCGATGACGCGCTTGTGCAGCTCGTCCTCCATGCGCAGCAGACGCGAGGACTCCTCCTCGGTGAGCTTGAAGACCGGGATGCCCGTGGAGGCGGCCAGGACCTCGGCGATCAGCTCCTCGTCCACCTCGGCCACGACGTCCATGTCGCCGGCCTTCCACTCCTTCTCCCGCTTGGTCTTCGCGGCGAGGAGCTGCTTCTCCTTGTCCCGCAGGGAAGCGGCCTTCTCGAAGTCCTGCGAGTCGATCGCGGACTCCTTGTCGCGGCGGACGCCGGCGATCTTCTCGTCGAACTCGCGCAGGTCCGGCGGCGCGGTCATCCGGCGGATGCGCATCCGGGAACCGGCCTCGTCGATCAGGTCGATCGCCTTGTCCGGCAGGAAGCGGTCCGAGATGTACCGGTCGGCGAGCGTCGCGGCGGCGACCAGGGCGGAGTCCGTGATGGACACGCGGTGGTGCGCCTCGTAACGGTCGCGCAGGCCCTTGAGGATCTCGATGGTGTGCGCCAGCGAGGGCTCCGCGACCTGGATCGGCTGGAAACGACGCTCAAGCGCCGCGTCCTTCTCCAGGTACTTGCGGTACTCCTCCAGCGTCGTGGCACCGATGGTCTGCAGCTCGCCGCGGGCCAGCATCGGCTTGAGGATCGAGGCGGCGTCGATCGCGCCCTCGGCGGCACCCGCGCCGACGAGCGTGTGCAGCTCGTCGATGAACAGGATGATGTCGCCGCGGGTGCGGATCTCCTTGAGCACCTTCTTCAGGCGCTCCTCGAAGTCACCGCGGTACCGGGAGCCGGCGACCAGCGCGCCCAGGTCCAGGGTGTAGAGGTGCTTGTCCTTGAGGGTCTCGGGCACCTCGCCCTTGACGATGGCCTGCGCGAGGCCCTCGACGACGGCGGTCTTGCCGACGCCGGGCTCACCGATCAGGACCGGGTTGTTCTTGGTGCGGCGGGACAGCACCTGCATGACCCGCTCGATCTCCTTCTCGCGCCCGATGACCGGGTCGAGCTTGGACTCACGAGCGGCCTGGGTGAGGTTGCGGCCGAACTGGTCGAGGACCAGCGAGGTCGACGGCGTGCCCTCGGCGGGGCCGCCGGCGGTGGCCGTCTCCTTGCCCGTCTGGTAGCCGGACAGCAGCTGGATGACCTGCTGCCGCACCCGGTTGAGGTCTGCGCCCAGCTTCACGAGGACCTGGGCGGCGACGCCCTCGCCCTCGCGGATCAGGCCGAGCAGGATGTGCTCCGTGCCGATGTAGTTGTGGCCCAGCTGAAGGGCCTCGCGGAGCGACAGCTCCAGGACCTTCTTGGCACGGGGGGTGAAGGGGATGTGGCCGGACGGGGCCTGCTGGCCCTGACCGATGATCTCCTCCACCTGCTGGCGGACCGCCTCGAGCGAAATCCCGAGGCTCTCCAGGGCCTTAGCGGCGACACCTTCACCTTCGTGGATCAGCCCCAGAAGGATGTGCTCGGTGCCGATGTAGTTGTGGTTGAGCATCCGGGCTTCTTCCTGAGCCAGGACGACAACCCGCCGCGCGCGGTCGGTGAACCTCTCGAACATCGTTAATCGCTCCTCAGAGCGGTCAGGCAGTAAAGGGGTCGGTCCCCTCCCTGTCCTTCCGCAGCTTAGTCCCGCAGGCGGGGACCGCTCATTCCAACTGCCGACTGTTGCGATGGCCTCCTGCACCGTGACGCCGACAACTGCCTCAACCTGATGGTGCGAGACGATGTTCCCGCAGGCCAAGCGGATACCCGCGCCATCACTACGCCGATGGCGAACGCACCGCGCCCGAAACCGCGTGTCGCCCCTCCCCACTAGGGATGTCTTACCCGCAAACACCGACAGTCCATGCGGCGCACCCCCGTTCCCTCCGCTACGGGCGAACACCCTTGCGCCGTCCGGCCCGCCCGCGCGCCCACCCTTCGCGCACTCAACGTGACCCGACGATCACCAGTCGTAACTTCGGCGCCGGGGCGGCTGTTGCTCCGGACATGCGTCGCCACCCGTCTTCTCCCCCGTCCCGCCCGGCACCCGCGGAGCCGTCCGCGTGCCGGTGCGGTGAGCGGTCCCGGGCCCACTGGTACCGGACGGTGCTCGGCTGGCCGGTCCGAGGGGGCGGGGGCGAGGGGCCGGTGCTGCTGGAGACGGGAGCGCTCTTCGACGTACTGGAGGTCCCGGCCCCGGCCGGTCTGGCCGTAGTGGAGAGGCTGCGCCTCGGCTCCCCCGTCGTCCTGGACGGCCGGACGACGCGGTTCCTGGTGGCCGCGGGGAGCGCGGAGGAACTGCCCGGGCTCCTTCAGTGGCTGGAATGGGGAGGACTCGCCACCGGACTGCGCGCGTACGGCGCGGGCGCCTGCGTCGAAGCGCCGCACCTGCCCTCCTGCGGGCGGACGGAGACGGGCAGCGCCCTGGGAACGGCGTCCGCGGCGGGGCGGGAAGAAGAAGCCGGGCGCGGGACGGCCGGGGCGGCGCGAGAGGGAAGGGCGGGGCGTGAGCCGACCGGGGCCGGTGGCGGAGGACCGGCCCGAAGCGGCCCGGGGGCGCGCTGCGACTGGCTCGTCGCGCCCCACGCCGGGGCCGCCGGGGAGAGCGGGGCCGGGCGACCGGAGTCGTTTCCGGGGCTGGACGGGCTCGGGGGCGGTGGGGGCGCCCCCGGACTCGCTCGGCTGGTGGACGCGGCGGCCACGGAATGTCACCGGATCGGACTGTGGGGCCCTGCGGCCCGGTCCGCTCAGCGGTGCGCGTCCTCGTACGCCTGACGGACCTCGGCGGGAACGCGGCCGCGGTCGTTGACCTTGTGGCCGTTCTCCTTGGCCCAGGCGCGGATCGCCGCGGTGTCCTGGTTGCCACCGGAGGAGGCGCGGGACTTGCCCCGGCCGCCCGCCGCGCGGCCACCGGTGCGCCGGCCGTGCTTGACGTAGTCCTCCAGCAGACCGCGGAGCTTGTCCGCGTTCGCCGTGGTGAGATCGATTTCGTAGCTCTTGCCGTCGAGTGCGAACGTCACGGTCTCATCGGCCTCGCCGCCGTTGAGGTCGTCGACAAGAAGGACCTGTACCTTCTGCGCCACCAGGATTTCCTTTCATCGATAAATGCAGTACGCCGAAAGCAAACCGCTTTTTCCGGGAAAACACAAACCCTTCGGAGAGAGCGGGGGAGAGACTGGGGAGAGCCTGCGCAGACGAAGAGCCCGGGAAACATGCGCGTTTCGGACATAGGTAGCAGGGGCAGCCTGGGCACGGAAAGGCGGGGGTGATTGACCGATCATCTCCGGCCCCCGAAGTCCCTGCCTTCACCCGGCGAACTCCGTGCGCCCCCGACAAAGACGGCCGCTTGTGGAGTCCGGTAAGTCGGCCGGGGTAGTCGGAGTAGTCGGCCGACTACCCCGGCCGGTAGTCGGCTCTCGTAAGAGAGCGCGCGGGAGACCGCCGGTGACCGCGGCGGAAGCTCGTTGTACGGCGCACCCGCATGTTCCGGCGAGGAGCGCGGATAGTCCGCTTCACGGCTTCAGGGGAACGTGCGCGGTCATCCGGTCAGAGATGCAGAAGCATCCGGCAGTTGCCCAAGGTGTTGGGTTTCACCCGTTCGAGACCGAGGAACTCCGCCACCCCTTCGTCGGGAGAACGCAGAAGTTCGCTGTAGACGTCGGTGTCGACGGGAGTCTCGCCGATCTCCACGAAGCCGTGCTTCGCGAAGAACTCGACTTCGAAGGTCAGGCAGAATACCCGGCGAACGCCGATCCAGCGGGCGGTGTGCAGCAGCTTCTCCAGCAGCAGATGGCCGAGGCCGGCGCCCTTCAGCTCGGTGTTCACCGCGAGAGTCCGCACTTCCGCGAGGTCCTCCCACATCACGTGCAGGGCCCCGCAGCCGACGACCTCCGCGTTGTCGTCGCGTTCCGCGATCCAGAACTCCTGGATGTCCTCGTAAAGCGTCACCGTGGCTTTGTCCAGCAGGATGCCCCGGCGCGCGTAGGCGTCCAGGAGGTCGCGTACGGCGGGAACATCCGCGGTCCGCGCCCGGCGCACGGTGACGGCATTCGGCTTGAGTTCGGACGCGTGAGCTGACATGCGGGGGACGCTATCGCTCTTCCTCGCGCGCGGATGCCGCGGGTTCCACTCGGGGGTCCCGGGGTTCTTCGGACTCGGCCCCGGCTTCTTCGGACTCCGGCCCGGGTTCTTCGGGCTCCGGCCCGGGTTCTTGGGACTCCGGCCGCGGTTCCTCCGGTGGCGGGGCGGGTTCGCCGGGCCCGCCGGGTTCTCCGGGGGCCTCGCCTTCCGGGCCGGTCGCCGAAGGCTCCGCCGTTTCCGCCGTTTCCGGGGTTTCGGGGGTTTTCGGGGTTTCCGGGTCCGGCGTACCGGCCTCCCCCGTTTCCTCGGGTCCCTGCACCATGCGTACGGCGTCCCGGAGCGCCTCGCGCTGTTCCGCGGACATCATGCCGAAGAAGGCGACGAGCGCGGCGGCCTGGTTGTCGCTGCGCGCCCAGTCCTCGTTCATGAGGGCGGCGGCGTACGCGGCACGCGTGGAGACGGCCTCATATCGATAAGCGCGCCCTTCGGCCTCGCGTCGCACCCAGCCCTTCTGGTGGAGATTGTCCAGAACGGTCATCACCGTGGTGTAGGCGATCGAGCGTTCCTGTTGCAGGTCCTCCAGAACTTCCCGGACCGTGACGGGACGGTTCCACTTCCATACGCGGGTCATCACCGCGTCTTCCAGATCTCCCAGGGGGCGGACCACGAAAGCACTCTACGTTGACAAAAGACGTAACCCAACGAATGAACGGCATGGACGACAAGGGCGACAAAAAGGGCGTGCGATCCGGTCGAGGACCGGATCGCACGCCCTTTCGGTACCTGCTGGTGCGGCGGGACGCCGCACGGCGTGGCGGGGAGAGGGGCCGGGCGTCTCAGCCCGCGTCGCCCGCGCGCTGGGCGGGCGGTACGGAGGCCGGCTCGGCCTGCGAACGGACGAGCGCCGCGTCGACCGCGGCGTCCTCCTTGGACTTGTTCGCACCGCCCTGCGACTTCACTATCGTCACGACCAGGCCGATGAAGAACACGGCCATCACCACGGGGGGTACGAGTGCGGAGACGTAGTCCATACGTTTCAGAGTAGCCGCGTCATCCCGCCGCCAGCTTCTGGGGTGGCATGTCCGGTTTCTGCGGGGCCGGGACGGGGCGCCGCTTGGGCGGGAACACCTCGGCCGGAGTGGGCGCGGGACGGCCGGGAGCCTTGGGGGCGGGCTTGCGGACGGGCTCGCTCCCGGACTTCTCGCCCCGGTCGTCGGCGGACTTGCGACCCCCGGGCAGGGCGAGCAGCCGGGTGCGGGCCACGGGCGCGGCGGACTGGCCGACGAGGCCGCCCCGCAGGGAGTGCCCGGCCAGTTCGCGGCAGCGCTCCAGCAGCCGGGCGGCGGCCGGGTCGCCGCGCAGGGCGCGCAGCGCGGCGAGATCGTCGGGGCCCGGCCGGTGACCGGCCCCCAGGGCCTCCTCCAGGAGCGGCAGGTACCCGGCGGCGCTGCCGGGCAGGGCGGCGCGGTAGCGGCCGAGATCGGCCACGAGGAAGGCGCGCAGCCGGGCCACCTCCTCGACCGCCTCGTCGACCGCCCGGGCCAGCCGTAGACAGTCGCGGACGTCTTCTTCACGGGCGGGGCCCGGCAGCAGGGCGAGGGCGAGGGCACGACGCAGCACACGCAGCTCGTCTGCGCCGAACACCATGCCGCCGCGGGAGGATCCGTATGGCGTGGGCATGAGCCGACGATACGCACAAAGCGGACAAAAGTCGGGTTATTGGGGCGGCGGGGCGGGGTCCCTCGGAGCGGGGGGCGGCGGGGCGCCCGTGAGTACGCGGTGCGACGCGGTAGTAGCGGTCGCGTCCCGCGCGGGGCCCTCGGCCCGGTCGCGCGGGACGCGCTCCTCAGCGGGCGGACGACGTCCGCGGGGACGTCACCTGCGGGAGACGTTGCGCTCGTAGACGAGGCGCAGGCCGATGAGGGTGAGCCACGGTTCGTGCTCGTCGATGACGGTCGCCTCGCCCAGGACCATGGGGGCGAGGCCACCGGTCGCGATGACCGTGACGTCCTCCGGTTCGGCGGCCAGCTCGCGTTTCATGCGCTGCACCACCCCGTCGACCTGCCCGGCGAACCCGTAGAGGATGCCGGACTGCATGGCCTCCACGGTGTTCTTGCCGATCACGCTGCGCGGTCTGGCCAGCTCGATCTTGCGCAGCTGGGCGCCGCGCACGCCGAGCGCCTCGACCGAGATCTCGATGCCGGGTGCGATCACGCCGCCGGTGTACTCGCCGCGCGCCGAGACCGCGTCGAAGGTCGTGGCGGTGCCGAAGTCCACGACGATCGCCGGGCCGCCGTACAGCTCGACGGCGGCGACCGCGTTGATGATGCGGTCGGCGCCGACCTCCTTGGGGTGGTCCATGAGGATCGGCACGCCCGTCTTGATGCCGGGCTCGACGAGGACGGCGGGGACGTCCCCGTAGTAGCGGCGGGTGACCTCGCGCAGCTCGTGCAGGACGGAGGGGACGGTCGAGCAGACCGCTATGCCGTCGATGCCCTCGCCCAGTTCCACGCCGAGCAGCGGGTGCATGCCCATGAGGCCCTGGAGCAGCACGGCGAGTTCGTCGGCGGTGCGCCGGGGGTCGGTGGAGATGCGCCAGTGCTCGACGATCTCCTCCCCGTCGAAGAGCCCGAGGACGGTGTGCGTGTTCCCGACGTCGATCGTCAGCAGCATCGGGGGCTCCTTCCCGCGCGGGGCGCCCTGTCCGAGGCCGCCATCAGGCCGTGGCCTCGCGCAGGTCGAGGCCGATGTCGAGGATGGGCGCGGAGTGGGTCAGGGCGCCCACCGCGAGGTAGTCGACGCCGGTGTCGGCGTAGGCCCGCGCGTTCTCCAGGGTCAGCCGGCCCGAGGACTCCAGCAGCGCCCGGCCCGCGTTGAGCGTGACGGCCTCCTCGGTCTCGGCGGGGGTGAGGTTGTCGAGCAGGACGAGGTCGGCGCCCGCGTCCAGGACCTCGCGCAGCTGGTGGAGGGTGTCCACCTCGACCTCGACGGCGAGGCCGGGGAACATCTCGCGCACCGCCTTGAACGCCTGCGCGACGCCGCCGGCCGCGACGACGTGGTTGTCCTTCACGAGCGCCGCGTCCGACAGGGACATGCGGTGGTTGACGCCGCCGCCGCAGCGCACCGCGTACTTCTCCAGGGCGCGCAGGCCCGGCGTCGTCTTGCGGGTGTCGCGGACCTTCGCGTCGGTGCCCTCCAGGGCGTCGGCCCACGCGCGGGTCGCGGTCGCGATGCCGGAGAGGCGGCACAGCAGGTTGAGCGCGCCGCGTTCGGCGGTCAGCAGGTCGCGGATGCGGGTCGTGACGCTCAGCAGCTTCTGCCCGGCGTGCACCGCGTCCCCGTCGGACACGTGCCGCTCGACCTCGAACTCCTCGGAGGCGACGAGCGAGATGACGGCCTCGGCGATGTGTAGTCCGGCGACCACGCCGTTCTCGCGCGCGGTGAAGTCGGCCGTGGCCACGGCGTCCTCGGGGACGGTCGCGGCGGAGGTGACGTCCTCGCCGCCGTCGAGGTCCTCGGCGATGGTGAGGTACGCGATGTCCTCGACCAGGACCGGGTCGAGTCCGGCCTCGGTGAGCAGTTCGGCGAGCGCGGGGTCGAGGCCGCTCTCGGCCGGGTCGTCGTCCGGCCCCTCGTGGCCGCACGCGCAGCCGTCGCCGCAGCCTCCTGCGGAGACGAGGGGGAGTTCGGAAGGTTCGGGCGTACTGCTCACGGTCAGTGCTCCTGGGGACGGGCGCTCGGGGTCGGCAGGGCGGGCAGGGTCGGCGGCAGCGCGGCCGTGCCGGTGGTGTGCACCGCCAGGCCGTGATCCGCGTTCAGGGTGACGACGATATGCCGCCGCCAGTCGGTGTCGTCCCGCCCGGCGTGGTCCTCGCGCCAGTGGCAGCCGCGCGTCTCCTCGCGCCGCAGGGCGGCGGCGGTCAGGACCCTGGCCACGGTCAGCAGGTTCGTCGCCTGCCAGCTGTCGACGCCCGGCTCGGCCTGTTTGCCCTCGGCGGCCCCCAGGGCGAGACCTTCGAGGCGTTCGGCGGCGGTGTGCAGGGAGGCGGCGGAGCGCAGCACGCCGACGCCCTCGGTCATGATCCGCTGGACGGCGAACCGGGACTCGGCGGGCTGGAGGGTCTCGGAGACGAAGTTCTCGGCGACCGCGGGGGGCGCGGCGGCCTCGGGGGCACGGCCCGCTCCGGTTCCGGTGCCCGTGGCGAGGTCGGCCAGGGCCAGGTCGGCGAGCGCGGCGTCGGGGACGGCGGCCTCGGCGAGGGCGCGGCTCGCCTCGGCGGGGGGCGCGTCCGCGGCGTCCGCGGCGCCTGCGGGGTTCGCGGCGCCTGCGGCGAAGCGCTCGGCGAGGTGCCCGGCGATGCGCTCCGCGTAGACGAGCCCTTCGAGGAGGGAGTTGGAGGCGAGCCGGTTCGCGCCGTGCACCCCGGTGCAGGCGACCTCCCCGCACGCGTACAGGCCCGGGACGGTCGTCCTGCCGTGCAGGTCGGTGCGTACGCCCCCGGAGGCGTAGTGCGCGGCGGGCGCGACCGGGATCGGCTCGGTGACGGGGTCGATGCCGTGCGCGTGGCACGCGGCGAGGATCGTCGGGAAGCGGTTGTGCCACATCTCGGCGCCGAAGTGCCGGGCGTCGAGGTACATGTGGTCGACGCCCTGCTCCAGCATGCGGCGCGTGATGCCCTTGGCGACGACGTCGCGGGGGGCGAGTTCGGCGAGTTCGTGCTGGCCGGTCATGAAGCGCACGCCGTCCGCGTCGACGAGGTGGGCGCCCTCGCCGCGTACCGCCTCGGAGACGAGCGGTTGCTGCCCCTCGGCGTCGGCGCCCAGGAACAGCACGGTCGGGTGGAACTGCACGAACTCCAGGTCGCTGACCTCGGCGCCGGCCCGCAGCGCGAGCGCGACCCCGTCGCCGGTGGACACCGAGGGGTTGGTGGTCGCGGCGAAGATCTGGCCCATTCCGCCGGTCGCGAGGACCACGGCGGGCGCGCGGACGGCGCCCACCCCGTCGTGCTGGCCCTCGCCCATGACGTGCAGGGTGACGCCGGCCGTACGGCCCTCGGCGTCCTTGAGGAGGTCGAGCACGAGGGCGTTCTCGACGGTGCGCACGCCCTGTTCGCGGACGGCGGCGACGAGGGCGCGGGAGACCTCGGCGCCCGTCGCGTCACCACCCGCGTGGGCGATGCGGCTGCGGTGGTGGCCACCCTCCCGGGTGAGGGCGATCTCCTCGCCGCCGGGCGCGGTGTCGAAGCGGGCGCCGGTGTCGATGAGCCGCCGTACGGCGCCGGGGCCCTCGGTGACCAGGACACGCACGGCCTCCTCGTCGCACAGTCCGACGCCCGCGACGAGGGTGTCGTCGAGGTGCTGTTCGGGGGTGTCGCCCTCGCCGAGGGCGGCCGCTATGCCGCCCTGCGCCCAGCGGGTCGAGCCGTCGTCCAGCCGGGCCTTGGTGACGACGACGGTGCGCAGCCCCGCGGCGCGGCAGCGCAGCGCGACGGTGAGCCCGGCGACGCCGGAGCCGACGACCACGACGTCGGCCTCGTGTTCCCAGCCGGGCGGGGCGGCGGGCAGCCGTATCGCGGTGTGGGGCGGGCGGGGGGTGGACGGGCCGGTCATACGGCGCCTCCGGGGTGTTGGACGGGGTGGGCGCGAGGGGTGTCGAAGGTCAGCGGGAGGTTGTCGATCAGGCGGGTCGCGCCGACCTTCGCGGCGACGGCGAGCACCGCCTCCCCCCGGAAGTCCTCGGTGATCTCGGTGAAGTCGGACGGGTCGACGAGCGCGAGGTAGTCGAGGACGACGGGTGGGCTCAGCCGCGCCGCCTCCTCCAGGACCTGGCGGGCGGCCGACCTGACCTCCTCAGGACCGGCGGCGACCGCGCGGGCCACGGCGTGCGCGTCGGCGGCGGCCCGGGACTCGCCGAGCGCGTCGAGGGCGAGGGCGCGGCCGGGGCCCGCCGGGGCCCAGGCGGCCCGGTGGTGCAGCGCGTTCTGCGCGGCGAGCCGGTCGCGGCCCGCGAAAAGGGCGCGGGAGAGCGCCACGGCGCTGCGCCGCTCGGCGGGCGACAGGTAGCGGTTGCGGCTGGAGCGGGCGAGGCCGTCGGGCTCCCGCGCGGTGGGGACGGCGACGATGTCGATGCCGAAGGCGAGGTCGCGCACCATGCGGCGGACCAGGGCCAGCTGCTGGGCGTCCTTCTGCCCGAAGAAGGCCAGGTCGGGGCGGGTGAGGTGGAACATCTTGCCGACGACCGTGAGCATGCCGTCGAAGTGCCCGGGCCGGGTGGCGCCTTCGAGCCGCTCTCCCATGGGGCCCGCGCCGATCCTGACCTGGGGGGCGCCGCCGGGGTAGACCTCCTCGGCCGAGGGGGCGAGGACGGCGTCGGCCCCGGCCTCCTGGGCGAGGACGACGTCGGAGTCGAGGGTGCGCGGGTAGCGGTCGAGGTCCTCGCCTGCGCCGAACTGGAGCGGGTTGACGAAGACGGTGAGGACGACCTGACCGTGTTCGCCGACGTGTTCCCTGGCGGCGCGGACGAGGCTCGCGTGGCCTTCGTGCAGCGCGCCCATCGTCATGACGAGGGCGCGGCGCCCGGCGGGCCGCTCCAGGGCGTGCAGCGCCTCGGCGGTGTGGACGAGGGCGAAGGGGCGCGTGCCGCCGCCGACGGGCTGCCGCTCCAGGTCGGCCCGGGGGCCGGGGTCCGGGGTCACTGGGTGCCTCCCGTGGTTTCGTCGGCGAGTACGTCGAGAAGGTCCTCGGCGAGTTCGGCCTTGAGCAGCCCGTGGTCGAGGGCGCGGTCGGCGGTGGCGCGGGCCATGGCGACGTACCCGGCGACGGTCTGCGGGGCGTGCCGGCGCAGTTCGGCGATGTGGGCGGCGACGGTGCCCGCGTCGCCGCGCGAGACGGGCCCGGTCAGGGCGCTGTCGCCGGAGCGCAGGACGTTGTCGAGGGTCGCGCCGAGCAGCGGGCCGAGCATCCGGTCGGGCGCGGACACCCCGGCCGCGCGCAACAGGTCCATGGACTGGGCGACGAGGGTGACGAGGTGGTTGGAGCCGAGGGCCAGGGCCGCGTGGTAGAGCGGACGGGCCCGCTCCTCGATCCACTCGGGCTCGCCGCCCATCTCGATGACGAGCGCCTGGGCCGCGAGCCGCAGCTCCTCGGGGGCGGTCACGCCGAAGGAGCAGCCGGCCAGGCGCTGCACGTCGACGGCGGTGCCGGTGAAGGTCATGACGGGGTGCAGCGCGAGCGGCAGCGCCCCCGCCCGCAGCGCGGGGTCGAGGACGCTCGTGCCGTAGCGGCCCGAGGTGTGCACGAGGAGCTGGCCGGGGCGCACGGCGCCGGTGTCCACGAGCCCTTCGACCAGGCCGGGCAGCGCGTCGTCCGGGACCGTGAGGAGGACCAGGTCGGCTTTGGCCAGCACCTCCTCCGGCGTGACGAGGGGGACCTCGGGCAGCAGCGCGGCGGCGCGGCGGCGGGACGCCTCCGAGACGCCGGAGACGGCGACCGGCCGGTGCCCGGCGAGGGCGAGGGACGCGGCGAGGGCGGGACCGACGCGGCCGGCGCCGACGACGCCGACGGTGAGGCGCGCGGGGCGGTCCTTGGGGTCGGGGGGGTGGGGTGTGTTCACGCGACGGGCCTTCCGTTCCAGTCCGCTCGGGGTACCGGACGATTTCTCGTCATGCTAACGCTAATGGTTCGGGACGCGCGGTCCGCTGTCCACAGGCTGTGCGCAGCTGTGTGCTGATCCGCTTGTCACAACAAAGCTGTGGACGGCCGGGAGGTGGGTTTTGCCATGATCGACACATGAATCGGGACACGAACGACAGCACCGGACACGACCCGTCCGGAAACGAGGGGGCAGCCGTGCTGAACAGTGACGACGGCACCGCGGCGAGCGCGGAGGCGGGGCCGGCACGTGTGGACGCGCGGGCCGTGGACGAGGCGGCCGTCGAGGCGGAGAGCCCGGCCGACGAGGCCGCGGACGGGGACGCCGAAGGCGCGGAGGAGCGGGCTCAGCGGCGGCGGCAGGCCGCGTTCGCCGGTGCGCGGCGGCAGCCGGCCGGGCAGGGGATGCGGTCGACGGTCGGTGAGCGGATCGCGGAGCTGGCCGAGCTGGCGGGTTCCGTGACGGATCTCGACGAGCCCGCCGACATCTACGGCAACGGAGTGGTGGCCCGGCTGGAGGAGCGGGTCGCCGAACTCCTGGGAACGGAGGCCGCGGCCTTCTTCCCGAGCGGCACGATGGCGCAGCAGGTCGCGCTGCGCTGCTGGGCCGGGCGCACCGGCAACCCCGCCGTGGCCCTGCACCCGCTGGCCCATCCCGAGCTGCACGAGCGCGACGCCCTCCGCGAGGTGAGCGGCCTGCGCACGGTGCATCCGACGCACGCGCCCCGGCTGCCCACCGCCGAGGAGGTGCGGGGGCTGGGTGAGCCCTTCGGCACACTCATGCTCGAACTGCCTCTGCGCGACGCCGGGTTCACCCTGCCGACGTGGGAGGAGCTGGTGGAGGTGGTGGAGGCGGCCCGGGAGCGGGACGCCGTCGTGCACTTCGACGGGGCCCGGCTGTGGGAGACGACCACGCACTTCGGGCGGAGCCTGCGGGAGATCGCGGCGCTCGCGGACAGCGTGTACGTGTCCTTCTACAAGTCGCTCGACGGGTTCGGCGGGGCGGCCCTGGCGGGCCCACGGCAGCTCGTCGACGAGGCGGTCACCTGGCGCCACCGGTACGGCGGCCAGATCTTTCAGCAGTTCCCGACGGCCGTCTCCGCGCTGATCGGCCTGGACCGGGAGCTGCCGAGGCTCCCCTCGTACGTCGAGAAGGCCCGCTTCTTCGCGGCGGCGCTGGGCGAGGGGTTCGCGGCGGCGGGCGTCCCGTGGTCCCGCGTGCACCCGGAGGTGCCGCACATCCATCAGTTCCAGGTGTGGCTGCCGTATCCGGCGCAGGCGCTGACCGAGGCGGCGGTGCGGCAGGCCGAGGAGACCGGCACGGCGCTGTTCCAGCGCTGGTTCGAGCCGGGCCTGCCCGGCCTGTCGATGACGGAGTTCACGGTGTCCTCGACGGGCCTGGACTGGTCGCGGGCCGAGATCGACGAGGCGCTGCGGGGGTTCCTCGCGCGGATCACGGTCGGCGGCTGAGGCGGGCGGGGCGGGGACGTCGGCGGGGTCCGCGCAGGGCGGACCACAGAGGGCGCCAGAAGGGGTGGGCGCCCCAGACCGGAGGGGGAGGTGTGCCGTGACGCAGTTCACGGGCGGTGGCGACGAGGTGGTCCTGGGTGAGGCTCATGCGGGCCGGCCTGGATCGGGACCCCGGCCGTGGTCGCGCGGATTGACGGGAGCCGTCAATCCGCGGCGGCCCGCGATCCGCGCTGGGGCACCATGGACGGGTGAGCGTGACGATCGACATCGCGGGCCTTCCGCACGAACGGGTCAGAGTCCAGCCCTCCCCGCTGAGCGAGCTGGGGATGGCGCTGCACGCGCTCACCGAACCGGCCCACCACCCGCACCTGTCGGGCTGGGCCGCGGCCACGGCGAGCGCCCTGGAACCGCACCTGGCCGACCGGCTGGCCGAGGCGGACTTCCTGTGGGGCTCCACGTTCTCGGACGTGTTCCTGCCCTTCGCCGGCCTCCCCGCGGCGGCCGCCGCCGGGCCGGGGCGGACGGTCGGCGAGGACCTGGACCTGCTGGACCGGCTCAGCGACGAGGTCTTCGTGGCCGCCGCGCTGGAGTTCACCTGCGATCCCTCGTACGGGCTGCCGGTACCGAGCCCGCTGTCCGACGCGGCGAGCCGGGACCGGGCGCTGGAGCAGGCGGCGGCGCGCGGCCCCCGGCAGACGCACTTCACGGAACGGGTGCTCGCCGCTCCGGAGGCGACGCGGTCCTGGTTGCGGCGGCTCGTGGAGGAGTGCGACGAGGCGTTCTTCGCGGACACCTGGCGGCGGGTGGGCCCGGAACTGGCGGCCGACGCGCGGCACAAGGCGGAGCTGCTGCGGCGCAAGGGGCTCGCGGCGGCCCTGCACGAGGCCTCCCCGGCGATCTCCCTGGACGAGGCGGCGGGCCGGATCACCGTCGACAAGCTGGTGACGGGCCGGACCTCGGCGTTGGCGGACCGGGGGCTGACGCTGGTGCCCACCCGGCTGGGCTCCCCGCACCTCATGGTCCTGCACCGGTACGGCTGGCAGCCCGTCGTGCACTACCCGCTGCCCGGCCCGGGACCGGCGGCTCCGGCCCCGGTCGCGGACCTGACCCGGCGGATGGAGGCGCTCGCCCACCCGGTGCGGATGCGGCTGTGCCGGCTGCTGGCACGCGGCGAGTACACGACGGGCGAACTGGCCGACGCGCACGGCATGACGGCCCCGGAGATCTCCCGGCACCTGTCCGTCCTGAAGAAGGCGGGCCTGGTCAGCACGCGCCGCCGGGGCCGTTATGTGCTGCACCGGCTGGATCTGGCGCTGGTCGCCCGGATCGGCACCGACTTCATCGAGGGCGTCCTGCGCTGACGGAGCGGCCGGACCGATCGGGGCAGACGGACCGGGCAGAACGGGCGGAGCGATCGGGGCGGACGGACCGGACGGGGCAAACGGACCGCACGGCGCGGACGGACCGCACGGGGCGGACGGACCCGACGGAGCGGCCTCAGCGGGCACCGGCCGGGCTTCGGTGGCGCCGCCACTCCGCCGGAGCGGGCCCGTCGCGGCCCTACGCCCCGCCGCCGCCCGCGCGCACGATCCCCGTCTCGTACGCGAGGACGACGACCTGGACGCGGTCGCGCAGGCCGAGCTTGGTGAGGATGCGGCCGACGTGGGTCTTCACGGTGGCCTCCGACAGGGTGAGGCGCGCGGCGATCTCCCCGTTCGACATGCCCTGGGCGACCAGGACCATGACCTCGCGTTCCCGGCCGGTGAGCCGTTCCAGGGCGTGGTGGCCGGGCTGGGCGGCGCCCGGCAGCATCGGGGCGAAGCGGTCGAGGAGCCGGCGGGTCGTGGAGGGGGCGACGACGGCGTCGCCGCTGTGCACGGCACGGATCGCGGACAGCAGCTCGCCGGGCGGCACGTCCTTCAGCATGAAGCCGCTGGCCCCGGCCTTGAGCCCGGAGAAGGCGTACTCGTCGAGGTCGAAGGTCGTGAGGATGAGGACCTTCGGCGGTGTCGCGCGCTCGTGGATGCGGCGGGTCGTCTCCACCCCGTCGAGGCGCGGCATCCGCACGTCCATGAGGACGACGTCGACGGGCACCCGGTCGAGTTCGGCCAGGGCCTGCACGCCGTCGCCCGCCTCGGCGACCACCTCCATGTCCGGCTGGGCGGCGAGCACCATCCGGAAACCGGCACGCAGCAGCGCCTGGTCGTCGACGAGCATCACTCGGATCGCTTCGGGGGTGGCCGGCATGAGGAGTCAGGTCCCTTCGGGGGTGGTGAGGCGGTCCGTGGTGCGGGGGTTCGGTGGTTCGAGGGCGGCGGTGGGGCCGGGCCGCGGGTGGCCGGGCGGTCCGGCCGCGAAGGTACGTGGTGGCCGCACCGCGCGCGCCCTGGTCCCCGCCACGCCGGGCCGGTTCCCCGACGCACAGGCCCCGTCCCCCGCCGCACCGGCCCCGGGCCGCGGGCCGGGTTCAGTGTGCCCCCTTGAGCGGGAGCAGGGCGCTGATACGGAAGCCTCCTCCCGGGCGTGGCCCGGCGTCCAGGGTGCCGCCCACCATGCCGACGCGTTCCCGCATGCCGATGAGTCCGTGCCCGGCGCCGTCGGCTCCCCCGTCCTCGTACAGCTCGTGCGGGGCGCCCCGCCCGTCGTCCTCGATGAGCAGGCCCAGCCCGTCGTCGAAGTAGACGAGGCGGACCCGGGCCCCCGCTTCGGGCCCGCCGTGCTTGCGGGTGTTGGTCAGGGCCTCCTGCACGATGCGGTACGCGGTCAGCTCGACGCCGCTGGGCAGTTGCCTCGCGGTGCCCTCGACGCTGAAGTCCACGGGCAGTCCGGTCCCGCGCACCTGCTCGATCAGCTCGTCCATCTGTCCCACGTCGGGCTGCGGCACGTACTCGCCGCCCTCCTCGTGCTCCCCCGTGCGCAGCACGCCCAGCAGCCTGCGCATCTCGGCGAGGGCCTGGCGGCCGGTGCCGGAGATGGTCTCCAGGGCGGCCCTGGTCTGCTCGGGCGAGGCGTCGAGGACGTAGGCGGCGCCGTCGGCCTGCACGACCATGACGGACACGTTGTGGGCGACGACGTCGTGGAGTTCCCGGGCGATCCGGGCGCGTTCGGCGGCGACCGCGACCTTCGACTGGGCCTCGCGTTCCCGCTCAAGACGCGCCGCCCGCTCCTCCAGTTGCGCGAAGTAGGCGCGGCGGGTGCGCAGCGAGTCGCCGAGCACCCAGGCGAGGACGAAGGGCACCACCATGATGCCGGTGAAGAAGAGCCACTGGGAGGTGCCGTGGATGTCGGGGGGCCACCTGAGCTGGGCCAGCGGCGCGGCGAACAGCCCTCCGACGAGGGCGAAGCGGGAGGCCCAGCGCGGCCCCTCGGCGGCGGCGGTGCAGATCGCGACGAGCAGCGCGAAGTCGGCGGGCAGCACCTGCACGTCGAAGGCGAGCTGGGCGACCCCGGCGAAGGCGGCGAGCAGCAGCACGTGCCCGGTGGCCCGGCGCCGCAGCGTGACGACGACGCCGAGCAGCAGCAGGACCGGGAAGACGGCCACCTGCGCGACCGCACTCCGCTGGTGCCAGGTCTGCGCGATGCCCGGCGCGGACAGCCCGAGGAGGAGCACGGCGAGGATGCCGTCGACCCACGTCGGGTGTCTGCGGACGAAGTCGTAGAGACGCTGCACGTCACCCAGCGTAGGCAGGAGGAAAGGCGGCGGGAGTCGCCCGGAGGGTCGATCCGGGAGTCGGGGCGTACTCCCCAAGGTGGAGGTGGAGTACCCCGGAAGCGGAGCCTAACCTTCGGTACGTGGACGACGAGTGGCGGGGCTGGCGGGCGGCGGCCGAGGAAGCGCTGTACGGGGCGGACGGCTTCTACCGGGGTACGGCGGGACCGGCCGCGCACTTCCGTACCTCGGTGCACGCCTCGGGCCGCTTCGCGCGGGCCGTGGCGCGGCTGCTCGGGGAGGTGGACGCGCTGCTCGGCGCACCGCCCCGGCTGGACTTCGTGGACATGGCCGCGGGCCACGGGGAGCTGGCGGCCGGGGTCCTCGCGGCGCTCCCCGAGGGGCTCGCGGCCCGGGTCCGGGCGTACGCGGTGGAACGCGCGCCGCGTCCCGCCGGGCTCGATCCGCGCGTCGAGTGGTGCGCGCGGCCCCCGTCCGGGATCACCGGCCTGCTGTTCGCCAACGAGTGGCTGGACAACGTTCCGCTGGACGTCGCCGAGACCGACGCCGAGGGGGTGGTGCGGCAGGTGCTCGTCGCCCCGGACGGCAGCGAGCGTCCGGGGCCGCCCGTGGTGGGCGAGGACGCGCGGTGGCTGCGCCGTTGGTGGCCGGTGGAGGGGCCCGGACCGGCGGCGGAGCCGGGGCGGCGCGCGGAGATCGGCCGGCCCAGGGACGAGGCGTGGGCCGCCGCCGCTTCCGGGCTGGAGAGGGGCCTCGCGGTGGCCGTGGACTACGCGCACCTCGCCGGCGCCCGGCCCCCGTTCGGGACGCTCACCGGCTTCCGGGAGGGCCGCGAGGTCACCCCCGTACCGGACGGCTGCTGCGATCTGACCGCGCACGTCGCACTCGACGCCTGCGCGGCCGCGGGCGCGCACCTGGGGCGCGGCGTGCTGCGCACCCAGCGGGAGGCGCTGCGGCTGCTCGGGGTGGACGGGCGGCGCCCGCCGCTGTCGCTGGCGACCCGCGATCCGGCGGCGTACGTCCGGGAGCTGGCGCTCGCCGGTCAGGGCGCGGAGCTGACGCGGCGCGGCGGGCTCGGCGACTTCCTGTGGCTGCTCCAGCCCGTCCGGCTGCCCACGCCGCAGCCGGGGCCCGGGGCGCAGCCGGGGCCCGGAGCGTCGGAGGTGTTGCGGGCGCTACTTGTCGATGTCGCCGACGACGAAGAACAGTGAGCCGAGGATCGCGACCATGTCGGCGACGAGGGTGCCGGGCAGGAGCACGGCGAGCGCCTGGATGTTGTTGTACGAGGCGGAGCGCAGCTTGAGCCGGTACGGGGTCTTCTCGCCCTTGGAGACGAGGTAGTAGCCGTTGATGCCGAGCGGGTTCTCGGTCCACGCGTAGGTGTGGCCCTCGGGCGCCTTGAGCACCTTCGGCAGGCGCTGGTTGACCGGCCCGGGCGGCAGTTCGGCCATCCGGTCCAGGCAGGCGTCGGCGAGGTCGAGGGAGTTGTACGTCTGCTCCAGCAGGCACTCGAAGCGGGCCAGGCAGTCGCCCTCCTCGCGGGTCACGACCCTCAGGTCCCGCTGGAGTTCCCCGTACGCGAGGTAGGGCTCGTCGCGGCGCAGGTCGAAGTCGACTCCGCAGGCGCGGGCGACGGGGCCGCTGACCCCGTAGGCGTGCACGTCGCGCACGGAGAGTTCGCCGACGCCCCGGGTGCGGCCCCGGAAGATCTCGTTGCCGAGGATCAGCCGGTCGTACACGTCCATGCGGGAGCGGACCGTGGCGACCGCCTGGCGGACCCGGCCGAGCCAGCCGAGCGGCAGGTCCTCCTTGAGGCCGCCGACCCGGTTGAACATGTAGTGCATGCGGCCGCCGGAGATCTCCTCCATGACGGCCTGGAGGTCCTCGCGCTCGCGGAAGGCGTAGAACATAGGCGTGATGCCGCCCAGCTCCAGCGGATAGGAGCCGAGGAACATGAGGTGGTTGAGGACCCGGTTCAGTTCGGCGAGCAGGGTGCGCGTCCACACGGCCCGCTCGGGGACCTCCATGCCGAGCATCCGCTCGACGGCCATGACGACGCCGAGTTCGTTGGAGAACGCGGACAGCCAGTCGTGCCGGTTGGCGAGCATGACGATCTGCCGGTAGTCGCGGGCCTCGAAGAGTTTCTCGGCGCCCCGGTGCATGTAGCCGATGACGGGTTCCGCGCTGACGATGCGCTCTCCGTCGAGGACGAGGCGCAGCCGCAGCACGCCGTGCGTCGAAGGGTGCTGCGGTCCGATGTTGAGCACCATGTCGGTGCTCTCCGCCGCGCCGCCGATACCGATCGTGGTCTCCGTCATGGGAGTCAGTGTCTCGCACCTACGCTGGAGCGATGGAGACGGGGACGCGAGACGAACCGGGCGGCGCCGAGCACGCCGCGACACCGGTGGCCGGGGACTGGCACGAACTGCCCCGGCAACTGCTCGGCCTGCGCAGACTGCTGCTCGCCCTGGCGACGGTGCCGGTCGCGGCGCTCCTCGGGGTACTGCTGGGCCTGTTCGCGGGCCCCGCGTGGGTCCTCTTCGCGCTGCTCCCGCTGCTCGTCCTCGCCTGGGGCCGGCGGCTGCTGGCGCGCAACTGGCGCTCGTGGCGCTACCGGGAGCGCGCCGACGACCTGCTCATCAGCCGGGGCGTGCTGTGGCGCCGGCAGACGATCGTGCCGTACGGGCGGATGCAGCTCGTCGAGGTGACCTCCGGCCCGGTCGAGCGCCGCTTCGGGCTCGCGACCGTCCAGCTGCACACGGCGGCCGCCGCCACCGACGCCCGTATCCCCGGTCTGCTGCCCGTCGAGGCGGAACGGCTGCGGGACCGGCTCACCGAACTCGGCCAGGCGCGATCGGCCGGGCTGTGAGCGGCCTCGCCGACGGCACCCCGGCCGCGCCCGAACCGGCCGGACTCAAGAAGCCGGGTACGGAGAGGCTCGGTGCGCGGGGGCCGGGCACGGGCCCCGGCGACATCGCGCTGTTGGAGCGGCGGCTGCATCCGCTCACGCCGCTGCGGCGGGCCTGGGCGCCGGTCGCGGTGGTCGCGGGCTGGGCCGTGCACGATCCCAACGGCGCGTACGAGCGTCTCTCCTCGCTCGCGACCAGCACGCTCCTGATCGCCGTCGCCGTCGTGGTGCCCGCCGCGTGTCTGTGGGGCGTGCTGTCCTGGTGGGTGACGCATTTCGCGGTGACCGACACGGAGCTGCGCATCCGCACCGGACTGCTGTTCCGGCGTACGGCGCACATCCGCCTGGACCGTCTCCAGGCCGTGGACATCACGCAGCCGCTGCTCGCGCGGATCGCGGGGGTCGCGAAGCTCAAGCTGGACGTGGTCGGCGCGAAGTCCAAGGACGAGCTGGCCTTCCTCGGCGCACCGGAGGCCCGGGCGCTGCGCGCGGAGCTGCTGGCCCGCGCCGCCGGTTTCGCGCCGGACGCGGCCCGCGAGGTCGGTGAGGCGGAGGTCAGCGAACTGCTGCGGGTACCGCCGCGCAGTCTCGCGGTCTCGGTCCTGCTGAGCGGTTCGACGGGCGGCACCCTGCTCGCGGCGGTCCTGGTCCCGGCCATGCTGTGGTTCGCCTCGCACAGCGTGTGGTCGATCCTCGTCACCGCCGTGCCGATCGTGGGGGCCGGGGCGACGCGGACGGTGCGCCGGTTCGTCACCGAGTACGACTGGACGGTCGGCGAGTCGCCCGACGGGCTGCGGCTGGACCACGGGCTGCTTGACCGTACGCACGAGACGGTGCCGCCCGGCCGGGTGCAGACGGTGCGGATCGTCGAACCCGTGCTGTGGCGGCGGGCCGGCTGGGTCCGCGTCGAACTCCACGTCGCGGGCTCCTCGAACACCGTCCTCGTTCCGGTCGCCCCGCGTGAGCGGGCCGAGCGGGTCATAGCGCGCGTGCTGCCCGGGGCCGCCGTGCCCACCGTCCTGTCCCGGCCGCCGCGCCGGGCGCGCTGGCGGCTGCCGCTGTGGTGGCGCGGGCACGGTCTCGCCGTCACGGACGAGGTGCTCGTCTCGCGGTCCGGGCTGGTGCGGCGCACCACCTCCCTCGTTCCGCACGCGAAGGTGCAGAGCGTCCGCTGGGAGCAGGGGCCGTGGGAGCGGGCGCTGCGGCTGGGCGGCGCGGCCGTCGACACGGGGGCGAACAAGACGGTACGGCTGCGCCTGCGGGACGTCGACGAGTCCCGGGCCCTGCTCCTGGAACAGGCCGACCGCTCCCGCACCGGCCGCCGGCTCGCGCTCCCCGACCAGTGGATGCGGCCGGGTGGAGGAGCGGCGGAGACTCCCGGGACCGGGGACTGAGCACGCGGTCCCACCGCCATGCACCACGCACGCACACGACCACACCGCACGACGGCAGAGCGCCGGGGTGCGTACGCGGCCTTCACCGTCGTACGCGCCCCGGCGCTCGGTCGTTCTCAGCGGCTCGGCGGGCTCAGTGGCCCAGCGGGCCAGTGGCCCAGTGGGCCCAGCAGACCCAACGGCTCGGCCGGTACCGTCCGTTGTCGTTCCGCTCAGGCCCGCATGGCCTGGCGCAGTCCGACGACGTCGAACTGTTCGGTCTCGTCGTGCGCGGTCAGGTCGATGACCTCGCCCGTCGCGCCACCGGACCCGGACCCGGCCCCGTCCGCGACTTGCCGCTCCTCGGACTCCGGTCCGGCCTGCGGGCCCGCGGGCGCCTGGTCCTGGGCCCGCGCCTGCGCGACGCTCTCGTGGCCGACGACGTCGGCGAGGTCCTCCCGCTGGACGGCCTCGATGGCCTCGCTGTGCGCGGCGCTCTCCCCCGCCTGCGTACCGAAGAAGTCGAAACCGCCCTGCGGCAGGCTGCGCCGGGCCGGCGGGGCCGGGGCGACAGCCGTCGCGGCGGCGATCTGCGGACGTCCGTGCGTGATCGGGGCGGCGGCCACCGGCACGGGGAAGGGCACCGCGGGCGCGACGGCGACCTCGTCCCTCGGCTCCTCGGCCCCGGTGGGCCGCGGGCCGGATGCCAGGCGGTCGAGGGCGGCGTTGGCCCGCGCGTACAGGCCGGCGGTCGCTTGTGCCGGAGCGGCGTCGCGAGCACCGGGCGACAGGCTCACCGGCGTGGAGGCACCGGCTGACGGTGCGGCGGGCAGAAGCGCCCTGGCCGGAGTAGAGGCCTCGATGGCCAGCTGCCTGCGGCCTTCGAGGGCGCTGGCCCGCTCGGTCTCGGCGGTCGCGTACCGCCGCAGCAGCGCCGCGTGCTCCCCGCGCAGCGCGGACAGCTCACCGCGCTTGGCGCGCAGTTTCCCGGCGAGTTTGGCCCGCAGCTCGCGGGACTCCTCCAGCTCGCTCTCCAGCTCCGCGACCTGTTCCTCGTGCCGCCACCGGTCGGCCTCGCGCGCCCGTCCGAGCTCCGCGACCCGCAGCCCGGCGACGCTGTCCCAGCGGCGCATGACGAAGGAACCGGCCAGCGCGGCGAGCGCCACGACCGCGGCCAGGGCACGCAGGACGAGGGCTTGTGAGCTGACCCAGGTACCTCCGGCGCCCAGGACGGCCACCACGGCGATGGTCGTGGGAGGCATCAGCCGGTGCAGGGGAGGAGAGTGGCGGTGACGTCCGTGTGGCATGGCCAGAAACTTACCGCGCGTAGGCGATTTACGGACCCCCGGCCGGAAATCTGTTGACCCGTCAGTTCCGGAACTCTCCCAAGCCCGCACTTACGGATCTCAATATTCCGGATCGAGGGCCCGCCGAGGACCCGGATTGGGGCGGCTGCGGACGGGCCGAGAAGGACGGGGAGTCACCGCGACCGGAAGGGACCGCGACCGGAAGGATCCGTATGGGGGAGGCAGCGGAATCGCGGAAGGATGTGACCGGCGAGAAGAGCGGTGAGAAGAGCGGTGAGAAGACCGGTGAGGAGGCGATTGCTTCCCCCCACCGGTCCCACGCCGACTGCTTTCCGCCACTTCCTGCCGCAGACCGAGCCCTCGGGCTTGCTGCCGAGCCGTGCCCAGGGCCCTGCTTGCCGACCCGGGCTCCGGCCCCCTTCTTGGTCGGCTCCGGCCCCCTTCCTGGTCGGCCCCGGACTACTTCTTGATCAGTCCCTTGGCCTTCAGGTAGTCCGCCGCGACGTCCTTCTCCTTGAGCCGCTCGGCGTCGACCTTGCGGTTGAGGTCCACGAGGTCCTCGGTCGTGAGGGTCTTCGTCAGTGCGCCGAGGGCGTCGGCTGTCTCCTGGCCGCCCGCGTCCTTGGTGTTGACCACGGGCAGGATGTTGTCCGCGTTCTGGAGCTTCTTGTCGTCCTTCAGGACGACCAGGCCGTAGCTCTCCAGAGTCGCGTCGGTCGTCGTGGTCAGCGCGAGCTGGTCCGTGCCGTCCTTGACGGCCTGCTTCGACTGGGGCGTGCCGACGCCCTTCGGGTCGATGCCGGTGACGTCGATGCCGTAGGTCTTCTTGAGTCCGGGCGCGCAGAACGGGCGGGTCGCGCATTCGTCACCGGCCGCGATCTTGACCTTGAGCTTCGACTTTCCCAGATCGGAAAGTGTCTTGAGCTTGTTCTTCTCGGCGAATTCCTTCGTCACGACGTAGGCGTTCTGGTCGACGGCGTTCCCGGCGGGAAGCGCTTTGATCCCTTCCGGTTCCGCGAGCTTGTTGAGCGCTTCGACGGTCTCGCCGATGTCGCTGGAGGCGACCGGCTCCGCCTTCTCGCCGTTCTTCGCGTGGTTGAGCCATTCCGCGAGGGTCGCCGCGTATTCGGGGACGACGTCGATGGAGCCCTTGCGCAGCTCCGGCTCGTAGACCTCACGGTTCTGCACGGTCTTGACGGACGTGCGGTAACCGGCGTCGCCGAGGACTCCGGCGTACAGCTCGGCGAGCACCTTGGCCTCGGTGAAACGGGCCGCGCCGATCACCAGCGAGCCCTTCTTGCCGCTGTCCGCACCGCTGTCCGAGCCGCTGGACACCTTGTCGGAGGAGCCCTTTCCGGAGTCCTCCAGGCTGTCGCCGCCGCACGCGGTGAGCCCCGCGGCGAGCGCCGCGGTCGCGAGAACCGCTCCGGCCGTGCGCGCACGGCGCGAGTTCCTGTACATGCGATCTCCATAGGGGTGTCGAACGGCCCGGAAGGGCCGGGTATGGCTGATGGGCTGACGGGAGTGGGGAGTGGGTGAAGTGCGGTGAGAAGGAGCGGGGAGCCCGGCGGCGGGGGCGTGAGCGGCGCTCGGGTGCCGGGACGGGACCCGGGCTCAGGCGCCCGCCGCGGAGGCGGTCGGCACCTCGGGGAGTTCGGCGACCCGGTCGGGGGTCTTGCGGCGGCTACGGCGCCGCATCGGGTCGGCGATGCGGGCGAGCGCCACCAGGAGCCCTTCGAGGAGCAGCGCGAGGACGGCGACGAGCAGGGCGCCCGCCACGACCTGCGCGGTGTTCTGGAGGTTGAACCCGGCGGTGATGATCCGGCCGAGCCCGCCGCCGCCCGGGATCGCGGCGAGCGTCGCGGTGGCCACAGTCTGCACGGCGGCGCTGCGGACGCCCGTCATGATCAGCGGGAAGGCGAGCACCACCTCGACCTGGCCGAACACCTGCCGGCCACTCATGCCCATGCCGCGCGCCGCCTCGACCACGGAGCGGTCGGCCTCGCGCATCCCGATGTACGCGTTGGTGAGGACGGGCGGGATCGCGAACAGGACGAGTGCGATGAGCGTCGGCACCTCGCCGTACTGCCGCAGCGGGGTGATCGACAGCAGGGCCAGCAGCGCCAGGGTGGGCACCGCCCGCCCCACGTTGGAGATGTTGACGGCGAGGGCGCCGCCCCTGCCGAGGTGGCCGAGGGTCAGCGCTATCGGGAGGGCTATCGCGCAGGCGACGAAGAGCGAGGCCCCGGTGAACCACAGGTGTTCCAGGAGGCGGTGCGGCACCCCGTTCTCGCCCTGCCAGTGGGAGCCCGTGGTGAGCCAGGTCCAGGCGCCGGTCAGCTCGTTCATATCGCCTCCGCCGGGTCGGGCCGCGCGGCCGGAGCGGACTGCGCGACGGGGCTGCGCGGGCGCCGGGCCCGGGTCCACGGCGTCAGCAGCCGCTGCAGGCCCAGCAGCAGGACGTCCGCGAGGATCGCGAGGACCACGCACAGCACCGAGGCCGTGAGCACCTGTGCCTTGAAGGTGGTGTCGAGCCCGTCGAGGATGAGGGTGCCCAGGCCCCCGTAGTCCACGATGGCGCCGACCGTGGTGAGGGCGACCGTCGAGACCGTCGCGATGCGCACCCCGCCCAGCAGCGCGGGCAGGGACAGCGGGAGTTCGACCTCCCACAGCAGCCGCCACGGCCCGTAGCCCATGCCGCGGGCCGCCTCCCTGGCCTCCTCCGGGACCGAGGCGAGCCCCGCGAGGATGTTCCGCACGAGGATCGTCAGCGAGTACAGGACCAGGCCCGTGACCACGAGGGAGGCCGAGAGCCCGAACACGGGCAGCAGCAGCGAGAACATCGCGAGCGAGGGGATCGTGTAGAGGATCGTCGTGATGCCGAGGATCGGCCCGGCGAACGCCCTGCTGCGGCGCGCGAGCAGCGCGAGCGGCAGGGCCACGAGGAGCCCGAGGGCCACCGAGACCACGGTGATCAGGACGTGCTGCACCGTGGCGTCGACCAGTTCCTGGCCGCGGGTGCGCAGATACTCGCCGCAGATCCACTCATTGGTGACCAGGCAGTTCTGTCCGCTCACGCGCGACCCACCTCCCCCAGCGTCTTCGAGTCCCCGGACCTCCCGAGAACAGCGGTCCGGCTACCCGCCCGGCGGTGCGCCAATCACACCGCGTCAGTACCGTGACCTGGCACGCCCGTACGGGGTGCGCCAGGTGGACGAGCCGTGAGCCGTGACCGCGATCCGGCCGGCCCGCCTGCTCCGGCCACCCGCGCTCGCACGGACGAACGACCCATGCGTGACCCTAACCCCCGCCTCGGACAATCGACGGAACCGTCGTATTCGGGCAACGAGCGGCAACACTGTCTTCACAAACAACCCGCCACAATGGGGACCCATGATCCGGTTCGAGCAGGTCAGCAAACGGTACGAGGACGGCACCACGGCTGTGGACGGCCTCTCCTTCGAGGTCGCGGAGGGCGAACTCGTCACACTCGTCGGCCCCTCGGGCTGCGGCAAGACCACGACGATGAAGATGGTGAACCGGCTCATCGAACCCACCGAGGGCCGGATATTCCTGGACGGTGAGGACATAGCGGGCGTCGACCCCGTCGAACTGCGGCGCCGCATCGGCTACGTGATCCAGCAGGTCGGTCTCTTCCCGCACAAGTCGGTGCTGGACAACACGGCCACCGTGCCGCATCTGCTGGGCTGGAAGAAGGCGAAGGCGCGGGCCCGCGCGGCCGAGCTGCTCGACCTCGTGGGCCTGGACCCGGCGGTCTTCGGCGACCGCTACCCCGAGCAGCTCTCCGGCGGGCAGCGCCAACGCGTCGGCGTGGCCCGGGCCCTGGCCGCCGACCCGCCCGTACTGCTGATGGACGAGCCCTTCGGCGCCGTCGACCCCGTCGTGCGCGAGCGGCTCCAGTCGGAGTTCCTGCGCTTGCAGGCCGCCGTCCACAAGACCGTGCTGTTCGTCACGCACGACCTTGAGGAGGCCGTCCGCCTCGGGGACCGCATCGCCGTCTACGGGCAGGGCCGCATCGAGCAGTTCGACTCGCCGAGCACCGTCCTCGGCTCCCCCGCCACCCCCTACGTCGCCGACTTCGTGGGCGCCGACCGCGGTCTCAAACGCCTCTCGGTGACGCCGATCGAGCCCGGCGACCTCGAACAGCCCCCGGTCCTGCGCCTGGACGACCCGCTGAGCGCCGTCGCGGACCGGCTGGCCGCCGAGGGCGCGCGCTGGGCCGTCGTCCTCGACGCCCAGGGCGCGCTGCGCGGCTGGATCGGCGCCGAACACGCGCGCGCGGACGGGGTCGTCGGCGACCGGGTCCGCCGCATGGAGGCGTGGCTCCCGGTCGGTGCGACGCTCAAGCAGGCGTTCTCGACGATGCTCCAGCACGACGCCGGCTGGATCGCGGTGACCGACGAGAGCGACGGCGGCACCTTCCTCGGCGTCCTGACCCCGGCCCGGCTGCACGAGGCGCTGCGCCGCTCGACGGCCGCCGACGCCCGGGACCTGGACCGCGCCGAGGTCGAACTGGAGACGGTCAACGGGGCCTGAGTCCGTGCGGGTTCCGGTGGCCGCCCCTCCCGGCGGCGGCCACCGGAACCGTCAGCGCGCCTCCCCCGGCGTACCGAGCCGTTCGCTCAGCCAGCGCAGGGTCGCGGGGATCTCCCGGCGCCACGTCGTGAAGTTGTGACCGCCGCTGTCCAGGATGACCGAGGAGATCCGGGTGGGCGGCCGCACGAGGCCCAGCAGCTCCCGGGTGTCCGCGTAGTTGTCCTCCCCGTGCCTGCTGGTGCTGACCAGCAGGGACGTACGGGGCGGCGGCGACTCGCGCAGCACCCGCAGCAGGTCGGCGCGGCGCCGCAGGGAGGCGTCCCCGTGGAACAGGTCCCCCGTCGTGGGGTCCTCGGCCGCCCGGTAGTACGCGGAGAGACCGGCGCCCGCCGCGTAGACCCCGGGGTGGTGCACGGCGAGCTTCAGCGCGCAGTAGCCGCCCGTCGAGTCACCCACCGCGCCCCAGCCCTCCCCCGGCCGCGCCACCCGGTAGTGCGCGGCCACCGCGCGCGGCAGGTCCTTCGCGAAGTAGCTCTCGGCGGCGGGCCCGCCCGGCACGTCGACGCACTCGGTGTCACGCGGCGGGGCGACCGTGGGCCGCAGCATGACCAGCACCATGGGCCTGGCCCGCCCCGCCCGCACCTCCTCGCGCAGCGTCTGCGGATAGTGCAGCCCCGTCACCAGCGCCGAGGCCGTACCGGGGTAGCCGGTCAGGACGGTCACGGCGGGGAAGCGGTAGTCGCGCCACTGCGGCTGGAAGTACTCGGGCGGCAGATAGACGAGCGCCGGGCTCGCGATCCGTGAGGCACGGCCCGCGATCTCCACCTTCTCGATCCGCCCGCCGGTCCGCTCCCCGCCACCGCCGGGTACGGGTTCCTCGCCCAGGACCCGTACGGCATCGGCCCGTCCGCTCACGTCCACCGCCCCGGACGCCCCCGGCCGCACGGAGGCCGCGCCCTGGTCGATGACGATCCCGGGTGTCCGCTCCCGGCCCAGCAGGTCCGCCCACGAGGCGTAGAACCCGAAGGTCTGGTTCACGGCGAGCGCCACGACGCAGAACAGCAGGGCCTGCGTGGTCACGAGCAGACCGGCCCGCCCCAGCACCGAGCGCCAGGACGTACGGGCCAGCCGGGGCCACACCCACACCGTTCCCGCGAAGCACAGCAGCGTCACCGCAGCGGCCGCGATCAGGAGCCCACGCCCCGTCAGGCCCACGACCCACCCCACGCCCGGCCCGCGTCCACCCCTCGCCCGCACCCACGTCTTGGTTCTCGCCCGCCCACGTCTCTCCTCGCCACGCGCACCGCCCCGCCCCGGGGCGTACGCGTCGCCCCGCCGCGCCGCGGCCGCTTCTCACTTCTCCGCCGGTCCTGATGACTCGTTCTTTCCGGACGGTTTGCCGTCTTGGATGAACCCGCCTGCCGTATCCCGCGTCCTAAGGAGCGCAATCCACCGAATGCAGCTCTTTGCGCTCGGTGACACGTTCGTTCGCACATGTACGGGAATGCGATGGCTGTGGAAGTAGATGGGGAACGCGGCACCGGGGTTCCCCCGAGCCCCACGGGCACCGCACCGGTCCCGGCCGCCAGGCGGGGCGGAGCCGACAAAGCCGCCTGCGGCGGCACCTCCCGCACCACTACCGACAGAGCCGTCGCCAGAGCGAACAAGGCGGCCACAGCGGATGTTTCACGTGAAACATCCCCCTCCCCCGAGCCTCGGGCCCGGCGCCTCGCGCTCCCCGGCCCCCGCCCCGAATCCGTCCCGGCGCTCGTCTCCGGCGCGGGCACCCTGGTGGGCCTGCTGGACATCGCCGCCGGGGTCTTCCCCCGCTTCCGGCACAGCTGGATGCACAGCCTGGCCGAGGTACTGCCCGGAACCCTCGGCCCCTTCGCCGCCGCTCTCGCGCTGAGCGTCGGCATCCTGTTGCTGCTCCTCGCCCACGGCCTGCGGCGCGGCAAACGGCGGGCCTGGCAGGCGACCATGGTGCTGCTCCCGGTCGGTGCCGCCGCCCAGTACGTGTACCGGCACTCGCTGTGCGGCATCCTCATCCCGCTCGCCCTCCTGGCCGTGCTGTGGCGCCATCGCGCCCAGTTCCAGGCCCTGCCCGATCCGCGCGGACGCTGGCGCGCCCTGGCCAACCTCGCGGTCCTCGGCACCGGTTCCGTCCTGCTCGGGCTGCTCGTCGTCAGCGCCCACCCGGGCCGTGTCGTCGGCCACCCGGGCCTCGGCGACCGGCTCCAGCACGTACTGCTCGGGCTGGTCGGCGTCGAGGGGCCCGTCGGGTACGACCACACCACCTCGTGGACGGTGGGCACCTCGCTCGGCGCGCTCGGCCTGCTCACCGCCGTCACCACGCTCTACTTCGCGCTGCGCCCCGAACACCCGGTGGCCCGGCTCGACGCGCGGGACGAGGAGCGGCTGCGCGCCCTGCTGGAGCGGCACGGCGCCCGCGACTCGCTCGGCCACTTCGCGCTGCGCCGCGACAAGAGCGTCGTCTTCTCCCCGAGCGGCAAGGCCGCCGTGTGCTACCGCGTCGTCTCCGGGGTGATGCTCGCGGCCGGTGACCCGATCGGCGACGTCGAGGCGTGGCCCGGCGCCGTCGAACGCTTCCTCGCCGAGGCGAAGGCGCACTCCTGGACACCCGCCGTCATGGGCTGCGGCGAGACCGGCGCCCAGGTCTGGTCCCGCGAGGCCGGTCTCGACGCCCTGGAGATCGGCGACGAGGCCATCGTGGACACCGCCGGGTTCTCCCTGTCCGGCCGCGCGATGCGCAACGTGCGCCAGATGGTCACCCGCATCGAACGCGCCGGATACGAGACCCGGGTGCGCCGCGTGTCCGACGTACCCGCCGAGGAACTGGCCCGGATCGCGGCCGCCGCCGCGCACTGGCGCGGCAGCAGCACCGAACGCGGCTTCTCGATGGCGCTCGGCCGGCTCGGCGACCCCGAGGACGGCGACTGTCTGATCGCCACCGCCCACCGCGCCGAACCGGCCGGGCCCGCGCATCCGGAGTCCGCGCCGGCCACCTCCCCGTACGGCGATCTGAGGGCGGTCCTGCACTTCGTGCCCTGGGGGCCTGACGGCGTCTCGCTCGACCTCATGCGCCGTGACCGCGCGGCCGACCCCGGTATGAACGAACTGCTGATCGTCGCGGCGCTGCGGGCCGCCCCGGGGCTCGGGGTGCGCCGGGTCTCGCTCAACTTCGCGATGTTCCGCGCCGCCCTGGCCCGGGGCGAGCGCATCGGCGCGGGCCCCGTCCTGCGGGCCTGGCGCGGGCTGCTGGTCTTCCTCTCCCGCTGGTTCCAGATCGAGTCGCTGTACCGCTTCAACGCCAAGTTCCAGCCGCGCTGGGAACCGCGGTACGTCGTCTTCGGCGCGAGCCGCGACCTGCCGCGCATCGGGCTCGCCGCGCTGCGCGCCGAGGGCTTCCTGAGCCTCCCGCCGCTGCGCGCACCGCGCCGCCGGGCCCGCGCCGCCGGGCCGAAGGAGCCCGCCCGCTCCCCGGCACGGGCCGCCTGACCGGCCGGGACCCCGCGCTCGCGCCCCTCCGCCCCCGGCACCCCGACCGCCTACGCTGGGCCCATGAGTACGTTGCGAGGGCGCGGTCGCGTCGAGGGTCTGCCCGAGTGGGACCGGTGCGCGGTCATGGGGGTCGTGAACGTGACCCCCGACTCCTTCTCCGACGGCGGGCGCTGGTTCGACACCACCGCCGCCGTCAAGCACGGCCTGGAACTCGTGGCCGAGGGGGCCGACCTCGTGGACGTGGGCGGGGAGTCCACCCGCCCCGGCGCCCCCCGCGTCGACGAGGCGGAGGAACTGCGCCGCGTCCTGCCCGTCGTCCGCGGACTCGTCTCCGAAGGGGTCACGGTCTCCGTCGACACGATGCGGGCGAGCGTCGCCGAACAGTCCCTCGCGGCCGGGGCGGTCCTCGTCAACGACGTGAGCGGCGGTCTCGCCGACCCCGCGATGATCCCCGTCGTGGCGGCGGCGAACGCCCCGTTCGTCGTGATGCACTGGCGCGGCTTCAGCGAGGGCATGAACCAGCGGGCGGTCTACGCCGACGTCGTCGGCGAGGTCGTCACGGAGCTGCGGCAGCGCATCGAGGCGGTCGTCGAGGGCGGAGTCGCCCCCGAGCGGGTCCTCGTCGACCCGGGTCTCGGCTTCGCGAAGCAGGCCGCGCACGACCTCGCCCTCGTCGCGCACCTGGACCGGCTGCGCGAACTGGGCCGGCCGCTGCTCGTGGCCGCCTCCCGCAAGCGGTTCCTCGGCCGGGTCCTCGCCGGGCCGGACGCGAGCCCGCCCCCGGCCCGCGAACGGGACGCCGCGACGGCCGCGGTCACCACGCTGTCCGCCGCCGTCGGCGTCTGGGGCGTCCGGGTCCACGAGGTCCGCGCGAGCGCCGACGCGGTGCGCGTGGCCCGTGCCGTGGAGGCGGCCCGATGACGGCCCGCACGGCGGCCGAAGAGGTCGAGCAGGCGAACGCGGCCTACTACGCGGCGGTCGAGAGCGGCGACTTCGACGCCCTGTCCGGGCTGTGGATCGACACGACGGACGACGTCAACGACGGCGACGGCTCCGACGTGTCCTGCGTGCACCCCGGCTGGCCGGTGCTGAACGGGCGCGGCGAGGTCCTGCGCAGCTATGCGCTGATCATGGCCAACACCGAGTACATCCAGTTCTTCCTGACCGACGTCACCGTCAGCGTGCACGGCGCGACGGCGCTGCTGACCTGCACGGAGAACATCCTCAGCGGCGCCCCCGCCCCCGAGGACGAGGAGGGCCCCGGCCCGCTCATCGGCCAGCTCGTCGTCGCCACCAACGTGTTCCGCCGCACGTCCGACGGCTGGAAACTGTGGTCGCACCACTCCTCACCGGTCCTCACCGCGTCCGACGACGAGGAGGACGGCGAGGACGAGACCGACGGGGAACCGGGCGGCCCGGGCGACGCCACCCCGGCCTGACCGCTCCCGGCGCCCCCAGCCACTTCCGGCCCGACCGGGACCCGGCCCGACCGGAATCCGGCCCCGCCACCCGGCCGCCCCGCCCGCAAAGCCCGCCTCCTGGATTGCGCCGCTGGACGACTGGGTAGGGGCGTCGGACATCGGCGGCACACCCCCCGTGCCGTCCCGGGAGCCGGGTCCGGGACACCCGTCGACACGGCCTGTCCGTGCGCGCGGGTAGATTCGAACGCATCAGGAATTCGACCGCACCGGACGCATGCGATCGAGCCGCGTCCCGAACGAACTCGTCGGCGCGGCCACCGAGACCGACGACAGCTGGAGTGATTCGCGTGGACCGTGTCGCGCTGCGGGGCCTGCGGGCCCGGGGACACCACGGCGTGTTCCCGCAGGAACGCGAGGAGGGCCAGACCTTCCTCGTCGACATCACTCTGGGGCTCGACACCCGTGCGGCGGCCGCCGAGGACGACCTGACGAAGACCGTGCACTACGGAGTGGTCGCGGAAGAGGTCGTCGCGATCGTCGAGGGCGAGCCGGTCGACCTCATCGAGACACTCGCCGAACGCATCGCGGCGAGCTGCCTCAAGCACGAAGGGGTACGGGAAGTGGAGGTGTGCGTGCACAAACCGTCCGCCCCCATCACCGTGCCCTTCGACGATGTGACCGTCACCATCAGCCGGAGCCGAGTATGACTGCATTTGACCAGGGCCAGGGCGACCCCACCGTCCAGCCGGTGCCCGCCTCCGTGGTCGAGCGGGTGGACGCGGCGGACACCACCCTCTCCAACCCGCACCGGGCCGTCGTCGCGCTCGGCAGCAACCTGGGCAACCGCCTGGAGACCCTCCAGGGCGCCATCGACGCGCTGGAGGACACCCCTGGCCTGCGGGTCAAGGCCGTGTCCCCGGTCTACGAGACGGAGCCCTGGGGCGTCGAACCGGGCAGCCAGCCCTCGTACTTCAACGCCGTCGTCGTGATCCGCACCACCCTGCCGCCCTCCTCGCTGCTGGAGCGCGCGCACGCCGTGGAGGAGGCCTTCCACCGCGAACGCGCCGAGCACTGGGGGCCGCGCACCATCGACGTGGACATCGTCACGTACGCCGACGTCGTCTCCGACGACCCGGTGCTCACCCTGCCCCACCCGCGCGCCCACGAACGCGCCTTCGTCCTCGCCCCGTGGCACGACATCGACCCCGAGGCGACCCTGCCCGGCCGCGGCGAGGTCACCGAACTCCTCGCGTCCGTCACCCGCGCCGGTATCGCCCCGCGCACCGACCTGGAACTGGTCGTCCCCGAATAGCCGTTAGGGTCGGTGAGGCGGTGACGCCGGGCCGGGCCCGGCGCGGGAAGGCGAGGACGAAGTGAAGCAGCTCCGTATCAGGGTGATGGCCGGCATCTTCGTGGTGGCCGGGGTCCTCTCCTGGGCGGGCGCCCGGCTGTGGGACTCGCTCTCCACCCTGCCGAGCGTCCCGGTGGCCGCGCCCGTCGTCCTCTTCGTCGTCGCGATGCTCCTGCTCGCCACGGCCCTGTCGATACGGTCCCGGCTGCGCGCCCAGCGCGAGCGCCGCCCCGGCGCCCAGGGCGTCGACCCGCTCCAGGCCGCCCGCGCCGTCGTCCTCGGCCAGGCCAGCGCCCTCGTGGTCTCGCTGGTCGCCGGGGCGTACGGCGGCACCGGTGTCTTCCTGCTGACCCAGCTCGACGTCCCCGCCCGCCGCGACCAGGCGATCTACGCGGGCCTCACCGTGCTGGCCGGGATCGCGGTGGCCGCGGGCGCCCTGTTCCTGGAACGGGTCTGCAAGCTCCCCGACGACAAGGACGAGGGCGGCCCGGGGGCCGCCAGGCCCTCCGCCTGAGCGAGCGCCCCACCGCGCGGACGGTCCGGCGCGCAGATGGCCGGCTCAGCGCACAGACGGCCCGCGCGATGCGGCCCCGGCGCCGCGCCCCGCCCGCGAATGGCCACGGCGGCGGACGGTGCCTCTCATAGACTCCCGCCCATGCCGACGACGCCACGAGTCCCGCCCGCCCGCCGCGTCGTGGCCGATCTCGCCGGAGCCGACTATGCCTCGGCGTTCACCGTGCCGGCCGCCGGGCTGGACTCCCGCACCGCCGCGTACTGGGCGCGGGCGGTCGTCCTGGGAGCACCGTTTCCCGTGCGGTGGGCGCTGCTCGCCGGCTGGCGCCACGTCCTCGGCCTGCGCCTGGCCCCGACGTACGCCCCGGGCCACGTACTGGGCTGGCCCGTCGAACAGGACGAGCCGGGCGCGATCACCCTGCGGGCGCGCTCCCCGCTGCTCCTCGCCCGCAGCACCGTGTCCGTCGACGCCGTGGGACTCACCTGGACCACCCGCGTCCACTTCGAGCGCCGCGCCGGACGAACCGTCTGGGCGGCGGCCGCCCAGGTCCACCACCGGCTGCTCCCGCTCCTCCTGCGCCGGGCAGTCCGGCGGGAGGCGTGAGGGCCGGTGGGGGGCGGGGTGCCCGGCCATGAGGACACCAGGCACCAGGCACCCGGCGAGCAGCACCCGGCACCGCGTCTACAGCAGCGTCCCGCCCGCGATCTCGGTCCCGGAGAGCACCTCGTCGATCCGCCCCAGCACCTCCGCGTCGAGCGTGACGTGGGCAGCCGCCAGGTTCTCCTCGATGTGCGCCGGGGTACGGCTGCCGGGGATCGGTACGACGTTCTCGCCCTGGTGCAGCAGCCAGGCGAGCGCGAGCTGCGCCGGGGTGATCCCGAGCTCCGCCGCGATCCCCCGCACCGGCGCGAAGCGGTCGTTGTTGGCCCGCAGGTTGGCCGCGTCGAAGCGGGGCGCGTGGTGCCGGAAGTCCCCCTCCGACAGCGCCGCCACCTGACCGCTCAGGAACCCGGCGCCCAGCGGCGACCACGGCACCACGCCCACACCCAGCTCCCGCGCCGCCGCCAGCAGCTCCGGATCGGCCGGGCGCCACATCGACCACTCCACCTGTACGGCCGCCACCGGATGCACCGCGTGCGCGGCCCGCAACTGCCCGGCGGTCACGTTGGACAGCCCGAGATGCCGTACGAGACCGTCCGCGATCAGCTCGGCGACCGCGCCCACCGTGTCCTCGAAGGGCACGACCGGGTCCGGGTAGTGCGGGTAGTACAGGTCGATGTGCTCGACGCCGAGCCCCCGCAGGCTGGCCTCCGCATAGCCCCGCACCTGCTTCGGGTCACCGTTGACGGCCAGCTCCCCGAAGGCGTACCCGACGGGGAAGGGATGCGGCTCCACGCCCTCTGGCAGCCGGAACCCGAACTTGGTGGCCACCGCCGCCTCACCGCCGTACGCCTTCAGGACCCGGCCGACCAGACGCTCGTTGTGGCCGTCGGCCCCGTACCCGTCGGCGGTGTCGATCAGCGTGGCCCCGGCATCGAGCGCCGCCCGCAGCGCCCTCTCCCCCCGCCCGTCGTCCACCTCGCCGTACACCCCGGGCGAGAGCACCATGGCCCCGACCCCGAGTGCGGACACCTCAAGGCCGCCGAGACTGCGAGAGGGAAGTGAGACAGGCTGCGCGTTCATCGAAACCACCGTCCGACCGAGGAGAGCGGGCCCTCCCCGGGCCCGGCGGCCCAAGTCTCACCGGAAGGGCGAACAGGCGTCCAATACCATTTCCCATAGCCATGAGGCATGGGTTGCGGCGCAAGCGCGGGTGGCCGGGAGAACGGTGCCGCCGGAGTCAGCGGGCCATGATCAGGCTCATCGCCTCGGCGCGGGTCGTGGCGTCGCGCAGCTGACCGCGTACCGCCGAGGTGATCGTCTTCGCACCGGGCTTTCGCACCCCGCGCATCGTCATGCACATGTGCTCGCACTCGATGACGACGATGACGCCGCGCGGCTCCAGGATCCGCATGAGCGCCTCGGCGACCTGCGTGGTCAGCCGCTCCTGGACCTGCGGACGGCGCGCGTACACATCGACCAGCCGGGCCAGTTTGGACAGCCCGGTGATCTTCCCGTCCGCCGAGGGGATGTAGCCGACGTGCGCGACGCCCACGAAGGGGACCAGATGATGTTCACAGCTGCTCTGTACTTCGATGTCCTTGACGAGCACCATCTCGTCGTGGCCCAGGTCGAAGGTCGTGGTCAGGACGTCCTCGGGCTCCTGCCACAGACCCGCGAATATCTCCTTGTACGCGCGGGCCACCCGGGCGGGCGTCTCGCGCAGGCCCTCGCGGTCGGGGTCCTCGCCGACCGCGATGAGGAGTTCGCGCACGGCGTTCTGGGCGCGCTTCTCGTCGAACACGCCGATCCTGCCCTCGCCGTCCAGGGTCACCGGGTCGGTCATCAGTGCCTCGTTCCTGTGCATGTCACCGGGGTGCTCGGCCCGCGGTGCCCTCGTCGTGCGGCCCTGCCGGCCCGGGGGTGGGAAAAGCCCGTGCCCCCCAGGCTAGTGCCGCAGCAGGCAATGTTCGCCCCGTCGCGACGCCCGGCACGTCCTCTCGCCGCACCGGCCGAAAACCCAAGTACGTCCAGTACTAGG
>NZ_JBFALS010000025.1:0-61871 GCF_040656295.1 Streptomyces sp. NPDC049954
GGACCCCAAGCCGTTCACATGGACCAAGAGCGCCGATGAAATCCTGAACTCGTTATCGAAATATATTGCCAGGATTTCAGGCGCAGGACACTAGTTTCAACCGGTGCCGTCCTTGCAGTTCTCACTCCCACCCGGCCTGCTCATCGCAGATCAACATCCGTGTGGGGTCCCGTACATGCTGCTCCTCGCGTCACTCTAGTCGTCAGATTTCCCAGCGCGCATCGATAGCCGTGCGCAGCGCGCCGCCTGGATGCGCACGGGGCGAAAAGGCCACGTATACCGCCCCGCCGTGCTACGGACACGCGGTCATGTCCGGCGTGGGCGAACATCGCGGTGCGATGCCGCCCTTTGCGGCTCAAGTCGCTGCGGCCGCCGTCCCCGTCGGCCATCGGCGGCGGGGTGGCCACATGGGAAGCCGGCGCTCGGTGCGCCGCGTCCGTCGGGCGGGAGCGGTCCGGGCGCACTGAGGTGGCCAGCTGTCCGACGTTTCTCCTGCCCATCGACCGCTGGGATGGAGAGGATGAGCAGTCGCCGACGCCGAAGCGGCCGGGCCACAGGCTTGGCGATCCACTGCTCACCCTGCCGTTGCAGGCCTCCCGCCATTGAAAGCCTCCCGCCATTGAAGGCGACGTCGGCATACCCAAGGCGGCGGGCAGCGCGAATTGAAGCGGACGGACGCCGCAGAGGCGCCGGCGGGCCGGGCAAATGCTCTCCCGATACACCCCTTTCGGGGCGTCGTGTCTTGCAGCAGGATGCGCAGGACGAGTGCTGTCGGGGTCGTGATTCGGATAGGCACCGTGTGGGACTTTTCTGGCCCTGGTGAACGCGACCCAAGTGGTGTTGTGCCTTCGGCCACGGTGTGCGCCATCTGCTACCGGTTCGAGTGCGACTGTTCCTGCTGCCGGGAAGGTGACCCTGCCCCTGCGCAGCCTGCAGTGCGGCACGGGTCTGTCGCCGGCCGGTGATGAGGAGTGCGGGGATGGTGGCCAGGGTGACGCCCGCGGCTGCGACCGCACCGATTCCTTGTAGGGCCATGGGCTGACTGTCGCGCAAGCGGCCACCGTACAGGGCGCCATCAGCGCCGCTAACGCATGGCGGGTCGCAGCCTGGCAAGGCTTTGGGCCGGTGTGGTGCCGTCCCTGGGCTGGTGTCGAGCGTGTCCCCCCCGGGGAAAACAGCGGACCGTTCCAGGAGACTCGCCTGGTCCGACCGTGCCCCCTCCACACCATGTGGCCGGGACTCTCGCAGCGCGGGCGCGTGCCGGGGCACGGCGAGCAGCCACGAGCTCATAGGGCTTCGACCCATTCGTGGTGCCCGCCAAGGGCCTCTGGCGCGGATGCGGCAGCGGGGAGTTCCGGCACAAGACGGGTGGCCGGGGGTGGCGGGGGTTCGGGGACGGTGGCGGCGTGGGGGATGGCGCCGGCGCAGGCGGTGCAGGTGTCGGCGAGGTGCCAGGTGCGGCCTTCCGATGCGCGGATGAGCAGGAGTTGGAGTGGCCCGGAGCAGGGTTGTTGGCGGCGGTGCCATGCGCAGGCGGTTTCGCGGCACCGGCAGGTCCGCAGGTGTGCGGGCAGTAGCGACTCGGTGAGGTGGCGGGCGAGGTGACGGCGGACCTGACGTGCCGGCAGGGCTCCGGGCATGGGGATGGGGGAGGGGCAGGCGCTGCAGGTGAGGAGGGGCCGCCCGGTCGTGCTGCTGATCGTGATGGTCCACGCGCGCGGGGGAGCGGGCATCAATTCCCTCCTGCCAGGGTCGGGTTCGGATTGATTGCGGCGCCGTTCGCGCGCCGGGTTCATGGCGCGGTCACCGTAGTGCAGACCTGTGCCCTGTCGGGGTTCACCCGGATCCGCGCAAATAGGGCAGAGGTCTGCGCTGTGGGGGCAGGGGTCTGCACCGTCGGATGGACAGGTGACGATCTTCCCGCCGCCGGAGCCCGACCCCACGGCACTGCGGCAGTCCCTGGCACGGCTGCGCGCCCGGCACGGCTGGAGCTACGACGAACTCGCCGCCCGCACCGGCCTCTCGAGGCGCACCCTCATCGAGATCGAACAGGGCCGCACCATCGGCACCCTCGCCACCTGGCACGCCCTCGCCCACGCCCTCGGCATGCCTTTGGGTGAGCTCCTGGATCCGTTGTGCACCGGCCACGAACCCCCGAGCCCCGAACACTGAACCCTGCCTGCGGCTCTCACCTGATCGGGATATCCCTCCCGTACGCATGCCCGGATGCCGTGTTGGTGTTCCTTTCCTGTCACCCCATCGACGGGCCCTGACGGCGCGTACTCCCGTGATCCGCGTGGCGGCTGGCACTTTTCACTCCGGCACCTGCCCTCCAAGGCAGGACCGCGGGGCACACCTGTGCCCCGGTACGTGCTGCCGCGACTTTCGGAGAGACCCCTTCATGCCTTTCGTCCCCACCGAGGAACAGGCCGCCGCCATCGAGGCGTTCACCCGCGGCGAGCACCTCGTCATCCAGGCTGGCGCCGGCACCGGCAAGACCTCCACCCTCGCCCTCCTCGCCGAAGCCACACCCGCCCGCCGCAGCCGCTACCTCGCCTTCAACCGCGCCATCGCCCTGGACGCCGCCTCGCGCTTCCCTGCCACCGTCCAGTGCAAGACCGCCCACTCCCTGGCCTACGCCGCCCTCGGCCACCGCTACCGCGAGCGCCTCAACAGCCCCCGCAGACCCGGCTGGAAAGTCGGCGCGGACCTCGGCCTGAACACACCCGCCCGCATTAACGACCGCGACCTGCTGCCCGCCACCCTCGCCAACACCGTGCTGCGCACCGTCACCCGCTACTGCCAGTCCGCGGAAGCCGAACTCGCCCCCCACCACGTCCCCGCACTGCGCGGCATCGACGACAGCGACGCCCAGGGCGAACTCGCCGACCTGCTCCTGCCCTACGCCGCAAAGGCATGGGACGACCTGCAGAGTCCCGCGGGCGGCGCGGTGCGCTTCGAGCACGACCACTACCTGAAGATGTGGGCCCTGAGCGAACCGGTCCTGCCAGGCGACTTCCTTCTCCTCGACGAGGCCCAGGACACCAACCCCGTCCTCGAACAGATCGTCCTCGCCCAGAGCGGGCACACCCAGATCGTCATGGTCGGCGACTCCGCCCAGGCCATCTACGGCTGGCGCGGCGCCCGCGACGTCATGACCGGCGGAGCCGGCCACCACCTGACCCTCACCCGCTCCTTCCGCTTCGGCCCCGCACTCGCCGCCGAGGCCAACCGCTGGCTCGCCCTCGCCGACGCCCCCATCCAACTGACCGGAAGCACCGACCTTCCCACCACCGTCGGCCCCCACCTTCGCCACCCGGACGCCATCCTGTGCCGCACCAACATCGGCGCCGTCACGGAAATCCTCACCCTCCATAACGCAGGCATCCCCACCGCCCTGGCCGGCGGAGGAGACGCCCTGCGCGCCCTGGCAGGAGCCGCCCGCGACCTCATCCAGGGGCGCCGCACCCACCACCCCGAACTGGTCCTCTTCACCACCTGGAACGAACTGCGCGACTACGCCGAACTCGACCCCGCCGGCGCCGACCTCCAACCCTTCGCCAACCTCATCGCTGATCACGGACCCGACGCCCTCCTGGACGCCGTCGAGCGCCTCGTCCCCGAACCCCACGCCCAGGTCACGGTCTCCACCGCCCACAAAGCCAAAGGCCGCGAATGGCCCCGCGTACGGATCGCCTCCGACTTCACCCCGCCCCCCGACACAAGCGAACGCGACGCCACCGGCCGCCCCGTCCCCGCCCCTGTCAACCCCGACGAAGCACGCCTGGCCTACGTCGCCGTCACCCGTGCCCGCCACCACCTCGACCCCGCAGGCCTAATCTGGATCACCGAGCACCCCGACAACCCCGGCCTGTTCTCGGGAGGTTCTGGCTCTCGCCGCTCAACAGATGGCGACAGGGAACGCCCACACCGGCCCGCCGGCGAGGCCGCCATCCGCCAGGAAGCACCGGGACCGCACGCTCCCGATCGGGGTGCTGAGGAACGGCACGATAACAAGAGAGATACCGACCACGTCCTGATGTGACAGCCATAGCGGCTCCCGTCACAGGGCACAGGACAGGCCTGAGGGCAGCCCATATCTCCGGTCCGCGCCGGCACCTGGCGAAGGCCCGTTCCCCATGACGAAGACCCCAGTCCGTAGCAGGCGTTTGGCGCCGAGGCATCGGCACCATCGGCGGCCGGGGGCATGTTGTTACCGCGCGCCGTTCGCCTGCTGCCGCGGCAGGCGGATTCCGAAGAGGTCCCCAATTCGGCTGGGAGCCGTCGCCGACCGAAAGCACGTACAACACGCCATCCCAGGGCCGAACGTCCCGGTTGGCCGGGACCGCAGAGGCTGCTGCGGTGTCCTGTGCGGCACTCCCCGCTCTCCGTGGGCGGGACGAGTATCGCCAGTGTTATCAGGGTTCTTGGGGGCTGATCGAGATAGCCGCCGCCTACGGCTGTGACGTCTCCCGGTCGGCCGCCACCGACCACGAGGCCGTGCAGTGGCTCTACCTCGGCTACCCGGCCGCCGTGAAGGATAGAACGGCGCCGCCATGTCGCTGGGCCGCACTTCCACCTTCCTCGACGTCTACCTCCAGCGCGCTCTCGAAGAGGGGATCCTCGACGAGACCCGCGCACAGGAGCTGATCGACGACTTCCTGATCAAACTGCCGATCGTGCGCTTCCTGCCCCCCCCCGGAGTACGACGCGCTGTTCTCCGGCGATCCGACGTGGGTGATGGAGTTCATTGGCGGCATCGGCCTTGAGGGCCGCCCGCTGTTCACCCGCACCTCCTTCCGTTTCCTGCGGACCCTGTACAACCTGGGACCGGCTCCCGAGCCGAACCTGACCGTGCTGTGGTCGCCGCAGCTGCCGGCCACGGGCCGTCAGCTGTTACTGGCGGTCCTGACCCGTATTCCACAGGTCCCGGTAGAGGCGAAGGTCGACGTCCGAGAGCTCCGGGTCACCGCTGATGACCTGCACGGTGGTATCCCACTCGCGGTAGCCGTCCGTCCGGGGTGTGAGGAGCACTCCCACCGATCTGAGAGGGTCAAGGTCCGCACCCTCCCCCCGTTCGTGGTGGCGCACCTGCAGCCAAGCGGAGAACGCGGCGCGAGTGTGATCGGTCAGGGCGGAGCAGGCAGCGAACCCCAGCTGGTCCTGGCCGGGACCAGCGATGAACGTGCGCATCCGCCATGCGGTGGTGCCTGCATCGACGGTGGTGACTGCGGAGAGGGCATCGAGCAGGAAACGGCCCAGGTTCGTGCGATGCCCGACGGGAAGACTGTCCAGAGAGGCAAGCACGGTCTGCCAGGGCTCCCATTCGTCAGGCCCGGTCAGACTGTTGGCAACGTCCTCAAGCATGATGCGCACCATGGTGTGCGCTTCGTCGTCATCACTGCCCGCCGGTGCGGCAGGCAGGAGCGGCACACTGTACGGCCGCCCTCCGCGCCGTTCCCAGGCTGGATCTACAGGTCCCGGAACTGCTGCGGCGTCCGCAGCCGCTAGCTCGTAATAGCGCTCCGGCTCGTCGCCCAGAACAGCCGCCGAGCCGCCGACCCGGTGCAGGTACGCGACCACGGCGTGGGTGGAACGTAGCTGGTCGAACAAGAACTCCCAGTCGCGGCGCAGCAGAGCAATCACCGGCGTCACCCCCGACTCGCGGGTGACCGGCACCTCTGCAGGGGGATCGGGGTGCTCGATGATCGTCACTCCGACCCAGGCGACAGCCGGGCTGTCAATGCGGACGGTACGCCCCCGCCCGTTCGTCATCTGCACACTCTGCATCTTCAGCCGCCGTATGGTGCCGTGGATCTGCTTGCTCGCCGCCGCGAGCTGCTTGAGAACCCAGGACGACTCTTTCTCGCGTGTGCCGGGCTCACCTTCGCGAGCCTTGATCTGCACCACCACGCCACGTTTCCCGACGACCAGCAGCCCATCGCTGATCTCCCTGACTCCGCGGCCCTTGCGTTCCACACTGGGAAGCATCACGAAGTCCGGCAAACCCCACGTCGCGGCGGCAGCCTGCACAGCCACTTCCGCCGCCAAGCCTCGGCGCTCATGGCCGCGCAGAGGCGTCGCGTTCGGAATGACCCGCTCGTACACCCCACTCGCGGTGCTCACCATCAGCGTGAGCGTGTCGGCTCCCTCCACCCGCCCCAGACCGATGTCCGAGGATGCCAGCGCGGTGAGTTCTCCGGACGACCAGCACCGGGACGAACGTGCCGCTTCCATCCAGGTGTCTCGTTTGCCAGACCCCGGGCCAGACAGCACCCTTCTGCTGCCGGGGGCCTTGCTGGACAGCCAGGCGAACGAGACGGCGAACCTGGTCACCGCGTCTACGACCTGTGTCAGTCGGCGATCGAAGGTGTCCTCGACGTCGGTGGGAGTGAAACCCTCAACGAAACACAAGTCGACATAGGTACCTGCTTGCGCTTCCACGGCGCAGCCCTGCTGGAACGCACTCAGTTGGTAGCGAGCCAGGACCCGCTCCTCGTCCAGGCCACCCGGCGGTTCTGCCTCCACACGTTGCAGTACAGCGGGTGTAGCCGCGTGAACCTGCGGCTCGACGGGGGTGGCCCACGCGCCCATCATCGCGCCGGAAGTAAGGGCTGCTTCCCACTCCACCAGGTAGCCCAGCGACGTCCTCAGCCGGTCGATGACTTCGTTGCTGTCGTCGCGCTGGAAGGGCTGACAGTCCTGCACCATCGCCACATGAGAACGCAGCGTCCCGTCCATGCAGGACTCTGCCAACAGTGCCTGGAACCCTTCTGGCGAATCGGCGACCGGAAAGAAGCGGCTGCGTTCTGGTCGCCGTACCCTCTGCAGAACGCTGAACGCTTCGACCGACTCCTCCACTAACGCATCCAGGCACGCCCACAGCTCCTGCACGCATGCACGAAACAGCTCGGTCACCTCTTGCTGGCGTCCGGCGGGCCACGCCAGCCACGCACTGATCACCCCCGAACCGTCCGGATGCGTGACGACGCTCTCCTCGACAAGCCCGTCATCGAGCAGCGTGGCCCAAAGCGTCGCCGTCGCCGCCTTCGCCTGCTGCGCCTTCTCCAAATGCCCATGAGCCCGCGGATAGTTCTCTCTGATCACAGCCGCTGACCCTAGCGAGGGCCACTGACACCGCCCACCGGGTCACGAGCCCCACCCGCCACGCGCAAGGGGGCCGGTCCGGCTCTGACGCACATCCTCTGAGTGCCGACCGCGCACCGGTCCCGGTCAGTTGGAGCGTCTCATTTGAGCGCGGATCCTCGCTTGGCCTTGAACGCCACTCCAGAGGATCCGCGCCCGAAAGCGTTGGCCTCCACCACCAACCGCTGCACAGACCCGTTCAGGGGACCAACGGGTTGTCCCTGGTCAATTCGATGGTGTGCATGTGCCGGCGCAGCTGGGCGGGCAGTGAGGGGAGGTCGTTGTCGACGATGATGACCTGATGGGCGCGGGAGTTGGAGATGTGCTCGAGGAAGTGCGTATAGAGCCGGCCGATGAGCTCCTGGTCCTGGTCCCCGTACCCGACGTTCTTCCGCGGCGAGTCGATGATCAGCAGCGAGGGAAGGTCGGTGGCGCCGGTCAGCAGCGCGTAACTCAGGAACGTCATGCGGTAGGCGACATTGATGGCGGTGCGTACCCCGTGGCCGACCTTGGTCAGCTTTCCCGTCCTCACCTTGGGCAGCAGCGAGTTGGCATCGATCCGCGCCCCGGGCTGGTTCGGCAGGTTCAGTCCGTCGATGATCCCCCGGAACTGCTCCTCGACCTCGCCGAGCGTCACCTGCCGTCCCGCCAGCAGCTTCTTGCGTGCCTTGATGTCCTCCCGCACTCCGCGCAGTTCCTCCGCCGCCGTACGCAGCGCCTGCTGGAGGTCCACCAGCCGCCGGTGCGGATCCAGCTGACGCTCCAGCATGCTGCTTCGGGTGCGGGCGCCGGCGTGCACCGCCGAGAGCTGTTCGATCTGCCCGGACAGCGGGCTGACTTCCAGGCGGGTGCGTTCCTCCAGCTCCGCGCGGGCCTGGCTCAGTGCGTCCTGGGCCTCGCCCACGGCCTTGACGGCCGCAACCGAGCGCTGCTCGGTTGCGATCAGCGCTACCTCGGCGGCCCGCAGCGCCTCGGTGCGTGCCGCCGGATCGAGCTCGCACTGGCACAGCCAGCAGCACCCCTCCGCCGTCGTCGTGCGGTCCGCCAGGGAGCCGGAGCACGCAGGGCAGCGCACACCCGGCCGGGCCGAGGGAGGCTGCTGGGCACGGGCCAGATCTTTCTGGGCCGCCTTGAGTTCCCCGGCGCCGGCCCCCTCCGCTTCGCGGGCCCGGGACAAGGTGCCCTCGAGGTCCGCCACACGCCGACGCAGCGGATCAAGGTGCGAGGTAGCGGCCCGCGCCCGGCCCTTGACCTCTTCCAGCGCGGTGAGCGCCTCCTTCTCCTCCCGGCGCGAGCGGGTGAGTTCTTCCTCCAGTTCTGCCGCGCTGCCGGTGAGGAACTCCGCGATCGTCTCAGTGCGCTGTTTGAGCTCGCCCGCAGTCTGTGTCAGGGCATCCCGGCGGGCTTCCAGTACGCGCATCTCGGCGTCGATGAGGCCAAGGACCAACTCGACAACGGTCTTGTAGGACTGCGCGGTGTTGGCCTTTCCCCGCACACTTTCGGTCCCGTCGATGGTGTCCTGCGAGAGGTGGCACAGCGCGTACAGCTGCGCGAATGTCAGCCGGGCACCGTCGCCCAGCAGGGCGACCGCGGTGGGCGGGGCGAACAGGTCCGACAGCCCCAGCAGCTCCAGGAGTACCTCCCCAACCACCCGCCGTGCACTGCCCTCCTCGGGCTCGACGGTGAGCAGTTCATCGACCTGTCCGTCGAAGGGGTTGAGCAGTTCCACCGTCTTGAGATCTGTGATCACGGAGCGGCGCAGCGCGATGTCCATGCCCTCGATCCGCAAGTAGACCGTCACCGATGTCAGGCGCTCGGAGGGGACCTGGCGCCATTCCACCAGCAGCCCCAGGACGTAACCGAGGCACTCGACAAGAGTCGTCTTGCCGGTGTCGATCGGGCCGTGGATACACACCACCGGATGGTCGAAGTCCAGCTCACGCACCCCGCCCGTGGAATCGAGGCGTACCCGCTTGATGTACAGATCCCGCGCCATCTGCGCTCCTCTCGTGCCTGCATGCCAGCAGGACAACGGAGAGACCGGCGCAGGGGAACCGAGTCCGGAGAGGAGCTCACCGCATCGGGTGGGAGAGCACCGCACACGCTGGCGGAGCTGCCACGGACGCTCGTCAGCCTGGCCTGACTCCGGCACGCCGCGTCCACGACCAGGCCGATCCGCCCGCCCGCCCTCGCAGGTGCAGCGGCCGTCTTTGCCAGCTCCCCACACGAGAACGAACCACCGTTCACCACCGGCCAGACGGACAGCGCCTGTGCCGCACCACCGTCTTCTGCGGGCCGTCACGCACGGAGAACCCGCCGACCCCACAGTCCCGACTGCGAGCGGTTAGGACCATGCAGCGGGTGCGCATCCGTCGGAGCGGCTGGCGGCGGCCATCGCCATCCGGAGCTCGCCCAGCGGCGCGGCACCCCACAGGGCCAGCACCCACATCCCATCGGTCATGGACGGATCGCCTGAATCTGTCAGTGCCTGGGACTAATGTCGTGGCTCTCTGTGGTTGACCGGCCACGTCAAGAGCGGGGGGCTCAGATGAAGCGTGAGCGGGCGACCGCAATCCTGCACGAGATGCTCGACCGCCTGGAACAGAACACCTGGCCCCTGAACCTGGTCACCGAGATACACCTCTTCGGCTCCTACATCCGCGGAGCCCTGGAGGTCGGCGACATCGACGTGGTTGTGGACCACACCACCGACGAGCGCTGGACCCAGCAATCCCTCAACGCCCTGTTCAGCAGCCGCGACGGCTACACCTCTATGCGCCAAGCCCTGCGGGGCGGGCGCCGCGGTGTCAGCTTTCAGTTCCAGCAACGCCGGCCTCTGGAGAACGAGGGCATCGAAATGCTCCAGTTGTGGCAGCACGGCGAGCCGGTCATTCTCGCCCGACAGCGCCTGGCCGCGATCGCGCTCGACCCAACCGCAGGCCGTGCAGCCCGAGACCATGTCCTGCCCGCCTACGAGACAATCGCTGACCTGCTCCCGCGTCCGGTACGCATCGACCTGCACCGCTGGTGTACCGAGGGCAAAGCCACCGTGGCCGTGTTCCCCCTGCCCGACGCACAGCCGCAGTCGACCATCGCAGCGGAACACATGGACGACCGATGGGCCCTAAACAGTCCACTGCGCCGCGCCGCCGGTGCCGCGCTCGCCCACTTGCAGAACGCCGGCCAGGCACTGGACCGTGTAGAGGTCCACCATCGGTACCTGGCTCACGGGGCAACCGATGAGACCATCGAGTGTTTTGTCGACCTGGGCTGGCGTTACTGGAGATCCGCGCACCGCTATCTGGGCGACGGCCAGGCATGGTTCGAAGTCCTGCCCGCGACACCCCGACAATCCCTGAACGCCTTGCACATCACACCTGCCGTCCCAGCCTGAACCAGAGATCAGGGGCGCCGCTGCGGGGCTGCGCCGCCGAACAGGTCAGAGAATGAGAACGTCCAGGTGTTGGTACTGCCGCCCGGAGATTCTCCACCCCGCGTCTCCTGCGCGAGCCGGGCGATCAGCGGATCCCAGCATGACGCGCATCCGCACTGGCCGCCTTCGCGGTGTTCCGTGCCGGTGCGGCCCACCGCCGAGCGGATCCGGCGGGCCAGTGCCTCGAACGCCGCTTCCCACCGATCGGCCGACGCCCTGTGGCCCGCAGTCTCTGCGCGGGCTGAGTTCGCTTCTTGTTCTGCTCGCCGTCTGGCCTGGATCATCGGCCAGTCAGGTCCGCCGCCGTACCCGTGCGACATGTGCGCTCCTCTCGTGTCGCCCCGCCCTCTTCTAAACACCCCGCTCTGCCTGTAGGACACGCATCCTGGACGTAGCCATCAGCCGCTCCAGGCATGACAACCATCGCCAGCAGCAGACATGGCGGCGAGCTCTGTTGCATAAAGGCCACCACTGGTGCCTAACGGAACTCACTCCCACCGACCGATGTCGGAACAATCCGGTGGCAGCGCCTGACGGCGTTCAGTGTCGCGCCTGCGGCGCAGACACGGGCGTAGTCGCAGGACGCTCTCCGTACCTGCGACCGGCCAGTACCGGGCAGTTCGCGAGGCCGACAGCGTTTCCAACCTGACAGGCACCCCTACAGCAGACTCCGGCTGATCAGGGCAGTCGCGCTGCTCCTGGTTGTCGGGATTGCGCCCAGGGCGCGTCCGGCGCTGAAGTCCACGATCCGTAAACGATGCCCATGGCCTCGCGAGCGACCACAACACCGCACCGGTTCCATCCCGCGTCCGCCCTCACCGAGATCGCACGACGAGTTCAACGCGCTTCCCAGCTACTCTCCAGCCGAAGACCTTGTCGGACTGTCACTCTGGGGGATTCGGGGTGTCTCCGCGGGCGGGTGTTCGTTAGGCCGTCGAGCGGTGCGGGCCGGGTGCGCGTACCTCGGGGAGATCGTCCCGGTTGTTGTCCTCGTCGAGTGCGTTGGCCGGCAGACGGCGGTAGCGGTGAATCAATTCGGTCAGCTTTTCGGGATCGGTTTCGATCGTGGTCACCATGGCGGCCAACAATTCGGCCCTGAAAGTGTGTTCACCGGCCGCCGCAGCTGCGCGGACCAGGATGTTCAGCCTGTCATCGACGCCCGCAGGCCACGTCACCGACGTCATGCGGCGCTGCTGATGGCACAGCAATTCCACGGCTCCCCCTCGGTGACAGGCAACATATAACGAATATATATTGCGGGCATGGTGACGCTGCTGCAAGACCGTCAGGCCTCCGGGCAGAGCGACGTGGCGTCTGCGGTGGTGCGTGTCGCGGGCCGGGTACTGCAGCCGACAGCGGTGTTCGACACCTACTGGCGTTTCGCCTCGGCCCGGCAGGCGGTGTACGAGGCGCGTCTGGCGGGGCGGTCCCAACCGTGGACCGATGACCCGATCCTGACCCAGTACCGCTTCACGAACTGCTACCGCGCGGCCGACCGTGTCAGCCAGACGCTGATCGGCGACGTGATCTATCAGGGCCCCAAGGACTGGGACGAGGTCTTCTTCCGCACCTTGCTGTTCAAGCTTTTCAACAAGGAGTCCACCTGGCAGCTGCTGACCCGGGAGCTCGGTGAGGTGTGCTGGGGGAGTTACGACTACCGGGCCTATGACCGGGTGCTGTCAGCGGCATTCGCGAAGGGCGAGCGACTGTATTCGGCGGCCTACATCGTGCCGCCGCCACAGCTGGGGGAGGGGCGCAAGCACCGTAACCACCTGCGGTTGTTGGAGATGATGATGACCACGGGTGCACCCGGACGGGTCGCGGGTGCCGCCACGATGCGCGAGGCCTACGAGGTGCTGCTCGGCTACCCGGCGCTCGGCCCGTTCCTGGCCTACCAGTACACCGTCGACCTTGCCTACGCTCCGCAACTGGCTTTCTCCGAAATGGACTTCGTCGTGCCCGGTCCCGGGGCGCGGGACGGGATCCGCAAGTGCTTCGGCCGCGGGGCCGACGGCATCGAAGCCGAGATCATCCACTATATGGCCGAGACGCAGCAGGACCACTTCACCCGCCTCGGCCTGTCCTTCGGCGGGCTGAAGGGAAGGCCGCTGCAACTGATCGACTGCCAGAACCTGTTCTGCGAGGTCGACAAGTACGCCCGGGTCGCGCACCCCGAGATCGAGGGGATCAGCGGACGCAGCCGTATCAAGCAGGCCTACCGGCACGATGCTGCCCCGCTGCGGGCCTGGTTTCCGCCGAAGTGGGACCTGAACGTCTGAGCGCGGCCGGCCCCTCCTTGCCCCGGCGCGCGTTCGCGCCGGGGCAAGGAGGGGCCGGCTTTCACGCGCCGAGGCGGAACAGCGGGGTGCTGGCCATGTCGGCCCGGATCAGGTTCAGTTCCGTCTTGGTGCAGTCCAGGCGGGCGCTCCCGGCCATGACGGTCAAGGTGCCGGGCGTCAGGTGTGCCTGCCGGGCGACCCAGGCGCACAGGTGGCCGAGGGCCAGGTAGTTGCCGTAGGCCCGATCGAACATGTAGTGGCTGCGGTAGTAGGCGGCCAGATGCACGCTGTTGGTGGTGGAGTCGAGCTGGAAGGAGCAGTGGCTCAGGCAGGGGAAGTCCCGTGGCTGGGTGTCCAGTGCGGCCGCTCTGATCACCGCCTCGGCGTCGGCGGCGGTCTCCAGTGGGTCGTCGCCGGCTGGTTCCTCGGTATCAAGGACGTGGGCGGTTCCCGCTTCGTACACGGCGCCCCACCGGGCGGTCGTGCGCAGTGCGTCCATGCGTTTGATGACGCGGGCGAGCTGGTCGACCGGGTCGGATTTCGCCTCGGCGCCGGGGTAGGCGATGAGCCGGCCGAAGTAGGTGCCGTGGGCATTGCGCCTGACCTTGCGCAGCCGCGGGTACAGCGCCCGGTAGCGCTCGGCGAGTTGTTCATGGGTGTCGCACGTCGCGGCGAGTTGGACGGGAAAGAGCGTATTGACGACGGCATCGATCGGGTACAGCGGCTGGGTTCGTATCGCGCGCCGCCGGTCGAGTTCCGCGCGCAGGTGCGGATCTTCCCGCAGCGGTTCTGCGATGCGCACCACGGTGTGAAAGGCCCGCGATCCGGGCAGCTCGGCGAGTCGCGAACAGGCCTGGAGCCACGCGCTGGAGACGTCGGCGGCCTCGACGGTGAAGGTCTGCAACAGCTCACTCCTTGATCGGCGGGCGGGAGATATGGAGGTGTCGCGCGGGCGTTTCAGCGGCGGTAGTGGTCCGAGCCCCGCCGGTCGGGGGCACGCTGTACCCGCACGGTGAAGGGAGCCGGGGAGCCTGGCACGGCGGCGGACAGCGTGCCCGGGTCCTCCAGCTCTTCGTCGACCCATACGGCCCGGACGGGCGAGGAATCATCGTCTGGGCCCGGCATCAGGAGCTGCCCCGCGACGTCGGGCGGCGTGCTGGTCAGGCCGGTGGGCACGTGATCGAAGTGGCTGCTGGGGATGTTCAACAGCAGGCAGTCGCCGGGCTGGGCGTGCACGGTGGCCCGGTGGGCGGCGAGGGTGAGCACGTGCACGTGAGCCCGGGGGGCTAGGGGGAGGTCGCCGACGAGTGCGGCTTTGAGCGTGCCGGGGGAGGACCTGAGCCACAGTGACTCGGTCGCCCGGCTGATCATCTTCAGTCGCACCAGGTGGCGGACGGTGGTGGCGTAGGGGGCGCCCAGCCAGCGGGCCATCCGGTAGACCTCCTGGGGTGTCCTGGGCCTGTCCAGGCCGCAGCGGGCCAGCGCGGCGCGAGCGGCGGGTCGGGGAATCAGAAACCACGAGGCGAACGCCTCGGCGTCCTTTTCCTCCTGGGCCCACCCCTCACCCCACCGTCCCACCGCCTGTTCCTGGTGGTCGTAACTCGTGCCGTGTCCCAGACGGTGATGGCCCAGCTCGTGCGCAGCGGTGTGCCGCATGTTCACCTCATCAAGCCCGGTGTTGAGCAGGCAGGCCGGCCCCCCGTCCGCCGCGTCCACATACAGGCCCAGAAGGCCGCCGAGCGGCTTGCCGATCACCTCCAGTTCCTCGGCGTACAGCGCCTTAAAGACGTCGATGTATCCGTCGTCCCAGGGGACCGCGAGCTGCTCGTGCGCTTGAGCGGCCGCGATCATCGCTGTCCCGTGGGCGTCGCTCCAGCTCACTCAGCCGGTCCCGGCCGTCGCGTCGGGGAGGCTTCCTGCTCCTCCGCGTCGCGCTTGGCATGGAGATACTGGATGAACTTCGCGACCTCGATGCGGTCGCCCTCGCTCAGGGGCTTGTGGGTACGCGGCAGGCCGGCCAGCGCATGCTCCCCGGCATCGGCCGCCTCGTCCTCGTCGAGGAAATACGACACCGACAGCCGGTACAGGCGGGCGAGCTTCTTGAGCTCCATCACTTCCACCCTGCGCACTCCGCGTTCGATATCGCTGATCGCCGAGCGCACGATGCCGGTCTGCTCAGCGACCTGCTGCTGGGACAGCCCCAGATACTCCCTCGTGCCCTTCAGCCGCCGACCCAGATGGGCACGCTGCTCTGCATCGACGACAGGGTCGGCCTTGGCGTCGGACTGTGCTGGGCTGTTCATTTCTCGTGCTCCCTCGACTGCATCGTGTCGTACACGGTCTCGGCGAACGCCCATACCGAGCGCAGTGAGCGCCCCGCCTCGGCATCGGCCGGAACGGACACGCCGAACCGCTCCTCGACGCGGGCCAAAATCTCCATGACCAGAACCGAATCGACGGGCAACTCCTGCCCCCGGGCGGCCAGTTCCTCGTGCACCTCTTCGGCCGGCCGGTTCTGGTGGACGGCCAGCAAGTCGATGACGATGTCGACGATTTCCTGGACGCTCTGCGACGGCATGCGCTGTTTCCGGCCCCTTCGCTCAACTCCCGGACAACCGGCCCGGCGTGACCTACCGTAAAGCACTGTCGGAAATTCCGACAGACCTGTGTGAAGATCCTTCATTGGATGGGAGTGTGCGTGCATCTCGCCCGCTATCAGCAAGCAGCCCTCAAAACCCTTCAGCCGCCCGCCGAGGGCACCGACCCCGTTCTCGTCCCCCTGCTGGGACTCGTAGGCGAAGCAGGATCCGTAGCCACCGCCTACAAGAAGCGGCTGCGCGACGGCGCCCACGCCACCCCGTCCAAACAGCAACTGCGCGAGGAACTCGGCGATGTCCTGTGGTACATCGCCGCTGTGGCCCAACGCCTCGACCTCGACCTCGAAGACATAGCCGCCGCCAGTCTGGAGAAAACCAAGGACCGCTGGCGTACCACCCCCGATACCGAACGCCCCCGCTTCGACACCCACTTCCCGCCTGATGAACAACTGCCGCGTCGCACCACAGTCACCTTCACTCCCACACCCCAGCCCGACGGCCGCAACGTCATCGTCGTCACCCGCGAAGACGGCGACCCGGCCGGAGATCCCCTCACCAGCGCCAGCCACATCGAAGACGACTACCGCTTCCACGACGCCTTCCACCTCGCCCACGCCGCCGTCCTGGGCTGGTCACCCGTCACCCGATTCCTGCTCGGCCGCAAACGCCGCAGCCTGCCCGCCACCGACGAAGCCGAAGACGGCGGCCGTGCCATCGCCATCGAAGAAGGCATCAGCGCCCTCGTCTTCACCTACGCCAGCCGCCACCACTACCTCGAAAACATCCGCCACATCGACCACGAACTCCTCATCACCATTGACCACATGACCGCCCACCTCGAGGTGAGCGTGCTGCGGGCCGCCGACTGGGAGAAAGCCATCACGACCGGCTACGCCGCCTGGCAACAGCTGCGCAAACACGGCGGCGGCCACCTCGACCTCGACCTCGACGCACAGACCCTGACCTATCGCGAACCGTGAGCGGATGCCCTGCCCCGCAACTGGGTTGCCGCCAGTGGAGGTTCAGCCGTTGAGGCAGTCCCCAGGCGGCACAGCAGCAGGATGCGGGACGAGGTGGCCCGCTCCTCGGACATGAGAGCGCCGGACGCGATGAGCTCGGCAAGCGTGTGCGACAGCTCCCCGTCGACGGCGTGCGCATGGGTCGGGAACCGCCTAATCCGTCAGACGCGCGGTTGAAAGCGCGTCCCCATTCGTCCGGCCCGGCCGCACGGCAGTAGCACGATCGCGTGACGGGAGAAGCCCTCGATGCGCCACGCCAGTTCGACGCTCCTCGTACGCGCACGCAGGCGGCGCCAGACAGACAGACGCTGCCCTGGACGCGGACGCGGACGCGCACCAGGGCACCTCACGGGGCTGGGATACCGACGGACAGGGGCAGACCAGGTCGAGAGAGCGCTTGAGCGTGTGCGCGCACGTGTCGTGCTTCGGTGAGCATCAGGGAGTCGAACATGCTGTCCCCGGGCGGGTGGGCTGCCAGGCGGTGGTGGGCGCGTGCACCGGCCAGCAGAGGGCGTGCCCAGAGGGGGACGGCGTAGAGAGGGCAGTTTCGATGGCTGGCCTCGTGGAGTTTGACGACGGAGACGTCGGCGGTGATGTCGAGGTCGCGGGTGAAGCGCAGGCTTCCCAGGCGGGCTTGGGTGAAGGCCAGCACACTCAGCGCTCCGGCGATGAGCGGGTGTGCGAGGGCGGCCAGAGCGGCGGCGTCCTCGGATGTGATCACGACGGGGGGAGAGGCTTGGATCAGTTGACCTGTCGCCGTTGCGCTGGTACAGGGGTGAGGCCGCCGCCCCGGACCCAATGACGCCAGCCGAGCGGCCTGCGGTCGGGCGGGTGGGAGCCTCGCAAGTCTCGCTGCCGGTCTCGTCATGGCCGCGGGGGAGGGAGGGAAGGACGGGCGTGCGGGGATCGGCCCCGGCTCGGTGAGGAGGGCCTCGAATTGGTTCCGGCCGCGGATACGGCGCTCCACCTGGGCCAGCACGGGCGGCAGCCCGTGCTGACCCATCTGCCACAGCAGGGTTAGCTGAGTTCCGGTCAACGCGCGCCAGGCGAGCAGCTGGTCGATCCTCCGACTGGTCAGCAGATGAGTGCGGGGGACCATGACGTGCCGCACTCCGGTCGCGATACCCCAGGCAGCAGCGGCGAGCCACGCTGCGCTCGCCGAGTCCAGCCACGCGTCGGGGGTGTTGGGCCCGGGGGCCAACCGCTTGCCCAGCGCGTACAGCATGTCGTGGGCCAGCGCGGCCGGACTGCCGGCTGCAGGTGTCGGTTGCACCGTGATGCGGCCTTCCTCGGGGCGGTGGGCGTGCAGCGCCGCCCGTGTGTAGAACAGGTCGTCCCGCTCGTCCAGCACAAGTGCCACATCGTTGCAGGCGAGTGTCCTCAACCTCGCTTGCGTTCCGGCCGGCTGCCGCCAGACCTGGGCCGGGCGGCGCGGTGCCGGGCCGGTCGTGTGGCGCTCGTCGGTGTCGGCATGGTTGCGCTCGCCGCCCCGCGGTGTATTGCGGCCGTCGCTCACATGGCGCCCAGTTTGCTGTAGACCCAGTTGACGAGGTTCTGGTTGACCTCGGTCAGTTCCTTCTTCGTCATGCCGTTGAGCATGTGTTTGGTGATGTTGGTCCAGTTGCGGAAGTTGCCGTGCGCCGCATCCCGGTCGATGGTGCGGATCAGCTGCGGGTCAACGCTGGCCCACAGGGAGTGAAACGCTGGCAGCGTGGCGACGACCTCGTCTTCAGGCATGCGCCGGAACTTCTGCCAGATGAAGATCCGTGACGCCAGCATCGGTTCGCGCTTGAGGATCTTGTAGCAGTTGTCCCCTCCGGCGAAGATCACCGCCATGTTGGTTTTGCGGTCGTCCCACAGGTGGCGCCAGTACTCGAACGAACTGCGGCCCATCCACTGGGCCTCGTCGCAGACCAGCACGCGGAACGTCTGCGACAGGGTCTCTTTCAGGAGGGTGTCGAATTCGATCGGCCGGGTCGGCGGCTCGCCGGGCAGCCCCAGGGCATGGAACAGGCCGTGGCGGATGTCGCGGGGCGTCGGCCCGGAGCGCAGCTCCAGGCGGTAGGTGATGTCGGGAGCGACCTTGCGCAGCGCGGAGTTCACCGACATCGTCTTGCCGAAACCGGCCGCCCCGTAAGCCACCATCATGGCTTTGGCCTCGATCGTCGCCTCAATGTTGTCCAGGGTGGCCATGAGCGCATCAGTGGCGACCAGGTGCGCATTGAGATGGTGGAAGTGGTCGTCGTCCGCCGGGGGAAGCCTGCCGTAGTCCATGTCGCCGCTCACGCGCTCTCCTCGGGAGTGTTCTCTGTAATCTCCTCGGTGCCTGCCGGGACCGGGCGTGCCCAGCCGTCCGGGACGGCCTGATGCGGGATGTAATCGGGATTGGCCCGCCGCAGGTCCGGGGCGGCCGATACGGAGAGCTCTGCTTCGGCTTCCGCCTCGGTCAGTGCGCCCAGGCGCTGGGGCGGGATGGGTGCCGTGACGGCCTTGAAGCGCTCACGGCGCAGCCGTTCGGCGGCCTTCATGTCCGCGCGAAGCCGCCGCGCCTTGGCGGTACGGGCTTTGCGTACGTCGCGGATCTGGTCCTCGCTGGCCGCCTCGGCCAGGCCCGCGCTGCCCAGATGCGCCCCGCGGAGGTCGAAGACCTCGATGGTCGCGTCATGGTGGGGAAGGTGACGCATCGTGACCCGTTCGCCGCTCCGGCCCACCATCCAGGGGGCGATGTAGTGGCGGTTGCGCCACTGCACTCCCTGCGTGGTGATGGTGCGCGTGCGTCCGTCGTCCTCGAGCCCGAAACGGGCCAGCTGTTCGGCGGGAACGTCGTACAGCGGTGTGGGGTCGCACTGCCATGCCTCCATCGGGGTGCGGCCGCGCAGCTTCCTGGGCTGGTGCTCGGTGTTCCACCAGTGCACCCACTTCAGCAGCAGCTCCACGAACGCCTCGAAGGTGAGCGCGGGCTCGTCCAGTTCCGCGGTGCGCCCGTTGAGCAGCGTCTGCCGGTGGACGTAGCGCGGCATGGAGACGAACAGCATGTCCTCGACCGCACCGTTGAGGGCCTCGATGGTGCCCTTCAGATGAGGGTTGTAGGGCGGGAGATCGATGACAGGCACGGCGAAGGCACCCAGGGCCAAGGTCACCGCGGGACACAGAAATTCTTTGCCGCGGTCCACGCGGACCAGGCCGGGCAGCCCGCCGGCCGGGCCGAAGGGTTCGGCCCGGTCCAAGGCCATCCGCAGAGCCGCCAGGACCGCATCTCTGCTGGGAGCGTGGGGCGTGACGGCCACGCCCACGATGACCTTGGTGGCACAGTCGATGAACCAGGTCACCCAGGGCTGCACAAGTTGGTCCTCGAGCAGCACGTGCACGGGCACGCACTTGTGATCGCCTTCCCAAGCGGCGTTTCGGTGCGTGGCCGGGCGCTTGCCGAACACATCGAAGGCCCGCCGGGCGGCCTCTCCATGGGCGAGCCCGGCCCGGTCCCCAGGCGTCAGATCTCGTCGCAACGCCCGGTGAATCGTCGAGAGCGAAGGTGCTGCAGGCAGCCGGGGATCAGCCAGGGCCCGCTCCTGCAGCTCGCGGTGCACGGCGGAGGCGTTGCCTCCCCACAGCAGAAGCAGCCGCCGGAACTCTGGGGTGACGGTGAACCGTGTTCGGCATGCCATGTCGGCGTGACCGGCAATACGCGCCTTGGTGACCCACCGCCACACCGTGCGCTCCGAGCGGCCTACGGCCGTGGCGACCAGACGCACGTGTGCGCTGGTCAGCTCGCCGTGCTGGTCCAGGGTCAGCAACCGCGGCACCGCAGCCTGCCGTACTGAACGAGCGGTGAGAACCGGTTGGCCCGCGCACGGTGTGCCGGCAGGGGAGTCACTCATGCGGTCTGCTCCTTAACGTGGATACGAAGGTTGGAAAGGCCAGAAGTCCTGTATGCCCATTGGTTTTGGCAGTGTCCGAGAGGGAGGGGCACCGGCGATCCCCGGTCGTCGTCCAAGGCCCTGACGCAGCGTCATGCCATGGGTGGTGGCTCGGCGGAGCCGCACGCCCGTGCTCCTGAGCCTTTGCGTTTTGGTCCGCTCCGCACGCGAGCATCAGAGATCTCACCCCGGAGCGGAGCGCCCACCGATGTGCCGAAAGCCGGTGGAGCACTCGCGCGCCGGTCCATGGAGTCCGCGGCCCGACCGGGCGTCGTGCTGCGCCGCCGTCGGGTGAGGCCGCGGCCGACGGCTCGGCAGCCCTAGCCTCAGGTGTCAGGCACGTCCCTGACACCTGCGGGGGTCTTTGGGCAACGCTGTTGGCAGACCTCCGGTGGCTCAGAGGTGTTCCAGCAACTGCCGGATGCCTTCGCGGACGAGCGAGTCGCGTTGTTGCGGCGTGAGCCAGGCGGCGGTAGAGCCCTGGTCGGTCTTCTCGACGAACAGCACGTCGTTGACCGCCTCGGCCACCGGGTACAGGTGGCTGATGACCACGACTGTTTTGTCACTGGTCACGCTGCTGCCCAGGACGGCAAGGGTGGCGTCGAGGCGATCGGAGTCAAGCGAGCCGAACCCTTCGTCCAGAAACAGGCTCTCCACCTTGCTGTTGTTGCTGCGGCTATGGAGTTCCACGAGCGCCAGGGCCAGCGCGAGAGAGGTCTGGAAGGTCTCCCCGCCGGAGAGAGTCTTCGGGTCACGTGTGAGGTTCGTGGCGAGGTCCGTGATCTGGAAGTTCTCAGCGAAGGCGTAGTTGCCCGCGGAGATTTGCTTGAGGATCCTGCTGCCGTGACTGAGCAGCGAACGGGTGCGCCGGTCGGTGAGATAGGTCAGGAACCTCGCGTCGGTGAGCTGATCGCTCACGCTCCTCCATTTCGCGGCCTGCTCATTTCCCGCTTCGAGGGCAGCCTGAAGCGCGTCGGCGTAGGGGATTTGCGACTGCGCGATCCGCAGATCGGTCTTGGTCTTGTCATGCGCGGCCTCCGCTTGGCTTGTCTTGCGGCTGAGCGGGTCCAGAACACCGGGGGCGAGCAGATTGCTCTTCGGCGGCACCAAAAAACCAGGACTGTCGTCGATGGCGTCGGCGTCGGCTCCAGCCTGGCGGGTGAGCTCCTTCTCGAATGCGCTGATTCCCTCATCGGCCTGCTGTGCGCTCTGCTCGAGTGCACCGGACAGCTGTGCATCCAGCGAGGTGAGGGCCAGGCCGTAGGCGTCGACGGCCTGCAGGTCGGCTCCGTCCGGGGCGGGCGGCAGCTCGGTAAAGGTCTCCCCACCGAGAAGACTGGCGGCATCGGCGGCCGCGTCTGCCCAGCGCTCCAGTTGTTTGATGAGACGGCCTGCAGGGGCTTCGACGTCGCGCCGCCCGCGTGCGTCCAGAGCCTGCTGGCTCTCGGTGTGCAGGGTGAGGGACTGCCGGATGTGGTCGCGGTCCTGGGTGGTCTGTTCGAGCCGTGCCAGGCGCTGGCTGGCCGCTTCCTGTGCGGATTCGATGTCCTGCGGCAGGGGGAGTTCCTGCTCGGAGGGCTGGGCGGGCCGGATGGAGGCCGGGAGTCCGGCGACCTCCGCGAGCAGGGTCTGCAGCTCGGTGTCGTACTGCAGCTGGGTCTTGTCCAGGCGTTTGCGTTCCCGCTGCAAGCGGCTGCGCTGGCGCTTGAGGGCGGCCCCCGATGCCTCGTTCTCGGCCTGCGTTGCCGCCAGCTCTTCCCGGGCACGAGTATGGGCCGCGAGGGCTTCGCGCTCCGCGTCACGCAGCGGCTGGACGAGTGCCTTGACCATACGGGTGATCTGCGCCCGGCCAGCTGGTTCGCCCTCAGCGAGGGCACCCGCCTGCGCGGTCGCCTGCCCGGTCAGGGCGTCTAGGACGGTGGCCGTCGCAGGAGCGCAGGCAGGCCGGGCCGCGTCTACCAGTTCCTGCACTTGGAGCAGTGCCGCAGTTGTGCCCTTGTCGGCGGCCAGGTGCGCGCGCCGGTGCTTTTCGGCCGTTCGCTCGGACCCTCTCAGCTGTGCGGCTGCTTCCGCTTTGGCCTCCACCGCCTTGCCGACGGCCCTCGTGCGCTTGGTGACCTCACGTTGGGCCTGGCCGAGCGCCTTGCTGTCCAGCGGTGAGGGAGGAGTGAAGTCGCCCGGGACAGGCCGGGTACAGACCGTGCAGGCGTCCCCTGGCATCAGATGGGAACCTGCCGCATGGGCCGCGTCACCGTGCTGCAGCGCAGCAAAAGTGTCCTGGGCTTCTTCCACGGCGCTGCGCAGCGCCTCCAGGTTGTCCTCCAGGCCGGCCCCGGCCTTGGCCTGCTCCTGAACGGTTGCAAGCGCCATGCGCTGTGACCGCAGGTGCGCGGCCGCGGCGCTGGCTTCCTGCAGCGCCGCCCGGACGGCCTCCTGGACCTGGTCGGTGAGCGTGCGCGCCTCGGCCACGGTGTGCTCGGCTTGCTCGGCAGCCTTGACGAGAGCCGCCTTGCCCTGCTCGCGCTCCGTCAGCTTCTGTCGTGCCTGCAGGTGCTGATGTTCATGCTCGTTGTGCTGCTCACGTTCCTCCTTCAGCTGCTGCGTCATGGTGGCCAGGCCACTTGCACGGTCCGGCAGGCGGGAGAGGACGGTGAACGCGCTGGAAAGGGACCGGGAGGTGTCACCAGCCTGCGCGGCCACGTCCAGTGCCGCCTGCGCCGCATCCAGTTTCAGGCTCAGGGCGCGTCCGGTCGCCTCCTGGGCGGTCGCTTCGGCATCGAGTTTCTCCTTCGTGCGCGCCAGTGAAGCCATCGTGATTCGCGCATCCGCGACAGCGCGCTCACGCAGCAGCCGTGACGCCTTGTCCACAGCGGCCTTGCGATGCTTGTGCCCGATGGCCCGGCTCTGGGCCGCGCGCAGAGCGTCCAGCCGTTCACGCCGGCGGGCCGCGATGATGCGGGAGCGCTCCATGTCCGCCGCCGCCTGGGAGGCGGCAGCAGCGGGATCGTCCAGGAGACGGGCACGTTCCCGGGTGGCAGCCGTGATCTGCGTGTTCAGATGTTCCAGCCGTGTGCCGGCCAACTTGCGTACGCGCTGGAGTTCGTTGATGCCGAAGATGTGACGCAGGATGTCGGCACGGATGGCGCTCGGGGCCCTGAGGAGGGTGTCGAACTTTCCCTGACGCAGCAGAACCGTGCTGACAAAGCCGTCCCAGTCCAGCCCGATGATCTGGGTGACTGCCTTCGTTACCGCGTCCTTGTTGTCGACCCGCAGGTCGGCGGCGCCTTCGGCCAGGGGCTCAAGCACGGCCTTCGGTCGTGTCTTGCTGTCCGCATACAGGGTGCGGCGCACACTCCACGCGCGGCCGTTCGCCGAGAACTCGAACGTCACGTGCATGCTGGGACAGCCCTTGCTGATCAGCTCGCGAACGTCCTTGCCGTTCTTCGCCCACGAGCATTCCCCGTACAGGGCGAAGATGATCGCTTCGAGGAGGGAGGACTTCCCCACACCGGTGGGTCCCAGGACGGCGAACAGGCGCTTGCCGGTGAAGTCGATCGTGCAGGTTCCGGGGTAACTGCGCACCCCGGTGAGGGTGAGTCGCAAAGGCTTCACGGTGCCGCCGTCCAGATGTCGTCCAGCGCGGTGCGCAGCAGTTCCTCGGCAGGGACCGGCGCCGGCGTCTCGTCGTCGAGTTCGTTGAGCAGATGGACGAAGGCGGTGACGGTGGCTTCCGCGGCCTCGCTGCTCAATCCCTCCTGCGCCAGGTAGGCGTGGAACGCGTCGGGGAGATTCGGCTCGTCGCCGACATCGCCGTCCAGGACGGCACCGTCGACTGCCTCCCGCGCGGGTGCCGGGTTGATGAGGATCGCGTCGGGAACGATCTCGGCGATCCTTTGGCCAAGAGGCACCCCGGGCTCCTCACCCGTGATCACCGCCTTGAGGAAGGCCCCGTCGTACTGATCGGCCGCAGCCTTCAATTCATCGAGGGTCCCGGTGAAATTGGCCAGCCGCCGGCCGCTGGTGAGGCGGCGGGGCAAGGCCCGGACCGGCCGCCCGGGCTCGGCATCGACGATCACCACACTCTTGGCTTCGCCGGCTTCACCGAAGTCCATGGGGAGCGGGCTGCCCGCATAGCGGGCGGTGAACTTGAGCCCCTCTACGCTCTGGGGGTGATGAATGTGCCCGAGAGCGGCGTACGACACCACGGGAATGTCCCCGGGATCGGTCTCGAAGGCCTCATCCACGACCCGTTCGCTCGGGGAACTCCTGGCACCTGCGATCTGCACGTGGGCCGCGAACAGCAGAATGTCCCGGCCCGGGTCGTACCCCTCGTGCAGGGCCTCCACCAGCTCCGCCTGCACCGCGCGCATCCCGGCGGCGTAGTCGGCGTACGAGGTGTCCGGCGCAGAGTGCTGCCAGAACCGGTTCGGATGCACGAAGGGGATGGCCGCCAGCCGGATCCTCTGCTCGCCACCGCAGGCGTCAAAGGTGAGGATGCCCCCGTCGTGCCCCGGGCGGAGTTCATGGATGAAGGACAGGCGACGGCCCCAGGCCAGGCCGCTTACGTAGTTGAGGAACTTGAAGTACGCGGGGGAGTCGTGGTTGCCGGCCACGACCACGGTGGGGGCGACGGCGGCGAGTTCGCCCAGGCTGTGCATGGCGCGCATCAGGTCCCGGACCGTGGGGCGGGAGGAGTGGAACAGATCGCCGCTGTGGATGATCAGGTCCGGCCGGCTCTCCTGGGCGATGGCCACGATCTCGGCTAAGACGGCGTCGAAGTCCTCTTCGCGTGGATGCCCGGACAAGGTGTGACCCAAATGCCAGTCGGAAGTGTGGAGCAGTCTGCTCATGCCTTCGTGCGCCTTTCTGGAGGCGAGGCGTAGGAGGACACCGGTGGTGCCTTACGAGCCCGGGACCTTACACGAAAATCACAGGAGAAAAACTGGGCATCACGAGCAACTGTTAGCATGCGGGTATGGACGAGCATCTGGTCGCTCTAGAGAAACGCATGCAACACCTGCAGGAAGCGATCCGGCAGGCGCTCACAGAACGCGACACCGCCCAAGTGAACCTCCTGGGCGAAGAGTTGACGCGCGCCCAACGCGCCTGGAACGTTCTGTGCGGAATCAGCGATGGCCCGGAAAGAGCCCACCCGGAGCCCGCCCCCGCCGAACCCAGCCACAGCGGCCTGCCCGTACGCGACCAGGTCCACCAGGCCCTGACCCTCCTCGCCGCCCCCGCCTCGCCCAAACTGCTCAGCCAGGTCCACCAGGCGTTCTTCTCCGGCCCCCTGAACACCGCACGCCTGACCACCCTGCGCCGCGACGAGGAACGCTCCTTCCGCTCCGCCCCCTACGGCCGCGCCTACTACATCTGCCCCGCACTGACCGCCGATCTGCTCTCACCGGCCCGCGCGCTGCTCGCCCTGAGCACCTGGCCGCTGGAGCAACGCGTCGTGGGACCCCTCACCCAGCGCGTCCACTTCCTCACCTCGGCCCTGCGCCTCGCGGACGCCGCCGAACACCTCGGCAGCGAAACCGAACTGCCGCCACCCGCCCAGCAGCTCCTGCTGCACTACAGCCGCAACATCCACGGCAACACCACCCGGGGCCCGCTCGACCTGGCCGCGCTGCGCCGCGCCGCCACCGCAGAACTGGAGATCCACGCCGACGACGACGCCGACACCCGCGCCGAAGCAGCACGTCGCGCACGCCGCCAACTCGGCGACGCAGAGCAGATCTTCGGCAACATCCTGCGCAACACCACCCGCCTGCGCCGTACTTCATAGACCCGACTTTGCACGGCTGTGCCCTGTCTCCCCAAGGAAAACAGTGAGCTCGCTCGACACACGCCTGGGCGTTTTACGCGGAACCGCGCCGCCCATCGCGCACAATGCACGCACCCTGGCAGCACTGACCGCTAACCCGGGCTGCGACCGCCGCTCCCTGATCGACGCAGCCGGCATCGACAAAGCCGCCCTCGCCGCCCATCTGGGCCTGCCGCAGCCGCTGAGAAAATCCCAGCTCGCCCTCGACTACGGCCTCGCCTTCGAACACCAGGTCACCGCCCAGGCCGGAGCACCACTGCTGCCGCTGCTGCGCCAAGCTCTGGGCCTGACCCTTCCCGAGGTCTCCTACGAAGACGTCAACAGTGTCGGCAGCGATGACGACAAGTCCCGCCTGCAGCTGCGCCGCTCCCGCTCCCGCTCCCGCATCCTCAGCGCAGCACACCGCAGGTCGAACGACCCCCGCACGCTGCTCGACCACCCCGTACTGCGCCTGACCGTCGCCGGCCACCAGGCCTACCTCGAGCCCGACGTCATCGCCTTCCAGCAGGACGGCACCTTCCACATCGTCGAGATCAAATCCTTCCCCGTCATCCACGGACAGCCCGACCCCGCCAAGGTCACCGCAGCCCTGACCCAGGGAGCGGCCTACATCCTGGCCCTGCGGGAACTCCTCGCCGCCGACGGCCTCCCGGAAGACCGGGTGTCCGACACCGTGATTCTGATCAACCCGCGCAACTTCTCCCTCCAGCCCACCGCCACGCCTTACAACGCCTACCAGCAGGTCAAGTCCTTGAGCCGCCACCTCGCCAGACTCCGGCGCCTGCCCGAACTGCTGGACAAGCTTCCTCCCGGGACCACCTTCGACCTGGCCCCCGGATCCGACGAGAAACCGGCCCGGCCCCGCGGTGAACTCCTCTCCGCACTCGCCACCGTGCGGGCCCGCTACAACCCGGGCTGCCGCCGCCACTGCGACCTGGCCTTCCACTGCCGCAACGAAGCCCGCAACCAGAGCAAGATCGAGACTCTGGGCACCGCGGTCCGCGACGACCTGGGCGGCATCGACACTCTGTCCACCGCCCTGGCTCTCACCGACGGACGGCTGCACCCGGCACGGGACCAGCGAGACATCACCCAAGCCCTGCGCCACGCACAGCGCATTCACGAAGAGCTTCAGACAGGCCCCGCATGAGCCTGCTCACCTCACTCCTGCGGATGCGTGCCGCCGACACCGGCAACGCCCTGCGCACCAGCCATCTGCGCCACCTCCACCTCAGCGACCAGCCGCTGATGCTGCTGGCGCTGAGGCGAACCGGGCCCGCCGCACGACCGCTGGCGGTCATGCTGGGCACCGACCCCTACCGCCCCCAGCTCCTGGTCGCACCGCCCTCAGGAAGCACCACGCCCATGCTCACTACCCTGGCCGGCGCCGTCACCGCGTACATCGACGCCTGCCAGCAGCACCGCGAACACCTGCCCGCCACCGCCACCAAGCCGGCACGCCAGCGCTGCACCGACGCCCCGCAGATCCTCGTCCCCAACCTCCAGACCGTGCAGCACCTCAAAGACCTCGGCGACAACCTGCGATTTGGCAGAGTCGACGACCACGATCCCACCTCCCGGGCCGTCCAACGCCTGGGGCACTGGCTCACCTACCTCACCGACCGCGCCGACCTCCCCGGCTCACCCGCACTCATCCCCATGACCGGCTTCCTCGGCATGCACTGGGTCACCGGCCAGAGCCCCCTGGAGGACGAGGACCTCGCGACTCTGCTGGCCTGGATCGACCCGCCCCGCCACGCAGCCTCGGGACGCGACGCCGCACACAGGGCAGAAGACCCGGCCACCCACCGGTCGGCGGGGCCGGTAACCGACGCCGCTTTCGACAACGAGCAGCTGGCACCCCTGTTCGACGCCCACGGCCGCGCCCGGGCCCGCGGGCGGGATCAGACCCGCACTCTGCAAGAAATCGACCGCCTGCTGGCCGCCTACCTGCAACCCACCTGGGATTCGATGTGGCAGGCCTACGGGCTCCTGCAGGCCATCCCCGAAGCCAAGGGCAGCACACGCCGCTGGATCCACGAACGCACCGCGTTCACCGACGAATGCCTCCATCTGACCCAGGACGGGCGCCCCCGCCCCGCCCGCGACCAAGCCGTCGCCGCCGCCGTCCGCCTGGCCCACATGGAACACGCAGCAGCCGCCTTCGCCGCCGAATGCGCCGCCGACGACCCCTTCGTGCGGGCGGAACTGCGCACCACCGGCGAAGCCATCGGCACCACCGTCACCGCGATCGACCCGGAACACACCCTCCGCGGACCCACCGGACGCGCACAATGGCGCCCCCGGCTCACCGGGACCACCACCGACCCCGTGCACATGGAACCCGGCCGACTTCTGGCCTGCCACACCCACCCCAACGCCCGCTACAAGATCTGCGAGGTCACGCCGGCCGGTGGGGAGACCCTCGTCGGACTCGAAATCACTGCAGGCATGGGTTCTGTGGCCCGACCCAACCATGCCGTCCTGCCCGAAGCCGGCGCCTTCCTCGTCTTCACCATCGCACCGGATCATTACCGGATGCCGGAGTTCCCCTCACGGGACCAGACACCCTGGACCCACGGCGGGCCGCCTCCCGAACACCCCGACGAGGGCGAGGAGGAAGAGTGACACCCCCGCACCGGTTCACGCCGCGGCAGCAGATGGACACAGCCGCCCGCGCCGTCCTGGATCAACTACCCGCCCTCACTCACCGCGGACTCGTCGTGGACTCCCCACCCGGCGCCGGAAAATCCACCCTGGTTGCCCACGCCGCCGACGTTCTCGCACACTCCAGCGGCCCCTGCATTGTCATTGCCCAGACCAACAGCCAGGTCGACCACCTCGTGCGGCGATTCTCCGAGTACCACCCCCACCTGCAAATTGCCCGGCTTACCGCAACAGACCACACCGTCGCTGCCGATCTGCAGGCCCAAACCGCCATCCGTATCGGCACCCGCATCGAAGACCTCGAAAAAACGGCCGACGTCATCGTGGCAACCGCCATGAAATGGGCCACGGTCACCGACCGCCGGTGGCCATGGGCGATCATCGACGAGGCCTACCAGATGCGCTCCGACATGCTTCTGTGGACCGCCGGCATCTTCGACCAGGCACTCTTCGTCGGAGACCCCGGCCAACTCGACCCTTTCTCCACGGTCAAAACTCACCGCTTCGCAGGCCTGCCTTACGACCCCACGAACAACGCAGTCGCCGTCCTGCTCGCCAACAACCGTGACCTGCCCGTCCACTTCCTGCCGGTGTCCTGGCGCCTGCCGCCCTCAGCCGTTCCCCTGATCAGCGACGCCTTCTACCCCCTCACGCCCTTCCACGCCGGAAGCACCGAAACCGACCGCACCCTCACCTTTATGGCCACCGGCATGCGTACCCCTGCCGACACGGCCATCGAGAACGCCGCCCGAACCGGATGGGCACTGCTCGAACTACCCGCCCGCATCACCCAACAGATCGACGCCGAAGCCTTCCACGCCGTCCTCGACATCGCCGAGCGACTGCTGATCCGCCGCACCGTCACCACCTGCGAGAAAAACCCCCGCGGCCACCGCCTCCACCCCGGCGACATCGCCATCGGCACCGCCCACCACAATCAGGCCCACCACATCCGTACGCTCCTGACCCGCCAGTACCCAAACCTCCACGGCATCACCGTCGACACTGCCAACCGACTCCAGGGATGCGAATTCAGCGTCACCATCGTCCTGCACCCCCTCTCCGGCCGCAGCGATGCCTCCGCCTTCCACCTGGAAGCCGGTCGCCTGTGCGTCCTCACCTCACGACACCGGCACGCCTGCATCGTCGTCGCACGCGCCGGCATCGCCGAACTCCTCGACGCCCACCCCTCCAACGACCCCGCATACCCCGGAGCCGCCTCCAGGGTTGCCGACGGCTGGGAGGCCAACCACGCAGTCCTCGCCCACCTGGCCGACCACACCGTTCACGCCCGGGCAAAGTCCGGTGCCCGGAGCCGTCACACCCAGGGGTGACCACGGTGGACGCATGTCCAGAGATGCTGTCTGACGAGGCGGGCCGAAGAACTGGGCAGATGTCACCAGCGTCCGGGGCGCAGTCCCGGCCAGCCCGGAGACGGCACTCCGATGACCTCGCCGACGTACAGGGGCAGCTGCTGTCGGAAGCGTTCGACGAGGGCGCGGTCGGATATGAACCGCTCGAAACCCTGGAGGTGGGCGTTGGGTAGTCCCAGATGGGGCAGTAGCCGGCTTGGGGCGTGACTTCGGTGCGGACAGACCACATGTAGAAGTTGGACTGGGTCTGCTTGTACAGCCACCAGTTCAGGTACAGCTTGGCGGCGGCCGGGCGCTTGGCGTCCTTGTAGACGGCGGCGCTGGGCCCAGGCCATGAAGGGATCGTTCTTCGGGAGGATGAAGCCAAGGGGCCCGTTCCTCATGCCTACGACCACACCGGCGTCTCTGTCCGAATGACCACCCGCGCCGCATGCTTCGAATGAGATCCGTTTTGCCACAACGCACTCAGTCCCCGTCGTCGTGGGTGTCGTCGTCTGCTGACATGTGGTGGATGCTGATGCCTGTTCGGCAGCGGGAGGCACTGATCATGTCGTGCAGGCGGGTGAACAGGTCAGGACGGATGAGCAGGTCCGCTCCTGCGACCACGGGTAGCAGAGGTTCATAGCTTCCGTCGTGGACAAGGTGACCGTGCCACTGACGACAGATCAGTGCTTCACCGACGGTGTCACTGAGGCTGAAACCGCAGATGCCGTTCGTGGGTTCAAGATCGAGCGCGGCCACGACGCTGGCGGCGGGGGCAAGTATGTAAGGAGGCAGACCGAGGCCGCTTCGGCGGCGGGGCGCGTCGACCATGCTGGTGCTGCCAGCGGCGGTGAGCGCCATGAGCGCCTGATCCGCGGCGCTGATGTGCGCGGCCGCCAGCTCGGCCTGGGGGAAGCCGAGTCCCAGCTGCCGCCAGGGGCGGGTCCACAGCTGCCGGGGGGCTTGGGAGACGGGCAGCGTGTCGGACGGTGGATCGCCGTTGAGGGCCTCCAGGCCGACGATGATCTGTAGTTGGCGGGCGGGCCGATCTGGATGGCGGCGTGCAGGGGTGCGCTGCCGCTCGAAGAACCCGATCTGTACCCAGCCTGCATGGGGGCCGTCGTCCACACGAGCAAGGGCTGCGGCGCCGCCCGGCAGCGTGCGCAGGCCTGTGAGCGAAGCGAAACCGGGCGTCGGCCATGGCTCGTCCGCTTGATGACTGTCGCTGAACCAGGGGGCTGGATCGAGCGAGCACACCAGCGCCTCGGGACGGGTCAGGGGGCGGGGAACGCGGGTGAGTTCGGCCTGCAGGGCTGCCCGGGGGTCGTCACGCAGCCGCGCGGCCGCGCGGCGTTCGAAGTTTTGGCCATTGCCGAGGTGCCCGGCTTGGGCGAGTGCGGCGCGCAGACCGGCGGCGGCGTGCTGCAGAGCGTCTTCGGCGGCGGCATGGTCGGCGAGGTAGGCATCGGGAAGTTGGCTGCGGTGTCCATTGGCCAGCAGGTTCAGCTGAGTGCCCATCAGCGTTTCGACCTCGGGCATGGCATCGGCTACGAGGTCGATGACGGTCTCACGAAGCCCGGCTGGATTGCCGGCGGCCTCGAGGCGATCACCCAGATAGCTGTCGATGAGGCCGGCCGCATATCGCCGCGGGTCGTTCATGCCCTCTCCTCGGGGTCGGGCAGGGTGGAAACGGCGCATACGAGTGCCGGATGGGCCGCAGTCGCCGGCGGGGAGGGCGGCGGGTGGCCGGCGCGCGCTAGGACGGCGGAGGCCTCGGCGCGGACGGACAGCATGTCACTGCGGCACAGCGTTACGAGCTGGTTGAGAAGGGCAGCATCCAGGGGCCCGTCAGGCAGGTGGCTGTGCAGGACGGTCAGGAGCCAGGTCAGGGGGCCGGCACCAAGGCTGAAGGAGAGGACGTGTGCGAGTGCGGCCTGGGCCGGGCCGGGGCGGCCGGCCAGGAGAACCGTAGCTGCGATCAAGGCGCGGCGTTTGTCGCCGCGTTCGGGCAGGGCGAGCGTGGCCAATGCAAGCCGGCACAGCGCGGTGTCGATGTCGTGCTGGGTCGTCTGCTCGGGCACCGGGAGGTAGGCACCGTGGTCGAGGCGGGCGCGGCCCGGCAGGCGGTGGGCGATGACCTCGTACGCCGCGTCCCAGCAGGCGAGGGCGCTGGCAGCCGGGGGCGAAGCGTGCGGGGGCTGAACGGCGAACGCTGAGACCAGGGCCAGGCTGATGCCGATCGTGCGGTGGTAGGACCCCTCGGCGACGGCGTGGACCACCTGGTCTGCGAGATTGTGGGCTGCGGTGTCGGCGTCTGCGGCATGCGCCTGCCGCCACAGATCCAGCCGGTCGTTGCCGGCGAAGGAGCGCCAACCGCCGCCGCCGCGCGTCTTGGTGTAGGCAAGCATGCCCGCCGTGGCGGCGAGGGGGCCCAGGACATAGGGGTCGGTGTCCTGGCGTAGCTGGAGTCCCGAGGCGAGGTCGGCCAATAGCTCAAGGGGGTTGGAGGGGGTCATCTCGTCGGCGATCCGGTGCAGGAGCTGGATGGCGGCGTCGGTCCCCTGGCCGTCGAGGATCTCGAGAAGCCGCCAGCCGACCGCGTTGGCCAGGGCGTCCCTTGACCACCGCGGGCCCAGGGGGGCGTCGTATGCCTTGCTGTTGCGGTCGCGGACTGCGGCAAGTACGCCGGCGGCACCTTCCGGCAGCGTCGGGCGCTGCTGAGCGTGCAGGTAGGCGCCTGTGGTGGGGCGCTTCTCGGGGCCCGACCAGTTGCGGGAATTGTTGGTGGGCACGGGACGGGGCGTCCAGGGCGGGCCGCCTTCGCCGCCACAGCGCTGTGCCGCCGTGCGCAGCGCAGCGGTGGGCTCGGCTCCGGCATTCTGCGACACGGCGAACAGGGTCTGGTCGTCGTAGGTGGAAGTGATCGCGTTGGCCAGCACCGGCAGGAGACGCAGTGTGTGTGCCGCGTCGTCGGCGGGCAGGTCGGCGAGCCGCGTAAGCAGGGCGATGTCCTGGTCGATGCTGCGGCCGCCGGACCCTGCCGCGATGCGGAGCGCGGCCAGGACGACGGGATCGGCCGCGTCCGCCTGGGTGGCCAGCAGCTGGTGGTGGGCCGCGTCCACCCGGCCATCGGGCAGGCCGGGCTCGGTCAGCAGCACCTCGGCGCCCAACTGCGCGGCAGCCTGCGGATCCAGGCGCGTCAGCAAGCGCCACCATTCGGCAGGCGTTCCCGCCGTCCCCCGCCCGTCGGTACGGTCCGCGACGAGATAGACAAGAGGCTGCGTACGCGACAGCCGCACACGCGCCTGGGCAAGATCGGCTTGCACCAGCTGGGGCAGCGGATCGAGCAGCTCCTCGATCGTGATGTCCTTGTGGCTGCCGTAGGCGCCCAGGTCGCGGGCGGCGCGTTCCCAGCAGCGTTGTGCCTCGTGTGGATCGTCGCAGGCGAGACTCACGCGGGCTATCTCAAGCTCGAAGTCGGTGTCCTCCGCGTACAGCGCACGGCGCTCGGCTTGCGCCGTGCGCAGCGTGCCCATGAGCTCGCGCACGACATCGGCCCCGGCCTGGCCGACGCTCGCCGTGAGCAGGGACAGCAGCTCCGTGGTGACCAGAGGTCCGGTTCCGGCCATGCCCATGAGGGAGGTGGTGGTGCCGCGGCTGACGGTCTGCAGGGAGGTGATGCCCAGCGCGACGTCGTTGCCCTGCAGCAGCGCGACGCCGTCGTGCAGCACTTGCCGCACCTGCCGGTGGATGTCCGCAAGATCGCAGGCCCGCGGCCGGCCCGTGAACGCGTGCGCGTGCTGGGCCAGTTGCTCGAGTGCCACCCGCACGGTGGCGGACGCGGTTTCGGCCGGGAGGGTGCCCGCCCCGACATCACGGTGCAGGCCGACAGTGGCGAGAGCGAAGCGCAGCCAGGCACGGTAGAAACCTTCGCCGTCCAGAAGGGGGAGCAGCCGGACGGGCGCCTGCGGATCGGCTGCGTGCGCCACCGTGAGCAGTGCCAGCCACCTGCTCACCGGCTCCGACAGGCCGCTGGCACGGTCGGTCAGCACCTCGCGAGTTGCCTCAGTGAGAACAGCGCTGATGTCTCCGGAAAAGACCTCCTCGGCCAGGTCCGCCGCTGCCAGACCATGACGGAGCAGACGCCGCGGGTCGCACGGGCCGCTCGCCCAGGCCGCCGTGGCCAGCGTGCGCGCCGACGGCAGTTCGCCGCCGGCGCTGTCGCGGGCATCGGCCAGATACAGCAGAAGTGCGGTGCGCCGGTCGGAACGGTCGATGAGCTCGACGCTCTCCACCAGCGGAACGAAACCGAGACAGTCCAGCAGCACATCGAGCGCAGGCTCGAACGGCGGCGGGTTCTCCTGGTCAAGGAATTCAGCCACCCGCCGCGCGAGCGGGCGTTCGGGGGCAGAGCGGTCGGTATCGCGGTCCGGCAGCCGGATCCGTCCGCGCAACTCCGCAAGGAAGAGGGACTCGTCGCTGTCGGAACCGTAGTGGGTACTCTCATCCTTGCGTGCCTCGTCCCAGGCCGTCAGGTACGCCTCCCATGGGGCGGCGTAACCTGCCCGGTCGACCGCCGCACACAGCTGCAGGCCCCACCGCGCCGCCATCGTGGTCACACCCTCGTACATCAGGCTTGCCGCCACGCGGTCGGCTCCTGACAGCGCCACCAGCACATCCGCATACGGCACCAGGGAGCCCGGCAGGCCCTCGTCCTCGTAGGTCGCCCGCGCCCGGGTCAGTTCGATACAACGCACCAGCGTGGGCCAGTCGTTGCGTGCCGCCGCCCGCCGTGCGGCCACGGTCAGGGTGTGGACGACGGCCTGCGGGGGCTGCAGCCCGGCGATTGCGCGGGAGAGGAAATCGGGCCCGATCAGCAGAGCGAGTTCGTCGTCGCGGCCCAGAGCGGACAGAAGTTCGGGCAGGTGCCGGAAGGCGCGAGGGTCCGTGTAGAACCCCCGCTCGGAGAGCCACTCGGCAGCCCGGACCCGTACCTGGTCGACCCACCCGTGGTCACCGTCGATCCGCCGGATGAAGCGGCTGAAACTCTCATGATGGATCTTCAGTCCGCCGATGCCCGGCTGCTGCGCGACGATCGGCGCCACGCTGGTCAGCGCGGCACCGAGCTGCATTCCGGGCAGCGGGAAGATCTCCTCGAGCTCCGATGCGGTCACAGCGAAGTCGCAGACCGCAAGCATGCTGACAGCAGAACGCTGCCCGGGGGTCAGACCGGCCAGCAGATAGGCGTAGTAGTCGTCGAGGTCGTGCGCCGACGACGGCACCGTCCGCAACCTCTCCAGAGGATCGTCGGCACCATCCGGCGCCGGCGCCGCTCCCAGGCCCGGGGCAGGACCAACGGCCTGTCGGCACAAATACGTGGCGTACAGGGCGTTGCCTCGAGAGCGCTCCTCGATCAGTGCGACCGCGGCCTCCGCCCGCGCAGCGGGATCAAGCCCCTCACCGACAGGGGAGGACGCCAGGGCCGTCAACACGCCCAGACGGTCCGCCAGAGCATGCAGTTCGGCGCAGTTGAGCGGGGCAACGGTGAGACGGGAGGCACCGGCGTCGACGGCCTCGAGGTGAGGGCCGGGCTGACTGGCCAGGACGAGCACGACACCGTGCGGCAGTTCCAGGGCGGAGAGGTCCGCGATCAGAGAGGCCGCCGGGTCCACCCGCGGACGAAAGGCGCTGCCGGTGGTGGATCCAAGAACCCGGCTGACATGGTCGATACCGTCCACGATCAGCGCGATCGGCCGGTCCGGTGCCAGGCCGCGCGCGGCAGTGACCGCGGCCGTGAGCGTCTCCGGCGTGGCCGCGTAGCGTGGCCTGACCTGCGCCAGCGCCTCCGGAACGGCCGTCCCCAGCTGCTTCAGCAGGCTGCCGATCACGACCTCGGTCAGCACACGCTGCTCACGGTCGATGTCCGCAGCGCCGAGCCAGCAGTGATGCCGCACCGCCAGCCAGGTCTCCCGCAGCGCATCCCCGAGCTGCTCACACAACCACGACTTGCCGATACCGGGAGCACCGGTGACCACCACGACACCCCCCTGCTGAGCAGCGTCCTTCACGGCCGCGACCACGCCCGTGAGCACCGTAGGACGTCTCACCTCGGTGGCACGGTCCACGGGGTGCCCCTCACGGACCGCTCCGAAGTCGACTTCCAGACTCAGACGAGGAAGCAGGTCCTCGACCATCACGGTCCCCGCCCGGCTGCGCGCCGCTTTGGCCGCCTCGATCAGGGCCAGCGCCACCTCCTCGGGCGTGCGGTGCCGGTTCGGCGGCCGTCCGGCACCGAGTTCTTCGGTGATGCGGTGCAGCAAGGCCGCCTCGGCTGGACCGGGCTCGCGAATGTTGAGCGAACACGCCGGAAGATCCGTGTCGACTACCAGGGATGCGCAAGCGCAGTTGAGCAGGTCATCACTGACCTGGGCGAGCATCTCCTTCCACGGAGCGTGTGCACGCAGCGCAGCGGCGTCGAAACGGAACCGTTTGCTGCTCAAGCCGTGCAGTGCAGGCCCGGGATCGGTGCCCGCGTGGATCGGGCGCAGCACCCGGGTCAGCTCGGGATCCTCCGGCTCCGTGTCGCGTACCACGAGGCGGTGCGAGGCACCCGGATCCGAGGTGAAGTCGTGGTCCATGGAGGAGAAGAGCAGATCCAGGCGTAGGCCTCGCTTGTCCTTCGTGAAACTCTCCAGCGACAACGCGCGGTCGTGATCCGTGTGCTTGATCTGCAGCCGCTCGCGGCTGCCGGTGCCCCACTCGCACGTGATGTCATCGAATCGGTCCCCGGTGAACATCTTCGTGTCGACCAGCAGGGAATTCGCACGTCCCACCGCCAGGTCCACCAGCCGCAGCGCGGTGAGCAGGTCCTGGTAGGCGTAGCCAAGGTGTGTCGGGCGCAGCCCCATGCTCACCTCCAGCGTGCCTTGCTCACTTGGCACCCCCCATGGTGCGCGTCGCGGTCACCCTAACCTCCCTGACGTACCGGGACGGAACGGAAACCCAAGGGGAGATCGTGTGTGCAAGATCCAGCTGACCCGGGAACACCTGGAAGGTTGGGCACCAGCAGCGGCTCTCGCACGCGAGATCGACGACGCCGGCCGCACTTACCTGGTCGTCGACGGCTTCGCGTACCAGACAGGGGGCGTCAGGCTTCGACGTTGATGCCGTAGTCGGTGGCCAGGCCCGCGAGGCCGGTGTTGTAGCCCTGCCCGACAGCGCGGGCCTTCCATCCGGCCGTGTGGCGGTAGAGCTCCACTGCGACGGTGACGGTCTCGCCTGAGGAGAACGGCCCCGGCGCGAAGGCCAGTTGGGCGCCGGAAGACTGGGTGATGTCTGCGTGCCACTGGGTGTGCTGGTCGAAGACTGCGGCGGGCTGGGCCTCGAGGTCGATGCTGACGATGACGGCGATGGAGGTGATGTCGTCGGGGATGAGATTCAGATCGGCGGTGACGGTGTCTCCTCCGACACTGACCCCGTCGTGACTGGGGTGGTTGTGGAAGACGAGGTCGTGGTCGTTGCGTACCCCGCCGTTGCGGGTGAGGAGTACAGCGGAGACGTCGACGGGTGCGCCGGTACAGGTGATGCGGACCGTCGTCGGCTCCGTGGCCACGGCCGTGTTGGCACCCTTGGCCAGCAACTGCCCAGCAGGGTTTTTCCCGTTGCGGGCCGGGACGGCGGGGGAGGGGGGTGCGATCGGCGGCAGGCTGGTACCCGTAAGAGCCGCGATGACATGCTGGAGGACGGGCCAGCCTTCGGTTTCCTCGCCAGGCCAGGGCCAGGTCAGCCGCTGAGCGCCGAACTCCTTGGCGGTCGGCGGCCGCCCGAGTGCTTCCTGTAGCTGGAGGTGGCGCAGGCTTTCGGTGGCCAGGCGGCTGAGCTGCCACTGCCGTTGGGTCTCCTCCGGGCTGTTCACCCAGGTGTCGTGGTCGACGGGCTTGCCGCCCAGCTCCTGGTACACCCGGCGGGCGAAGTCGTAGCCGTCCTCAGTCAGTAGGCGGGTAGGCCGCTCCTGCGGGGAAGACGCCGGCTCGCCGATGGCCGTGTACAGCGCCCCCAGGTCGCCGCCCGTCCAGTGGTTGGCTGCCGTGGTAGCGAACCGGGCGAACTGGGGCAGCGTGGGGGGACGCCCCTTGGCGGCGACGATACGGTGATGCTGGTGGGCGACCTCCTCCAACTCGGAGCGCCAGCGGCCCTCCACGAAGGCACCGAGATACTGCTCCGCCCAGGCCCGCCGGTGCCGTGTGATGAGGTCCCGTACCCGCTCGAAGCCGTCCCGACGGGCGCCGTGACTCATGCTGGAGGTGAACGTCATCTGCCCGTACGGGGTCTCGACCGTACTGTCCTCGCTGTCGGTGATTTCCTCCTCCGGCCCCAGGAGTTGTTCGGCGGCTTGCAGTTCGCGGAAGAAGGCGGTGTCGACCGGGCATCCGGCCGCGCGCAGGGCGGCCAGCGGCCTGCTGTAGTAGCGGTCGACGCGGTCCAAGGTGGTGCGGGAGTAGGGGCCTTCGCACACGAACCAGGCGGTCAGGCCCACGCCGTGCCAGAACTCGGCCGCGGGACCGAGAGCTTCGGCCATGGTCTGGTGCGGGCGCGGGTTGCTGACGATGCTGCCGGGATACCGCGCAAGCGTCACCGTCTCCCACAGCTGCCCCACCCGTTCGAGGACATCGGCGGGCAGATGCTGCCGGTACAACTGGGGGGTCAGCCCCTGCTCGGTCTGGTTCAGACTCATCAGATCCTGATCGACCAGCCCCCACAACGACGGCATTCCCCGTGACTGGTCGGCATGCGCCTGGTCGAAGCCTGCCCACCAGCCGCGCAGGGCCGCAGCCCGCTCCTCCACCGGAGACAGAGAACTGCCGCCGCCGAGGAAGGCCGCGAGCATCGCATGGACCTCGTCTTCCGCGATGCCCGCCTCGGCAGCCATGCCGGCCGTCTGCGTGGCCATGCCGACGTACAGACGCGGCTCGGGCAGAGCGGTGATGATCTCCTCATCCGAGTGAGGGGGAGCCTGAAGGTAGTCCAGCACAGCCAGCCAGTCGCCCCCGAAGTATGCGGAGACGACCGGCTGCAGCTCTTTGGTGAGCACCCGGCGCGCCAGGGCTGTTCCCGTCTTGGCCTTCTTGGCGAAACCAGCCATCAGCCCTTGCAACCGCTGGATCCGGTGACGTGCGGCAATCTGCACGAGGTCGGCGGCGGCAAGGGTGTCCAGCAAACGAAGGCGGGCCTGCTGCTGTCCCGCACGGTCCAGCTGGTGCCAGCCGCCGCCGAAGCGGAAGGCTTCCAGCGCGCTCTCGTCGATGCCCAGCAGCCGGTAACGCTCCTCGATGAGTGTCCAGAACCGCTGCTGTTCTGTGCGAGGGAAGATCTCTCCTGCCGCCCGCAGACGGATGGGCTGAAGCAGTGTCTCGAACAGCGGCACCAGCAGCGCCCACAGCAGCACCGTGTCCCAGTCCTCCACAGCGGTGAGGCGGGCGGTGTCATCGGCGGCCAGCGTCAGAGCGTGGCCAGGGCGTTCCCGCAGCAGATACGGCAGATTGACTGCCCCTGCCTTGACCGAGAGTTTCTGGGGCAGGTACCACGCTCCGAACCGCTGCTGCTCCTGGACCCCGAAGGCGTTGGCGCAGAAGACTTCCTCTTCCCGGGTGAGGGCCGTCACCTTGGCGGTGTCCGGCGTGTGGCGTCCTCGGCCGGGGACGACGGTGGCCACCGGCCGTCCGGCGAGCCCTGCGGCCAGCAGTCTGGCCGCCAGGGCGTCGATGTCGGCGAACCGTTGCTGCTGCCCGGCCGCCCGCTCCACGGCGAGCGCCTGCTCGGGACTACATTCCACGGTCGGCTGCCACCAGCGTGTCGGGTCACTGGCCACCGGTCAGCCTCCGCATGTACTGGACGAACTGCTCAAACGGCACCGGCGCAGCGGTGTTCTGCGCATAGACGGCGTAGCGCTGGGCCATCAGCTGCATCTCCCGCTCCGTCCTTCGGGCCTCCACACGGTCCAGCTGGTGCACCACGCGCTGCTCGACGCGTCCCCGCTCGTACAGCACGAACGCGTCCACCCCGCCCAGACCCCCACCGGCCCCCTCCGCGGCGCCGGGGCCGGGGAGATCCCCTTCCATGGTGGTGGCGTCGATCAGCGGGACATCCAGGAGCACAGCGGGATCCATGTCGTTGTCCGCACACATGGCCTCCAGACGCTCCTCCAGGCCGAGTTCGGCATGGCAGACCACGTCCAGGTACTGCTGGTCGGCGGCCGGTCCGGGATGGCGCAGGACGCGGACACCGCGGCCGACGAACTGGTAGAACTCGCCGAAGCTGCCATAGGGGCGCAGCGGCACGACCACGGTGATGGGCGGGAAGTCGTAGCCCTGGCCGAGCATCCGCAGCTGCACGATGCCCTGCAGATCCCCGGCGTCGGACTCGAAGCGCCGCCGGGTGGAGGCGATCGCGGAGGCGGGCATGCTGTGGTGCAGCGTGGCACTGGGGATTTCGTACTCTTCGGCGATCCGCGCGATCTGTTCAGCATGCGCCTGGCCCATCGCTGCGAACAGCACCCTCGGCTTGACGGGTGCAAGCAGCTTGGCCTGCGCATCCAGACACGCCCGCGTCACGGCCATCACCTGGCGGATCGGCGCCTCGGACTGTGCGGTGATGCGTGCCATCTTCCGCTCGTCGCCCAGCGTGGCCAGCAAAGCATCACGGCCCACGATCTGCTCGCGCCGCCCGTCCGGCCACACCGCCTCATACACCGTCGACGCCACCTCGGGGGCGAACCGGTGCACCCGCAGGTTCTTCGCCGACCCGTCCGCGACGGAGTCGACCAGCCGGTAGCGGTAGACGACATCGGCGTCGATCGGCTTGCCGTCCAAACGCTGGAAGCACGCCGACATCAGCAGTGTGCGCGCACCCTGGAAGTGGGCGAACAGCCGCTGGTAGGAGGCGCTGGCCGCGATGTGCGCCTCGTCGACGACGATGAAGTCGATGTCCTCCGGCTCCAGCTTGGCCAGCAGGTCTCTGTCACTGTCACCCGTGCCCAGCGCATGGAAGTTGGTGACCAGGATGTCCGCGTCCAGGAGCCGCTCACGGCTGACCTGGCTGATCTGCCCGTCGTCCGCGTCCAGGACGAGCGTGGCCGGCGGGCGAGCGCCGGGCAGCAGCGGCCCGCCCGCCAGCCCATACAGGACGTTGCCCGGCATCCCCGCATCGAGGGCCTTGGCGAAGGTGCCGCGGATGACCGAGCCCGGGGTTACTACCAGCGCCCGCCGTCGGCTGAACGACAACGCGGCCGCCACCCCCAGGGCCGTCTTGCCCGACCCCACCGCCATCACCGCAGCCGCGTGCCGGCCGCCGGAGGCGTAGTAGTTCGCCAACGCGGCCAACGCCTCGTTCTGGCACTCCCGCAACGGCGCCCGGTCCACCCTGGCCCGCACACCGGCGAAGTACGCCCCGCCTGAAGGCAGTTCGGCACCGCCAGGCGGATCGGCCGCCCGCATCGGATCGCCGGCCATGTCCGGGATCTCGATACGCGGCATGGCTGTCACCAGCGGCGCCAGGAGCGGATCCTGCCTCAGCATCGCCTGCAACTGGGCCACACAGCGCGCCGTGTCCGCCCGCACCGCATCGTAGGAGAACCGCAGCACCGTCAGACCGGTCGCGGCCAGATCGTTCTGTCGCAGCCGGTCGTAGGTGAACGCGGCCCGGTCACTGTGAAAGGCGAACCCGTCGAGCTCGACGGCCAACTGCAGCGCCTCACCTGCGATCAGGTAGTCCAGCCGGTAAGCGCGCTCGTTGACGGTGACCGGGTGCTGACTGTGCACCCGCGCAACGATCGACGCGTCCACGGCCGGCGTGAGCACCCACCGCAAGAACGCCTCCTCCAAGTAGGAGGCAGCCGGGATCAGTCGCTCCAGACCCGCACTCATGACGATCCACCCTGTGCCGCAGCCTCGGCAACCAGAGCCTGAGCCTTCTCCGACAGCCGGGCCGCCACATCCTCGCCCTGCCCGAAACGGGCCAACCGCCGCGCCAGCCCAAGTGCTTCCGTGAAGGCGCCTTCGCGTTCCAGCAGGCCGATCAACCGTGGCACCGAGGACACCCGCACAAACGCCGCCGGAGCATCAGTGGTGTCGAAGGACACCGCGTGCGGGATTGCTTCCATCAACTCCAAGTCCAGCAGGGCGAACACCTCAAGCGCGGCGAGGGCCCCAGGCTCCGCACGACGTGTACTCCACAGCCGATCGACCGCGCTCTGCAGAACAAAGTGGTAGTCCCTGGCTGAGCCCGGAAGCTCCAGCGCCTCCCAGACACGGGCGATCAGCTCAGCGCCGCGCGCGTCGAACGGCACATGCCGGCTGGCCGGTGTCGCAGACGTACTCCCCTCGGCGGTCGGCCACATCGGCGAGCCGTACGACTCGTCCGGACGAACCCCTGCGCCCGGCAGCGCCTCCCGCATGACACCCGGGCTCCCGGCAAAGGCAAGGCCAGGGACAGCCGCCATGCGCTCAAACCACGCCCCCACGTTCCCCCTTCACACAAAAAAGAGGCCTGCACCCTCACCTACAGCGAAGTTGCCCCACCCGCCCCCTGCGGTACTTCATTGTCGCAGCCACACTCTCCTCTGCACCCCGAAAGCGGATATGTACTCCGCTCTCCGTCACCCACCCCGGCCGACTGCTGCCGGCCGAAGAAGGGGAACCAGACGCCCTTGTCGCCCACTCGACCTCGTGTCCGGAGTCGGGAATTTCGCTTCACACACCTCTCGGCCAGCTGTACCAGGGGACGATGCAGGCACTGGACGGTTTCGGGTCAACCCGATTTTCCAGGTGGTCTGAGCAGGTACGAACGACGTACCTGCGTTTCACGACGGTGAACACGTCAGCCTGAACGGGCGCCGATCAGGCTGGCCTTGGGAGCGTCGGCGAGGGAACCTTGAGGCATCGACGGCGGGATACGCCTCGCACCAATCCCTTCCCGAATTAACCAGGTTGGGGACCTCACCCCTACCTTCCTGGAGCTGCTCATGTCCGCCCTTCCCCTGCCCGCCGCCAGCCCCGAGCCGCCGGCGTTCTGCGCCAGCCACCTCCCTGCCCGCACCCAGCCGAGTCGGCTGGGCATCCCCGAGGTCGTGGTCATCGTCGTGGTCGTCCTGGCATCGGCCGGACTGGCCGCCGGTAACCGGCCCGTCCCGGCCGCGCTGGTCGTGGTGGCCGCCGCAGTGGCCGACCTGATCACCGGCCGCCGCTCCAGCGATGTCGCCAAACCCTCCCGCCGCAGCCGGTGACATGGGCCGCCCCACCAAACCTGTCGCCGCCGGCACCAGCCCCCGGCTGCGGGCCCTGGCCGTCTACCTACGCCAGCTCAAGGACGAGACCCGTACCACCTACGCCACCTTGTCCGAGCACACCGGCCCACCGGGCGCGCCCGGGTACCGCGGAGCCTCCACCCTCAGCCAGGCCGCCCGCGGCACCCACCTGCCCCCGCTCGAGACCGTTCTCGCCTACGCCCGCGCTGCCGGCGACCCCGGCAGCCACTCCACGCAGAGGCGGGAAGCGACAGCCCTGAGCCTGTGGAAGGCAGCTGCGATCGAGAAGGCCCGCCCGCACCTGGCCGGTCGCGGCCGACGGACCCGGCAGGTCCGCACCCCCGCCTCTCTGGGTCAGGAACTGACGCGGCTGCGCCTGAGGCGTTCGACAGCCCACCTGATCCTCAACGGGACGGTCCTGCCCAGCCGAGAGCAGCTGTCCGCGCTCCTGAAAGCCTTCGACGTGGGCGTCGCGGACGCCGCCCAGTGGCAAGCGGTCCTCGACCGCATCGAGGACCGCCGGCGACCGCCCCAGCCGCCCTGGCGAGAGGGAGGGTACGCGTGCGCGGACGACGACCCGGCCGTGCAGGAGTACCTCGAACGCCGCGAGCGCGACGAGGAGATCAAGCGCCGTACCGGGCAGATCCATTCGGACGAGACGTACGAGGACTACGAGGAACGGATGCGCGAGAGGGCGTTCCAGCAGCAGACCTCGGACGACTGGCTGTACGAGGACTACGACGAACCCGAGGGCGACGACGAGCCGGAGGACGAGGCCCAGAGGCAAGCACGGGCCGCTGAGCAGGCCGCCTTCCGAGCCCAGCTGAAGGCCTTGGCAGAGCGCACCACCTCCACGGGACAGGTTGCCGATCACGCCTGACAGCTCTACCGGCCTACCGTCTTCCGCCCAGCGCCACCGATCCTCCCGGGCAGGATCGGGCGTGATCACCCGCGACTCCCACCCCGGCGTTACATAACTCCGGCCAATGTTATGTACCGTCAGCTAGACTGGGTAGCAGCGTTACATTTTTGGCGGTCCGGTTGTTCCGCACCTACCGGCGGACGCTGCCGAGCCGACTGCCCGACGTTCCTCTTCCTCTCACAACCCGCTTGCCGCTTCTGCCCTTGGAGTCCCCGGGTGTCCTCCTCGCGTTCATCCCACACCGCCGGTGAGGCGTCTTCCGGCGCTGCCGTGCCGGACAACCCCGCCCACACTGCCCCGCCTGCAGCCTCAACGGAGCCGTCCGACCAGGCTCCGCGCTGGGCGGGCAACTGGCCCCTGAGTTTCCCGACACCTCCCACCCGGTCTGCAGCGGCCAAGACAGCCTCCGAAGACGCCAGCCGCCGACACAGCGAGGACAGCCAACCCGAGTCAGTTGAGGACCCATTGACCAAGCCGGAAACAACCTCCACCGCCCCTGAAGCGGAAACACCACACTCCCTGCCGCGCACCGGCCCGGCGACCCTGCACGAGGCCCGCAGCACACTCAAGCAGCTGATCAACGCCGCCATCGAAGGGCAACCCACACCCCTGACTCGCGGCCCGCACCATGCACTGCTCACCACCCCCGCCCACGCAACCGAACTGGGCTGGGACCTCACCCAAGCCCCCACCCATAGCTTCGCGGGCGCCCGCAAAACGCTGGGGGACCTGATCCAGCACGGCGCGGAGGGCCACCCCCAGGTGCTGTGCCGCCACAACACCCCCGTTGCCGTACTGCTCCCCGCAGCCGCGGACGGCACCTCCGCCCCGCCCGCACCTCAAACCGAGCCCGCACCCGACACAGCGGCTCTGGCTGCAACAGCAGCCCCGGACTCCACCACCACGCCCCCTGCGGGCCAGCAAGCGGTCCAGAACCCCCTTCCGACCACAGCAGCCGAGGCCGAGACCGCCAGAGACCTCGCACCCGCGCCGACAACTCCACCTGCCGAAGCGGCCACTGCACCCACCGCGCCCTCGGAACCACACCCGGAACCGACGCCAGCAGCCCAAGACACTCCTGCGTCTGCCAGTGCACCCCCCGCCTCACCCGGCATCATCCCGGCCCCGCCGACCATCCCCACCGGCTTGCCAGCTGCTACCGCTCCAACCCCGGCCACCCCCACACCCGGCCCTCTGGCACTCCAGCACACGGTCACACCGTCGACCGCCCTCCCTGTACCCCCCTCGGCCCCACCTGAGCAGGGCCCGCCGGCCCCCACTCCCGCGACGCCCGGTACCGGCTACGAGACCGCCATCCCGGCCAGCGGCCCACCAGCCATCACTGCGCCGCTCACTCCGCGACGGCTGGCCGCACTCGCGCAAGCCCTGGACACCGTCCTCCCGACCACCGTCCCCACCGGTGAAACCACCACACCCACACCCCTGATGGGCCTGTCGACCGGTATTCGCACCCTGGACGACGCCCTCGGTGGCCTCCAGCCCGGCCGCTTCTACCTCGTTGCCGCCGCCCCAGGCGCCGGATCCAGCCTGATCGCCACCGCCGCCGCACGCACCAGCGCCCTCGACCAGCACCAACCCGTCCTGTACGCCGCCTCCGGACTCACCCGCGCGGACATCGCCGCCCGAATCGTTGCCGCGCACTTGCCAGTCGACTACCGCCGCCTGCGAGCCGGCCGCCTTACCCCCACCGAACAGGACGACACCGCAGCCCTCCACCACCACCTGGCCGCAGCCCCGCTGTACATCGACGACGGATCCGACCTGACCACCGACGCGATCACCGAGAGCGTCCCGCATCTGCCGGGCCTAGCCCTCGTCGTGGTCGACCGCTTGCAGACCACCGAAGACCCCCGGCTGCCGCTGTCTGGCCCGCTCCAGATCACCGACGCCGCCCAGGCCCTGGCCCACCTGGCCCGCACCCACGAACTCCCCGTCCTCGCCGCCGTCGACTCCGACGACCCCCAGCTGATCGCCGCACTCAGCCTCGACATCACCATTACTTTGACCCGCGACGCCGACCAGATCCACGCCACCATCACCGAACGTGACCTCGGCCCGCAGACCACCCTCACTCTCCACGCCGACCTCGCCCACGCCCGCATCACCGACCCGCCCACCCCCTACGCCAGCCCCACCACCCCAGCGCCACAGACACCACCCCCAACCCCCTCGGCCGCGACTCCGCCTCCCCCCGCACAGACCCTGCAGGCGCCCCTCCAAGCCCTCACCAACCCGCCCCCGGACCCCACGCCCGCCGAGCCTGCCCCGACAACCCACACCGCCGCCACACCCAGGCCATCACCCCGCCGCACCGCCCCACCCCCGCGCGAAGGCGGCTACGCAAACCGGGACTACAGCTACTTCACCGGCATGATCACCCGCGCCGTCGACGAAGCCCTCCACGACCACGACGGTGACGTCACCGCCGCAACCGAAGCCCTGGTGAAAAAGGCAGTACCGAACGCAATGACCTTGTTCGAGGCAACCCGCGTCGGCGGAAATTACGAACACACCGTCTACCCGGAAACCCTCGAATTCCTCCGAAAGAAAACCAAGGACGGCGCCGACGAAATCTGGGAAGGCCGCCACAACTGGACCAACACCCACCTCACGGAAGCCCTCCAAGACGGCGCCCACCCCCCGATCACCGTCAACGCCCTCGACACCAACGCCAGCTTCCTGTCCGCCTTCAAGACTCACCTGCCCATCGGCACCCTGATCCACGACCCCAATGGAGGCTTCGACCCCAAACGCTCCGGCATCTACCACCTCCCCACCCGCCCCACCTGGCACCACCCCAACCTGCCCGACCCGATCGGCAACCGCCGCGAAGACGGCCCCGTCCTCCTCGACGACGCCACCATCCGCCTCCTCATCCGCTGCGCCCGCCTCGGCCTGTGCGAGGCTCCACACATCACCGAGCGCTGGACCTCCGGCACCAGCGAAGGCCTCCTGGAAAAATTCCGCCGCGTCCTGACCGAGGCCCGCACAAACGCCATCAAGGCCGATGACACGGTGACCGTTGAATACATTAAATCCATGTACTCAAAATTCACCTCCACCATCGGAGAATCAAGCGTCAACCGCGACATCCGCCGACCTGACTGGATGCACATCATCCGCTCCCAGGCATTCGCCAACCTCTGGTACAAATCCCACCGGGCCCACAGCAACGGCCTGACCGTCGTCCGCGTCCGCGGCACCGACGAAATCCACGTAGCCGGCGACTGGCGCACCGTATTCACCGAAGGCCGCCTCACCACCCAGATGAAACAAAAAGACCAGTACCCCCTGCCCAGGAAGAGCGTCCGATAGATGTCGACCGACGGATGGAAGAACTTCGGCAACTACGGCGCAGACCGCGACCCCGGAAACGTCCACGGAAAAGTCGCCCTCGCCCGCGCCCTCGAAGACGCCCTCGAACGCATGATCATCGACGGCGGAATCAAATCCCCAGTCAGCACCCGCCGCGGCCTGAAAGCCCGCATGCGCTACCTCACCACCACCAAAGGCGGCCCCCAAGCCCTGGCCGACGCCGGCATCCACGCCACCCCCACAACGATCCGCGCCTGGACCCGCGGCACTCAACGCCCACGCCCAGCCAACCTCGAAGCGATCGACACCGCCTACTGGAACCTACGAGCCCACAACGTGCTCACCAACCCCGGCGCCCTCAAGCAACACCTCAACCGCAACGGCCGCGGCACCCGCATCGAGATCCACCCCGTCAACCAGACCACCGTCGACGAGCCACGCCGCCGCGACAACCTGAGGATCCAGCACCGGCAGGTCCGCTACATCTGGGACGACGCCGTCGACGCCCTCGTCGCCAGCGACCTGGACACCATGGAAGACCTCTGGGACGACATCATCGCCGAACTCGACTCCGACTGGGGCGCCTACACCTACGTCTCCTACATCGGCATCGGCGCCTGACACGACCGCCCGCAGCTGGCCTGACCGGCCCAAAGCGGCGCTCGGCACCCCAGCGCACGCTGTGGAAGCCAGATGCAGGATGGCCAGGGTGCACCTCGACGTCCTCCTGTGCTTTGGCGCGACCATGCAGTGCGTTTCTGGAAGGAGGGGCGATGCCTCAGACACTCAGGACCAACGAGCAGTGGCTCTGTCGATGACGAAAGAGCAGCGCTTCTCTGGCAGATAGGGAGGCGCTGCCCGCGCCGAATGTGCACGGCTTCGGACAGCAGCTCGGTGGTGACCGGCGAGACGCCGTCGACCGCCTGTCTCGTGCTCGGGGGAAAAGCGCTGGCTACGGGCGCCGGTGGCCGCCTGTACCGCTCCGTTGCCGGGTGCCGACGGGTGCCTCCCGTGCTCCTCAACAACGACATCCCAGCGCGGCAGGCGCCTCCCGCAGACGTCAACAACTGCTGTCGTGAGGCGTCGATAAAGCCACCCTGGTGCTGCGCCTTGGCAAAGGCAACCAGGCCACCGCTCCCGCCACCCAAATCGCCCCGGACGCCCTGGCCCGGCAGCTCTTCGGAGGCCTCGTCCTCCAGACCCGAGAGTGAGCCGGTCCTATGACCACCCAGCCGGGTGCTGCGGACGCAGCCGACCTCAGAGAGGGGCCCAGTACGACCGTGGTGGCTACGAGAGGAAGGGAGTCAGTGCCTTCGCGGTGGTGGAGCATTTGAGGTAGCTGACCGCCTGGTGGAAACTGAACGCCCCGATGCCCGCCGACAGGTTGGATGTCACGTTGTCGAATCGGTGCGTCAGCGGTTGTGGGATGGCAACCAGGTCCCCTGGGTCTGCAATGTTGATCCAGTGAGTCACGCCTTGAGGGCGGCTTCCCTTGTCGTTCTTCGGCGTGTGCTGGAGGTGAGGGAAGACGATGTCTGGCATGGCCAGTGGCGATCCGATGGTGACTAGCACATCGACCTCCTGGGCGTGCCGCCAAAGCGTGTCGTAGGCCACAACAGAACCGAGCGAATGTGCGATCAGCACTCGTGGTTTCTCGGCAGTGATGGCGTCTGCCAAGCGCTGCTGTACGGCGTCACGGGCCGGGGAGTGCAAGTAGCTGACGAGTTCCGGAAAGTGGTCGGCCACGAACTTGCGGACGCGCTTCTGGTCCAGTCCCTTCCGACGAGCAACAGCGTCCGCGACCCAGCGCGCGGGAGTGAGGGCGCGTCCTTGGGCCTGGCTGAGGTCGACTCCGTGCAGCTCGCCCCAGCGCCGGACCGCGTCTGATGCTTCGGCCGACATGTGGTCCAGATCGTCACCTGAGCTCTGAGTAGCGGGGCCGGTCGGCTGAAGGAGATCCGCGTAGTACAACAACCGCATGTCTGCGGCCTCCAGCGGGACGGGCAGCTTGTCGTTGAGAGCCCGAGTCCAGACTCCGCCGAGCCGTGCGGCGGCGGCTTCTGGCGTGCGGGCGGGGTCGTACTGGTTGACTCCGTGGATCGCGAGAACGCGGGGCACAGGCTGCTCCCTGGTTGTGTTGACTAGCTGGCTCGGGTGAATACGGAGACTTCTCGGCCGTAGCCGATGGCTAGGGCGCCGTCGTGGTAGGCGACGGTTTGAACGAAATCCGGCAGATCGATGCGGTGGATCTGGGCTCCAGTGGCGGCATCCCAGATCCGTACAGTTCCGTCGGTGCTGCAGGAGATCAGGACCTCGTCGTGATCGACTTTTGAGAAGGCAACGGAGCGTACGGCCGCGGTGTGGCCGTGCAACGTTCGCAGGACCGTGGCGTCGCTGAGGTTGCGGAGGACGATCTGCCCGGTGTCATCTCCAGCCGCCGTGCAGCGGGTTCCGGCGATGTCGCCGATCGCCATCGCCTTGATGGCGGCGGGGTGGTCACGACGATGCATCAAGCGCCCGCTGTCCAGGGACAGTGCCTGATACGTGCCGTCGAAGTCACCTGTGATGATCACGGCGCCGCTCGGCATCGTCGCTACGGCCAGTGATGCAATGCCTGCGTCACGGCGGGGCGGGCTGAGGAGCCGGACGGGGCGGCTGGTGTTGGGATGCCACACGGACACGCTGCCGTCGTTGGCGCCGACAATTATCTGAAGATCTCCACCGGGGTGGACATGGACAGCAATGGCGTTGATCAGTGCGGAGCCGATGCTGTCGCTGTCGATCAAGCGCCGGGTGGCGGAATCCCAGAGATTCACCGCGCCTTGCTCTCCTCCTGCGGCAATCAGTGTGGCGCCATCGACCGTGCACACGCTGGCAGTCTGGAGGGGCCGGCCTTCCGGCTCCTCCAGCTCAAGCGCCACGTTTCCACTGACTGCGTCGAGGACGCGCACGATGGGGTCCCGGCACGTGGTGACCGCGTACAGGTGTCCGGCTATGCGATGGAGCTGAAGCGACCGCACCCAGTTGGGGTGACCGGCCAACTCGGCCGGTGGCCGCGGGCTGCGCAGGTCCCACGTGCGTACGGTCAGGTCCTTGGAAACCGTCACCGCAACGGGGCGGTTCTCCACCGTAGTCGGCACGGCGCCGATGACATCGCTCGTGTGACCGGCGAGTACGTCTCGGAGTATGAGCGTGCCCGTTTCAACGTCCCAACAACGGATCGTGTCGTCTTCGGAGGCCGTCAACAGCATGGACCGGTTTTCCACGGAGGTAATGGCGATCTCCGTAATGGGTCCGGCGTGGGCTGGCACTTCCCCGAGGGACTCGCCTGAACCGAGATCCCAGATGCGCAGGGTGCCGTCATGATGCCCAGCAGCGGCGATCCAGCCGGAACCGGTCAGCTGGATCGCCAGCGCGTCGACCGAGCCTCGATACATGCGGGGTGGTCGCCCTCGCGGGACGCCAGGGTGCGTGAGTGAAGCCAGGACGGTGCCGCTGCGGGCATGGACAACAGTGCAGGCGCCACTCGCATGTCCGAGGATCGCGAGTGTCTGGTCACCGATGTCTTTGACCGAGACCGCTGTGATCCTGTCAGCGCTCTCGGCGACCCGCCGCGGAACTGTTCGATGAAGAACACGGCCGTGAGGCAGCGTGAACGCGGTCAGGTAACTGCCCTCGCTGACGCAGAGTCCGAACCTGTCACTGCCCTCGCGGCAGACGGCCACGAATCTCACACCCCGCCCCGCTCCGGGAACAGGCCGGGGAATCATGGGTTGCGCGTGCAGGTCGGCCATGTACGGGTAACCGGCCGTGGCCAGGACCACGAGGCCGGACGGGTCAACGGCGATTTGTCTGAGGGTGGATCCAACCGACACGGACGACACCGGTCTTCCGGTGAGGAGATCCCACTGGTAGAGGCGGTCTCCGCCTGTCAGGAGGATGGGTCGGGCGTGTACCTCGGCGGTGGCCACGCAGGTTACGGGCGCTGTGTGCAGCAGGACGTGCCGGGCACGGCCCTGGGTGAGGTCCCAGACGCGTGCCGTGCGGTCCCGGCTGCCGGTGACAGCCATGGGGGTGCCGCCGACATCGACCACGGTCATGGCGTTGATCGACTCGGCGTGACCGGTCATGGTCGCGCCTGCGGAAGCGGAGATGTTGGTGGCCGTTGACCAGACGCAGTGCCAGGGGAGCGGAGCGCCACCGGGCATGCGTTCCATGCTCGCCGCCAACTCCCGGTGACCCAGCCGAAGGGCGTCCAGAGCGAGGATCTGGCGCCTCGCTCGTGGGCCGACGCGCTGATGCCAGCTGATGGAAGCGCAGTACACGTCAAGGATCTGCCGTGTCATACGCGGGTAGGCGTCCCGGAATGGCGACAACGCGGAAGCGACGGACCAGGCGTCGGCATTCACGAGGTACTCGCGGTCCGAGAGTAACTCCACGAGCAGCTCGGGTCCGGCACGGGCCGCATGCTCGGCAGCGTGCCGTCGCAGATAGGGGTCCGCCAGGTCCCAGCGCGGCGCACCGTAGGCGCGCGGCAGACCGGCCAGGAGGCTACGGAAGACGGCCTCTTCGGAATCGGCATTCATGATGCGCCCCCTGTGTCGACGGAGCGGGGGAACTGGCGCAGGCGGTCTACGAGCTCCTGGTGAAAGAGCCGGTACAGGGTGGTGCCGTACACCGGGTCCACGTCACGGCGCAGGTAGAACGACATGAGAGTCAGGACTGACTCGATGTCCTCGACGGTCGGCTGTGCTCCCTCGGGTTGAGAGGCGGCGACGACGTCCCGAATGAGGTTGGCGGGCATGCCGTTGCCCGCGCTGAAGGCGAGGGCCGCAAGGACGGCGCGCGCCAAGGGATGCGTTCGCTCGTCGTCAAGCTGCGCTTCCAGCAGCGCGGCAAATGTCAGGGGCAGACGCGCCAGAGCGCTCTCCACGTCCACTTCGGTGAGTGGACCTGCCTTCGCGATCAAGCGGGCGGACAGCTGGGCCTTGAGGAACTCCCCGCCGACAGTGGCTGTTTCGACCCGGTGGGCCACTCCGCGAGCGATCGCGCGCCGCAGCGGTCGACGCGTGCGGTAGGTGTCAGTGTCGCCCAGCAGCAGTTCGACGTACTCGGCCAAGGCCGATTCGAGACGGCCGCGGTGACTGGTGTCGAGATCGATGAGTATCTGGTCCGCGTCCTCAACGGCCTGTGCCATCTGAGGGAGCTTGTCCCAATAAGGTCTGACGCCTACCAGCAGCTGGCAAGCCCGCCGACGCGGGCTATCCGGATACTCCCGGTTGGCCAGCGGCAGCAACAACTCCACCGCGATCTGCTCACTCTCGGTGGCCTCGTCGAGGGCGTCCACCACAATCAGCGGCTCCTCGGACAGCCCCGCGACTGCGTCCACGAGTCCCTGCGCGCTCCAGCCTTCCGCAGGCGGCTGAAGACCGAGCTGTGCTGCGATGGCGTCCAGGACCAGCCCCAACGTCATTCCCCGCGCATGTACTGCTGCAATCCATTCTCGTGGCTCCGGCCTGAGAGCCCGGGCAGCGCCTTGTGAGAAGTTTCTCTGCAGCACCTTCGACAGCTGAGGGTGGATACAGCAGACCACCACACCCAGCAGCGCGGACTTGCCCACGCCTGGGCTCCCGGTGACGACGCACAGTGTTCCCCCGCCTTCGGCCCCTGCCTCGAGCCAGTCGCCAACACGCTCCAGCTCCTCTTCTCGCCCTGAGAAGTGACACGCCGTTCGGGGGGTTTCGGAAATGTCCCGTCCGGCAGCACGGGACACGTAGTGATCCACATCGAGTGAGGGATGAACGCTGCCAATGAAGTCCTGCAAGGCCCAGTAGCTCTTCAGTTCGAAGACCTCGGCGGGGTCCTCACGAAACCATCGGTTGGGCAGAAAAGGAATATTCGGTGCTGTCAGCTCGCTGGAAATGACCTCCTGAACGGGAGCTTTCTCCTCTTCACAGAGGCGCAACACCCGGCGATGCACCTCTTCCTTGAACCAAGTCAACCGAACATATTTCTCTGTCGTGTCGATACCACTGTGGCCCTGGGCCAGTCTTTCCAGGACATCGCTCACGGCCTGCGAGAAGCGGCCGCCCCACGCTTGAGTGTGCGGGGGGCAGGCAGCGATCACGAACACCCGCCGCTCGCCGTACTCGATGTTCCGTGTCCAGTCGATCCCGGCCCCGCCATGACAGACGTCCAAAAGCAGCAGGAGGGACCCTGGGTGGCCATGTAGACCTTTGAGGAACTGCCTGACGTCGAGTGCCTTCCGAGTGACGTCCCCCTCATCGGGCCTCAAAGTGTCCTTGGCGACGACATGCAGATCTTGTTGACTTCCTGACAAAAGAAATCCGTGACTGAGGACGTGGACGAGGGCGTGCTGACCCTCTTTGACGCCCTCTTGCACCAGCGCGGTGAGGTCATTCAGCGCGGTGCTGTCGAGGTCCACAAAATGAGCTGGCAACGCGGGCAGAAGCGGTGCCAAATTCTTGGTGACCTGCTCACCCAGCTCCGTAGCGAAGTCTAGGTCAGGCCAACTGGAGCGCTCTGGAGGGTCCTCGGACTCGTCGTCATCGACAGCGGAAGGCAGTCGGAACATGGACATCGACATGACCACAGCCATACTGCCGGAGCTATCTGCCCCCTCCGGGAATCTTTCCTCCACCACACCCTCAAGCCCCAGCCCTGTATTGCGCTCCCACCCAGCTCAATAACAGGATAGAGATGTCGGCGGCGGTGCGGGCCGATTTCCCGGAACACAGCCACCCATGAAGAGCCAAGGGCGGGATTCGCTCCCAAACCTCTCTGAACGGCCAACGGCCCGATGACCGTCAGGCGTGGAGCACGGTGCGGTCGAGGTCGGAGTGGATCGTCCACTCTGCGCCGCTGGGACCGGCGGAGGCGACTTCGGCACGGACCAGGCCGTCATGTCCAGGGCGAGCAGGCCGCTTACCCGGCGCCAGGGCCATCCGTGAACTTCCAGCGGCTACCACGCGGACAGGCTGGGCGAAGTGGCCGAGGGGGAAGTACGGCAGAGGGCCTGCTGCTCGACGGGCCTCATCGACGGCCCGCAGGTGAGGAGAGCGGTAGCAGGCCGCGTCCTGCAGGTTGTTCGGGGGATGGTCGGGGTAGGTGATGCTGCCCCGGTCGAAGACCACCTGGTGGACCGTGCCCGAGCACTTCGCCTTCGACACGGCGTGCGCGGTCGCCCAGGTCCACGGATCCGGCCGGGCGGCAGGCCGCCTTCGGGCGCGATGTGGAACTTGTGGTCGGCCGCCTCGGGCAGGCCACGCGCGCGCAGCACCTCGTTCACGGCCTCACGCCACACCTCCCGCCCGGTCCCTGCATACAGGGACCGCGGTACCGAACCCGGCACCCACATCACCTTGTTGACCGCGGCGATCGCACCTGGCCGGTTCGCTCGGTCTGCCCCGCCCGCCGTGTACGCGGCCAGTCGCCGTGCATGCCCGCGCCACGTCGTCCATGCCACCATTCTGCCCCTCGCCCTCACGGTGATGAGCCAGCAGAGGGGATCGGACAGACCGCCGAGTTGCGGTGGGAGCAACACTGGGCACGTCCCTCAGCAGCTGGCTTCCACCGCCGCCTTGAGCGTGGCCTCGACCTCGGCCGGAAGCGGGAGAATTGGCATGGCGGCGGGAGCGGCTCCGACCCCGTGGCGGAGCTGAGAGAGCCCATCGTCGAGGATCAGGATAGGAAGGGAGCCCATGGCTGCCGGTGAAGGGAAACGCGTCAGGGCGGGAGGGTCCTCGCTGCTGGCGGACTTCAAGCAGCTCGGGGCGATGCCGTCTGCGCACAAGCGGGGCTACCAGCTGGAAGTGCTGCTGGAACAGTTGTTCAGGCGGGCGCACTTTAGGGTCGACCGCAACGCCTCCGTCGCGAAACCGCGCCAGACGGACCTGGTGGCCCGCTACGGGGACACCTGGTATCTGATCGAGGCCAAGTGGCACAACGAGCCGGCCGACATCAACGTCTTCGATTCCGTCCGGTCACGGATGGAGCGGGCCGCTTCACCCGCTGTCATCGGCGTCATCATCAGCGTGAACGGCTTCACCGACCCGGCGGTGGAGGACCTGCGGGTACGCCGGGACCGGGGACCGATCCTGCTGTTCGGCGAAGACGAACTGACGCAGGTCCTGAGCACACCGAGGTCGCTGGTCAACCTCCTGCAGGTGAAGCGGGAGGAACTGATCACACACGGCCGGGTGCACCTCGCCGCTGCCCCCAAGCCCCGGCGCCGGCGCCGGCCGACCACCGGCCTGCCGGGTGCCGAGGCACGGCTGCTCGACCTCGACCTGAAGCCGCTGCCGTACGTCACGTCCGGGGGCGGATTCGGGGAGTTCGTCTTCGTGCCGGAACTGCCCGACGTGGACTGGGCGTTCGGCAGCGGCAGCGGCGTCTCTCTGGACGTCCCGGTCAGGCCGTACAACGAGGACGGCATCGTGGAGTTGCTGTACGGGCTGGACTCGATGGGCTGGACCAGTGCCGGACCGCAGTGGAACATCCAGCAGTCCGGCGCGACCTGGCACGGCGTCGGGGCCCGGGAGTTCGTTGAGGCGCTGCGTACCTGGAAGAAGCGCGAAGCGAGCCTGGAGGACGCTCACCACACCGAGCAGGTCGCCTACTTCGACACCTGCCAGGGCGGAGGCTTCTACACCCTCACCGCGAGCATCGCCAGCCACCGTTCCCGGGCGGTCTACGACTGTCACCTGTCGTTCCAACTGCCCGGAGTCCCCGTGGACTTCCAGCCGATCCGGCACCTGTTCGAACAGTTCGACGCCGCAGCATTCAGCTACTTCCGTCCGCTGAACAGCCCCGCAGTCGTTCGGCACCACCCCGAGCAGAGGGTGCCCCTGGAGGTCGTCGGTTTCGTCGTCTCGCACAGCGAGCTGGACCTGCTGGACTGCGATGACGCGCCTGCAGAGTGGGTCACGGGCCTTATGGTGAGAAATCCGCACCGAGGCGAGGCCCGGCCTCACTTGGATGAATGGCCGGGCCGGGTCGCGGAGAGCGAACTGATCGTCTGTTCCCTGCGGTCGCACCACCAGCTCAATGAGCCCAAGGAGGTGTACCACCTCTACTCATGGGAGTACGCGCGTACCTCCGACGCCCTGGCCTTTCGGCCTGTGGCCGACTGGTAGCGATACGGAGGAGGTCCGTCTCGGGCAGAGTGCCGAATCACGCAGCCCGGCGACGGCGACCCCGCGTAGGCGCGAGCTGAGGCGGCCCGCAGGCGGCGTCAAGGGGTGACGTGCGCGCCGTCGAGCCGTCGGTGCACCATCGACAGAGTGGTGAGCAGCTCCAGCAACTCCTCGTCGGTGACCGTGCGGTGAAGCCGCGGCTCGTGCGCGGCAGGGTTGCGGTACATGCTGAACAGTCCCTTGACCAGGTTTGCCAGCCCCTTCTGTTCATCCAGCTCCGGACTGGTGACGTTTGCGTTGATGGCCACCCGGGCCGTGCCCTGGCCGGGCATGAGCACCGATTCGACCAGACGCGCTCCGTCCAGGCCCTGGCCGGTGAGTTGACGCAGCCGGGCGGCCACCGATTTGACCGCCTCCAGGCTGGCGTGAAAAGAGTTCTTGGCCAAGATCTCCAGCGTGCAGTAGCGCAGCACCTCCGGATGCGTGGAGCGTCGGCGCAGCTCCGACCGCAGCGAACTGGCGTGCCGGGCGGCCTCGCTCAACGTGGCCGCCGCCGGCCCTCTGGCAACGCGCCCCTCGTCGTTCACCCGCAGCCCGACATGGACGAGGACCTCGTTCAGGTCGTCCTGCCGGCGCGAGAACGTGTGCGGTTGCTGCGCGTAGCGCACCGGGGCCATCGCTGCGCCGATGAACGCGATCACACAGTTCGACGCCTGCTGGCGTGCCTGGTGCGCCAGCAGCGCCCCAGCCAACCGGCCCCGCTTGTTGCCGCCCTCCACGTCTGGCACCTTCACGGCCGTCAGCAACTGCCCGATCTCCCGACCGGTCAGCCCCTGCGCGGTGTCGCCGAGCACACCCGCCACCGCGGTGACGACCGGTGCAGGCCAGGGCTCATGTCTACGCGCTGCCATGCCCTCTCAACTTCCCCTCGTTATACGGCCAACCAGCCAGGATGACACGGGCGCGGGGAAGCCGCTGCCCCATTTCCGCGCCTACCGAAGTCCGTGCCCGGCACGCTCATCCGGGAGCCGCGGCCGGCCCCGGCTTCGGCCCGACCAAGGACTGATGTCCCGCGCTCGCCCTGCACCGCATAGCGGCCCCCTGGCGCCGTGGCACCCGGGGGCCGTACCGTGCCGCCTACGGCGGCTACGCCGCCCCGGCGCCCGTCACCGCCCCGCGCCAGGGTCCGTGAACGGCGTCTGCCGGACGACGTGCAGGGCCAGCGCGGCGGGTGTCTGCGTGAGGTCGACGCGCGGGTGAGCGGATCCGTCCAGCGGGTTCAGCAGCCGGGCCGTCCACCCCTCGGCGTTGCGCACCACCTCCAGGGCGCTCTGGTCGGCCAGGGGCAGGACGGTCAGCAGCGACCAGGCCCCCTGCCGGATGACGCCGGTCGTGGGGTGCGCGTAGTGCTCGGCCAGCCGGTCGCCGACCGCACCCGGGCCCTGGCGGCACACGCTGCCCACGTACTGGCACCCGCGGCGGCTGTCCCACGCGACATACACCGCACAGCTCGCCCCCACCCGGCGGCGTACGGCACCCGGCCGGGCCGGGCACACCACGACCGCCGAGTGGCCGCCGCTTTGGAGCGCGCTGTCGTCGAGCACCGGGCCCACCAGCCGCAGCACCGGCCGCAGCGCCCGGCCGATCTGCGCGGGCAGCGTGAGAGCGCCGCTCACTCGTTGTCCTCCTCGTCCTCGTCGAACACGAAGAGGGAGGTGTCGCTGGGCCCGAACTTCGTGAGGATCTCGGAGAGCTGGCCCAGCTGGTCGCGCTGGCCCTGGACGGCGTCGAAGGTGCCGAACACCTGGTTGCCGCGCTTCTGGCTCATGCGGGCCAGCGCCCGCGCGGCCTTGGCGGCCGAGGTGATGCCCAGCTCGAGCGTCCGGCGCAGGCGCACGTCCTCCGCCTCGGGCTCCTGCGGCTTGCCGCCCGTCTTGGCCTTGGCCTCCGCGCGGTTCTTGGCGATGGTGTCCAGGGCCTGGGCCGGGTCGGCGGCGTGGACGAGGTCCCACTCGTAGTCGATGATCATCTGCTGGCCGGCCTTGTCGAGCGTGGGCTCGCCGTCGCGGACCAGGACACCGTCGACCTCGCGCTCCTGGGTGTGGAACAGCTTGGGCAGCACGGCCGGGTCGGCGGCGACGTGGGCGCGGGCGATGGAGTGCAGCATCCGCAGCCCCCCGGCGGTCCGCGCCAGCAGATCGAGCAGCTTCACCGGCGTCGCCCGGAAGGGCGCCTTGCGGGCCTCGCGGTCGGTGCCCTCCTTCGAGCCGCGGTCCCGGGTGATGTAGCTGTCGAGGATCGCCGCGGTGCCGCCCAGGACGGTCAGCTCCGCCACGGCGCCCATCTCGCCGGCCAGAGCGCGCTCGAGGATGTCGTCGAGGACCTCGAACGTGTTCTCGCCCTTGGTCAGCTCCCACGGCTGCTTCCACACGGTGTCGGTGATCGTGCCGCCGTTGCCGAAAGCGCGCAGCGGCTGCTCGATGCCCTCTTGGCTGCGGTAGTCCGACAGCGCCATGGGCGCCAGCCGCTCGCTGACCCGCTGCCGGTCGGCCTTGCCCATCCCGAATTCCTGCTTGATCAGCCGGTTCACGGCGTCCGTGTGCGGCCCGGCGAGCACCGCGTGCTGATGGACCGCGGCCGACCATAGCCGGTGCGCCGGAACCCCGAGCAGTTCGTACATGGCCTGCGCGCCCACGGTGCCCGACAGCACCCGGTGCACGTCCGGGGTGATCAGGCCCTCACGGTGGGCGTGGCGGTAGACCCGCTGCATGCCCTGCGTGTTCTGCGCCCCCGGGGTCCAGGCGGTGACGTGCACGTGCAGATTGGCCAGCAGGTCGTCACGGGCCGCCACCAGGTCCGCCAGCGGCCCGCCACTGTCGGACCGCGCGCCGACGACGACGGTGGCCGGGAAGGCGAGCGTGTGGCCCTCCCGCCGGGTCGCCTCCGTCAGCACGGGCGCGGCCAGGTTCTTGCGGGTGCGCGCGGTCAGCTCGGTCACCCGCCGGCGCACGGCCCCCTGCTCGGCACGGCTACGCCCGCCGGGCTGGTCGGTCGAGCCGATGACGGTGCTGATGCACGCCGCGATCGCCTGGTAGATGTCGCCGCCGGTGCGCGCCATCCACATGCTCACCAGACGGCTGTTGCCGTCGCCCGCGATCAGGAAGGTGTCCTCGCTGTCGTCGTCGTACACGACGCGCATCACGAACAGCGTCAGCGGCTCCTTCACGCCCTGCTGGAGCACGCTCTGGGTGTAGTCGTTCTCGCCCTTCTGGGCGTGGAACGTGTTGAACATGCTCTCGGAGACTGCACTGGCCAGGGTCTTGCGGTCGCGCATGCGCACCGTGAAGACCGCGATCGGCTCGCCGGTCTCCGGATCGGTCAGCGTCTCGTAGGAGGTCACCAGCGACGTGGGCGGTGCCGCGTCCATGGCCGTGCGCAGCTGGTCCGCCCACCGCTGGTTGATGAAGTCGGGCAGGATGTCGAGGTCGAGGTAGCGGTCGTGCGGCGCGGTCGCGTACAGCGTGCCGCCGACGACCGGCTTGGCCGTCAGCAGGCTGACCCGCTCACCGTCCACCAGAGCCCGCAGCCGCGCGGGATCCACCGCACCTGAGGTGACGGCGTTCGCCGAAGCCTCGTCCAGCGAGGTGTCGGGGTTCTCCAGAAGCGCCTTGCGCGCACCGCGGAGCCTGGTCACCGGCTGCGGGTCCGCCACCGGCGCGGGCCGGCGCAGCAGCGGGGGAAGGCCGTCGTCGGGCTCCTGCCCGTCCCGGCCGTCGAATGCGTCGATCGAAGTCATGGTCTCGCCCTCCCGGGCATGGCACGCAGCAGGAAAACCCGCGGGCAGGGTCATCCCTGCCTCCACTGCGCGCCGTCCACGGGGGGCGGCGAGCGCCGTCACGCTCTACCAGCGGCTCATGTCTCCGTGATGTCCCGTGCCGACTGGCGTTCTACGGTCACCGGCGAGCTGCTGGTCAGCCGGTCCGAGGACCGAACGCCCGTCGATGACGGGTGCCAGCTGCTCTCATGCCTCAGTTCGAACTCTGCGGCATGCAGTTTCCGTGTATCCAGAGCGGTGCGCGGCCGGCACAGCAACGCTGAACCGGCAACCCCCGAGTGTACGCCAACACGCACCGAACCGCACCGAGTTCGTTTAAACGGCAAAACTTGATGGTCTGCGGGGGAGTGTCAGTTGAACTTCGTCATCTGAGGGTCAGTGGCGCAGGCGCGACGATCCGGTCGCTGACACTACCGACCAAAGAAACCCGAGCACAAGAAAAAGAGCCCGAATTGAGTCTTTATATTCGCGCTTCACGACACAACGATTCACCCTTTTAGATTGCACTGTCCTGATGGAATCGGCACAGAATACCCAACACCCCAAAAGAAGATAGATAATGTAACGGGAATGAATGTACCAGAAATGCACGCAACTCTCTCGGCGAGTGACAGGATCTCTCTGGAAGGTTTTCTTTCACCCCTTTCAGTCGTCGAATGCTTCACAAGAGGTCCAGACCACTAATCTAAGCACGTAGAGTAGCCGTTACATAATTATGTACCGAGCTAAGAGCATTACATAATGGTTACATATTAGTGGCGAAGGGCGCCCAGGGGCGCTTCAAGGTGAGTCAGCTCCACCTCGCCACGAGCAGTCGAGCGGAGTAAAATTGCAGCTCAGAGACACATAAGAGCACCCAAAGCTAAACGATGTCGCAACTTCAATTATGTAACGCCCAGCGAGGGCCGGCCCGTTTCCTTCTAGCCAGCATGTAACGCCGCGGAGCGGCGTTACAGAACCGTCGCGGAGCGGCGGTGCGACGCTCCGTCACGTAGTGACGGCGCGTCATGTCTCCGGAGGAGACGGGCCGGCCCACGCTGGGCGTTACAAAATTGAAGTTGCGACATCGATTAGCTTTGGGTG
>NZ_JBFALS010000026.1:0-44510 GCF_040656295.1 Streptomyces sp. NPDC049954
ACCGCTTGCGCGGTGAGAGATGTCGTCCCGGAACCTGGCGGCTCCGTGGCAACTCGAAGAACCTTACGTACCCGCCCCACGCGTGTCAAACCCCGGATGGGGTCGCTCGTCAGTCGAGGTCCGAGAGGCGGCCGCCGGCGTCCGGCTGGGCCTCCTCCACCCTGCGCAGCAGGCGGATCAGCAGCTCGCCCAGGACCCCGCGCTCCGCTCCGGACAGGTCCTGGAGCAGGCCCTCCTCGAAGGACGAGGCCAGGCTCATCGCGCGCAGCCACTTCTGGCGGCCTTCGTCGGTCAGCTTCACGATGACCCGGACGCGGTTGTGCTCGTCGCGCTCCCGGGTGACCAGGCCCTCCGTGACCATCCGGTCGATGCGGTGCGTCATGGCCGCCGGAGTGAGCCCGAGGCGCTTCGCGATGTCCCCCGGGCCCAGCTGGTACGGCGGGCCCGACAGCACCAGGGCCTTCAGGACCTCCCACTCGGCGTTACTCATGTCGAGCGTCGAGGTCTGCCGCCCGTAGGCCACGTTCATACGGCGGTTCAGCCGGCCCAGGGCGGAGACGATCTGCTCGACCTGGGGGTCGAGATCGGCGAATTCGCGCTGGTACGCGGCGATCTGCTCTTCGAGTGACGGCTCCGCGGGGCCGGGGGTATCGCCCATGGCCCGAGTATGGCACGGCATCGCTTGGCGTTGAAGTCCTTCGCCGTGTAGAGTTTAGTATCTAACTTTAGGTTCGAAGTCTACAGAGGTAAGGCAGGTGGAGGTGACCAGGGCAATGGGCATGGCCATGCGCAGGATCCAGGTGGGCAGCGCGCTGAGCGCGTTCGGTGTCGGTTTCACGGTCCCGTTTCTCTACGTCTACGTGGCGCAGGTACGGGATCTGGGCGCCAGTGCGGCGGGCATCGTGCTCGCCGCGTTCGCTGTGGCCGCGTTGGTCGTGCTTCCGGTCGTGGGGCGGGTCATCGACCGGCGCGGGCCGCTCCCGGTGCTGGTCGGGGCGTCCCTCCTGTCCGCCGTGGGGGCGCTGGCCCTCGGCCTGGCGACGACGGAGGTCACGGCGATCCTGTCGGCCGCCGTCCTCGGTGCGGGTACGGCGGTGATGCAGCCGGCGCTCGCGACGATGGTCGTGTGGTGCTCGGCGCCGACGAGCAGGACCCGGGCGTTCGCCATGCAGTTCTTCCTCCAGAACCTGGGCCTCGGTATCGGCGGCCTCGTGGGGGGACAGCTGGTCGACGAGAGCCGGCCGTCCAGCTTCCTGCTGCTGTTCTCGATCGAGGCCGCGATGTTCCTGGTGCTCGCGGTGATCGCGGCCACGGTGCGGCTGCCCCGCTCCGCCTCGCTCCAGGAGGCCGTGCCCGCCGATCCGGCGGCCGGTGCCAAGCGGGGTATGCGGGCCCTGGCGCAGAACCGCGCGATGGTGCAGCTGTGCGTACTCGCCTTCGTGATCTTCTTCGCCTGTTACGGGCAGTTCGACTCGGGGCTCGCCGCGTACGGCGTCGAGGCCGCCGGGATATCGGCCTCGACGCTCGGGATCGCGCTGGCCGCGAACACCGCGATGATCGTGGTGGCGCAGTTCGCCGTGCTCAAGCTGGTCGAGCGGCGTCGGCGCAGCCGGGTCGTCGCGCTGGTCGGTCTGCTGTGGGCCCTGGCCTGGGCGGTCGCCGGGTTCGCGGGGCTGGGCCACGGCAGCCAGGCGATGGCGACGGCGGCGTTCATCTCGACGTACGCGCTGTTCGGGCTCGGTGAGTCGATGCTCTCGCCGACGGTCGCGCCGCTGGTCGTGGACCTCGCCCCGGAGGGCATGGTCGGCCAGTACAACTCGGCTTTCGCGCTGGTGAAGCAGCTCGCGCTCGCGGTGGGTCCCGCTGTGGGCGGTCCGATGGCGGCCGCGCTGCACGGTCCGTACATCCTGACCTTCCTGGTGTTCTCGCTCGGGATCACGGTGCTGGCCCTGCGGATCGGGCCGAGGCTGACCCCGGCGCAGGACCGGCCCTACGGTTCCCGGGTCGTGGCGGCGGGTGTCGCCGGGCCGGAGCCGGTGGCGGGTTCTCCCGGGGACGGCGGTACGACGCGGGAGAACCCGCTGCCCGCGGCCGGCGTCTGAGCCGCGTACCGCGTCAGCTCTTCCCCGTAAGTACCGCCGTCCCCTGGGCGTCTGCCGTGCCCCCGGGCTCCCCTCAGCGGGGGAGGCCGGGGGTGCGGGTGCGTCCGGGGAGGGCGAATTCGCACCACACGGCCTTGCCGCCGCCGGGGGTGCGGCGGCAGCCCCAGCCGGAGGAGATGGTCGCGACGATCGCGATGCCCCGGCCGGTCTCGTCGGCGGGTTCCGCGGTGCGGCGGCGCGGGAGGTGGTCGTCCCCGTCGGTGACCTCGACGATCAGGCGGCGGTCGGTGCGGCGCAGTCTCAGGCGCATGGGCGGGGTGCCGTGCTGGAGGGAGTTGGCGACGAGTTCGCTCGCGGCGAGCAGGCCGAGGTCGTGCAGTTCGGTGGGGAAGCGCCAGCTGGTGAGGACGCCGGAGGCGAAGGCGCGGGCGCGTGGGGTGGCCTCGATGCCGCCGAGGAGTTCGAGGGTCGCGTTGCGGAACAGGTCGGCGTCGCCGCCGGTCCGCGCGGGGTGCTCGACGACGAGGACGGCGACGTCGTCGTCGTGCGCGGCGGTCACGCCGAGGGCGCGCAACAGGCGGTCGCACACCACCTGGGGGCTGCCGGTGGCGCCGGCGAGCGCGTCGGCGAGGGCGGTGAGGCCCTGGTCGATGTCCTGGTCGCGGCGTTCGACGAGGCCGTCGGTGTAGAGGACGGCGGTCGATCCGGGGGTGAGCGGCACGGAGCCGGAGGTGTGCAGCCAGCCGCCGGTGCCGAGCGGGGGCCCGGTGGGTTCCTCGGCGCGGTGGATCTCCCCGTGCTCGTCGCGGACGAGGATCGGGAGGTGGCCGGCTGAGGCGTAGACGAGCCGGCCCTCGTTGGGGTCGTGGACGGCGTAGACGCAGGTGGCGATCTGGGTGGCGTCGATCTCGGCGGCGAGTCCGTCGAGGAGTTGCAGGACTTCGTGCGGGGGCAGGTCGAGGCGGGCGTAGGCGCGGACGGCGGTGCGCAGCTGGCCCATGACGGCGGCGGCGCGTACGCCCCGGCCCATGACGTCGCCGATGACGAGTGCGGTGCGGCCGCCGCCGAGGGTGATGACGTCGTACCAGTCGCCGCCGACGGCGGCGTCGGTGCCGCCGGGCTGGTAGGTCGCGGCGATGCGCAGGTCGTCGGGTTGTTCGAGTTCCTGCGGGAGCAGGGAGCGCTGGAGGGTGACGGCGGTCTCGCGCTGGAGGCGTTCGCTCGTCCGCAGGCGTTCCGCGGCTTCGGCGTGCTCGGTGACGTCGGTCGCGAAGACGAGGATTCCGGCGTCGGGCGCGGACTCGTGGCGTCGCTGAGGAGGCGGACCGGCTTGTGCGGGATCGGGCTCCGGGGGCGCGGGCGGGATGGTGACGGGGGTGCACGCGAAGGTGTACGAGCGGCCGTCGGGGGCTCTGCGGGATTTGACGGTGCGGGGTCTGGAGTTGCGCAGCACCTGGTCGAGGAGGGGCGGCAGGCCGAGTTCGGCGAGTTCCGGGAGCGCCTCGTGGGCGGGGGCTCCGGGAGTGCGGTCGCCGAAGGCCGCGCGGTAGGCCTCGTTGACGTACAGGAGGCGGTGGTCGGGGCCGTGCACGAGGGCGATCAGGGCGGGTGCCTGGTCGAGGATCTCGCGGGCGGGCAGCCGGTCGACGGAGGGCGGCGCGGGGGCGGTGGGGCCCGCGCCGTGTTCCGCGCGGGCCGCGGGGACGTCGCCGCCCCGGTCGGTCCGTGCGGCGGCGCGGCGTTGCGTGCCGGGAAGCCGGGCGCTCCAGCGCGTGAAGTTCACCGAGTCTCGCCTCGTGTTGTGGTGCGGGGTTCGTGGGCCGCGTCGGGGACGGGGCCGCCTGTCGCGTGCGGGTACTGCGTGTCGCGTGCCGGGTGTCGTGGTCGGGCCGGTGGTGCGGGCCGCCCCTGGCTGCGGGAGCCGGCGGACGGTTGGTCCTGGTGCCGGTGTGACGCCTGGGGCAGTGACGGTATCGAAGCCAGTGAAGGTATCCGAGTCCTCGCGGGTTCGGGCGCAGGGCTGCGGCACGGCGGGTCCGGCGTCCTGGCCGGGGGTGGGGCCTGGTCCGCGGGTCCGGGCCCCGCGCTGACCTGGGGCGGGTCCGGTGGGTGGGTGGTCCTGGCCTGCGGGTGTCGTGCCTGCCCGGGTGGTGGGCGTGCGGGTGCGGGGCGGGGCGTGCGGGACCGGTCCGGTGGCGCTGGTGTCCGGTGGGGGAACAGTCTGGCGGACGGGACCGACAGTCCGCCGGGGAGCGGGGCGGCGGGCTTCCTGGTGGGGCTCAGAACGACCCCTTCGGGTGGGGCGGGGGCTCGCCGCCCGCCGCGCGTTCGAACTCGGCGCGGGGGTGCTCCAGGGAGCCGAGGGAGACGATCTCCCTGGTGAAGAAGGCGGACACCGTCCATTCCGCGAGTACCCGGGCCTTGCGGTTGGCGGTGGGGACGCGGCCGAGGTGGTGGAGGCGGTGCAGGAACCAGGCGGGGTAGCCGGTCAGTTTTCTGCCGCGGATCTGGGCGACTCCCTTGTGCAGTCCCAGTGTCGCGACGGAGCCGGAGGGGCGGTGACGGTAGTCGCGGGCCGGGCCGCCGCGCAGGCTCGCGAGGAGGTTGTCGGCGAGGACGCGGGCCTGGTGCAGGGCGTGCGAGGCGTTGGGCGCGCAGATGCGGCCCTCCTCGGGCGCGGTCAGGTCGGGGACGGCGGCCGCGTTGCCCGCCCCCCACGCGTGCGGGGTGCCGGCCACGTCGAGCCGGGGGGTGCATACGAGGCGGCCGTGGTCGTCGGTGGGCAGGTCGCAGGCGGCGAGGAGGGGGTGCGGCCGTACCCCGGTGGTCCACACGAGGGTCCGGGTGGGCAGGCGCGTGCCGTCGTCGAGTACGGCGACGCGCTGCTCGCACGAGCTGAGGCGGGTGCCGAGGCGGATGTCGACGCCGCGTCGGCGCAGCGCGCGCAGGGCGTAGGTGCCCAGTTCGGGGGCGACCTCGGGCAGGATGCGGCTCCCGGCCTCGACGAGCACCCATGTCATGTCGTCGCGTTCGAGGTTGTGGTAGTGCCTGCTCGCGTCGCCGGCCATGTCCTCCAGTTCGGCGAGGGCTTCGACCCCGGCGTATCCCGCGCCGACGAAGACGAAGGTGAGTGCGGCGTCACGCAGGGCCGGGTCGCGGGTCGAGGAGGCGATGTCGAGCTGTTCCAGGACGTGGTTGCGCAGCCCGATGGCCTCCTCGACCGTCGTGAACCCGATGCCGTGCTCGGCCAGGCCGGGGACGGGCAGGGTGTGGGAGACCGAACCGGGCGCGAGGACGATCTCGTCGTAGCGCAGTTCGCTCGCGCCGCCGCCCTCGTCCTCGGTGGCGGGCGTCCTGACGTAGGCGGTGCGGGTGGCGTGGTCGACGGACACGACCTCGCCGAGCAGCAGGCGGCAGCCGGTGAGGACCCGGCGCAGCGGTACGACGACGTGGCGCGGGGAGAGGGAGCCCGCGGCGGCCTCGGGCAGGAACGGCTGGTAGGTCAGATAGGGATCGGGCGTGACGAGGACGACCTCGGCCTCACCGTCCTTCAGCTTCCGCTGGAGGCGCAGTGCGGTGTACATCCCGACGTAACCACCGCCGACCACGAGAATGCGCGCGGGTTCCTTCACCACCCCATGACGCAACGGACCCCTCCGTTTGTCCACAGCCCCGGCGATTCGTATGACTGGCCGCCGACGAGCACCGGGCCGCTGCGGGCTGCTCGCCTGGCGGGTGTCCGCGCAGGTCAGGAGGGGTGGAGGGTGGGGTGGGACAGGGGTGGCTCGGGGCGGAATCGGTGGGTACTCCGAATGAGGGGCGGTCTGTCCGGAACGGGGCCCTTCTGAATTGACTGCCACTCAACTATGTTCGTGAGTCGTCGGGGTGGTGTGGGCGCGCTCCCGAGGAAGGGACCGTTCCTCGCACTCCGGCAGTCGATGACGCGGAGAGTCTCCGGGGGGAGACGTCATGACCGGGGGAAAACATGCATATGCAGGAGCCGCAATGGCCTTCCGCCTCGCTACTCGCGTCGGCCTCGGCCGCGGCCGCGTCGGGCGGTTCCGGCGGCGGGCCGCGGGCGGGCGTGACGGGGGCGGGTGCGATGGGGGCGGGTGCGATGGGGGCGGGCCGCGCGGCGCGCGGGCAGGCGTCCCGGTCGGCTCCCTTGCGGGTCGACGCGCAGCGCAATCTGGAGCACGTGCTGCGGGCGGCGCGTGAGGTGTTCGGCGAGCTCGGGTACGGGGCGCCGATGGAGGACGTGGCGCGCCGGGCGAGAGTCGGTGTCGGCACGGTGTACCGGCGCTTCCCGAGCAAGGACGTGCTCGTGCGCCGAATAGCCGAGGAGGAGACGGCCCGCCTCACCGACCAGGCCCGTACGGCGCTCGGGCAGGAGGAGGAGCCGTGGTCGGCGCTCTCCCGGTTCCTGCGGACCTCGGTGGCCTCGGGGGCGGGGCGGCTGCTGCCGCCGCAGGTGCTGCGGGTGAGCACCGGGGCCGGGCCGGGCGGCGGAGCCGGAGCCGATGCCCTCGCCGACACCGGGCTCGGGACCGGAGGCGGAGCCGGAGCCGGACGTGACGCCGGGGTCGGTCCGGCGGTGGGGACGACGGGCGCGCGAGCGACAGGTACGGGAACGACGGGCGCGGGAACGACGGATCCGGGACCGTTCGGCGGGGCGGCTCCTGGTGCCGTATCCGGTGGCGCGGGTGGCGCGTCGCGCGGGTTCGGGGCGGGTGCCGCCGGCCTCGGCCGGGAGGAGACGCGGGTCCCGCCGCAGCGCACCGCCGCCGTACCGCTCGGATCGCCGTCCCCCGGGGCGCAGGCCACGGTCCGGGTAGAGGAAGCGGGGACGGTGGCGCTGCTCGACGTGGTCGGCCGGCTCGTGGACCGTGCGCGCGAGGCGGGCGAACTGCGCGAGGACGTGACGGTCGCCGATGTCCTGCTGGTCATCGCCACGGCCGCGCCCTCCCTGCCCGACGCCGCTCAGCAGGAGGCGGCCTCGGCCCGGCTCCTGGACATCCTCCTGGAGGGACTGCGCAGCCGCCCGCTGGGGTGAGGGCCTGGGGTTCGCCGGGGCGGGGCGGGGCGGGGCGGGGCGGGGCGCGGCGAGCGGGTGCTGCGGACTGTCTCGGGGGCGGTTCGGCCCGGCCCGGCCTTGCGGACTGGACCGTGGGTTGTGCCCGTTCGCGGTGGTGCGGTGGTGCGGTCGTTCCTGTCGGGGAGCTCGTCGTTTCCAGCCAGGGTGGTTCGTGCGCGGGCGAGTCGTTTCGTTTTCACTCGTTCGGGGACTGCCGTGGCGCTCGCCCCAGTCCGGGCGGAACAAGGGGCATCGGCAGCCTGCCTGTTGAGGAGCTGTTTCGGCAGGACTACCCGAAAGAGTGATCGACCCTCGTACGTATTCAGTCACGTTGCCTCGTGTGCCAACCTGTGCCGATGTCTGGTTCTACGCGTCGGTACGGGGGCTCTCCGCGGTGAGTACGGGTGAACATCACGGTCCCCGGGCCGGTACGGGGCAGCCGGAGGACGGGCGCGGCGGACCGGAGGACGGGCGCGACCGCACCGAGGCGGCCGAGGCGAAGGCCCCGCCCGCCGGAGACGGACACCAGGCCCAGGTCGGACACCAGGCCCAGGTCGGACACCAGGCCCAGGTCGGAAGGCAGGCCGCCGCCGGGGAACACACCGACGCCGCGCAACAGGCCGACGCCGGGTCACAGGCCGTCCCCGTCGAACAGCCCCCGGCCGGACTCTCTGCGGACGTAGGCCCTCCGGCTTCCTCCCCTCATCAGGTGCCGCGGCAGGGCGGGCCGGTGGGCGGGGACGGGGAGTTGCTGACCCGGATGCGGGACGGGGACGACTCGGCCTCCGCCGAGCTGTTCCGTCGGCACGCGGACGGGGTGCGGCGGTACGCCCGCACCTGCTGTCGGGACGCGCACACCGCGGAGGACCTGACCGCCGAGGTCTTCGCCCGGATGCTGGCCGCCGTACGGCACGGGGCGGGGCCGGAGTACGCGGTGCGGGCGTATCTGCTCACGACGGTGCGGCGGGTCGCCGCCGACTGGGGGCGTACCGCGCGACGTGAGCAACTGGTCGATGATTTCGCGGTGTTCGCGGCGCAGGCGGCACGTACCTCGGCCGGCCCCGAGGACGACACGCTCGATCTGGGCGCCGACGTGCTCGCGATGCACGAGGCCGAGCAGTCGATGGCGATGCGTGCCTTCCGGAGTCTGCCGGAGCGCTGGCAGGCGGTGCTGTGGCACACCGAGGTCGAGGACGAGTCGCCGAGCGAGGTCGCGACGCTCTTCGGTCTCGACGCGAACGGCACCCGGGTGCTCGCGAGCCGGGCCCGCGAGGGCCTCAAGCAGGCGTATCTCCAGGCCCATGTGAGCAGCGCGCTCACCGCGGACGAGGGCTGTGCGGCGTACGCCGACCGGCTCGGGGCGTACGCGCGCGGCGGTCTGCGCAGCCGGGCCGAACGCGGGCTGCGCAAGCACCTGGAGGAGTGCGCGCGGTGCCGGCTCGCGGCCGGGCAGATCAAGGAGGTCGCGGGCGGGATTCCCGGTGTCGTGCCGGTCGCCGTCATCGGCTGGTTCGGTGCCGCCGGGTACGCGAAGGTCGTCGCGCTCATCGGCGGTGGCGCGGGCGCCGGGGCGGCGGGAGCGGCCGCCGCGGCCTCGGGTTCCGGAGCGGCCGGTTCCGGAGCGGCCGGCGGGGCCGCGTCCGAAGGGGTCGGGGCGCCCGTCAAGATCGGGCTGGTCGCGGGCGCGGTGGCCGCCGCCGGGGTGGCGGTCGCCATGATCCTGGCCGGGGACCATCCGGCGAAGGAGCCGGAGGCGGACGCCCGGCCACCGGCGGTGCAGCCCGTCGTACCGGCGCCGTCCACGCCGCCGCCCTCGCCCGAGGCGCCCGCGCCGGAGCCCCCGCCCGCACCGCGCCCGGTCGCGGAACGGCCCTCTCCGTCCCCCTCCCCGGCACGGCCCACGCCGACGCCGACGCCGTCCCCGAAGCCCAAGCCCAAGCCGAGTCCCGAGCCGTCGAGGCCGAGCCCGGCTCCGAAGCCCACGCCGACTCCGACGCCTCCGGCCCCCTCTCCACCGCCCACGCCTGCGGCGCCGTCCCCGCCGCCCGCGCCCGCCGTCTACGAGTGGAGCGCGCTGCGGTACACGCTGACCGGTGACGGGACCCGTCCCGAGATGCGGCTCGACCTCGGGGGCGGCGGGGTGTGGCAGCGGCCGGGCGGCATGTCGGTGGGCGGGGTGCGGTACGCGGACGGGGTGACGGTGCACGGCCCCTCCCGGGTCACCGTCGAACTCAACCGGCCGTGCACGGCGTACGACGCCTTCGCGGGGGTGGACGACATGACGCTTGGCCTGGGCGCGGTCCGTTTCTCGGTCCACGGGGACGGCGTCCCGCTGTGGAGTTCGGGGATCGTCCGCGGTGGGGACCCCGCCGTACCGGTGCACGTCGGGCTGGCCGGGAGGCGGACGGTCCAGCTGGTCGTAGAGCCGGTGCGCGACACGGGGGCGCCGCTGGACCGGGCGGCGGCCGTCGCCGACTGGGCCCGTTCGCGCTTCACCTGCGGCTGAGGCGACGGGCGGGGCCCCGGGTCGTACGGCGGTCCGTCCCGCCCGCACGCGGCCCCGGCGAACCGAGCAACTGAGGGCCCGGGGAACCGAGGCCCGGGAAACCGAGGACCCGAGGACCCGAGCGGTCCTCACGTGGCGATGAGCGTGGTCATCGCCTCGTACAGGTCCTCCGGTCCGTACGTGGCGGCCTGCTCCACGGCACGCGCGTAACGCTCGGGGCCGAGGCGGGACCCGGCGCGGGCCGCGGTCTCCTCGGCCCGGGAGTGCTCCGGTTCGGGGCGTGGGCGGCCCGCGCGGAGCCGGCCGCCGCAGGTGAGGGCCCGTACCGCTTCCTGGTCCTGGTGCAGCGCGGCCAGGGTCGAGGCACCGAGTTCCACGAGGGCGGCGACGATCGCGTCGGAGCAGTAGGCGTCGAGCGCGCCGCGCAGGGCGTCCCGTACGAGCGGCAGGGACTTCGCCGGTCCGTCCACGGCTTCCGTCACCTGCGCCCCGAGCATGTCCAGCATCACGGTGAACTGCGGTGGCGGGCTGCCGCGTTCGGCCTCGGCGCGGGCGGCCTCGTAGAACGCGCGGCCCTGGGCGGTGTCCCCGTCCTCCAGGGCCTTCTGGCCCCGCAGCACCGTGATGAAGGCGGCCGCGTCGACCGTTCCGTAGGACTCCGCCGCCGAGGACGCCTCGTCCAGGTAGGCCGTCATGAGGGCCTTGTTCCCGGCGCGGTAGGCGAGTTCGCCGAGGCGGGCCAGCAGGAAGGGGGCCTCGGCGTGTGCCCCGACCTCGTGGGCGAGGCGCAGCGCCTCCTCGAACTGCGGGCGCGCCTCCTCGTGCCGGCCGGCCGCCATCGCGGCCTCGGCGCGGGCGCTGTGCACCTGGGCGAGCATCCAGCGGTCCCCGGTCCGGGCCGCGACCTCCTGGACCTCGGCGAGGTCGCCCTCGACGTCGGAGAACCGGCCGGGCGTGTCCACCGCGACGTGCGTGCGGAACATCAGCGCCACGCCCAGTTCCCAGTCCCCGCCGTGGCGACGGCACGTGTCGACCGTCTCGTCGAGCAGGGGCCGCGCGTCCTCGGGCGTGCCGAGGAAGAACGAGGTGAACGCCCACAGGAGCCCGGGGAAGGACGCGGACTCGGGCCCGCCACCGCGGTACGCCGCGCGCAGCGACGCGACGTAGTCGGCGACCGCGCCCCGGCCGGGCGGCTGCTCGGCGCGGGTCTCCGAGAGGAGGAAGAGATGCAGCAGCCGGAGGTTGATCCGGGGCCAGTAGCGGGGGTCGGCCGGGTCGCCGAACCGGCCGGCGGAGGGGGCGCCGGAATCCGCGGGGGCGTCGCCACCGGACGGGCTCCAGGAGTCGCCACCGGACGGCCTGCCGGACTCGGCAGCGGACGGGCCGGCCGTCTCGTCAGCGGCGTGGAGACCGGAGACATCGAGGCCGGAGCCGCCGCGTGCGGAGGCGTCGGGGGTGGAGCCGCCACGTCCGGAAACGCCGGGACCGGAAACACCGGGACCGGAGACGTGCCTCGTCGCGTCGCCGGTGAGGTCGGCGGGCGGTTCGGCGGGAGCGTCGCGGCCGGGTCCGTCATGGCCCCGGTCGTCACCACGAAGGTCGTCCCCGCCGAGGTCGTCCCGCGCCGTGCCGCCGGACGGTTCCTGTGCCTGCTCCTCGGACCGTTCCTGTGCACGTTCCTGTGCACGTCCGGGGCCCCCGTTCCGGCACTGTTCCCGCGCCCGGTCCGGTTCCCCCCGTTGTCTCCGCACCGGCTCCTGCCGCGCGTCCCTGTTCCGGCCGCCCGGGGCCCGGGGGTTGAACGCCTCCATGAGGGTGGCCGTGGCCTCGTCGTGCAGGCTCAGTGTGTGGCCGGCCCAGGCGGCGCCCTCCACACGGTAGTTGCGCAGCCACCAGAACCAGCCGGTGCGCAGGACGAGTCCGGTCGCGAGGTCCTCGTCGCGCAGCCGGACCGCGCGGCTCAGGGCGGCCCGGATGTTGTCGAGTTCGGTCTCCGTCCTGCGTATCCAGGGGAGTTGGCCGGCGGACCGCATGAGCGGGTCGGCCCGGGTGACGAAGGCGAGGAAGTACTGGCCGTGGCGCCGGCCCGCCGCGTCGAGCAGGTCCGTTCGCCCGGCGGCGCGCTCGGCGGCGTACTCGTGGATGGTCTCCAGCATGCGGTAGCGCATGCCGTCGCCCGCCGGAGCGGGTGCGGCCACGAGCAGGGACTTGTCGACGAGCGAGCCGGTCAGCGCGGCGACGGGGCCGGAGCACACGGCCTCGGCCGCCGCGAGGTCCCAGCCGCCCGCGAACACGGACGCCTCGCACAGCACGGTGCGCTCGGCCTCGTCCAGCAGGTCCCAGGACCAGTCGACGACGGCGCGCAGGGTCTGCTGGCGGGGCAGGACGGTGCGGCTGCCGCCCGTCAGGAGGCGGAAGCGGTCGTCGAGGCGGTCCGCGATCTGGCGCGGGGTCAGCATCCGCAGGCGGGCGGCGGCGAGTTCGATGGCCAGCGGGAGCCCGTCGAGGCGGCGGCAGATCTCCTCGACGGCCTCGGCGTCGTCCTCGGGCCGGAAGTCCTGCCGGACGGCGGCGCCGCGCTCGGCGAACAGCCGCGCGGCGGGCGCCTCGGGCAGCGGGTCCACGGGGCGCACCGACTCGCCGGGCACCCCGAGGGGTTCGCGGCTCGTGGCGAGGACGGTGAGCCGGGGGCAGCGCGTCAGCAGCGTCTCGGCGAGTTCGGCGGCGGCCTCGACGACGTGTTCGCAGTTGTCGAGGATCAGCAGCAGCTCGCGCGAGGCGCAGTGGTCGATCAGCAGGTCGAGCGGCTCCTGGGCGGCGGCCGGTCCGCGCTCTCCCCCGCCCGCGCCCGTACCGAGCAGCGTGTCACGCAGGCCGAGGGCGCTGACGACAGCGCCCGGTACGGCCTCGGGCCGCTCCAGCGGGGCGAGTTCGGCCAGCCATGCCTGCGGGAGCGTGGCGGCGGCCTCCTCGGCGAGACGGGTCTTGCCGGAGCCGCCGGGACCGGTCAGCGTGACCAGGCGGGACGTCCTCAGCTCGGCCCGGATCGCCGCGAGTTCCGGCTCCCGGCCGACGAAGGAGGTCAGCCGGGGCCGCAGGTTGCCCCGGGGTGCGGCGGCGGGCGACTGCGGCGGCCGGGCGGGCTCGGACGGGGAGGCGTCCCGGCCGAAGGGGGGCGACGCGGTCGCGGTCCGGGCGTCCTCGTGGAGCAACTCCTCGTGTACGCGGCGCAGTTCCGGCCCCGGCGAGGTGCCGAGGCGTTCGGCGAGGGTGTGCCGGACCCGTTCGTACGCGGCGAGGGCGTCGGCGGGTCTGCCGTCCGCGCGCAGGGCGCGCAGCAGGAGGGCGTGGAGGGGTTCGTCGTACGGGGCCGCCTCGGTCAGTTCGCGCAGTTCGGCGACGAGGGCGGCGGGTGGGCGGCCGAGGGCGAGGTCGGCCTCGGCGCGGTGGCGCAGCGCGGTGCGGCGCAGGTCCTCGGGGCGGCGGGCCGCGCCCGGTTGCCCGGGCAGGTCGGCGAGGGCCGGTCCGCGCCACAGGTCCAGCGCCTCGTGCAGCAGCCGGGCGGCCCGTTCGTGCTCGCCCGCGTCCAGCGCGGCGGCGCCCTCCGTCGCGAGCCGCGTGAAACGGTGCACGTCCACGTCGTCGGGTGGGACGTCGAGGCGGTAGCCGCCGGGCGCGGAGGCGATCGCGGAGCGGCCGAGGACCCGGCGCAGCCGGCCGACCAGGGCCTGGAGCGCGGCGGGCGCGTCGGACGGCGGGTCCTCCTCCCACACCTCGTCGATGAGGGTGTCGACGCCGGCCGTGCGGCCCGCGCGCAGGGCGAGCGCCGTCAGCAGCGTGCGGAGCCGGGCGCCGCCCAGACGTACGGGGGCGCCGGAGTCGTCGTACGCCTCGGTGGCGCCCAGGATTCGATACCGCACCCCGCCATTGTCCCCGCACAGCGGCCGTACGGACGAACGGGAAAGGACACCTGTCGGCCGACGCCCGCCGGGCACCGGTTCGCCGTCATCCGTCGACCGTCCGGACTGCCCTCGGTCGGTCGGTCGGTCGCCGGACGGCCTGTCCTGGTCTCAGTCGCCGGACACCCGGCTGTCAGTGGGGCGTGCCGGGATCACGGCATGACGCGTACCGGTGCGACGCGTGGTCCGGGCTGTTTCCGTGCCGGCCTGCGATGTACCGCTTCACGTACGCGGCCGTCGGCGGCACCGTGGCCCAGTTCGGTACGCCCCGACTGACCGAGCCGAGCGGTTCGGCCCCGGGGCGGCCCGACGCGTTCCTGCGCCCGCTCGGCCTCGTTCGCGGGGAGCCGGCCCCCGTGCACAGCGTTCGCGGAGCGCCGGCCCCGATACACAACGTTCCCGGGGAGGCCGCCCCGGTGCGCAGTGGCTCTCGCGGAGGACGCCTTCGGGCTGCGTTTCCCGCCGTCCGAGGGCGGCAGGAAACGCTCGAAGGGCCGGACCCCGAGCGGGAAGGACCGGCCGCCCGGCACCCCGTCCCCTGCCTGCGCCGCGCGGTCAGCCCCGCTGTCCCGCGCCCAGCGCCCCGCGTGCTCCCGGTGCGCCGCGCTGGGCGACGACGGTGCCGGTCGGGATGGCGCGCTGGCGGGTCGGGGTGCCGGTCCAGCAGGTGCCGCGCCGTTCCAGCAGGCGGCGCAGCCACAGTTCCGTCGAGACGAGTTCGGTGAGGCCGTCCACGGGCAGCGGGGCCCCCTCGGCGGCGGCGCGCAGGGCCTTGCGGACGACGCGTGCCTCGACGATGCCCGCCTCGGCGAGCAGCGGCGTGTCGAACAGGCCGAGGAGCTGGTCGACGTGTGCGCGCAGCCCGATCCGCAGGACGGCCTCCGGTTCGACGGCGGCGGGGGTGCCCCAGCCCTCCGGCAGTTCGCGGACTCCGGCGCCCTCCAGCACCGAGCGCAGGATCGAGGCGCGCGCGCCGGGGCGTACGCGCAGGGCCTCGGGCAGGGCGCGGGCGGCGCGGACGACCTGGTTGTCGAGGAAGGGGGCGTGCAGTCGCTGGAAGCGGACCTCGGCGGCCTGTTCCAGGACGCGCAGGTCGGCGGCGTGCCGGGCGAGGGCGGCGCGGGCCCGGAAGTCGCCGGGGCGGCGTCCTGAGCCGGGGCCGGGGCGGGCCGCCGCCTCGTGCAGGCGAACCGATACTTCGGCCAGCGCCTCACCGGTGAGCCAGCGCGCGGCGGGGCCCGGTCTGGCCCAGGACAGCGCGGCGATCGAGGCGCCCATCGCCCCGTCGGCCTGCGGGAAGCGGCGGGCCTGGAGCAGTTCGGCGGCGTCCTCCAGGCCCGCCCGGTACGGCGTGCGCGCCAGGCGCCGCGCCGCGCCGTACACCTTGCCGGGGACCATGACGGAGCCCTCGGCCTTGGTGAGCGCGGCGACGGGGCGGACGAGGTGGCGTCTGCGCCGGTCCATGAGGAGGTCGGCGAGGCGCGCGGGGTGGGCGTCGAGGACCTGGCGGGCGCCGTGCCCGGTGAAGTGGTCGGCGCTGCCCGCGAGCAGCCGGGCGCGGTGCCGGGCGGCGCTGACGAGGGCGGGTCCGGGTTCGTCGGTGAGCGGGACCCGCAGGTCGGCGAAGGGCAGGGCCTCCTCGCCGCCGGCGACGACGACGTGGTGCAGCCTGGGGTCGGCGGCGAGCCGTCCGGCCCGTTCGACCTCGGCCTCGCGGCCCGTGGTGGCGAGGTCGTTGAAGGTGACGGCGAGCAGGCGTTCACCGGCCCCGGTGCCGTGGCCGAGGAGGGTGCCGGGCATCCCGGGCAGTCCGGCGGCGAGCAGGGCGAGGGTCGCGGAGGCGCTGCCGCCGGAGAGGTCGGCGCCGATGCCGGGCAGCGGTCCGCGCGCGGCGCGCCGTTCGGCGGGGCCCATGCCGGGGACGGGTCCGGGGTCGATCCCGGTGCCGGGGATGTGGCGCGGGGCGGTCAGCCGGACGCGTACCGCCTCGACGAGCGCGTCGCGCACCCCGGCGACGGCGCTGTCCGGGTCGACGGGCGCCGCCGAGACGGCGAGCGAGGTCATCTGCTCGTAGCCGGCGATCTCGGGGGCCCCGGCCCGCATGATGAGGGCGTGTCCTGGCGGTACGCGGCGCACCCCCGCGTAGGGCGTGGAGTCCTGGAGCGCCTCGGGGACGTCGGGGGCGGCGAGCAGGGCCGCGACGTGCCCGATGTCGAGGTTGGCCTCGATGAGGTCGGCGAGCGGGAGGGCGGCGGTCGCGTACGCGGTGCCCTGGGCCCACGGGGTGTGGAAGACGGGGCGGGCGCCGGCGAGGTCCCCGGCGACCATGGTGCGTCTGCCGACCTGTACGACCGCCGTGTAGCTGCCGGGCCAGGCCGTGAGGTGGCGCAGCGCCCCGCCCTTCGCGGAGAACAGGGCGACCTTGAGCTGGGCGTCGGTGGCCGCGCAGATGCCGAGGACCGCGATCCTGGTCTCGGCGTCGGCCTTGACGACGCGGATCTCGTCGGGCCGCCAGTCGCCCACGGCCCACAGCGGGTCGGGGTCGCCCCACAGGAGCTGCGCGCCCACGGGCTGCACGGTGTCGCCGTCGCCGGGCAGGGAGCCGGGGTGGCCGTCCGCCGACACGGAGCCGCCGAGTTCGCCGGGACGGCGTCTGGCGGAGGTGCTGCTCCATCCCACCAACCAGCGCATCTCCGCCCCCACAGCCTGTGGACAACCCGGGTGTTCACCTCGCGGGGGTGTCCGCGAGGCCCTGGGCGGTGCCCGTGGCGTCCGGCGCTCCCCCGGCCTCGGCCGGGCGCTCCCCGCGTCGGCGCGCCGTGCGCGCCGCGGGTGCTGTGCAGGACTTTGTGGGCATCCCCGGGACCATGCTGCCACGAAGAGGGCACCGGCAGGCCGGTACGCGGCGGGCGTCGCGGTACGGGGTTTACGCCCTGCTCCACGCATGGGACAGCCGAATGCGCCGGGTGAACGCGCCCCCGGCACAGGCCAGTCGGGGTGCGGCGTTGGACGGCTGCGCCGTGGCGCGGGTCCCGTGGGCCGGGTTTTGGCCAACGGCCGGTCATCGCCGTACCCCTCCGGCGGGGGCCGCCCGCCCGCACGACTCGTTGCGGAAGCGACGCCGGTAGGACACCGGGACGGCGCGGCCCACCCGGGCAGGTCCGGAGGGAACGCCCCGGAGTGACCTCAGGCGCCACATCCGCCTCATATGCCCCTCGTGTCACTCCTGTTCGGCCGCTCCGGAACCGGTCTTCCCGTCCCGAAGGGCGGTATTCGGCCAATTCCCGCCCGGGCGTGGCGCGCGCCGTCGGGCCGCCCCGCGCCCCCGCCGCCTGCCGTACCGCAGCCGGGGGCCGGTCGGTGCGGGGCGGTTCCCGGGGCCGTGCGCCGGGCGATGCTTCCTCTTCGTGCGGCTTCGTACGCGTTCACGAGGGGCGCGGACGGGGAGTGAACGCGGGCCGCACGAGGGCGGGCGCCGATCCGCGCGCCGGAACCGCCCGTCACCAAGCGCCCCCGAACGCGCCAGCCGTGCGCCGACGGGCGCCCGCCCGCTCTCCGGCTTCCGCACGGGTCCCGGCACGGTGCCCGCGAGGGCGAGGACGGCCGCCGGATCGCCGTGCGGGCGGCGGCCCGGTCGTTGCGGCCACGAAGCGGGGGAACGGATTCCGTCCGCCTGTGGAGAACCCGTGGAGGTCAGGGGCGGGTGCCGTGGCGTGCGCTGGCGGCATCCGGCGCGACGGAGGACGGGAGTTGGCGAAAAGGTGGCAGTAAGTACGGCCGAGTTGGCAGGAAGTTGGTCGTGAGGCCCTTCCCTTCTCGGCTCCCGCCCCGCCGCCGGGTCACGGGCGGGGTGATCGCGACGCGGGACGTGCGCGGTCCGGGAGGCGCTGCTCGCCTCCCGGACCGGTCCCGCCACCCGCGGGGACGAGGGCGGCGGACTCCCCCGGCCCACTGGACGCAACGCAGCGGGCCGACCCACGCACCCTCCATGAAACCGGCCGCGCGGCGCCGGGAGGAGAGCGCACGGCCGGGCGCACGGCACCATGTCAGGAGCACGGGTCCGCCGGGCCGGCGGACACCGCCCGCACCTGCGCCGTCGCACGGAAACGGCCGCCCCCGCACCGGCCCCGCCGTACGCGCCGCCTCTCCCGCGAAGGCCCCCACGGGTGTGCTCTCGGCGCCGCTTCCGAGGAGTTGGCCGGGCACGGCCCGGCCGGGCGGACCGTACGGCGACCAACTCGCCTCCGGACCCGCCAACCCGCCGCCGGTACCTCCGGCACGCAGCGCCCGGCACGGCGGGACGACGCACGGCGGCCGGGGCTCCCCGAGGGGCGGACCGGGCTGCCGCGCGGGCCCGTCCGGGCCGGGGACGGGAACCGTGAGTAACGGTCGCGGGGCTGCGGCGCCGGCCGCGCGGCGAGCCGTCCGGCCGCGGCCGGCGCTGCCCAGAAGGCGCCCTCCGCACGGGCCGGGGCGCACGGCACCCGCGTACCGTCGGACGAGGTGCCGCACGCACGCACCGCACGCTCCGGCGTACCTCCGCACGGGCAACAATCTCGCCATCCGGAACCACGGCCCTTAACGCTTGGGATGCGGGGAACTACGCTGGGTTTACGAATGCCGCACGCTTATGCCGCTGCGGCAGCCGTCTGTGTCGAGGGGTGGCGCATGTCCAGGGAGCAACGCGGGCCGAACGAGAAACTCGGCGCCGTTCTCGCCCTCGCGGGGATCAGTAACGCGGGGCTTGCGCGGCGAGTCAACGACCTGGGCGGACAGCGAGGTCTGACGCTCCGGTACGACAAGACCTCGGTGGCCCGCTGGGTCTCCAAGGGGATGGTGCCGCAGGGAGCGGCGCCGCATCTCATCGCGGCGGCCATCGGGCAGAAACTGGGCCGGCCGGTCCCGCTGCACGAGATCGGCCTCGCCGACGCCGATCCGACGCCCGAAGTGGGCCTCACCTTCCCGCGCGACGTGGGGAAGGCGGTCAAGTCCGCGACCGAGCTGTACCGGCTGGACCTGGCCGGTCGCCGTTCGGGCGGCGGCATCTGGCAGTCCCTCGCCGGTTCCTTCTCGGTGAGCGCGTACGCGACGCCGGCCTCGCGCTGGCTCATATCCCCGGCGGACAGCTCGGTCGCCAGGGAACTCGCCGCCGCCTCCCCCGGGGACGGCGGCGGTACGCCGATGCGGGTCGGCCACAGCGACGTGCAGAAACTGCGCGAGGCGGCCGAGGACGCGCGCCGCTGGGACTCCAAGTACGGCGGCGGGGACTGGCGTTCCTCGATGGTCCCGGAGTGCCTGCGGGTCGAGGCGGCCCCGCTGCTGCTGGGCGCCTACTCCGACGACGTGGGCCGGGCCCTGTTCGGGGCGAGCGCCGAACTCACGCGGCTCGCCGGCTGGATGGCCTTCGACACCGGTCAGCAGGAGGCCGCGCAGCGCTACTACATCCAGGCGCTGCGCCTGTCCCGGGCCGCCGCCGACGTGCCGCTGGGCGGCTACGTCCTGGCGACGATGTCGCTCCAGGCGACGTACCGGGGCTTCGGCGACGAGGGTGTGGACCTCGCCCAGGCCGCCGTTGAACGCAACCGGGGGCTGGCCACGGCCCGCACCATGAGCTTCTTCCGCCTCGTCGAGGCCCGGGCCCACGCACGGGCCAGCGACGCCCCGGCCGCCTCGGCGGCGCTGCGCGCCTCGGAGAGCTGGCTGGAGCGGGCCCGGCCGGGCGACGAGGACCCGGCGTGGCTCGGCTTCTACGGCGAGGACCGCTTCGCGGCGGACGCCGCCGAGTGCTACCGCGACCTGAAGCACCCGCGTCAGGTGCGGCGCTTCACCGAGCAGGCGCTGTCCCGGCCGACGGAGGAGTACGTGCGCTCGCACGGGCTGCGGCTCGTCGTGTCGGCCGTCGCGGAACTGGAGTCCGGCAATCTCGACGCGGCCTGCGAACAGGGCGTGCGGGCGGTCGAGGTCGCGGGCCGGATCTCCTCGGCGCGCACCACGGAGTACGTCAAGGACCTGCTGCGGAAGCTGGAGCCGTACGGGGACGAACCGCGCGTCGTGGAGCTGCGCGAACGGGCCCGTCCACTCCTGGTGGCCCCCGCCTGAGCGGAGTGGGGCGCGCACAGGTTCGAACCCGTTGTCAGTGGGGCAGTGCACTATCGGACGCAGGGTGCGCGCACGGCGCGGCCGGCGGTGACGGGCGGGTGCCCGGTGGTGGCTTCGGGAGGTGGCGGCGCGTGCTGGTGACAGGAGGGGGCTTCGACTGCGAGGTGCTGGTGATCGGCGCCGGCCTCGTCGGTCTCTCCACGGCGTACGCGCTGGCGCGGTCCGCTCCCGGCGCGCGCGTCGTGGTGCTGGAGAAGGAGCCCGGCCCGGCCCGGCACCAGAGCGGGCACAACAGTGGGGTGATCCACAGCGGTCTGTACTACCCGCCCGGTTCCCTCAAGGCGCGGTACGCGACGCGGGGCGCCGCCGAGATGACGGCCTTCTGCGCCGAGGCCGGCATCCCGTACGCGGTGACGGGGAAACTCGTCGTCGCCACCGAGCGCGCCGAGCTGCCCCGGCTGCACGCCCTGGCCCAGCGCGGCCGGGCGGGCGGCCTCGCGGTGTCCGAGCTGGGCCCGGCGCAGATCAGGGAGCGGGAGCCGGAGGTACGGGGCCTGGCCGCGCTGCGCGTCGAGGCCACGGGCGTGTGCGACTACCCGGCGGTGGCCCGCGAGCTGGCCCGCGCCTCGGGGGCCGAGCTGCGGTACGGGGCGGAGGTCACCCGGATCTCGCGGCGCGCCTCGCGGGGCGTCGCGGTCCAGGTCGACACGGCGGGCGTCGGGGGCGGGCCCGGGCGGCGCGAGGTGCTGCGCGCGCGGGTCCTGGTGAACTGCGGGGGACTGCACAGCGACCGCCTCGCCCGGCTGGCCGGGGACGAACCGGGGGTGCGGATCGTGCCCTTCCGCGGCGAGTACTACGAGCTGACCCGGCCGGAGCTGGTGCGGGGCCTGGTCTACCCGGTGCCCGACCCGGCCTTCCCCTTCCTCGGTACCCACCTGACCCGGGGCGTCGACGGGAGTGTGCACGTCGGGCCGAACGCGGTGCCCGCGCTGGCCCGCGAGGGCTACGAGCGGGGCCGGATCGTGCCCGGCGAGCTGGCGGGCACCCTGCTGTGGCCGGGCAGCAGGCAGCTGGCCCGGCGGCACTGGCGGTACGGCGTGGGCGAGATCCACCGCTCGCTGTCGAAGCGGGCCTTCACCGCCTCGGTGCGGCGGCTGCTCCCGGCCGTCACGGAGGCGGACCTGCGGCCCGCCCCGGCCGGGGTCCGCGCCCAGGCCGTCCTGCGGGACGGCACCCTGGCCGACGACTTCCTGATCCGCGAGGCCCCCCGCACCGTGCACGTGCTGAACGCCCCCTCCCCGGCGGCGACGGCCGCGCTGCCCATCGGCCGCGAGATCGCCCGCCGCGCCCTGAACCTGCTGGGCACCGCACCCGAGCGGATACCGGTGGGGCGCTGAGCCCCTCGGTCCGGGAGCGGGGCGAAGGGGCGGGGCCGCGGGTTTCCGGTGCCCCCCGTCCGGTTCCGTAGAATCGACGGCATTGTGTCCGAGTACGCCAGCACCAGCCCCAGCAGCCCGCGCGGCCCCGCAGCCGTGCCCGAGGCCGTCCCCACCCCTGCGGCAGCCGTGGCCGAGGCGCCGCTGCCCGGGTCCACCGAGCCCGCCGATCCGGCCCGGCCCACCGAGCCCACCGATCCGGCCGGGCCCGCGATGCGGCGTTCGCGCGGTCAGGGCCGGATGTTCGTGGAGGGCGCGGGCCCGGCCGCCGATCCGGCCCGTTCGCACAGCGAGCGGCGGATCCGGAGTTTCCAGCCCCGCCGCAGCCGGGTCACCGCCTCGCAGGAGGACGCCCTGCGCCGCCTGTGGTCCCGCTGGGGCCTGGAGGTCGACGGCTCGGGCGTCCTGGACCTGGACGCGCTGTTCGGCGGCCTCCCCGTCGTCCTGGAGATCGGCTTCGGCATGGGCGAGACGACGGCCCGGATGGCGGCCGCCGCCCCCGGCACCGGCATCCTCGCGGTCGACGTGCACACCCCGGGCCAAGGGCACCTGCTGGGCCTCGCCGAGCGGGCCGGGGTGGAGAACCTGCGGGTGGCCAACGGCGACGCCGTGATCCTGCTGCGCGACATGCTCGCGCCCGGCGCCCTGGCCGGCGTGCGGGTGTACTTCCCCGACCCGTGGCCGAAGGCGCGGCACCACAAGCGGCGGCTGATCCAGCCCGCGTTCCTCGACCTGGCGGCCCACCGCATGGCCCCGGGCGCCGTCCTGCACTGCGCGACCGACTGGGAGCCGTACGCCGAGCACATGCTGGAGGTGCTGTCCGCGCACCCCGCCTTCGACAACACCGCCCCGGACGGCGGCTGGGCGCCCCGTCCCGCGTTCCGCCCCCGTACCCGCTTCGAGGGCCAGGGCCTCGCCAAGGGCCACGTCGTGCACGACCTGCTGTTCCGCCGCAACGACGCCCTGGTGCCGGACCCGGACCGTACGGAGGCTGGTTAGGGTCACCGTGTGACCACCAGTTCTCCGCGTCCGGGGCCGCGGGACCGCGAGCCCCGGTGTCCGGGGCAGCAGGGCCCCGGGGCGCCGCCTCCCGGAGCCGGGTACCCGGCGGCGCCGCACCCCGGAGTCCCCTATCCCGGAGCGCCCGCCCCCGCGCCGTGGCGTCCGCGCTGGTGGCAGCGGCGCCCGGTGAAGGCGGGGGCGCTCGTGCTGCTGCTCGCCGTGTCGGGGCTCGTGATCCTCGCGCTGGTCCGGCAGCAGACGGGCACCCGGGGCTTCCTCGTGGGCCTCGGCCTCGCGATGCTGCCCGTGCCAGCGCTCATCGTCGTCTTCCGGCTGCTGGGCCGGGTGCGCCCGGGGCGCTGGCGCGGTCAGGTCTTCGCGTTCGCGTGGGGCGCCTGCGCGGCGGCGCTCATCGCGATCGTCGCGAACAGTTTCGCGACCCGCTGGATCGAGACGGCCACGGCGGACCGCGCGCACGCGAACACGCTGGGCGCGACCGTCGTCGCCCCGATCGTGGAGGAGAGCGCGAAGGCCGCCGCCGTCCTGCTCGTGGTCCTCTTCCGCCGACGGCAGATCATGGGCGTCGTGGACGCGGTCGTGTACGCGGGGGTCACCGCCGCCGGTTTCGCGTTCACCGAGAACATCCTGTACCTCGGCAACGCCTTCGGCACCGACCGGGTCGAGGGCCTGCACGGCCTCGGCTCGGTGACGCTCGCGACCTTCTTCGTACGCGCCGTCATGTCGCCCTTCGCGCACCCCCTGTTCACGTGTCTGACCGGGGCCGGCTTCGGCCTCGCGGTGCTGCGCCCCGAACGGCAGCGCACCCGCCGGGTCCTGCTGCCGCTCACGGGACTGCTGCTCGCGATGGCGCTGCACGCGACGTGGAACCTCTCGCCGTCCTTCGGCCCGGACGGCTTCCCGCTGGTCTACGGCACGGTCATGGTCCCGGCGCTCGCCCTGCTCGCGTGGCTCGTGCTGTGGCACCGCCACCGCGACCTGCGCACGGTCCGCGAGGAACTCGCCCCCTACGTCGCGGGCGGCTGGTTCGTCCCGCTGGAGCCGCCCGCGCTCGCCTCGGCGCGCTCGCGCCGGATCGCCGCCGAGTGGGCCGCGTACCACGGCGACCGCCACGACGTACGGATCGTGCGCCGCTACGCCGCGACCGCGACGACGCTCGCCCTGCTGCGCCGGCAGGCCGCCGTGGACGCGGCGGCGGGCGCCCTCGCCGGAGCGGAGTTCACGCGACGGGAGCGGGAGCTGCTCGACGCGCTGGCCGAGGGCCGGGAGCTGGCCCGGCCGGCGCTCGCGTACACGTGGCGCATCGCCCCGCCCCGCTCGCACCGCCACCTGCCGGTCCCCCCGGCCTGGAACACCCCGGCACCCGCCTACGGGTACGGCTACGGGGGCGGCCCAGCGCCGTACGGGCCGTACGGGACCGGCAACCCCTACGCCGCGGACCCGCCCGCGCCCCCGGACATGCCGCGGCCCGCCACCGACCAGACGTAGGACGCAGGCGGGGGCGGGCCGTGACGGGGACCGCGTCGGCTCAGGCGGAGGCGGCGGTGAGGCGGCTCAGCTCGTCCTCGGTCAGTTCGAGTCCTGCGACGGCGACGAGGGCCTTGAGCTGCTCGGGGGTGCGGGCGCTGGCGATCGGCGCGGCCACGGTGGGCTGCGCGGCGAGCCAGGCCAGGGCCACGGTCGCCACCTCGGCGCCGTGCGCCTGGGCGACCTCGTCCAGAGCGGTCAGGACCTTCTGCCCGCGCTCGGTCTCCAGGTGCTTCGCGGCCTTGTCGGCACGCACGCTCTCCACGCTGGTGCCCGGACGGTACTTGCCGGTGAGGAAGCCGGAGGCGAGCGCGAAGTACGGGACGGTCGCGAGGCCCGCGCGCGAGGCGACGTCCTGGAGGGCGCCCTCGTAGGTGTCGCGCGAGACGAGGTTGTAGTGCGGCTGGAGCGCGACGTACTTGGCGAGGCCCTCGCGGTCGGAGAAGTCCAGGGACTCCTGGAGCCGCTCCGGGGAGATGTTGGACGCGGCGATCGCCCGGACCTTGCCGGCCTTCACCAGCTCGTCGAGGGCGGTGATGATCTCCCCGACCTCGACGGAGGTGTCGTCGAAGTGCGTGTAGTAGAGGTCGATGTAGTCGGTGTCCAGCCGCCGCAGGGAGGCCTCGGCGCCCGCCTTGATGGTGGCGGGGGAGAGTCCCTTGAACTCGGGGAGGGAGCCGACCTTGGTCGCGATGACGACGTCGGAGCGGTTGCCGCGGGCCCGCGTCCACTCCCCGATGATCGTCTCGGACTCGCCGCCCTTGTTGCCCGGCACCCAGTGGGTGTAGGCGTCGGCGGTGTCGACGAAGTTGCCGCCGGCCGCCGCGTAGGCGTCCAGCACCGCGAAGGACTGCTCCCGGTCCGCGGACCAGCCGAACACGTTGCCGCCGAGGGACAGCGGGAAGACGTCGATACCGGAGGAGCCGAGTGTGCGCGTGGAAGTCATGTGCGAAGACAACACCGGAAGCGGTGCCGCCTATTCCGCATGCGTGACGGCGGTTCCGCACGCGTGACAGCGCGCGTGACGTCCTTCGGCATGTGCGCGCTGGCACGCACGCGGAAGGACGTCACGTCACGCGCCGAACAGGTCACGCGTGCGCGCCACCGCCCCGCGACCACCCCCCGTCAGGGGTTCTGCCCCCGGCTCTGCAGCCAGCCCATCGGGTCGATCGCGGCGCCGCCGCCCGGGTGGACCTCCAGGTGCAGGTGCGGCCCGGTGACGTTCCCGGTCGCGCCGACGCGGCCGACGACGTCGCCGGTGGTGACCTGCTGCCCGACGCTCACCGAGATCGAGGACTGGTGGCAGTACCAGAGCTCGGTGCCGTCGTCGAGTTCGAGGACGGTGCGGTAGCCGTAGGCGCCGGACCAGCCGGCCTCCTTGACGGTCGCCGAGTGGATCGCCTTGATCGGGGTCCCCGTCGGGGCGGCGAAGTCGAGGCCGGTGTGGTGGCCCGAGGACCACATGGAGCCGCCGTCGCCGAAGTGCGAGGTGAGGGTGTACGAGACGACGGGCAGCGTGTAGCTCTTGGCGAGTTGCGCGAGCCGTTCCGCCTCGGCCTTGGCCTTCGCTTCGGCCTCCGCCTTCGCCTTGGCCTCCGCCTCCGCCTTCTTCTGCGCGGTCTCGGCCTTCTTCCGCTCGGCCGCCGCGTGCTCGGCCGCGGCCTGCGCCGCGGCCTGTTCCGCAGCCTGCTGGGCGCTGTGGTCGGCGCTGTCGGCCTGCGTCTCGGCCTGGGTGAGGATGCGGGCGCGCAGGGCCTCACCGGCGTCGGTGGTGCCCTGGTCGAGATCGGCCTGGGTGACTCCGGCGCTGGTGAGCGGGGAGGCGGCGGGGTTGGCCGCGAGCTGGGCCGGGTCGTCGCCGTCCTCGCCGGAGACGTCGTCGATCAGCGCGCCGACACCGGGCAGCGACTTGGCCTCCGGCAGGGCGTCCTTGACGTCCTGGAGCTTCGGGAAGGACTCGGGCAGCGACAGCTGGACCTTCGGCTTCTCCTGCGCGGTGGCGATACCGCCGGCGCCGACGGCCGCGAGGACGCCGACTCCGAGGACCGTGGAGCTGCGGGCGAGGCCACCGCGCTGCTTGGCGACGCGGTGCCGGCCGCGCACCGGAACGACGGTCTCCTCGGTCGGGTTCCACTCCCCGAGACCGGGCTCGGGCGCCGGGCGGGGACCAGAGCCCCCGTCAGGGCCGGGGCCGTGGGCCCCGTCCGAGCCGTAGAACGAGGTGGGGGCGGACCCGGTGGGAGCGGGGGCAGGCGGGTTGGACGCCACGAAGGCGGCACTCCTTTCCTTCCTTCTCGCCTACCGGGTTAGCTGACGGGTTCGGAGCAGGAAGGTCTCCTACGGACACCAGGACGCGATGTCCGATTCACCCCAGTAAGTTGGTTCCCCGGTTCCCTTGCGGGATTCGGCGCGTGCGCGCGGAGCCGTCGCTGTTGACGGCTGGGACGACCGCGCTGCGTTATCGAACGTTAATAGACACCGGGCGTGGATTCCAAGCCGTTCCCGTTGATCGTTAAGGGCTGCGGCCTGGGCTTAAACGGACATGGGGCACGCGATCCGGACGAGTTGACCGCCCGTCCGAAGGGCCCGCGATTCTGACGGTGCGTCAGTTGTTATGAGAACGCACCCGCCCTCTCACCCTCGGTGACCGTCGCCGGAGGCCGCCTCGGGGCCGCCCCCGCGCGCCAGGTCCTGCTCGGCGTCGGCCAGGCCTTCCTGAAGGCTCTCCGGAGCGAGTGCGCCGGCCCCGGAGTGCGGACGGCGGACGGCGAGCAGCGCCATGTCGTCGGTCGTGGCGCCGCCGGTGTGGTCGCGCACCTCCTGCGCGAGGGTCGACAGCAGCGAGGCGGGATGCTCGAAGACGCGTCCGCGCAGCCGCTCGACGGGATCGTAGAAACGGCCCCGGGGGTCGCGCGCCTCCGACAGCCCGTCGGTGTAGAGCAGCAGCATCGCGCCCGGCGGGTACTCCGTCTCCTCGGCGCGGTCGGGCCAGGTGCCCAGTTCCCCCATGCCGAGCGGCAGGGCGTGCTCGCCGGGCGAGAGGACCAGGACCTGTCCGTCGTGGTGCAGCAGGAGCGGTTCGGTGTGCCCGCGGTTGACGACGCGCAGGACGCCGCCGCCGTGCGGGATCTCGACGAGGACGGCGGTCGTGAACCCCTCGAAGGCGTCGAGCGCGCGGCGCCGCGCCCCCTCCCGGGCGAGCGCCCGCTCCAGCCGGGCGGCGACCCCCTCGATGGTGGACTCCTGCTCGGCGGCCTCCCGGAACGCGCCGATCACGACGGACACGGCCTCGACCGCGCCGAGCCCCTTGCCGCGCACGTCGCCGAGCACCATGCGCACGCCGTGCGGGGAGTCCTGCACGGCGTAGAGATCGCCGCCGATGAACGCGTCGGCCTCGGCGGCCTCGTACTGCGCGGCGATGTCGAAGCCGCCGATCCGGCCGGGCGGCACCGGGAGCACGGCGCGCTGCGCGGCCTCGGCGACGTGCTGCACGGAGGCGAGCTGACGGCCGCCGCGCCGGATCACCAGGTTGATCAGCGCGGCCAGGAGACACACGACGGCCACCGTGATCAGTTCCATCACGAAGGAGGAGGTCGACAGGTTGTGCTGGGAGACGTGCAGGATCATCGCGAGGACGAGCCCCGCCACGCCGGTCCCCACCGTGACCGCGAGCCCCGCGAAAGGGGCGGCGATCAGCGGGGCGGCCGTGAAGAAGGGGGCGGCGAAGTAGGCGGGCGGGGCCGTCAGCCCGAAGACGAACCCGGCGGCGAGCAGCACGGGCGGCAGCGCGCGCACGACGGCCCGCGCCCACCGGTCCCGCCTGCCGTGCCCGCCCAGGACGAGCGGGGGCGGCGGCGGCCCCGGTTTGTAGTCGGTACGAGGCTCGCCGCCGGCCTGACCGGAGGGGGGACCACCCCCGGACGAGCCGCCGGACGAGTCGCCGGAGAAGCCGTCGGGAGCGCCGTGCGCTCCGCGCGCACCGTGCTTGCCGGGAGTGCTGTGCTCGTCGGGAGTGCCGTGCTCGTCGGGCTTTCGCGTCCCCACGGCTCGCCTCCCGCCCGCTCTGCGCCCCGCTCCTGCCGTTTCCGTGCTCTCCCCACGTTTCCCCGGGGGCGCGGCTCCTGCTACTTGGGGGCGGCCGAGCGGGTACCGCTTCCCGGAGAGCCGGCGGGACTACGAGTACCCCGGACCCCGGGACCGCCGGATACGAAAACGCCGGAAGCCCGGTGCACGAATGCACCGGGCTTCCGGTTTCAGTAGCGGGGACAGGATTTGAACCTGCGACCTCTGGGTTATGAGCCCAGCGAGCTACCGAGCTGCTCCACCCCGCGTCGGTAAACACAACTATACGCCATGTCGGGGGCGCCTCCGACCACGTGCGGCCCCACCCGCCCCGGGCCCCCGGCACCGCGCCGTCCGGGGCGCCTCACAGCCGTACGAGGGTGACTTCCGTGGCCTTCACGCTGGTCCACACCTCGGTGCCCTCGCGCAGTCCGAGTTCGGCGGCGGCGGCCGGGGTGATCTCGGCGAGCAGTTCCGGGGCGGTACCGGCCCGGCCCGCGACCAGGACGCGCAGCCGGCTGCCGAGAGCGGTGATCTCGCGGACCGTGCCGGGCCAGACGTTGCGCGGGCTGCCGGCCGGCCGTTCGCGGTGGACCGCGACGGCCTCGGGCGCGACGACGGCCAGCAGGCGCCCGCCCGGCCCCGCTCCGGGCTCCGGCTCCCCCGGCCCGGCGGCCCCCGCGGCGACGAGGACCCCGCCGCCGTCCAGCGCCAGCGCGCCGTCCCCGGTGAGCGTGCCCGGCCACGCGTTGCGCCCGAGCATCCGCGCGACCCACGCGGAACGCGGCCGCCGGGCCACCTCGGCGGGCGGCGCGTCCTGGAGCGCGCGCCCCTCGTCGAGGACGAGCACCCGGTCGGCGAGCGACACGGCCTCCACCGGATCGTGCGTGACGACGAGGCAGACCCCGCCGAACCCGTCGAGGTGCCGGCGCAGGGTGTGCCGCACCTGGGCCCGCGTCGTCTGGTCGAGCGCGGCGAGCGGTTCGTCGAGCAGGAGCAGCCGGGGCCGGGCGGCGAGGGCGCGGGCGAGGGCGACGCGCTGGGCCTGGCCGCCGGAGAGCTGGGCGGGCCGCCGGTGCGCGAGGTGCCCGACGCCGAGCCGGTCGAGCCACAGCCGGGCCCCGCGACGCGCCTCGGCCCGCCGTACGCCGTGGGCGCGCAACCCGTACGCGGTGTTGCCGAGGGCGCTCAGGTGCGGGAACAGGGCGCCGTCCTGCGGGACCCAGGCCACGCCCCTGCGGTGCGGGGGCAGGCCCGTCACGTCGTGGTCGCCCAGGCGCAGCCGCGCGTGGGCGCGCGGGGTGAGGCCGAGCAGGGCGCGCAGCAGCGTCGTCTTGCCCGCGCCGTTGCGTCCGACGACGGCGACGGTCGTACCGGGCGCGGCGTCGAGCGACAGCTCGGTGTACCCGGTGACCTCGGCGTGCAGGGCGTACGGCCTCGCGGTCTCGTCGGGGGCGGCCGGAGGCTCCTGCCCGGTGCCGTCGAGGTCGCCGCCCGGTCCCGTGACCGCGGCAGCCGGTTCCTCGGGGACGTCGGCAGGGGGCCCGTCCCGTCGACTGCCGCCGCCGCCCGCCATCCACCGGCCGCGCAGCCCCACCAGGACGGCCATGGCGATGGCGAGCAGCAGCAGGGACACCGAGGTCGCGGCCTCCGGGGAGTCCTGGAGCAGGAGGTACACCTGGAGCGGCAGGGTCTGCGTCGTCCCCGGCAGGTTGCCCGCGAAGGTGATCGTGGCGCCGAACTCGCCGAGGGCCCGCGCCCAGGTCAGCGCGGCGCCCGCGGCCAGCCCCGGGGCGACCATCGGCAGGGTGACGGTGGCGAAGACGCGCAGCGGGGAGGCGCCGAGGGAGGCGGCGGTCTCCTCGTACCCGGGCCGCAGACCGGCGAGGCTGCCTTCCAGGCTGATGACGAGGAAGGGCATCGACACGAAGGTCGCGGCGACGACGGCGCCCGAGGTGTGGAAGGGCAGCACGATCCCGAAGCTGTTCTCCAGCCAGGGCCCGAGCAGTCCGCGCCGCCCGAAGCCGAGCAGCAGCGCGACCCCGCCCACGGTCGGCGGCAGCACCATCGGGAGCAGCACGAGGGACCGTACGAGGACCTTGCCGGGGAAGTCGGCCCGGGCGAGCAGCCAGGCGAGGGGCACCCCGAGCAGGAGCGAGAGCCCGAGCGCCCAGCAGGAGACGACGAGCGAGAGGCGCAGCGCCTCGGTGGTCTCGTGCCGGGTCAGGTGGCCCCCGAGCCGCGACCAGTCGGTGCGCGCGAGCACGCCGAGCAGCGGCACGAACAGGAACGCCACCCCGAGCAGCGCCGGCACCGCCAGCGCGAGCGGAGCCCGCCGCCGGCCCGTACGGAGCCTGGGCGCACGGGGGCGGTGCGCGGACGGGCGCCTCGCGCGCAGGAGGAGCCCCCGGGGGCCGCCCGCGGGGCGGTCGCCGGGGGCTCCGGTCCGGTGTCCTTCGTCCGTCACGGCTTCTGGAACCCGGCGCCCCGAAGGATCTTCTGGGCCTCGGGGCCGCTGAGCCACTGCACGAAGTCGGCGGTGGCCTCGGTGTGCTTCGAGCCGTTGAGGGCGGCGGCCGGGTAGGAGGCGACGGCGTTCTGCGCGTCGGGGATGTCGACGGCGTCGACCTTGTCGGGGGCGGTCGCCGCGTCGGTCTTGTAGACGATGCCGGCGTCGGCCTCACCGAGCTCGACCTTGCTCAGCACGGCGCGTACGTTGGGCTCCTGGGAGACCGCCTTCACCTTGAGGTGCTGCTTGTCGAGGACCTGCTTCGAGTAGTTGCCGACGGGCACCTCGGGGGCGGCGAGCACGACCTTGAGTTTGCTGTCGGCGAGGTCCTTGAGCGCGCCGATCTTCTCCGGGTTGCCCTCACCGGTGGCGATGACCAGCCGGTTCCTCGCTATGACGGTGGGCGTGCCGGTCTCCCCCTCCAGCCCGTCCATCGTCTTGGTGTCGGCGGTGACGAGCGCGTCGGCGGGAGCGCCCTGCCGGACCTGCGCGGCGAGTTCCTGGGAGCCGGCGAAGGAAAAGGTGAGCGTGACGCCCGGGTTCTCCTTCTCGTACGCGGACTTCACGGACGCGAACACGTCGGTCAGCGAGGACGCGGCGAGCACGGTGAGCTTCGCCTTCGCGGGCTCCTTGACGTCCTTGGCCGAGGAGCTGCTCGTGGCGCCCGGGTCACGTTCCTCCTTGGCCTCGTCGTGATCGTTCCCGCACGCGGCGAGCGAACCGGCGAGGACGGCGGTGACGACGGCGGCGGTGACGCGACGGCGCGCCGGGGACGAGAACGACGGGAGAGGGGACAGGGGCATCGGAAGGTACTCCTCGGAGCAGGGAGGCCGGGAAGGCGAACCGGCAGGCGGGACGGGAACGGGGTACGGCGGGGGAGAGCGGGCGGCGGGCGTCCGGCCCCCGCGTCAGACCAGATCGATGTGCACGTTGGTGGACTTGACGCGGCCCACGGCCTGCATGCCGACCTCCAGGCCGAGTTCCTCGACGGCCTCCCGGGTCAGCAGGGACACGAGCCGGTGCGGTCCCGCCTGGATCTCGACCTGGGCGGCGACGTCGCCGAGCTTCACGGCGGTGACGATCCCGGGGAAGGCGTTGCGCGCCGAGGTGTACGAGATCTCGTCGTCACCGCCGCCCCCGCCCTGTCCCACCTCGATGGAGAAGGCCGCGAGATCACGCCCCTCGATGAACCGGCGCCCCGCCTCGTCCCGGTGGGTGGCGACCCGCCCGGCGTCCGCCCAGCGGCGCGCGGTGTCGGGACTGACCCCGAGCAGACGCGCGGCCTGACCAATTGTGTAGGACTGCATGTGCGGAAAACTAGGCCCGAACCCCTCGCATCTGCAAGATCTCGCAGGATTCCGCATGGCAGTTGCGGACATGCGTTGCCCGTCGGCCGCCACCACGAGGGCGCGACTGATCCGCCCGGAGAGGCAGAGGGGCGCGGGAACGCGGCCGCCGGGCCCGTACCGCCGCGCAGCCCCGCCCCCTCCCTCCCGGCAGACAGAGGTCAGTCGCGAAGTCCCGTGACGCCCCTACCGCTTCCGGAAGTCGACGACTCCCTGCCTGCCGATCGTGACGACCTCGCTGTCCAGCAGCGCCGTGTGAGTCGCGGCCGTGATCATCAGCAGCATGAGCGCGAGACCGATGACCGGCACGTCGGCCTCGCGGTCCACCGTGGTCGCCAGAGCCAGCACGATCACCTCGACGACCACGTAGACGACGGCCACCCACGGCTTGACCACTCGCTTCACCCGCAACTCCGGGCGCAGGGCGCCATTTCCCCTTTCCTGGGCCCGGGTTGACCTTTCAGGCGTCGTGCCGTCAGCATGACTACTGGATCAGTCCACCAGTCAGGAATGAGAGTCATGGCACTGCCCAAGTACGAGCAGATCGCGACCGACCTCCGAGGCCGGATCGTGCGCGGAGAGCTGGAGGCCGGCGAGCCGCTGCCGTCCGAGCGGGAGCTGATCGAACGGTGGTCCGTCGCACGCGCCACGGTCGTGAAGGCCCTCAGCGTCCTCCGTCAGGAGCAGCTGATCGAGACCCGGCACGGCGTGGGCTCCACCGTCCGCGCGCGCATCCCGCTCGCACGCACCGCGGGCGAGCGCTACGAGACCGCCCTGGCGACCGGCCACGTCTACACCGCCGGGGAACACGCCCAGATCATCGCCGCCGACCTCGCACCGGCACCGGACCACGTGGCCACCGGGCTCGGCATCGAGACCGGCGACCGGATCGCGCGCCGCCAGCGCGTCACCTTCGAGGGCGAGACACCTGTCGCCACGTCCACGAGCTACTTCACCGCCGCCGTCGCCGAGGCCGCACCGCGCCTGCTGCTCCGCGAGCGCGTCCGCGAGGGCACGACCCGGTACGTCGAGCAGGAGACGGGCCGCCGCCCGCACACCGGTCGCGACTGGTGGTCCTCGCGGCTCGCGACCGATGAGGAACTGGAGCTGCTTCAGCTGGAGGGACCGGCGGCGGTGACGGAGGTTCGTCACAACGTGTACGACACCGAGGGCGCGCCACTGGCCTACGAGGTCGGCGTCAGCCCGGCCGGCCGCTGGTCACGAAGCCACGAGTATCCGATGAGCCACTGACAAAGCGTCAACTTCGTTTTCCACCCCCGCCATTGGCGGGGGTTTTCCATTACCCCCCCCTCTGGGCTTGACTAGTCCACCGGTCGACTATTCATGCACGGGGTGCAGTTACGGATGCGCCCACCGTAGCCAAGGGGGCCGTCATGCCCAAGGAATCAAGCAGGCCGCTCGCGGTCGACACCCGCACCGACACCGTCGGCGAGATCATGGGGAAACAGAACGGGCAGATCTACCTCCGCCCGCTGCACGGCGGCCCCGAGTGGGCCCTCACTCCTGACCGGGTTCAGCCGATCAGCGCTGAAGAGATCGGCCGCACTGGTGAGTGAAGCGCCGTACACGGCGCCCGCCTGCCGGGTAGCTCTCGGGCACCAGCACTGCCACGGCAACCGGGGCGTCTTCGCCGGTGGCTACGCAGTACCCGTCATACGCCTGCACTGCGCCTGCGCCTGCCACGAGCGGGCTGCCGCGGCTGCGGGCCTTAGGCTGGCGAAGCTCCGCGACGAGAGGAAATGATCAGATATGCGCCCCGAACGGTTCTTCGCCACCTTGCTCGACCTCGCCAAGAACGGTCCCGGCGTTGTCCAGGTGCGGACGCTGGAGGAGCTGGGTGAGACCAAATACCCCTTCGCGCTGTCACTCACCCTCCCGTCCGGCGAGTCCCGCTGGCAGATTATGGGCCAGACCGACCCCACCGACCGGCACCAGGGGGACGAGCCGACCCCGATGACAGGTGAGCCACCTGCCGGGGATGCCCTTCATCCACCACGTCCCCACCCAGGACGAGAACGAGACGAAGGCCGAGGCCGCCGGGACGATCACGCGGACGATGGCCGCGATCGAGACCGCCGGTTACACCGTCGACACCGAACTGTGGCTCGGTGCCGCCGACTGCTCGCAGTGCCACGCGGGGTGCACCGACAGCCCCAACGGGCCCAAGAAGTAGACACGCTCGCCCGGCTGAACGATCCGGTCGGCTGACACCGGAGCACCTGATAGGCAAGACTCCGGCCGCCCGGCCCTCACCGCGCGGCCGGGCTCAGGAACGGAGCAATGTGACCGACACTCTCGCCTGGAACACCTACTCACGCACCCGCCCACAACGGCGCGCGGTGAATGCCGCCGGCCAGTCGACATGGTTCAACTGGACCCAGTACCCCGACCATGGTCCCGGCGTCGAACTCCTGAACCTCACGAAGGGCGACACGGTCCTCGACCTCGGGTGCGGCAAGGGCGGCAACATCGCGCACCTCGCGACCCTCGGCACACAGTCGACCGGCATCGACATCTCACCGGCCCAGCTCGACGCCGCCGGGACCCGGTGGAACGACACCCCTGGACTCACCCTCACCCAGGCGGAGGCGCACACCTTCCTGCGCGGGACCGAGGAACGGTGGAACGCCGTCTACTCCGTGTTCGGCGTGATGTGGTTCACCGATCCCGCCGTCACCCTGCCTCTGGTGCGCGAGCGGCTCCACCCCGGGGGCGTTCTCGCCTTCTCGCAACGCCCGCCCACCCCCGACTGTTACGGATGCCAGGCGTCGTACATCCCGCGAGGCGACGACGAGGACCCGCTTGTCGTGAAGCGCTGGGACTACGAACCGGAGACCTGGCAGGAGATGCTCCATGCGGCCGGCTACTCGGACGCGACCGCCCGGGTCCTCCCGGCCCCGCCGGGCCGCCGCAAAGTCGGCACGCTCATCGTGACCGCGCGCGCCTGACCAGCTCACGCCCCCCACACGCGGCGAACCCCAGCCGGGTGCCGGTCCGGCTGGGGCCTTCCTGCGTCGAGGACCGCCGGCCTCTCGGGCCGGCACGGGTCAGCACGGGCCGGCAAGCGACCAGTCGCTCCGACGAAACGACAATCGGCCCAGATCACTAAGCCGTGACCTGGGCCGAATCGAGTAGACCGTGTGGGACTCGAACCCACAACCAATGGATTAAAAGTCCACTGCTCTGCCAATTGAGCTAACGGTCCATGTGGTGCACCCCCGAGCATAGCCCGACAGCCCCGGAGAGCCGATCCGGCAGGGGGGTTCGGGGCTGTCGGGTCGGGGTGCGGTGGGCCCGGCCGTCCGGCGGCGGGCGCCACATACGTGGCGAAGGGTGGTAAATGGTGCGCCCGGGGTCACTCCTCCGGGGTCGGCTCCCCCCGCTTCAGGAACCAGTGGCGGGCCGAGGCGAACCACCAGGTGGCCGCGAAGCCGAGGACGACCAGGACGGCGATCGGGGCGTAGTTGAAGGTGTCGACCGTCACCGGGGAGACCTGCGGGAGCATGAACAGGACGGTGATCGCCAGGACCCAGACCACCGCGATCACGCCGATCGGGCGGGACCAGCGGCCCAGGTGCCAGGGACCGCGCGCGAAGTCCTCGCCCCGGCGCAGCCGCAGCAGGGTCGGCACGACGTACGCGATGTACAGGCCGATCACCGCGATCGAGGTCACCGCCGCGTAGGCCGTCTCGTTGATCAGGTACGGCAGTCCGAGGACGAGGGCGCCCAGCGCGGCCAGCCACACGGCCGCGACCGGGGTCCGCGTACGGGGGCTCACCGTGGACCACACGCGGGAGAAGGGCAGCGCCCCGTCCCGCGAGAAGGCGTAGATCATGCGGCTGTTGGCGGTCACCGAGGCCATTCCGCAGAAGAGCTGCGCGCCGATCACCACGAGCAGCAGCAGTTTGCCACCGGTCGCGCCCACCGCGTCCAGCAGGATCTGGGCGGGCGGCGCCCCGGTCGGCGAGTCCAGCGCGCCCTGGTAGGACTGGATCGCGTACGTGAAGCCGAGCAGGAGCACGAAACCGGCGATCCACGAGGTCCAGATCGAGCGGACGATGCCCTTGGGGCCGGCCGTCGCCGCGTCGTGGGTCTCCTCCGTCATGTGCGCGGAGGCGTCGTAGCCGGTGAAGGTGTACTGCGCCATCAGCAGGCCGATCAGCACGACGTACAGGCCGCTGCCCCAGCCCGTGTTGTTGACGAACTCGGTGAACACGTAGGTCGTGGAGCGGTGGTGGTCCGGGACGAGGGCGAGCGCGCCGACGATCACCACGACCCCGGCGACGTGCCACCACACGCTGATGCTGTTGAGCAGACCGACGATGCGCACGCCGAAGGTGTTCAGCAGCCCGTGCAGCACGAGGATCGCCGCGAACAGCAGGATCGTGCGGCCAGGCGTCACCTCGAAGTCGAACTGGAGGTTGAGGTAGGCCCCGAGGAACGAGGCCGCGCCGAAGTCGATACCGGCGGTCACCGCGACCTGCCCCAGCACGTTGAACCAGCCCGTGAACCACGCCCAGGCCGCCGCCGAGCGCTCCGGGGCCAGCCGGTGCGCCCAGAAGTACAGTCCGGCCGAGGTCGGGTACGCCGAGCAGATCTCGGCCATCGCCAGGCCCACGAACAGCGTCATGAGACCGACGCCGACCCAGCCCCACGTGATGAGCGCGGGCCCGCCCGTGTTCATGCCGAACAGGTAGAGGGTCAGACAGCCCGAGAGCACCGAGATGATCGTGAACGACACCGCGTAGTTCGAGAACGCGGACATCCTGCGGGCCAGCACCTGCGTGTACCCGAGCTGCGCGAGCCGCTCCTCGTCCGTACCCGTACCCGGACCCGGGCCCGTATCCGTACCGGGGCCCTCACCCGTACCGCCGTCGAGGCCGTCCCCGGCCTCCGATGTAGTTGTCATGTGCGCTGCGATGCCCATTCGCGGCCACCCGCAACCACCGTCGTCCGCACCCGTACACGGCACGGCGAAGGGCCCGCACGGCGTGCTCGCCGTACGGGCCCTTCGTCAGTCACTGCTCAGCCGCTGTGAGCCGGACGGTCAGCCGTTCCGCTTCCAGCGGGGCTTCTCGTCGCGGCGGCCGAAGGAGGAACCGGCGCCCCGGTCGTCCCGCCGGTTGAACGGGCGGTCGCCCGTGCCCCGGTGGTCGCGGTTGAAGGGGCGGTCGCCCGCACCGCGGTGCGGGCGGCTGCCGCTGTCGCGGTTGAACGCGGGACGGTCGTCGCGGCGCTCGAAGGAACGCCCGCCACGGTCGCCACCGCGGTCGTCGCGGCGCTCGAAGGGACGGCCACCGCGGTCGCCGCCACGGTCGTCACGACGGTTGTCCCGGTTGAACGAGGGACGGTCACCGCCACGACGGTCGTCACGATCCCGGTTGTTGTACGAAGGACGGTCGTCACGACGCTCGAAGGAACGGCCGCCACGGTCGCCGCCACGGTCATCGCGACGGTTGTCCCGGTTGAACGAGGGACGGTCACCGCCACGACGGTCGTCACGATCCCGGTTGTTGTACGAAGGACGGTCGCCGCCACGGTTGTTGTCGCGGTCCCGGTTGTACGAGGGACGGTCGTCGCGACGCTCGCGCGGCTGGTACGACGAACGCTCGGGACGCTCCGTGCGCTCGGGACGCTCGGCGCGCTCCTGGTACGCCGGGCGCTCGCGCACCGGCTGCTCGGCGGCGGCCGGGGCGACGGCGTGCTCGGCGGACACCGGCGCCGCGACGGGCTCGGTGCTCTCCGGGTACATGGTCACGGTCTCCGCCGGGGCCGGCGGCTCCTCGCCCCGCTCGCGCGCGGCCCGAGCGGTCAGCCGCTCGGCCTCGGCGCGGTACTCGGAGGCGCGGCGCTGCGCGCGCTCCAGCTCGCGGGTGAGGTCGGCGACCTCGCGCTCGGCCTGCTTGGCGGCCTGTCCGGCGGAGTCGGCCTGCACCTCGGTCATGGACCGGGCGCCGGTGATCTCGGCGACCTCCGGGTCGAAGACGGCGCTGCCGACCTGGTGACGCGTGGCGTCGACGCCCGCGTCCTCCATGAGGCGGAAGATCTGGCGCCGCTGGTGCGGGAGGGCCAGCGAGACGACGACGCCGGAGCGGCCGGCGCGCGCGGTGCGGCCCGAGCGGTGCAGGTAGTCCTTGTGGTCCCCGGCCGGGTCCACGTTCAGGACCAGGTCGATGCCGTCGACGTGGATGCCGCGCGCGGCGACGTCGGTGGCGACCAGGACGTTGACGTAGCCGTCCTTGAAGTCGGCGAGCGTCCGGGTGCGGGCGCCCTGCGTCATACCGCCGTGCAGCGCGTCCGACTTGATGCCGGCGTCGCGCAGCTGCTCGGCGACGCGGTCGGCGCCGAGCTGGGTGCGGACGAAGATGATCGTGCGGCCCTTGCGGGAGGCGATCGCCGCGGTGACCGGCGCCTTGTCGCGGGGCTTCACGACGAGGATGTGGTGCGTCATGGTCGTGACGGCGCCCTGGGCGGCGTCCACCTCGTGGTGCACGGGGTCGACCAGGTAGCGCTTCACGAGCGCGTCGATCTCGTTCTCCAGCGTCGCGGAGAACAGCATGCGCTGGCCGCCGGCCGGGATCTGGTCGAGCAGCTCGGTGACCTCGGGCATGAAGCCCAGGTCGGCCATCTGGTCGGCCTCGTCGAGGATCGCGATCTCGATGTTCTCCAGCGAGCAGGCGCCGCGGGTGATGATGTCGCGCAGCCGGCCGGGGGTGGCGACGAGGATGTCGACGCCACGCTCCAGCGCGTAGATCTGGTTGCCCATCGACGTACCGCCGCAGACGACCTTCATCTTGAGGCCGAGGACGTCGCCGTAGGGCTGGAGGGCGTCGGCCACCTGCATGGCCAGCTCGCGGGTCGGGGTGAGGATGACGCCGCGCGGCTTCTTCTTCTCGGTGCGGCCACCGGCCAGCGTCGCGAGCAGCGGCAGGCCGAAGGACAGCGTCTTGCCGGAGCCGGTACGGCCGCGGCCGAGGATGTCCTTGCCGGCCAGGGCGTCCGGGATGGTCGCGGCCTGGATCGGGAACGGCGCGGTCACCCCGTTCTGCGCGAGCTTGCGCACGATGCCCTCGGGCAGACCGAGGGAGCCGAAGGTCACCTCGGGCTCGGCGTCCACGGCGGCGTCGGCGGCGTCCGTGTCGGCGTCGGCCTCGACGTCCGCGACGGCCTCGACGGGCTCGGCGACCGCAGCGGTCTCGACGGCGTCGGTCTCGACGGGCGAGCCGGTGGGCTGCTCGACGACGTGGATGTCCGCGGTCGGTGCGGAGGACTCGCCCTGCGGGGCGGTGGACACACTGTCGGCGGGAGAGTCGTTCTCGGGCACGACGGCGTGGTCAGAATGGGAAACGGACATGCGAATTGCGAAACCTTCCGGAGTCTCGGCACGCGCCCAAACTCCGTGTATTCGCAATCGACCGCCTCAATGCGGTCCGGCCACGGCAAGGGAGAGTACGCGCCACACGCGGCGCTCTTCGGTCATGGCGCCGGGCAAATGGGATCAAACGATCTACCACCATACGCACCGCTTCCCTGAACTGGCAAACCGGCCGGTCAGGCCCTGGAGACAGGCCCGAAAGCCGCCTCCACAGAGGGGTTCGCGCACCTCTTCGTGCGCGCGTCTGCGGTTCCGCCCGGGGTGTTTCACGCCACGAGGAGAACCACGGCCGGGGGTTCGGCGGGTTCCGTGACGGAGACCGGGCGGCCCCCGCGAGGAAGTCCCGGGAGAGCGGGAACTCACGAGGGAGATGCGGATGGCTGTTCCTGGTAACGCCGCACCGCCCGGTCCTGTTCCCGCCCGAGCTTCTGGGGTTCCCCGTCGAACCTCTCGCGCTGCTCCCCCATCGGTTCCTGGCCGCCCTCGCCCTCGCCGTCCGGGTCCTGCGGGGTGGCGCTGGGCTCCGGCGTCCCGGGCTCGGGACCGGAGGGGTCCGGGCTGCCCGGCGGGCGGGTCGGCGGGGTCCCGGGCGGCGGCGTGGGGGTCGGCGAGGGCCGCGAGGGCGTGGGCGTCGAGGGCGGCGCGGGGCGCGTGCTCGGCGGCGCGCCGGAGCCGTCGCCCGGGGGCCGGGTGGGCTGCGCGGGGCCCGGCGAGGGCGTCGTCCCGGACATCGACGTGGTGGGCCCGGAGGGGGACCCGTCCGACCGCCCGTGCCGGCGCCCCTCGCCCGCCCCGCCACCGGCCGCGGCCTCCCCGCCCTGGGGTACAGCGTCGAGCCCGGTCCCGGCGCGGCCCGCGCCGTCGGCGGTGGTGCCCTCCCCGCCCGCCGGGTCGGAGTGGCCGGGCGAGGAGGAGTCCGCGGAGGCCGGTACGACCTCGTCGGTGCCGACACTCATACAGCCCGCGGTCGCGGCCAGGGCCGCCGCGACGGCGGCCAGACGGGCGGGGACGGACACGTGGCGCACGAGACGCACCTCCGGGGGCGCTGGGCGGGGGTCTTCCGTGCCCAACTCCCCGCACCGCGCACAGGACACGCCCCACACGGAGCCGGGACGGCGGGTTTCCCGGACAATGGCGGTGTGCTGGAGATGACGCGCGACGCCTTCGAAGAACTGGTGAGTCAGGCCCTCGACTCCGTTCCGCCCGAACTGACGCGGGTCATGGACAACGTGGCGGTGTTCGTGGAGGAGGAACCCGACCCCGCCGACCCCGAACTGCTGGGGCTGTACGAGGGCACCCCGCTCACCGAGCGCGGCGAGTGGTACGCGGGCGTGCTGCCGGACCGCATCTCGATCTACATGGGCCCGACGCTGCGGTACTGCGAGACCCCCCAGGACGTCGTCCACGAGGTCGCGGTCACCGTCGTCCACGAGATCGCCCACCACTTCGGCATCGACGACGCGCGACTGCACGAACTGGGCTGGGCCTGAGGAGCCCTACGGCGTCCCGCTGGGGCTCGGTCCGGCGCCCGGCTGGTTCTCCTGCGGCAGGTGGCGGGTGACCTCGGCGGTGGACAGTCCGAGGCCGCCGAGGGTGATCTCGTCCCAGGCCTGGAGGTGGCGGGTGTCGCGGTCCAGGTAGAGCACCGAGGCCTGTACGGGGTCGGGTTCGCCGTCCTCGACGGCGCGCAGCCCGCTGCCGCCGGTCGAGCCCTCGATCCGCAGCCGGGTGCCCTGCTCCATGACCTCGCTCTCGCGGTGGTGCAGGTGCCCGGCGAGCACGAGCGGCACCGCCCCGTCGGTCCGGCGCGCCGCGTTCGGGTCGTGCGCGACGGCCACGTCCACCGGCGTGCCGGCCGCGCGCTGGTGCCGCAGCGCGGAGGCGAGGCGGTCCCCGGCGGCCTGCTCGGCCTCCTTGCCGCCGGCCGGGGCGGACCGGTCGGGCGTGAACTGCGGGTCGCCGATGCCCGCGATCCGCAGTCCGGCGACCGTCACGGCGCGTCCGTCGTCCAGGACGTGCGTGTTCCCGAGCTTCGCGAGGTAGCGCTGCGTCGTCGCCGAGTCGTGGTTGCCGCGCACCCACACGTACGGGGCCCCGAGGTCCTCGACGGGGTCGAGGAAACCGTTCTCCGCGGCGCTGCCGTGGTCCATCGTGTCGCCCGAGTCGATGATGACGTCGATGTCGTACTGCTCCACGAGCGAGGCGACGATGTGCCACGAGGCCGGGTTCAGATGGATGTCCGAGACGTGCAGGACCCGCATCGTGGAGGGGTCGGGCTGGTACGCGGGCAGGGTCGAGGTCGCGTCGTACAGCTTGGTGACGTTGGCCACGAGCCGGGCCAGTTCCTTCTGGTAGACGTCGAACTCGCTCACGATGCTGCGGGCGTTGCCGACGACCGAGGGGGCGCTGCTGAGCAGCCCGGAGAACTTCGGCTCCAGCACGGACTTCGGGTTCCAGGTCGCCCACGCGGTGCCGCCCGCCGCGAGCAGCAGGCTCAGCGCGAGCCCGCCGGCGGCGAGCGCGGGCCGGGGCCGCCGGTACACGGCCAGGCCCAGCACGCACGCCCCGAGGACGACGGCGGCCCCCGAGCGCAGCGCGAGGTCCAGCGCGGCGCGCGTCACGTCCTCGGCGACCTCGCCCTGGAGCCCGGAGAGCCGTTCGGGGTGTTCGACGAGGGCCCGGGCGCGGACCGGGTCGAGGCGGTCCACGTCGACGTCGAGCCGGACCGGCGCGGTGTGACTGCGCAGCTCCAGCGCGCCGAGCGGCGAGACGTCGACCTTCGTGCCCCCGGTGAGCGAGGGCCGCAACGTCATCCGCGTGTCCATCGGCCCGACCGGCGCCCGCACACCCCCCACGACGAGCAGCCCGAGCCAGGCCCCGCACAACACGACGGCCACCAGCCCGGCCGCCCTCCCCCACCGCCGCGCCACCCCACCGGGCGGCCCTATCGGAACTCCAGCCACCGAAAGACCCTGCCCACCCCACCCCGCCCCCAGACCCGAGCCCGCCCCCGAATCCCCCCGGAACGGCAGCCACTCTCCCCGGCACTCCTACCGGACCGCGCCCCCTCCACCCCAGACCGCTACCAATTCCCAGCCCGTCCGACGCTTGAGGACAAGGTGCGGGCCACAGACCCCACCCCGCCCACTCCGCACCGCAACCAAATCCCAGCCCGTCCGGCGCTTGAGGACAAGGTGCGGGCCGCAGGCCCCACCCCCACCTCTCCGGACCGCAACCAAACCCAGCCCGTCCGGCGCTTGAGGACAAAGGTGGCGGCCGCAGGCCCCACCCCGCCTCGCCCCACCCCGGGAGGGAAACCGTTTTGGCGATCCCCGCCCCATCCCATATGCTTCTCACGTCCCCGACGCGCTGCAAAGCGCCCAGGCGGGCCAATTAGCCCTCATCGTCTAGTGGCCCAGGACGCCGCCCTTTCAAGGCGGTAGCACGGGTTCGAATCCCGTTGGGGGCACGTTTCACCCTGCGCAAGGTTGCTTCTGTACAGCGCTTGGTCCTGTGGAGCAGTTTGGAGTGCTCGCCACCCTGTCAAGGTGGAGGCCGCGGGTTCAAATCCCGTCAGGACCGCTTGCAGTTCATTTCGGTGAACTGCGTGGCTGGGTAGCTCAGTTGGTACGAGCGATCGCCTGAAAAGCGATAGGTCGCCGGTTCGATCCCGGCCCCAGCCACCGCGCTGAAAGCGCCCCGGACGCGCCGTCCGGGGCGCTTTTGCTGTGCCCGAGATGTCCCTCCCGGCCTGGAGAAATGCGGCTCCGGGCTTACTGCCTGCCGTCAGGCCCGCAGCAGCGTGACAGTGCGCCCGGAGGGTGTCCTCTGCTGGGAGAAGCCTGTGCGCTCGTGGACCGGAGTGGCCTGGGAGCGGGTGTCGAAGACGACGAGGGTGCCCGTGGACAGCTCCATGCGGTCCAGATAGTCGTCCAACTGCGCCAGCCCCTCGACCAGCGGATCGCGGCGGCCCTGGCGCCACACCTTCAGCTCCAGCGCCTCACGCTGCACCGCCCGCGAGCCGTCAGCGGCGGTGTACGGCTGGCGGATCAGCAGATCCACCCGGCGGCGACCGACCCCGTACTCGCGGTCGATAAAACCCGCCCCGTTCACGATCCGGTGCAGATACGCCATCATCACCAACTGGGCCGCCGCTTCTGGATAGGTCGAACCGGAGGCCAGGATCTCGCCGTTCTCCCGCCAGAACTCGGCGAAGCAACGCAGCAGCCTGTCCGTGTCGATCCGGCCGTCCGGCAGCCGGAAACTGCTCGGGGTGGCGACGACCTGGCTCTCGGTGCTGTTCCCCAGGACCCGGACGATGACCTCTTTGTAGATCGGGTTGGCCACCCGCACCGGCGAATCCGGAGCGACAAGACCCAGGTCGCGGACATAGGCCAGATCGTCGTCGTAGGTGTCCGCCGGCAGGAGCAGCTCGCCCGCGATCAGCGGCTGGATCACCCGCCGCACCCGGTCCTCACCCAGCCGCGCGGCGAGCGAATCCAAATGCGTCGCACGCGCCAGGATCAGCCGCTCCCTCGCGTCTTCCACATGCTCGGCCGTGATCGGCGTGTCCGCAGGGACTCGCATCCGCCTGGTGATCTCGTACGCCAGCGCGTTGACCAACCATGGCTGCCCCTGCGTGGAGGAGAAGGCCCGGGTCAGGGCCTGAGCCTTGAACTCCTGGCCTGTCTCGGCGGTGTGCTGCCCGTACAGCTCGGCCACCTCCGCCTCGGTGAAGTCATCAAGGCGCAGCGACGCGACTTTGATGTTGAACGGGCTCGACGTGCCCAGGCGTCCCGGATTCCCGCCCGAGGCCGCCTTGCAATCCCGCACATCCCGCAGCCCGCACAGCACCACCGCGTGCGGGAACTGGTCGCGCTCATCGGTGAAGCCGTCCCGCAGCTGGCGCAGCACGCTGCGCAGGCTCTGCCCCTGCAGCGCGTCGATCTCGTCGAAGAACAGCACCAGCGGCCGCGGACAGCTCCGCGCCCACTGCGTCAGCCCCCGCGTGAGCCGGGCCCCGGGCACCGCATCGGGCCAGGAGGCGGGGGGCGCGAGCTCCGCAGGAAGCCCGGCGGACTCCGCGGAACGCCGGATCGCTTCCAGGACCAGCAGCTCGGCCTGGCCGTAATCCTCCGCGGCCACCTCCGCGCTCTCGCACGAGAAGCGCAGCGCCGCATACTCACCCGAGGCCGTCAGCTCCCGGGCCATCGCCGCCAGCGCCGTCGTCTTCCCGGTCTGCCGCGGCGCGTGCACCACGAAGTACTGGCCCTCCTCCACGAACTCCCGGGCCTGCGGCAACCGCCCCTGCGCCGGCAGCATGTAGTGCCGATCGGGGGTGCACGGCCCGGCCGTGTTGAAGTAGCGCATACCGCGCACGCTAGTGCCGTGGCAGGCAATGTTTGCCCGTGAAGGAGCGGCGTCCGGTGCGTGCTCTCGGTGCGCCGGCCGGAAGCCCTAGTACTGGACGTACT
>NZ_JBFALS010000027.1:0-37926 GCF_040656295.1 Streptomyces sp. NPDC049954
TTTGGCACGCTGTTGAGTTCTCAAGGAACGGACGCTTCCTTTGTACTCACCCTCTCGGGCTTTCCTCCGGGCGCTTCCCTTCGGTATTTCGTGTTCCCGACTCTATCAGATCCTCGCGGTCCCGATTTCCTCGGTGCCTTTCCGGTTCCCGGTCCGGCCTTTCGGCCTTTCCGTTTCCCTTTCCGGCGAGTCCGACTTTATCAGATCTTCGGTGGCCGTTTTACCGGGCTTCGTCGTTCTGCATTGTCGGGCGGCTTCGTGGAATTGAATTCCGGAAGCTCGCAGACTCTAACTGTCGCGGCCGAGCTTGTCCAGCTCAAGGCAACTGTTCGAATCTACCTCCCCGCACCCACCGCGTCAACGGTGTTTGCGAGGCGAAGAGGACAGTAGCAGGTCCGCGGAGCCCCACGCACATCAGGCCGCTACGGGCTGCACAGCACTACGGCCCTCGGACTCCAGGTCGCCGGTGCCACCGGCCCGCACCGCTCTGGCACCGAGCACGAAGACGTAGGCGAGGAAGGCGAGTTCGGCGACGATGCCGATCGTGATCCGGGCCCAGGTGGGCAGCCCCGAGGGGGTCACGAAGCCTTCGATGGCCCCGGAGACGAACAGGACCAGCGCGAGCCCCAGGGCCATGCCGAGGGCGGCGCGGCCCTCCTCCGCCAGCGCCGTACGCCGGGTGCGGGGGCCGGGGTCGATCACCGTCCAGCCCAGGCGCAGCCCTGTACCGGCGGCGACGAAGACGGCGGTCAGCTCCAGCAGGCCGTGCGGGAGGATCAGGCCCAGGAAGGTGTCGAGGCGGCCCGCGTCGGTCATGAGGCCGATGCCGACGGCGACGTTGAGCATGTTCTGGAAGAGGATGTAGAGCACCGGCAGGCACAGGAACGCGCCGAGGACCAGGCACAGGGCGACCGCCTGCGCGTTGTTCGTCCAGACCTGCGCCGCGAACGAGGTGGCGGGATGGCTGGAGTAGTACGTCTCGTACTGCCCGCCGGGGCGGGTCATCTCGCGCAGCTCCTCGGGCGCCGCGATCGACTCCCGTACCTCCGGATGCGCGCCGATCCACCAGCCGAGCACGATCGCCACCGCGACCGACAGCAGCGCCGTGGGCACCCACCAGCGCCGGGCCCGGTAGACGGCGGCGGGAAACCCCTCGGTCAGGAAGCGCAGGACGTCGCTCCAGGCCGCCCTCCTGGTCCCGGTCACGGCGCTGCGGGCGCGCGCGACGAGCTGGGTGAGGCGGCCGACGAGCTGCGGGTCAGGTGCCGAGGACCGCAGTATCGAGAGGTGGGTGGCGGTGCGCTGGTAGAGGGTGACGAGTTCGTCCACCTCCGCGCCCGTGCGCCTGCGGCGGGCGAGCAGTTCGGCGAGGCGGTCCCACTCGGGGGCGTGCGCCGAGACGAAGACGTCGAGATCCATGAGTCCGTAGCTCCCTCTCCTGGCCGCGGCTTCTGCGTCGTGACGCGGTGTCGTGTGCCGATGGTGCGCCGGCGCCGGGGCCCGCATCCGGCGCGGGCGCCCCATTAAGGGGATCAGCTTGGCAGACTGGCCCGCGGTGGGGGCGTGCGGCGGGGAAAGGCGGCTGGGATGAGTGGGCTGGTGACGGGCGAGGCGGTCGCTCTGGAGCTGCGGGCGGCGAAGCTGCCGAGCCGCGCGGTGGCCGTGTTCATCGACCTGTTCGTGACGTGGGTCGTCTTCCTCGTCCTGGCCGTCGTGCTGGTCATGTCCACCTCCTCGCTCGACGGCGCCGCGCAGGCCGCGCTGTCGGTCGCGCTGGTGGTGCTCGTGCTGATCGGCGGCCCCATAGCGGTGGAGACGCTCAGCCGGGGGCGCTCCCTCGGCAAGCTGGTCTTCGGCCTGCGCGTGGTGCGGGACGACGGCGGTCCGATCCGGTTCCGGCACGCGCTGGTGCGCGGTGCGGTCGGGGCCATCGAGATCACGGGCACCTCGGGGCTCATCGCCTTCGTGTCCTCGCTCGTCTCGGAGCGCGGGCGCCGGGTCGGTGACGTGCTCGCGGGCACCCTCGTCGTACGCGAACGGGTTCCGGGCGGCCGCGTGGGCGCTGTTCCGGCCGCGCACCCGCAGTGGGCGGGGGTGTTCGCCGGGCTCGACCTGTCGGCCGTCCCCGAGTCGCTGTGGCTCGCGGTACGGCAGTACCTGACGCGCATGCACCAGCTCGACCCGGAGATCGGTGAGGCGATGGCCGTACGGCTGGCCTCCGAGCTGCTGTCCCTGACCGGGGCCACCGTGCCGCCGGGGGCGCCCGCCGTCCAGTTCCTCATGGCTCTCGTGCGGGAGCGGCAGGCGCGGGACGCGCGGCGGGCTTTCGGGGACCGTCACTTCGCTCCCCCGGAGGACGCCGGGCCCGCGAGGCCGGACGAGGGTGGTGCCGTGCCCGCCCCGCCCTTCGCTCCCGTCGCTCCCGCTGTGCCGCTCGCGGAGCCTCAAGTGGGCGAAAGGGCCGGGGAGTCCACGCGGCGGACGGGGTTCGTGCCGCCTGCCTGAGGGGGCTTCCCGCTCGCCCGGGTCGCGCGCTCAGGTGAAGACGGACGGGGGTGTCTCCAGGTCCTGGAGTTCCACGCCGGGGGCGGAGAGGACCACGTCGCCGGCCAGGTGGACGGAGTGCCTGTCTCCCGTGTCCAGTTCCGTGACCTGGTACTCGTCCACGATCAGCGGGCCGTTGTCAGTGGCGTGTGCTTCGCTTTTCAGCAACGCCCAGGACTGGTCGGCCGTCCTGGGGGCGAGCACCGGTGCGGTGAAGGTGACCAGACGTACGCGCGTGGCGGGGGAAGCGGGGGTGAGGCGCAGGAGTCGCGAGAGGGCGACGAGGAAGGCGGGGGACGTTCCGCTGAAGGCGTGCGCGGCCGTGTTGCCTTCGGTGGCGTGCACTCCGGCGGGGTCCGACCTGACCCAGGTGACGCCTTCGAGGGCGGCGCCCCGGACCTGCCAGTTCGAGGAGTGGAGCTCCAGCCGTACGGGGCGGCCCAGTTCGTCGAGGGCCAGATCGACCGAGCCGGACGGGCTGCCGGCGGGGGACGTCAGCTGGGACACGTAGCGCCAGCCCGAGGGGCCTGGCGCGCACTGGAAATGTTCTTCGGCCAGGAGGGAGCCGTCGTGCGGATCGTGCAGCGAATAGCGGCCTCGGGGCATCGGGCTGTGTCCTGGTGAGCGTGGTGAGGAACGTGCGGGCTCAGGGGTGTCCGGCGGTACCGGGCGGGCGTACGGGGGTGGTGCCTGTCGTCGGAGCACCGGGCGGCTGAACGCTGGTCGGGCCCGGCCTGGCGGTTCGCGCGGACGCGACTGGCCGGCGGCCCCGGCGCGGGTCCGAAGCCGGTGCGGGTCCCGGTACCGGTCGTCTGTCCTGCACAGGGGAGAGGACAGCCGACCGGTGCCGGGACCGGCCGCAGCCCGTGGCGGCCGGCCGGGCCGGGTCCGGGAGGTGCCTCCCGGACCCGGCCGGTGGCTCAGTAGCGGTAGTGGTCCGCCTTGTACGGGCCCTCGACCTCGACGCCGATGTACGCGGCCTGCTCGGGGCGCAGGGTCGTCAGCTTGACGCCGAGGGCGTCGAGGTGGAGGCGGGCGACCTTCTCGTCCAGGTGCTTGGGCAGGACGTACACGTCGGTCGGGTACTCCTCGGGCTTCGTGAACAGTTCGATCTGGGCGATCGTCTGGTCGGCGAAGCTGTTGGACATCACGAAGGACGGGTGGCCGGTCGCGTTGCCGAGGTTGAGGAGGCGGCCCTCCGACAGCACGATGATCTTCTTGCCGTCGGGGAAGGTCCAGGTGTGCACCTGGGGCTTGACCTCGTCCTTGACGATGCCCGGGATCCTCGCGAGGCCGGCCATGTCGATCTCGTTGTCGAAGTGGCCGATGTTCCCGACGATGGCCTGGTGCTTCATCCTGGCCATGTCGGCGGCCATGATGATGTCCTTGTTGCCGGTCGTGGTGACGAAGATGTCGGCCTGGCCGATCACCTCGTCCAGGGTCGTGACCTGGTAGCCGTCCATCGCGGCCTGGAGGGCGCAGATGGGGTCGATCTCGGTGATGATCACGCGGGCGCCCTGGCCGCGCAGCGACTCCGCGCAGCCCTTGCCGACGTCGCCGTAACCGCAGACGACGGCGGTCTTGCCGCCGATGAGGACGTCGGTGGCGCGGTTGATGCCGTCGACCAGGGAGTGGCGGCAGCCGTACTTGTTGTCGAACTTGGACTTGGTCACGGCGTCGTTCACGTTGATCGCCGGGAACAGGAGGGTGCCCTCGCGCTGCATCTCGTACAGGCGGTGGACGCCGGTCGTCGTCTCCTCCGTGACACCGCGGATCTCGGAGGCGAGCTTGGTCCACTTCTGGGAGCCCTCGGAGATGGTGCGGTTGAGGAGTTCGAGGATGACGCGGTGCTCGTCGTTCTCGGCGGTGGACGGGTCGGGGGCCTTGCCGTCCTTCTCGTACTGGACGCCGTTGTGGACGAGGAGGGTCGCGTCGCCGCCGTCGTCCAGGATCATGTTCGGGCCGCCGGTGGGGGCGTCGGGCCAGGTCAGCGCCTGCTCCGTGCACCACCAGTACTCCTCCAGGGACTCGCCCTTCCAGGCGAACACCGGGACGCCCCGCGGGTTGTCCGGGGTGCCGTCGGGGCCGACGGCGATCGCGGCGGCGGCGTGGTCCTGGGTGGAGAAGATGTTGCAGGAGGCCCAGCGGACCCGGGCGCCGAGGGCGACGAGGGTCTCGATGAGGACGGCGGTCTGCACCGTCATGTGCAGCGAGCCGGTGACGCGGGCGCCCTGGAGCGGCTGGGCGTCGGCGTACTCCTTGCGCAGCGACATCAGGCCGGGCATCTCGTGCTCGGCGAGGGTGATCTCCTTGCGGCCGAACTCGGCCAGCGACAGGTCGGCGACCTTGAAGTCCTGCGTGGTCTCTACGGACGTCATACGGGCTGCTCCTCGGGATGGGAGTCGAGGTGTACGGATGGCTCTGCGCGCGGTGAGGGCGCGGGTGCGCGCCGCCGACGGCCCGAGCCGGGCCCCGAAGGGCGGGCGCGCCCTGGTGGTGGGCGTGGCGGGCCGGGCGGTGGACACACGGGTCCTGCCGCTCGCAGCGCAGTCCGTCGGAGGCCCTCTCTCCCTCGGCCGGTCCGGCGTACCGGGCCGCCCGACCGCCATCAGCAGCGACGTCTGGCTCTGGTCGAGGCTACCAGTGCCGGTTCGGGGAGGGAGGGGTGGCGGTCATGGGCGGGCCCCGGTTTCCGCCACGGGGATGGGCGGGACCGGGGCCCGCCGGGGCGGGGTCAGTGCTCGGGCTGGTCGGGGCCCGGTCCGCCCGGGGTGGCCTGCGGGTTGGGGCCGGCCTCGGCCTCGGCCTCGGTGTAGATGTCGGGTTCGAGGTAGATGACGCGGGCGATCGGGACGGCCGTGCGGATGCGGGACTCGGCGGCGTCGATGGCCTCGGTGATCTGGCCGGCGGTGGAGCTGGGGCGCACGCCGATCTTGGCGGCGACGAGGAGTTCCTCGGGGCCGAGGTGGAGGGTGCGCATGTGGATGACGCGGGTGACCTGTTCGCCGTCCACGAGGGCCGTCTCGATCCTGCCGAGCGCCTCCGGGTTGGCGGACTCGCCGAGCAGCAGGGACTTGGTCTCGGCGGCCAGGACGAGGGCGATCAGGATGAGCAGGACGCCGATGCACAGGGTGCCGATGCCGTCCCACACGCCGTTGCCGGTGCCGAGGGCGAGGCCGACGCCGCCGAGCGCGAGGACGAGGCCGATGAGGGCGCCGAAGTCCTCCAGGAGGACGACGGGCAGTTCGGGGGCCTTGGCGCGGCGGATGAACTCGGCCCAGGAGAGCTGGCCGCGGGTCACGTTGGACTCCTTGACCGCGGTACGGAAGGAGAAGCCCTCGGCGATGATCGCGAAGACGAGGACGCCGACGGGCCAGTACCAGTGCTCCAGCTCGTGGGGGTGCTTGATCTTCTCGTAGCCCTCGTAGATGGCGAACATGCCGCCGACGGAGAAGAGGACGATGGACACGAGGAAGGCGTAGATGAAGCGTTCGCGGCCGTAGCCGAAGGGGTGTTGTGCGGTGGCCTCGCGCTTGGCCTTCTTGCCCCCGACCAGCAGCAGGGCCTGGTTGCCCGAGTCGGCCAGGGAGTGGACGCCCTCCGCGAGCATCGAGGACGAGCCGCTGAAGGCGAACGCCACGAATTTGGCCACCGCGATGGCGAGGTTGGCGGAGAGTGCCGCCACGATCGCCCTGGTGCCGCCTGACGCACTCATCTGGTTCCGTCTTCCCTTCGTCGGTTCGCCACGTCGCCGCCGCCGTGACCGCTGGTGCCTGTGCCGCCGGTGCTGGTCGGTGCCTGAGCCACCGGTGTTGTCCGTGCTGCCGTCCGCGCGGTCGTCGTGCGCTCGTGCTGTCGTGCGTCCGCGCGGTCGGGAGGAGTCATTGTCGCAGCAGGGGGTGCCGGGGCGCGGCGGTGTTTTCCCCTGTACCGCTCTGTGCCCCGGCTCGGGCCGTCTGCACCGTTGCTTTCGTGGTGATCTGGCGGGCGCTCAGGCTTTCTCAGGCGACGACGGTCGCGCGGAAGAGGGTGCCGGTCCCGGAGACCTCGGTCTTCTCGTGCGCGGGGACGAAGACGGACTGGCCGGGGCGGAGGGTGAGTTCGCCCGCGGTGACGGTGCCGGCGGTGCACAGGAGGATCTGCGGGGTGTCGGCCGTGAGCTGGGGGCGGGGGCTCGCGTCGGCGGCGAGGACGTAGCGGGAGAGCCGGAACTCGTCGATGGGGGTCGCGTAGACCTCCTCGCCGTCGGAAGCGGCCTCGGGGCGCAGGACTCCGGGGTCGCCGGACTCGAAGCGGACGATGCGCAGGAGTTCGGGGACGTCGATGTGTTTCGGGGTGAGTCCGCAGCGCAGGACGTTGTCGGAGTTGGCCATGATCTCGACGCCGAGGCCGTGCAGGTAGGCGTGCGGGACGCCGGCGCCGAGGAACAGGGCCTGGCCGGGCTGGAGCGTGACGAAGTTGAGGAGCATCGCGGCGAGGACGCCGGGGTCGCCGGGGTAGTCGCGGGCGATCGCGGCGTACGGGGCGTGCTCGCCGCCGAGGCGTTCGCAGGCGGCGGCCGCGGCGTCGACGGTCGCGGAGATCTCGGCGGGCGCGGCGGTGAGGATCGCGGTCAGCACCTCGCGCAGGGCGGCCTCCTCGGGCCGGGCGCGCAGGAGGTCGACGTAGGGCTTGAGGGAGTCGACGTCGAGGGCGTCGAGGAGAGCGGCGCTCTCGTGCGGGGCGCGGAAGCCGCACAGGCCGTCGAAGGGGGTGAGCGCGCAGATGAGTTCGGGCTTGTGGTTGGCGTCCTTGTAGTTGCGGTGGGGGGCGTCGAGGGGGACTTCGCGGCGCTCCTCGTCGGCGTACCCCTCCTTGGCCTGTTCCAGGTCGGGGTGGACCTGGAGGGAGAGCGGGGCGCCGGCCGCGAGGATCTTGAGGAGGAAGGGGAGGCGGGGGCCGAACTTCTCGACGGCCGGGGCGCCGAGTTCCCGCTCGGGTGCGGCCTCGATGACGGCGGAGAGGGGCTCGGGGCCCTGCCCCCGGTCGAGGTGGGAGGGGGCGCCGGGGTGGGCGCCGAGCCACATCTCGGCCTGCGGTTCACCGGTGGGTTCGACCCCGAGGAGTTCGGGGATCGCGGTGAGGGAGCCCCAGGCGTAGGGGCGGACGGTGTTGCTGAGGCGGTCCATGCGGGGTCTCTCTCGCTCATGGGGGGGGACGCTGGGTCTGGCTGGAAAGTGCCGTGGGCGCCGCGGGGGGGGGCGGTCCGGGAGGGTGGTGCGGCGCGGTGTCCGGACAGGGGCCGCCGTCCTGGCCCGCGGCCCGTTCCGCTCCCGGCCCGTCCGCCCCGCTCGCGGCACGGTCGGGCGGGGGCGGCGCCGCGCTCTCACTCGGGTTGCGCGCGGGTCGCCAGGTAGGCCGTCGTGAACTCGGTGAGGGCGAGCAGTTCGCCGAGGCACTCCAGTTCGCCGCCTTCGGGGGGCTGGAGGTCGGTGACGGGGGTGTGGTGGGCGCGGGCCAGTTCGCGGGCGGCGGGGGTCGCGGTGAGTCCGTCGGCGGGGCGGGTGCGCAGGAGGACGACGCGGGGCTGGAGGGTGGCGGGTTCCTCGACGCGGTCGCGGAAGAAGTCGTCCAGGTCTGCCGGGCCGCCCTCCTGGGAGCGGGCGCGGGAGAGGAGCGCGGAGTGGTCGTCCAGGGCCTCGGGGAGTTCCGCCGCGAGGGCGGGGCGGCCGGCGCGGCCGGCCAGGAGGGCGGCGAAGCGGCGGGCGGCGGGGGCCGCGGTGGTGCCCTCGGTCCACAGCAGGGGCAGGCACTCGTCGAGTTCCAGGGCGAGCGACTTGGCGGGGTTGGAGCCGGTGGGTACGGCGGGTCCGCAGCGTTCCGCGGTGGCGTCGAGGCGGTCGGCCACGGCCAGCAGGGTCTCCTCGGTCGCCGCGTACAGGCCGGTGCGGTCGAGCAGGCTGAGGAAGGGGACGAGGGTGGGCCACAGCGAGTCGGTGGCGGCCGGTTCCTGGTCCCGTTCCTGTTCTCGCGCGCGGTCCGGCTCGGCGGCCGCGTCGTCCCCCGGGTTCCCGTCGCCGTACGGCGGCCGGTTCCTGGAGGTGGTGGCGAGAGGGACGGCGAGTCCCCGGGAGCCGTCGACGACTTCGGTGAGGGGGGTGCGGCGGGGTGTGACGGCCACGACGGTGCAGCCCCTGCGGTACGCCTGCTCGGCGAGGAGGCCGAGGCCGGGCTCGGAGCCGTGCGGGGTGGCGATCAGCAGGAGGTCCACGGGGCCGGCCCAGCCGGGCAGGGTCCAGCGCAGGGCGCCCGGGTCGGCGGCCACCCCGGTGGGGGCGAGCCGTACGACGGGGCAGGCGGGCCCGGCGAGCGTCGCGAGGACGTCGGCGCAGGACGCGGCGGTCCCGCCCGCCGTGGCGACGAGGATCGCGCGGGGGCGGCCCTCGGGCTTGAGGTCGAGGAGTCCCGCCTCGGCCGTGTCGCGCAGGGCGGTGCGCAGGAGAGCACCGCTCTCGGCCGCCGCGCGCAGCAGTCCTGGCCGGTCCGCCAGGGTCAGGGCCTCGGGGTCGTCCAGCAGCGATTCGTCGAGCATGGTCGGTCTCCGGTCCGTGCCTCGTCCGTCAGTCGTCCGTGGGTCGTTCGGCGACGCGTCGACGCGGGGCGCGTCCTCCCCCTGGGGAACGTCCCGCCCGGTCCGTGGGGTTCCTGGGGCGGGGCGGGCCGCGCCCGCCGGTAGGTCACTCCGGCTTCTTGGCCTCGTCGACGAGGAGGACGGGGATGCCGTCGCGCACGGGGTAGACGAGGCCGCAGTCGGTGCCGGTGCAGGCCAGTTCCTCGGTGTCGTCCGTGGCGCGCTCCTGGAGCGGGGCGTGGCAGGCGGGGCAGGCGAGGATGTCGAGGAGGCCGGCTTCGAGCGGCATGGTGTGTCGTTCCCTTCGGGTGGCGTCGGCGGGCCCGCCGGGCGGGCGGGTCGCCGTGGTGCGGCCACTGCGGGCGTGACCGTACCGGTGGGGGCGTACGGGACCGGCGTGGGCCGTGGGCTGCGGTCGCGTACGGGATGCCTGTGCGGGCTCCCGTACGGGATCGCCGTCCCCGGGCGCGGAGGCGTTCGCGGTACGCGGGCGCGTACCGGACCGCTGGGCGCGCGGCGGGTGCGGGGCTGCCCACGGCGGGCGGCCGGTCCGCTCAGCGTACCGCCGCGCGGCCGGCGGGGATCAGCCCCGGCGGTCGCGGACGAGGGCGAGGACCTCGTCGCGGATCTTGGCCATGGTGGGTTCGTCGCGCGCCTCGACGTTGAGCCGCAGGAGCGGTTCGGTGTTGGAGGGGCGGAGGTTGAACCACCAGGTGGGGGCGGTGAGGGTGAGTCCGTCGAGGGTGTCGGCGGTGACGTCCTCGGTGGTGAGGGCCGCGCGGACCCGTTCGGTGGCCGCCCGCTGGTCCTCGACCGTGGAGTTGATCTCGCCGGAGGCGGCGTAGCGGTCGTACTGGGCGACGAGCGCGGAGAGCGGGGCGTCCTGTCCGCCGAGGGCGGCGAGGACGTGCAGGGCGGCGAGCATGCCGGTGTCGGCGTTCCAGAAATCGCGGAAGTAGTAGTGCGCGGAGTGCTCGCCGCCGAAGATCGCCCCGGTGCGGGCCATCTCGGCCTTGATGAAGGAGTGGCCGACGCGGGTGCGCACGGGGGTGCCGCCGTGTTCGCGGACGACCTCGGGCACCGACCACGAGGTGATGAGGTTGTGGATGACGGTGCCGGTGTCGCCGTTGCGGACGAGTTCGCGGGAGGCGACGAGGGCGGCGATCGCGGACGGGGAGACGGGTTCGCCGCGTTCGTCGACGACGAAGCAGCGGTCGGCGTCCCCGTCGAAGGCGAGCCCGATGTCCGCCTGTTCGGCGCGGACGCGGGCCTGGAGGTCCACGATGTTGGCCGGGTCAAGCGGATTGGCCTCGTGGTTCGGGAAGCTGCCGTCGAGCTCGAAGTACACGGGGACGAGGTCGAGCGGGAGGCCCGTGAACACGGTGGGCACGGTGTGGCCGCCCATGCCGTTGCCCGCGTCCACGACGACCTTGAGCGGACGCGACGCCCTCAGGTCCACGAGCGTGCGCAGGTGGTCCGCGTAGTCCTGGAGGGTGTCGCGGGCGCCGAGCGTGCCGGGGGCGGCGGCCGGGGCGGGGGCGCCGGTCCGCGTCCACTCCTCGACAAGAGCGCGGATCTCGGCGAGACCGGTCTCCTGGCCGACGGGGGCGGCGCCCGCGCGGCACAGCTTGATGCCGTTGTACTGGGCGGGGTTGTGCGAGGCGGTGAACATCGCGCCGGGCAGATCGAGGGAGCCCGAGGCGAAGTACAGCTGGTCCGTCGAGCACAGGCCGATCTCGGTGACGTCCGCGCCCTGCGCGAGGGCGCCCCGGCCGAAGGCGCGGGACAGGCCCGGCGAGGAGGGCCGCATGTCGTGGCCCACGACGATCGCGGCGGCGCCGGTCACGCGGACGAAGGCGGCGCCGAAGAGTTCGGCGAGCCCCTCGTCCCACTGGTCGGGAACGACTCCGCGCACGTCGTACGCCTTCACGATCTGCGACAGATCGGCCACAGCCCAGCCCTCCAGGGACAGTCCGTACGTTGGGGAGCGATCCGGGGCGATGTGGTGCTCCGGACGCTGCGCACAACCTACCGGTACGGTCCGGCGGGCCCGGCCGGCGCGGGCCGCCGCCGGGGAGCGTGAGCGGGTGTCAGGGAGTGCGCGGCGGTCAGGAGTCCGGCGAGCGCAGGACGCGCAGGTGGCCTCGGCGGGCCACCTCCATCGGGTCGACGGCGCGGGGCGTCGCCGGGTCGGGGCGGCGTTCCTGGGGGCGGGCGGCCTCGCGTACGGCGTTGGCGAGCGCTTCGAGGTCGTCGCCGCTGGGGCGGGGCGGGGCCGAGGCGTCGGCGAGCCGGACGACCTCCCAGCCGCGCGGGGCGGTCAGCCGCTCGGAGTGCTCGGCGCACAGGTCGTAGCAGTGGGGCTCGGCATAAGTCGCGAGGGGGCCCAGGACCGCGGTCGAATCGGCGTAGACGTACGTCAGTGTGGCGACGGCAGGGCGGCCGCACGCGGTGCGAGAACAACGACGTACAGGGCTCACGATCCTGGACGGTACCGCACTCTTGAACGGGCCGCGACGACTCCCTCCCGGGCGGCCGCACCGTGTCGTGGCTGAAAACCGATCATCAGGTCGGCGCGGACGGGGCGGAGTCGGCGGCGGAAGGGGGCTCGTTCCGCTCCCGCCTCCAGGACGAAGCCTGAGGCCAAACGGAGCAAAAAGTATGAATACGGGGAGCGGGCGGGCCCGATCGCACGGTCCGTCGCGCTCCCGGCGCGCAGAGCGACCGGCCCGGCGGGCCGCACGGGCTGTCCGGAAACCGATGCCGAATACCCTGTCCGCATAGGTGTTCCGCATGTGTCGCGGAGCGCGGGGTCGCCCAGCGGGCCGGGGGCCCGGAAGCGTGCGGGCGGAAGAGGCGAGGGGGCCGGAAGAGGCGAGGGGCCGGAAACGGTGCGGGGCCGGAAACGGTGCGGCGGCCCGTCCCCGGATCAGGAGGCCGGATCCGGTCGGTCCTCCGGGTAGTGCTGGGACACGGCTGCCCAGTCCTCGGCCCACCAGCGGCAGAGGCGGTAGATCTCCGCGGCCGTGGGGTCGTGGCTCCGCACGGCGCGCAGGTGGTCGAGGAGTCCGGCGCCGTGCCGCCGGGCCGCGATCACGTAGGCGAGGACCTCCTCGCCGCTGACGTGGTCGTGGTCCGTCGCCCACAGGGCGTACTCGGGCCAGAGCAGCCCCGCGTAGTCGTGGAACGCTCCGAGATCCTGCGCCGAGTCGTTCCACGCCTCGCTGTGGGCGTCGAAGTCCGCGAGGGTGGCCCGGCCCCGGAGAACGTCGTCGACGAAGGTCATTCCCTGGTCCTCCGTCCTTTCGTCCCGGGCCCGCCGGACGGCGCCCACCCGCGCGCGATCGTCCGGGACGGCCTAGGCTTCGCAGGTGATGGACAGCTCCGCACCGACCCCGCCCGCAGCCCCGGGACCGCGCCGCCGCGACCGCCACGGGCGTGGGATGCGTGGTCCGGTCGCGCCTCCGCAGGTACCGCTCTCGATGAGCAGGTCCGATCTGTTCTCCGACCTGGTGCAGGACTCGGTGGAGCGGCTGGAGCGGCGCTGGCCGCAGCTCAGCGACGTCGAGTTCATGGTGCTCGACGTACCGGGCGAGGAGGGCCGGGGCGAGAGCTGGCAGGACGAGACGGTGCCGCTGGGGACGACGGTCACCGGGCGCGAGGGCCGGCCCTCCGTCGTGGTCGTCTACCGCCGGCCGGTCGAGATCCGCAGCAAGACCAGGGACGAGCGGGCGCTGCTCGTCCACGAGGTCGTCGTCGAACAGGTCGCGGACCTGCTGGGGCTCGCGCCGGAGTCGGTCGACCCGCGGTACGGGGAGGAGTGAGGGGCGCCCTCCCCCACTCGCTCCCCCGGCCCGCGTTCCCGCGCCCCGTTCAGCTTCAGCGCTCCAGTACGCGCAGGTCCTGCCGGGTCCTCGGTACCCGTACGGTGCCGCGGTCGTCGGCCAGGGGCTGCACGGTGAACAGCGGGACCCCGTCGGCGGAGTCCGAGGTGGCGTCGAGCTCGCGGGCCGCGTACACCCCGGCGCCCGTGCCGCCCTCGGGTTCGAGGGTCAGCGCGTAGGTGCCGTCGCCGCCGCCCGGCGCGGGGGGTTCCACGGTCTGCGAGGTGCCCTTGCGCAGGCTGTACGTCTTGCTCGCCGCCGTGCCGCCCTTGCTGCCCGCCGAGGCCGTGACCTTGACCTCGGCGTTCGCCGTGGGGGCGGCGAGGGTCAGCTTCACGTGCTTGGCCCGGTTGCCCGCGACCGTGGCGCGGGGGCCGACGGGGGCGGTGGCCGGGATGAACGCGGTCTCCCGGTTGGCGCCCTTGCCGCGGGTCACCCGCAGCGCCGCGACGACGGGGGTCGAGCCGTCCTCCCCGCTCGGCGAGAGCACGAGGGAGCCGGCCTCGCCCCGGGTGAGCGCCCCGAGGTCGGCGGAGGCCGTCATCCCGGACTTGACGTGCAGGACCTCGTGGCCGGCCGGGGTGATCGAGCTGGACTTCCCGGCGAGCTGGATCTTCAGGTCGGCGTCCTCGGCCCCGGGGGCGAAGGCGACGAGCCGGACATCGGTCGCGTCGGCGGGGATGCCCGGCAGGACCAGCCGGGGCGCCGGGTCGGCGGACGGGGTCAGCCAGTCGGAGCCTGCCGAGGACTGGGAGGCGAGGACGGCGGTGGAGATCCGGCCGCTGCGCGCGGTGACGTGCGCGGTCAGGTCGTCCTCGGGGTCGTCGGTGAGCGTGGACAGCAGCACCGGGACGGTGGACAGCGGCGGGACCTGGATGGCCTCGCCGACCTCCGACTTCACGGCGCCCTTCGTCCCGTACAGCTCGATGTCCACGACGGTGGCGGAGTCGTCGGGGTTGGTGAGGTGGACGTAGTCGGAGCGGTCCTTCGCGGTGCTCACGCCCGGGAGCCAGAAGTCCGCGTCGGGGGCGCCGCAGCTCAGTCCGCGCAGGGAGCGGTCGGCCCCGGCGTCGATCGTCGTGGTCTGCTGCACGGTCCACCCGGGGGCGAGCGCCCCGGTCGCGAGGCCCACGAGGGAGGGTTCCTTGGAGCCCGAGACGCTCTTGCTGTCGACGGGCTTGCCCGGTTCCTTCGCGGTCAGGACCGGCTCCCCGGTCTTCACCGCCTCCTCGGCGTTCTTGCCGTCCTTGACCTCGGTCGGCGAGGGCCGCAGCTCCGCTGCGCCGCCGGACGCCGCGCCCGCGCTCTTCGGTGTGAACGTGCTGTACGCGGTCTCCGCGAGGTCGGAGTCGGACGGCGAGGGGCACAGCAGGCTGGACCGCTCGACGGGCAGGGTCTGCGCGGCCTGCGGGGCCGCCGCCCGCCCGTCCTCGGGCGAGGTGGCGGCGGCGACGCCGGTGAGGGCGGCGAGGGCGGCGGTCGCCGCGATGAGGGACAGGGTGCTGCGGTTCACTGGTTGCTCCCGTCACGGTGCTGCTCGCCCTGTTCGCCGTAGCCCTGGCCGTAGCGCCGCGGGTCGGCCGGGTCGTACACGGGCTGTGCGCCGGTGTCGTACGGCTGCTGCGTACCGGTGTCGTACGGCTGCGCGCCCGGGTCGTAGGGCGGCGGGCCGCCGGTGTCGTAGGGCTGGGCGCCCGGGTCGTACGGCGGCTGGGCCCCGGTGTCGTAGTGCTGCGGGTCGTAGGGCGGCCGGCTCCCGGTGTCGTACGGGTCCGGGGCGCCCTGCGGGTAGGGCGGCAGGGGGCCCGTGGCCGGGTCGGTGTCGTATCCGGGGTGTGCCCGGCCCTGGTCCTGGCCCTGCTCGGGGTACCCGTAGGGGTCGTAGGTGCCGCTCGCGTACGGGTCGGCCTGGTGGGGCTGTCCGTAGGACGCTTCGTGACCGGTGGAGCCGGACTGGTGCGCGCCCTGTTCCGCGTGGACGGCCTCCTGTGCGGCGGGGTCCTCCTCCGCGCCGGCCGGCGCGGTGCCGTCCCGCTCGGCCTCGGCGTCGGCCTGGGCGCGCAGCCGGCGGGCCCTGCGGCCCTCTCCGGAGACGGCCTGCTCGGGGAGGGCGACGGGCTCCTCGGGCAGGTCGTCGTCGACGTGCTTGCGGCGGCCCGGGAGGGCGAGGACGAGGAGGACGAGTCCGAGGAAGCCCTGGCTCCACACCCACAGGGTGTGGGTGAAGGGCGTGTCGTGGACGACGTCGAGGTGGCCGCCGCCCGCGGGCAGCTGGAAGCCCTGGGCCCAGCCGTCGAGGGTGACGGGGGTGAGCGGGCGTCCGTCGAGGGTGGCCTGCCAGTCCGGGTCGGCGACGTCGGCGAGGCGCAGGACGCGGCCCTCGCCGCCCGCCGGGACACGGGTGTGCAGTTCCACGGGGCCCGCGGGCACGGGCTGTGGGGCGCGGGACTTCTGGACGAGGGTCGCGCGGGCCACCTGGCGGTCCACGCGCCACAGGGAGCTGCCGTCCTGCCGGCTGAGCCGGGTCAGTCCGGGCGTCGCGTCCAGGACGCGGCTCATCTCGCGGGAGGAGCCGTCGCGCACCAGGACGTAGCGCACGGCGAAGCCGCCTAGCTCGTCGGCCTGGACCGCTCCCGAACCGGCGACGAGCCGCCCGACGACCTTGCCGAGACGGCTGTTGGTCCCGGCCGCGTCCAGCAGTTCGGCGTCGCCGAGGCGGCTGCCGGAGCCGCGTACGAGGGTGTAGGCGACCTCGCTGGCGCTGTCGCCGGCCAGGACGAGGGTGCGCGGCTGGTCCTCGGTGCCGCTCTCGGCGGCGACGAAGGCGGGGACCTGGACGGGGCTGCGGCGCTCCAGGGGGCCGTCGGCGCCTGAGACCATCCAGCCGACGGCGGCCACGACGGGGGCGAGCGCGGCGGCGAGGCCGATGAGCGCGGCGAGCGGCTGGCGCCAGCCGAAGCTCTGCTCGGCGACCCGGAAGCGGGCGCCCTGCGCGCCGATGAGCGCGGCGCCGAGCAGGGCGGCGCCCTCGACGAGGGTCGCGGGCCCGGCCCAGCCGGAGTGGTTGCCGAGCACCGCGAACAGGAGCGCCACGAGGGCGACCGCCCAGGCGGTGAGGACGGCGGTGCGGCGCTCGCTGCGCAGGAGGGCGGCGAGCGCGCTGAGCACGATGCCGAGGAACAGCAGGCCGCTGAGGGTGCCGGGGCCGCCCGGGCTCAAGCCGAGCAGGTCGCTCGCGCTCGCCGCTCCGCTCACGTCGTCGAAGCCGGCCTCGCGCAGGAAGCCGGTGGGCAGCAGCGTGAGGGACCACGGGGCGAGCACGAGCATCGGGGTGCCGAGGACGGCGAGCAGCCGCAGCCCGTAGGCGCGCAGCTCGCCGCGGCGCACGACGAGCACGGCGACGCCGAGGACGAGGGCGATCGGCCAGACCACGGGCGTGAACGCCATGGTCAGCGTGGTCAGCAGGGTGAGCGCCCAGGTCGCGCGCCAGGTTCCGCGCCGGCCGGTCAGTCCGCTCGCGGAGATCGCGGCGCGGGCCAGCAGCGGCAGGACGACGGCGAGGACGGCGGTGCCGATCCGGCCGGCGGCGAGGGCGCCGGTCACGGCGGGCAGGAAGGCGTAGGCGATGGCGGCCCACGCGCGCAGCAGCCGGGACTCGATCAGGGGCCGGGTCGCGAAGTAGGCGGTGCAGCCGGCCAGCGGCACCGAGCACACCAGCAGGAGGGTCACGGCGAGCGAGGTCGAGCCGAGTAGCACGGTGGCGAGGGTCGCCACGATCGCGAGGTAGGGCGGCGCGTTCTCGGTGCTGCCGGTGCCGACGGTGTGCCAGCTGTCCAAGTACGAGGACCACAGCGCGGCGGCGTCGGAGGGCGCGGGCAGCAGGGCGCCGCCCATGAGCGAGCCGCCGCCGAGGAGGTTGCGGCAGGCGACGAGGGAGAACACGAGGAGGACCGCGAACAGCACCGGCCCCGGTTTGCGGGCGAGGCGTTTGAGCCGCGCGAACTGTTCGATCTCCAGGTAGTCGCCCTCGTCCCCGCCGGGCCCGGACTCGACGACGCCGTGCCGGCCGGCGGAGGTGTCCTCGGCGGCGGTACGGCCCGCGACGCTGGACGCGACCTGTTCGGCCAGCAGCCGCAGGGTCGCTCCTGGCGGCGGGAAGAGCGGGCGCAGTTCGGCGGGCTCGACCTGGCTCACGCCCCGGCCCCTGCGGGCTTTCAGGACGCGGCCGGGGCGCAGCAGGACGGACAGCAGGCCGGTGATCTCGTCGACGGCCTGCCCGGGGACCTTGCCGACGAGGTAGGCGAGGGTGCGCAGCACGGTGCCGAGCAGGAGCCGGAACAGGACCCAGGGCAGGGCGGCCGTACGGGAGTTGACGAGCAGGGTGTGGACGGCGCCCGCCTTGTCGACGCGGTGCGGGCTGGTCGCGGTGCGGCCGACGCAGTCCACGGTGCGGCGTTCGCGGGAGGCGGCCTCCGCGTGCCGGACGACGGCGTCGGGGGCCACGAGGACGCGGTGCCCGGCGGCCTGGGCGCGCCAGCACAGGTCGATGTCGTCCCGCATCAGGGGGAGCCCGCGGTCGAAGCCGCCGAGTTCCTCGTAGACGTCGCGGCGCACGAGCATGCCGGCGGTCGAGACGGCCAGCACGGGCCGTACCTGGTCGTGCTGGCCCTGGTCCTGCTCGCGGCGGTCGAGGCCGGTCCAGCGGCGGCCGCTCGGGGCGATGGAGACGCCGACTTCGAGCAGTTGTCTGCGGTCGTACCAGCCGCGCAGTTTGGAGCCGACGATCGCGACGTCGTCGCGGCCGATCTCGTGTTCCGCCTCCACGGCGCCCAGCAGTGCGGCGAGGGCGCCCGGTTCGGGGGCGCTGTCGTCGTGCAGCAGCCACAGCCACTGCACGGGCTCGCCGTGCGGCAGCTCGGGGAGGTCGTAGGCCTCGTCGCGCCAGGTGCGGCTGACCGGGTCCCAGCCGCTGGGGCGCTTGAGGTAGGTCAGTTCCTCGGGGGTGAGGGTGCCCGCGACGCGCTGCGCCTCGTCGACGGCCGCGCCGAAGCCGGAGCGGCGCGCGAGGTGGAGCACGCAGTTGTCGCCCAGGGACTCGGCGAGCAGCCGCGCGGACTCGTCGGCGCTGCCGGTGTCGGCGGCGACCGCGTTCTGCACGGGGCGGTCCTGGCCGAGCACTCCGGCGAGGACCTCGGGCAGCCAGCGGGCACCGTCGTGCGCGACGAGTACCGCGGTGACGACATGGCGCGGGAACTCGGGTGGGCGGGTCGGATCGAGCCCGGCCCAGCGGGCGGGGGCCGACCCTGCGGTGGCGGCGTCGTAGTGGGCTGCCGAGTGGCTGTGCACGGACATCGAGGTACGGGCCCCGGTTCGATGGACTGCGGTGGACACGTGCGCCTCGTGGGGAGGCGGTGGTGTCTCGGACGGGGCCCCACACTAACGGCTGACACGAACACCGGTCCGCCGCCTGTGGACAACCCACGGGCGACGGACCGATCGTCATATCAGGCTATGTACGGCCCTGTCGGGCCGAGGGGGAGGCGAAGCCTCCGGAAGCTTGTCGACGCGGCTCCCGCAGAGGGCGTTCACCGGCCGGTTCGCGCACGGCGCGTTCGCCGGGCGGTCCCCGTACGGCGCGTTCGCCGGGCGGTCCCCGTACGGGCCGCCGCTCACCGGCCGGCTCGCGCACGGGGCCGGTATGGCGCGACGCGCGTACGGGGCGGATATGCGGCGCCTCGCGTACGGGTCGCCGCTCGCGTACGGATCGCTCCTCGCGCACGGGTCGCCGCTCGCGTACGGATCGTTCACCGGCCGGCCCGCGACGGACCGGTCGCCGACCGGCCGGACGGTACCGGCCCGCTCGCGTCGGCCCGCTCGCCCCGGACGGTGTGCGCGGGGCAGCGCGCGGATCGCACCGTGCGCGATCCGGCCCGCGGACCGCTTCAGACCGCGGCCTTCTTGAGGCGACGGCGTTCCCGCTCGGAGAGTCCGCCCCAGATACCGAAGCGCTCGTCGTTGGCGAGCGCGTACTCCAGGCATTCCGAGCGCACCTCGCACGCCAGGCAGACCTTCTTGGCCTCGCGGGTCGATCCACCCTTTTCGGGGAAGAACGATTCCGGGTCGGTCTGGGCGCACAGCGCGCGCTCCTGCCAGCCCAGCTCCTCCTCGGCATCCATCGCGTCGCCGACCAGCAGTTCCTGAAACAGCTCGGTCATCTGCGCCCCTCGTCTGTCTTTACGTCCCCGTGATGCCGCCGTTACCGATGGCGACCAAACGACACGAGTGAAATTACAAGTGTGCTGATCCGGGGCAGTCAAGCCGAGATCTGCTATTGGGCCCCTTATTCACTCTGCGGAACCAAGGGGGTACGGAAAGTGTTCAAATCGGTCTAAACCGCAACACACTTCCGGCTCCGCCGTGTGGGGACCCTCATCACCTGAGAGGACGTCACCGCACCGGAGCCCGTTGCCCGGAGAGCTTCACTGCGAGCCGGATCACAGAACCATCACGAGCTGACAACGGCGTTTCCATAAACCGGCTGCTGCCCCATGTGTCCCGTGGAAACGCTGCACAAACCTTTCAGCAGTGCGCTCGACCCGATGGGGTGAATCACCTTCCGGGCCCTGGTCATCAGTTGACATCACCTGTGTAAGGCGCTTGCCTAGTGGGCATGCTCGCGTCTTCAGCCACTTTCCGGACCTGCTCCCGCAGGGCTCTCGGTGCTGCCCGCACGCGAAGCGATGTCGCCTCCCTCTGTACGAGCCCGCTCAGCACGCGCCCCCTGTGTACCGGCGCGTGCGCGTACTCCTGTACGTGTTGTGGTCGCGGTCTCTGAAGGCTGACGCCGTCCGCCCGTCCCGCCCGGGACCGGCCCCCGCGCACCGCCGTACCGCGCCTCTCTCCTGTGTCTTCCCCCGTGTCTTCGCGCGCCTGAGCGCGCCCTTCGTACTCGCCGAGGAACCACTCCCCCATGAACAGCGACAGCGATCTCCAGATCGCCGGGGACCTCCTTGAGGTCCCGCACCTGCTCCGCCCCGCCCGTGAGCATCCCGAGACGGTGGCCGAGTTCGCCGGTCTCGCCCGGGCCGTGGCCGCCGAGCCCGCGCAGTGGGCCCCGCTGGTCCGCTACGACGCGAGCAGCCGCTGGTACCACCGGCTGCGCACCGGGCCCGGTTACGAGGTGTGGCTGCTGTCCTGGCTGCCCGGTCAAGGCAGCGGAGCCCATGACCACGGCCCCTCCAGCGGCGTACTCACCGTTCTGGCGGGCGAGTTGACCGAGCGCACGCCGCGCGCGGAGCACCGGCTCGGCGTGGGGGCGCAGCGCGTGTTCGCCCCGGGTTACGCGCACGAGGTGGTCAACGGGAGCCTGGAGCCGGCCGTGAGCCTGCACGTCTACCACCCGGGGCTCACCGAGATGCCGATGCGGGCCCTGCACGCCGCGGCGAGCTGCGCGACCCCGGCGGCGGCCGGCCCGCGCTGACCCTTCGTCGCCCGACCGGGCCGCGGAGACCGGGGTCCGCCTGAGAGACTTGTCCCCATGCGCATTGTTGTTCTGGCCGGAGGTATCGGCGGTGCTCGTTTCCTGCGGGGCCTTCAGCGGGCCGTGCCGGAGGGCACGGACATCACAGTCATCGGCAACACCGGTGACGACATCCATCTGTTCGGGCTCAAGGTGTGCCCGGACCTCGACACCGTGATGTACACGCTGGGCGGTGGCATCAACGAGGAGCAGGGCTGGGGGCGCTCGCAGGAGAGCTTCCGGGTCAAGGAGGAGCTGGCCGCGTACGGGGTCGGCCCGGAGTGGTTCGGGCTCGGCGACCGGGACTTCGCGACGCACATCGTGCGCACCCAGATGCTGGACGCGGGCTATCCGCTGAGTGCCGTGACCGAGGCGCTGTGCGAGCGCTGGCAGCCCGGGGTGCGGCTGATCCCGATGTCCGACGACCGCGTCGAGACGCATGTCGCCGTCGAGGCGGACGGGGAGCGCAAGGCCGTGCACTTCCAGGAGTACTGGGTGCGGATGCGGGCCTCGATGCCCGCGCTGGCCGTGGTCCCGGTGGGCGCCGAGCAGTCGAAGCCGGCACCCGGGGTGCTGGAGGCCATCGCGGAGGCGGACGTCGTGCTCTTCCCGCCGTCCAACCCGGTCGTGTCGATCGGCACGATCCTCGCGGTGCCCGGTATCCGGGAGGCCATCGCGGAGGCGGGGGTCCCGGTGGTCGGGCTCTCCCCCATCGTCGGGGACGCCCCGGTGCGCGGGATGGCCGACAAGGTGCTGGCCGCCGTCGGCGTCGAGTCGACGGCCGCCGCCGTCGCCGAGCACTACGGGGCCGGGCTGCTCGACGGGTGGCTCGTGGACACGGTGGACGCCGGGGCGGTGGAGCGGATCGAGGCCGAGGGCATCCGCTGCCGGGCCGTACCGCTGATGATGACGGACCTGGACGCCACCGCCCGGATGGCCCGCGAGGCCCTCGATCTCGCCGAGGAGGTACGGGTATGAGTACCGAGCCCTCCGCCGCGTCCGCCCGGCCCGCCGGGCCTGCCGCCGGTTACCGGGTGTGGGCCGTGCCCGGGCTGCCCGAGGTGCGGCCGGGGGACGATCTCGCGAAGCTGATCGCCGGGGCCGCCCCGGAGCTGGCCGACGGGGACGTCCTGCTCGTGACCTCCAAGATCGTGTCGAAGGCGGAGGGCCGGATCGTGGCCGCCGACTCCCGCGAGGAGGCCATCGACGCGGAGACGGTGCGAGTGGTGGCGCGGCGCGGGACGCTGCGCATCGTCGAGAACCGGCAGGGCCTGGTCATGGCGGCCGCCGGGGTCGACGCCTCCAACACCCCCGCCGGGACGGTGCTGTTGCTGCCCGAGGACGCCGACGCCTCAGCGCGCGTCCTGCGGGAGGGGCTGCGGGCCGCGCTCGGCGTGGACGTCGGGGTCGTGGTCACCGACACCTTCGGGCGGCCCTGGCGCAGCGGGCTGACCGACGTGGCGATCGGCGCGGCCGGGGTGCGGGTCCTCGACGACCTGCGCGGCGGCACCGACGCGTACGGCAATCCGCTGAGCGCGACGGTCGTGGCGAGCGCCGACGAACTGGCCGCCGCCGGGGACCTCGTGAAGGGCAAGGCGGCGGGCCGCCCGGTGGCCGTCGTGCGCGGTCTGCCGCACCTGCTGTCGGCGGACGGGGACGAGCCGGGCGCCCGGGCGCTGGTGCGCGGGGCGCGCGACGACATGTTCCGGCTGGGCACCTCCGAGGCGGTACGGGAGGCGGTCACCCAGCGGCGTACGGTGCGCGCCTTCGCCGACGAGCCGGTCGACCCGGGGGCGGTACGGCGTGCCGTGGCCGCCGCCGTCACCGCGCCCGCCCCGCACCACACGACGCCGTGGCGGTTCGTGCTGCTGGAGTCGGAGCCGGCCAGGAAGCGGCTGCTGGACGCGATGCGGGAGGCGTGGATCGCGGATCTGCGCCGGGACGGCAAGAGCGAGGAGTCGGTCGCGAAGCGGGTGCGGCGCGGGGACGTGCTGCGCGCGGCGCCGTATCTCGCGGTGCCGTGTCTCGTGATGGACGGCTCGCACCACTACGGCGATCCGCGCAGGGACGCCGCGGAGCGCGAGATGTTCGTGGTCGCGGCCGGGGCCGGGGTGCAGAACTTCCTCGTCGCGCTCGCCGGGGAGCGGCTGGGTTCGGCGTGGGTGTCCTCGACGATGTTCTGCCGCGAGGTCGTCCGCGAGGTGCTGGAGCTGCCGGACACCTGGGACCCGATGGGCGCGGTGGCGATCGGCCACCCGGCGGCCGAACCGGCGGCCCGGCCCGCCCGGTCGGCGGAGGAGTTCCTGACGGTGCGCTAGGCGGTACGCACGGCGGGGGCGGGGCGCGCGGGGCCGGAGTCGGGACGGGGGCCGTCGGTGCTCGCGGTCCGCTCCGGCCCCGGCGTCTCACAGCAGCCCGATGTCCGTCCTCGGCATCTTCGGGGCGCGGCGGGGCGGGGTGTGGCCGGTGAGCAGGATGTAGCGGGCGGCGCGGTGGCGCTGGCCCGCGTACGGGGCGAGCAGGCCGAGCATCGTGGCGTCGTCGGCGTCGCGGTCCCCGGCCAGGGCGTAGCCGACGATGCGGGGCAGGTGCAGGTCGCCCGTCGTGATCTCGTCGGGGGCGCCGTGGGTGCGCTGCACCACTTCGGCGGAGGTCCACGGGCCGATGCCGGGGATCACTTCGAGGCGGGCGCGGGCCTCGGCGGGGGTCAGGTGCGCCGCCTCCTCCATGCGGGCGGCGACGCGTACGGCGCGCAGGATCGTCGAGGCGCGTTTGTCGTCCACACCCGCCCGGTGCCACTCCCAGGACGGGACGAGTGCCCAGGTGCGGGGCGCGGGCATCGCGGCCATCCGCTCGGGCGCGGGCCCGGGCGCGGGTTCGCCGAAGCGGGTGACCAGCCGGCGCCAGGCGCGGTACGCCTCGTCGGCGGTGATCTTCTGCTCCAGTACGGAGGGGATCAGGGACTCCAGGACCAGTCCGGTGCGGGTCAGGCGCAGGTCGGGGACGCGGCGGTGGCTGTGGGCGATCAGCCGGTGGCGGGGGACGAACTCCTCGGGCCGGTCCTCGGCGCCGAGCAGCGCCGGGAGCCGGTCGAGGAGCCATGCGGCGCCGGGACCCCACGCCTGGGCGCTGACCTCGCACCCGCGTGCGGTGACCCGCAGCGTGCCGGCGCCGAGCGGGGTGCGGCTGACGCGCCACACCGCGCCGTCCTGGGTCAGCCGGAAGGTGGGGTCGCCCGGTCCTCTGCGCAGCGGGCCGAGCACCCGCGCCAGGTGCGGCGGGACGGCGGCCGTCCAGGTCCGGGCCAGGGCGGTTTCGGTGCCCCCGCCGACGCCCCCGCCGGTACGCGCTCCGGGCAGGCGCGGGCCGCCCCCGGAGGGGCTGGGGGTGCGCAAGGGGAAACGGCCGGCCACCCGGCGAGCGTACCGGGAGGGAACGGGGACCCGTGGGGGCCGGGGACCGGGTATAGGTCACACGGGGCCGGCGGGGGCCGGGGACAGGTCACACGGGGGCGGACGGCGGGGCCGCGCGCCGCCCCGTCACTGGTCCGAGGAGAACCGTACGGAGCCGTCCGGCAGGTGGGCGCCGCACCACACGCGGACGCCGCCGCGCAGTTCGTTGTCGGCGCCGACGACCGCGCCGTCCCCGATGACGGCGCCGTCCAGGACGGTGCGCTCCCCGATCCGGCTGGAGGCACCGACCAGGGAGTCGCGGACGACGGCGCCCGCGCCGACGACCGCGCCGTCCAGGACCGTGCTGCCCTCGACGCGGGCGCCCTGGCCGATGACGGCCCCCTCGCCGACGACGGTGCCGCCGGTGAGCTTGGCGTCCTGGGCGACCTGGGCGGTCGGCAGGACGAGGTGTTCGCCGCAGCGGCCGGGGACCGCCGGGGAGGGGGCGTGGCCGAGGACGAGGTCGGCGGAGCCGCGCACGAAGGCCTGCGGGGTGCCCAGGTCGAGCCAGTACGTCGAGTCGACCATGCCCTGGAGGTGCGCGCCGGACTCCAGCAGGCCGGGGAAGGTCTCGCGTTCGACGGAGACGGGGCGGCCCTGCGGGATCGAGTCGATCACCGAGCGGCGGAACACGTACGCGCCCGCGTTGATCTGGTCGGTGACGATCTGCTCGGGTGTCTGCGGCTTCTCCAGGAAGGCCAGCACCCTGCCCTCGGCGTCGGTCGGGACGAGGCCGAAGGCGCGCGGGTCCTCGACCCGGCTCAGGTGCAGGGAGACGTCCGCGGCGCTGTCGACGTGGGTCGTCACGAGCGCCTCGATGTCGAGGCCGGTGAGGATGTCCCCGTTGAAGATGAGGACGGGGTCGCCGGGCCCGGACTCCAGGTGGCCGGCGACGTTGCGGATCGCGCCGCCGGTGCCGAGGGGTTCGCGTTCGGTCACGTAGTCCAGGCGCAGGCCGAGGGCCGAACCGTCGCCGAAGTACGGTTCGAACACCTCGGCCAGGTAGGAGGTGGCGAGCACGATGTGCTCGACGCCTGCGGCGCGGGCGCGGGCCAGCTGGTGGGCGAGGAAGGGGACGCCCGCGGCCGGGACCATCGGCTTGGGGGTGTGCACCGTGAGCGGGCGCAGTCGGGTGCCCTTTCCGCCCACCAGGAGGATCGCTTCCGCTGCCTGAGTCACTATGACTTCTCTGCTTCCTGCTGGGGCCGGCCGAACTGTCTTTCGGCCGGACAGTTTATGCAGATCTTTCCGGCGGCCCCCGCCAGTGCCCCGGGAATCCGGTCCGCGCCCGGCCCGTGGTCAGCGCCCTTGCAGGGCAGCCGCCTTGGTGCGGATCGTGCCGAGTTTCCGGTACAGCCGCTCTCCCGGGCATTCGGTGGAGAATCCGTCGCGATGTCCGGAAATGACGTTCATGCTGACGCTCTCTCCTTTCTCGTACAGATTGCCGCCGTCGGAGACGAGCGTGACCTTGCCCTGGGGATCGCGCCCGTGCAGGCCGAGTTTCCAGGCGGTGAGCGCGGCCACCGCGTCGAGCGCGGCGGCGGAGGGCTCGGTCTCGGTGTACGTGCCGAGGACGGCGATCCCGGTGCTGTCGGTGTTGAACCCGAGGGTGTGGGCGCCCATGACGGGCTTGTCGACCCCGCCGGCCCGCCCCTCGTAGACGTTCCCGCATTTGTCGACGAGGAAGTTGTAGCCGATGTCGCGCCAGCCGCTGCTCTCGACGTGGAACCGGTAGATGCCGCGAATCACCGAGGGCGCCTGTTCGCAGGTGTAGTCGTTGCCCTCGGCCGTGTGGTGCACGAAGGCGGCCTTGACGGTGTTGGTGTAGCTGAACTCCTGCTCCCGCAGGTCCTCGTCGGCGCCCCAGCCGGCCCGGGTGACGATGCGCGGGCGGGGGCCGATGTGCGCCTCGCCCGACGTGACGCCCTCCGCGCCCTGGGCGCGGGCCTCGCGTTCGGTGGCCGCCTGGTCGAGGGCGGGCAGCGCCGCGCCGTCCGCGCCGGGGTCGGTGCCGGGGCCGGTGTCCGGGTCGGCGGTGCGGGGGGTCTGGCCGGCCGGTGCCTCGCCCGGGTCGACCAGTTCGAGGTGGAGCCCCTTGGGCAGCGGGGCGTCCGTGGCCTCGCGGGTGACCTTCAGTTCGACGGCGTCCGAGGCACCGACCCACACGGGGGCGGTCGATCCGCGCAGCGCCGGGGAGCGGGACTCGGCGCTGTCCCGGTCGGCGGCGTGCTCCGCGTCGTGCGTGTTCAGTTGCCGCCAGGCGCCCCACTTCCCGGTGGCGGCGTCGCGGGTGCGCAGTTCGACCCGGGCGTTCAGTTCGCGCGAGGGGTCGTCCCACACGACTCCGGCGAGCGAGAAGGGGCGCACCTCGCGGCGTTCGACACCCTCGCCCGGCGAGACGCCGGTGGAGCGGTCGTCGGGGAGCGGGGTGAGCGCGAGCGACTGGGTCGAGCCGGGGACGGCGCCCTCGGAGCGCGGCGCGCCGGGCGCGGCGGCCGGCGGGCGTACCGCGTGCGGGTCGGTGCGGCGGTCGGTGGGCGGGTCCGGGTAGTGGGTGACGGTGTGTGCGGCGGGGGTGCCCGCCGGGGAGGCGAGGGCGGGTCCGGCGAGCGGGAGGGCGAGGACGGCCGCGGTGACGCTTGCCGAGGAGACCAGAAGAGAGCGCATAAAACAGATAGTGGACATATCGTCATGAGGCTGTCTACGGGGCGTCGTCGGCGTGTCGCGCGCGGTCACCGCGCGGCCCGCTCCCGGCGGGTGGCGACCGCTCCGCGCCGCGCCGGGCGGGCCGCGTAGCCTTGCCGCGTGACCGCTCTCGACCGCACCCCCGCCGACCTGCTGCGATCCGCGCTCGACACGGACCCGGGCCGCCCCCTCGTGACCTTCTACGACGACGCGAGTGGTGAACGCGTCGAACTGTCCGTGGCCACCTTCGCCAATTGGGTGGCCAAGACCGCGAACCTGTTGCAGGGCGATCTCGCGGCCGGGCCCGGTGACCGGCTCGCGCTGCTGCTGCCCGCGCACTGGCAGAGCGCGGTGTGGCTGCTGGCCGCCGCCTCCGTCGGCGTGTGCGTCGAGGTGGGCGGCGATCCCTCCCGCGCGGACCTGGTGGTGAGCGGCCCCGACTCCCTCGACGCGGCGCGCGGCTGCCGGGGGGAGCGGGTGGCGCTCGCGCTGCGCCCGCTGGGCGGCCGCTTCCCGCAGCCGCCGGAGGGCTTCCTCGACTACGCGGTGGAGGTGCCGGGGCAGGGCGACCGGTTCGCGCCCTTCGCGCCGGTGGACCCCGAGGAGCCCGCGCTCGTCGTGGGCGGTACGGAGCTGACCGGGCTCCAGCTCGTGGAGCGGGCCACCGGCGACGCCGAGGTCCTCGGGATCGGGTCCGGCGGGCGGCTGCTCTCGGGCCGCCCGTTCGGCACGTGGGAGGGCCTGTCGGCCGGGCTGTACGCGCCGCTGGCGGCGGGCGGCTCCGTCGTCCTGTGCCGCCACCTGGACCGGCTCGCTCCCGGGGCCCTGGAGCGCCGGGTCGCCGACGAGCGGGTGACGGCGCCGGTCGTGTCCTGACGGCGCACCGCCCCCTTCCGTCGTCGCGCGGCACTCCTCGCGCCGTAACGGCCCCGCCCCGCGTACGCCCCGGACGGGCGCGCCCGTTCACCCGTCCGGCCCAGCGCGGGCCGGGGCGGCGAGCCGGGAGGGCCCGGGCGGTCCATGGTCGGAGGAGGACGACCAGGCAGCCGGGCCCTGGCGCGCAGGAGCACGAGGGGTGGACGCCGAGTGGCCGACAGCGCAGACACTCCCGAGGGCCAGGACGGGCCCGGCCCCCACGGTGCGGGCGGCCGGGACGGCGAGGCCCACGGCCCGGACGAGGGGAGCGGCGGCGCCGTGCCCCCGGGCCGGCGCGGGAGGCGTCACTGGCTGCGGTGGGGCGCCGCCGGGGTGTCCGTCCTGGTGCTGGCCGCCGGCGGGGTCGGCTGGGGGCTGTACAGCAAGCTGAACCACAACATCAGCCAGGACGAGCGGGCCGCCGCCGAACTGCGCCGCTACGAGCGCGAGCGTCCGGACAACGTCGCGAAGGGCGCGCAGAACGTGCTGCTCATCGGCTCGGACTCGCGGGCCGGGGAGAACGGCGAGTACGGCAGGGACGTCGGCACCCAGCGGTCGGACACGACGATCCTGCTGCACGTGTCGGCGAAGCGGGACCGGGCCACGGCCGTCTCGCTGCCCCGGGACCTCATGGTCGCGATCCCCGGCTGCCGGGGGCCCGGCGGTGGCCGCACCGGGGAACGCTTCGCGCAGTTCAACTGGGCGTTCGAGAACGGCGGTACGGCGTGCACGGTCCGTACCGTCGAGAAGCTCACGAACGTGCGGGTCGACCACTACATGGTGGTGGACTTCGAGGGCTTCAAGAAGATGGTGGACGCGGTCGGCGGGGTCCGGGTGTGCCTGCCGCAGCCGATCGACGACCGGGAGGCGCACGTCCGGCTGGGCTCGGGGACCCAGAACCTCGACGGTGAGCAGGCCCTCGGCTACGTACGGGCGCGCAAGAGCCTGGGCAACGGCAGCGACACCGACCGCATGGACCGCCAGCAGCGCTTCCTGGCCTCCCTCGTGGCGAAGATGCGCGGCGGGGACGTCCTGTTCAACCCGGCGAAGCTGTATCCGGTGCTGGACGCGGCGACCTCCTCGCTGACCACGGACTCGGGACTCGCGAGCCTGCGGGACCTGTACGAGCTGGTGCGCGGCCTGCGCTCGATCCCCAGCTCGCGGGTGCGGTTCCTGACGGTGCCGCGCGAGTCGTACGTCAGGAACCCCAACCGCGACCAGCTCAGGCAGCCGGACGCCGCGCGGCTCTTCGCGCAGCTGCGCGAGGACGCCCCGGTGACGGTGGATCCCTCGCCCTCCACTTCTCCGTCCGCCTCCCCGTCGGCGAGTCCTTCGGGGGTGCGGGAGAGCGCGGGGACGAGGGCCCCGAGACCCCCGGGCGCGACAGCCACCGGGACGGCTTGTCCGGCACCGCAAGTAAAGGAATGACCGTCACGCGGTCAACCCCTTCCGTAATTGCCATGGAATGCCCGCTTATAAGGGAAGTGGAATGTGTCACCGCCGTCCCTACGGGGCGAAAGTGGCCGCTAGGGTGAGCGTCCCGGTGGGCGCGCGACCCTGTCGTGCGCCGCCGAACAACCGAGCGTCTCCCGCCGGATTCCTCCGACCCACCTGGAGGGCGGGGTGGCGCCGCGTGGCCCTGACGGAGGATTTGGACAACCGTGGACGCGCAAGGCCGTGGGCGGGGGGACGACATCGACCCCGCAGACCAGTGGGTACTGAATCCGCAGACCGGCGATTACGAACTGCGACTGGACACCTCCGCACCGCAGTCGCCCCGCGTGCCGGGGGCCCGGCGCCCACCGTCCGCGCGGAGCGCGCGCGCCCCTGAGGCCCGGGGCCGCGGCAACGGCCCGCCGCCCCGGCCGGAACGCGAGCGCTCCGCCGCACCGACCGTGCCCGCGCAGGGCGGCCGGGCCAGGGCGCGCAAGGAGGCCGCCGCGCCGCCGGGCGGGGGCCGGGCCGCGAAGCGCCGGGCGGACAAGGGCGGCGGGAAGAAGAAGGCGCTGATGTGGACGGCGGGCGGCCTCGGCTTCGTCCTGGTCGCCGTCGCGGGCACCGGCTTCTTCCTGTACCGGCACTTCAACGGCAACCTGGAGACGATCGACACGGCGGGGGCGGGCTCCAGGGAGGTCGCGCGGCACGACACCCCGCTGAACATCCTCGTCATCGGCACCGACAAGCGCACCGGCAAGGGCAACGAGGGCTACGGCGACAAGAACAGCGTGGGCCACGCCGACACCAACATCCTGCTGCACGTGTCGGCGGACCGCAGCAACGCGACGGCGCTGAGCATCCCGCGCGACCTGATCACGGACATCCCGGCCTGCCCGACCAAGCAGGAGGACGGCAGCACCGAGACCGTCCCCGGGACGCAGCACGTCCGCTTCAACCAGAGCCTGGGCCAGGACGGCAGGGACCCGGGCTGCACGATGCGGACCGTCACCGAGCTGACCGGGCTGAAGGTCGACCACTTCATGATGGCCGACTTCAACGCGGTCAAGTCGCTGTCCACGGCGGTCGGCGGGGTCGAGGTGTGCGTGGCCAAGCCGGTCGACGACCCGGACTCGCACCTCAAGCTCCCGGCGGGCAAGAGCGTCGTGGAGGGCGAGCAGGCCCTCGCGTTCGTCCGGACCCGGCACAGTTTCGGCAACCACGGCGACCTCGACCGCATCCAGGTGCAGCAGCAGTTCCTCGGTTCGCTCGTGCGCAAGCTCAAGTCCGAGGGCACGCTGACCAGTCCGAGCAAGATGTTCAAGGTGGCGAACGCGGCGACGAAGGCGCTCAGCGTGGACGAGGGCATCGGCAGCCTCAGCAAACTCACCAAGCTGGGCATGGAGTTGCAGCACGTCGACCCGAAGAACATCACCTTCACGACGCTGCCGGTGGTCGACAACCCGGAGGAGCCGAAGCCGGTGACGGTCGTCGTCAACGAGGCGAAGGCCGATCCGCTGCTCGCCATGATGAAGGACGACGTCTCGCTCACCGAGGTCAAGGCGAAGGAGAGCAAGGCGGCCGACGCCAAGAAGAAGTCCGAGGACGCGCGGCTGAAGGGCACGCGGGCCGAGGCCTCCGAGGTGCGCGTCGAGGTCTACAACGGCGGTGACATCACGGGCGCCGCACAGGCCGAGCTGACCTGGTTGCAGAACAACCAGGGCGTCCTGAAGTCGAGTCAGCGGGGCAACGCGCCCAAGCAGGACACCACGACCCTCTCCTACGCCCCCGACCAGGCCGCGCAGGCCCGCAAGCTGGCGGATGTCATGGGGCTGCCGGGGTCGGCCCTGAAACCGGGTAAGAGCATCGAGAACGACCAGGGGCTGCCTGCGATGAAGCTGGTGCTCGGCAGGGACTTCAAGGGCGCGGGGATAGCGCTGAAGGCCCCGGCGAAGGCCCCTGCGGAGATTCAGCGCACCGAGGCGGACAAACAAGTGTGTGCCAAGTGATCAACGGCGGTGCCCCCGTCCCTCTCCGCGTACAACGTTTTCCACCGAAGACGTGTCTGGAGAAGGGCGGGGGCGCTGTCGTGGCGCGCGGCAAGGGGTGGGAAGGCAGGACGGACGATGGCTGGTGGCAGGGTGGGCGGGAAGGGGAGCGCCCGTGACGACCGGCAGACCGGGCAGGAGGCGGCGCCCGAGCCCGGGCCGGAGGGTCCCGTAACGCAGGAGGGGCCGGAGCCGGAGCCCGGACCGGAGGGCCCCGTGACGGAGGCGCCACCGGCGGCCCCCGAGGACGCCCGCCCCGAGGAGGGCCCGCCCGAGGGCCCGCACCCCGACGGGAAGCGGCCGGGGCCGAAGCGGCACGGTGGGGCGCGGCGCGCGCTGCGCTGGTCGGCGGTCACGCTCGCGGTGCTGATAACCGGGACGGCGGTGGCCGGTTACCTCTACTACGAGCACCTCAACGACAACATCCAGAAGGCGGACCTGACGGCCGGCACCCCGGAGCAGCGGCCGCCGGCGCCGAAGCCCAACACGGCCGGGCAGACCCCCCTGAACATCCTGGTGATCGGCTCGGACAGCCGTAACACCAAGGAGAACCTCAAGCTCGGCGGGGCCAGGTCCAGTGTGGGCGGCGCCCCGCTCGCCGACGTGCAGATGCTCGTGCACGTGTCGGCGGACCGCAGCAACATGTCGGTGGTGAGCATGCCGCGCGACACCCTGCTCAAGCTCCCCGAGTGCACCGACCCCGAGACCGGCGAGGTGTACCGCGCCACGACGGTCCGGCGGATGACCAACGAGTCCCTGGGGCGCGGCGGCCCCGGCTGCACGGTCGCCACCTGGGAGGCCAACACCGGTGTGCACATCGACCACTTCATGATGGTCGACTTCTCCGGGGTGGTCTCGATGGCGGACGCGGTGGGCGGGGTCCCGGTGTGCGTGGACCGGAACATCTACTCGCACACCTCCGCCGGCAAGGGCTCCGGCCTGAAGCTGGAGAAGGGCACGCACGCCGTGAAGGGCGAACAGGCCCTCCAGTGGCTGCGCACCCGGTACGGCTTCGGCGACGGCAGCGACATAGGACGCGCCCAGGCCCAGCACATGTACATGAGCTCCATGGTGCGGGAGCTGCGCGAGAACGCGACGCTGAGCAACCCCGGCAAGCTGCGTTCCCTCGCCGAGGAGGCGACCAGGGCGATCACCGTCGACGAGGGCCTCGGCAGCGTCAAGAAGCTGTACGACCTGAGCAACGACCTGCGCGCGGTGCCGCCCGAGCGCATCACGCTCGCGACGATGCCCTTCGTGTACGAGGGCGCGCGGGTCGCGCCGAAGGCGGGGGACGCGGAGAAGCTGTGGCGGCTGCTGCGCGAGGACGTGGCCCTCGACGGCAAGGACAAGAAGAAGCCGAAGGTCAAGGACATCAGTGACCAGGCGGCCCGGCCCGGGCAGATCGAGGTGTCGGTGCGCAACGCGACGGCCACCGGGCAGCTCGCCCTGGTCCCGGGCCGGGCGGGCACCCTCGCGACGGCGCTGAGCGGCGAGGGCTTCACGCTGGCCCGCGCCGACCAGCAGCACACCGAGCCCGAGGACCGTACCGTCGTGCGCTACCCCGGCACCGCGCAGGAGGCCGACGCGCAGTCCGTGGCGAAGGCCCTGAAGATCCCGCTGCGCCGGGTCAAGGAGAGCGCCGACGTCACCGGGGTCACGGTGATCGCGGGCTCCGACTGGCGCGAGGGCACGCGGTACCCGAAGAAGGACGATGACGACGACGACACGCTGCCGCTCTCGGCGGACGCGCTCAACGGCGCGGACGACTCGGCGTGCATGAAGGTGAACCCGGACTACAGCTGGTGACCTGACCTGACCCGGACCGGCCCGCCACGGGCCCGGTACGGGAACGGGGCGCCCTCCCGACGGAGGGCGCCCCGTTCACGTACGGAAGCGGCGGATGCGGGCGGACGCGGTCAGGACGCCGGGGTCTGCTCGGCGGTCACGGCGGGACGGCGGCTCGCGATGACCTTGCGGGCCAGGGAGCGCGGGCTGGTGAGGAAGCCCCAGCCCCAGCTCATGTGCATGGTGGCGAGGGCCACGGGGATCTGCGCGCGGGCCTTGAGCGACAGGCCCTTCCCGGCGGGCACGGAGCCCGCGACGATCGCCGCGAGGTAGCCGGCCGGGACGAGGAAGGCCCACGGGGTGAGCACGGCGCCCACCACGATGCCCGCGGCGATCGCGCACACGGCGGTGGGCGGCGCGAGGTAGCGGGGGTTGATCGAGCCCTCGTGGTAGCGGGCGACGACGTGCCGCCAGCGGCCGTAGTTCCGGTACTGCTTGGCGAGGGCCTTCACGCTGGGCCGGGGCCGGTAGGAGACGCGCAGCTCGGGCGAGAACCAGATGAGCCCGCCGGCCTCCCGGATGCGGAAGTTCAGCTCCCAGTCCTGGGCGCGGATGAACTCGACGTTGTAGCCGCCCTGCCGCTCCAGGGCCTCGCGGCGGAACACCCCGAGGTACACGGTCTCGGCGGGGGCCGCCTCGCCGCCGGTGTGGAAGGCGGCGTTGCCCACGCCGATCTTCGAGGTCATGGCGGCGGCGACGGCGCGTTCCCAGTCGTTCTCGCCCTCGGCGTGCATGATGCCGCCGACGTTCTGCGCCCCGGTCTCGGCGAGCAGGCGTACGGCGGTGTCGATGTAGCCGGGCGAGAGCATGCCGTGCCCGTCGACGCGGACCACGACGGGATGCCGGGAGGCCTTGATCGCGGCGTTCAGCGCCGCCGGGGTACGGCCCGTGGGGTTGGGCACGGTGCGCACCCGCGGGTCCTCGCGCACCAGCTCGGCGGCGATCTCGTCGGTGCGGTCGGTGGAGGGGCCGAGAGCGATGACGACCTCCATCTCACCCGCGTAGCTCTGCGCGAGGATGGCGCGCACGGCGTCGCGCAGATGCCGTTCCTCGTCAAGCACGGGCATGATCACGGAGACGGCGGGGCTCGGCGCGTCGGAGTTGGCGTTCATCGACGGTCACGTTACCGCCAATGGGGGGACGCGGCGCGTGCCGGATCGATCACTTCGGTCCGCTTCGGCCCGGCGGACGTACTGTCGCGCCCAGCTCTGTCCGATCGCTGTCCGAAGAGGAAGCTCAAGCCCCTTTTCGCCAGTCCAGCGCGGAGGTGCCCCGCTGTGCCGCCCCCCTCGTCCCGCCGTCCCGCCCCTCCGCGCCGCGCCCCGGTCCGCCGGGGCCGCCGTCCGCGCCGCGGGATCGTGCGCTGGGCGGCCAGGGGCTTCACGGGCTGTTCGCTCGCGGTGCTGCTGAGCGCGGGCGTCGGGCACACCGTGCTGGGCGGTATCGACGGGGAGCTGGGCCGGGTCGACGCGTTCAAGAACCTGGAGGACCGGCCGGACGCCGGGCACGGCACGAACGTGCTGCTGGCCGGGACGGACGGCCGGGACCGGATCACCAAGGACGAACGGAGGAAGTACCGGCTGGGCGGGGCGCCCTGCCACTGCACGGACACCCTCATGATCGTGCACCTGTCCGAGGACCGCTCCCGGGTCAGTGTGGTGAGCCTGCCGCGCGACTCGTACGCGATGCTGCCCCCGCACACCGACCGGACCTCGCACGAGCGGCACCACGCCCATCCCGTGAAGCTCAACGCGGCGTACGCGGAGGGCGGCCCGCAGCTCACCGTGCGGACCGTGGAGAAGCTGACCCAGGTCAAGATCGACCACTACCTGGAGGTCGACTTCACGAGCTTCATGCGGACCGTCGACGCCCTCGGCGGGGTCTCGGTCTGCACGGCCCGGCCGCTCAAGGACTCCTACACCGGCCTCGACCTGAGCCCCGGCACCCACGAACTGAACGGCGGGCAGGCCCTCCAGTACGTCCGTTCCCGGCATGTGGACGCCGCCTCCGACCTCGGCAGGATGCAGCGCCAGCAGCGCTTCCTCGCGGCGGTCGTGGACCGGGCCACGAGCACCGGGACGCTGCTGAACCCGGTGCGGCTGCGCGAGGTGGCGGGCGCGCTGTTCGGCTCGGTGCGCGCGGACCGCGGTTTCGGCCCCGAGCAGATTCTGGACCTCGCGCAGGCGATGCGGGGGCTGACCCCCTCGTCCTCGGAGTTCGTCTCGATGCCGCTGGCCGGCAAGGGGCGCTCGGTGCCGGGGATCGGGTCCACGCTGGTGTGGGAGCCGAAGCAGTCCGGGGCCCTGTTCGAGGCGCTGCGCGCGGACCGGCCGCTGGCCCACCACCGCACCACCGGCCGGGCCGCCCCGCCGAAGCAGGTGGACGTCCCGCCGCAGCAGATCACGGTGCGCGTGGAGAACGGCACGGGCGACGCCGAGCTGGTCCGCCGGGTCTCCGAGGCGCTGCACGCGACCGGTTTCCAGAGCACGACGGGCACCGCCCGGCCCCCGGAAACCCCGGAGGGCCGGACCACGGTCTTCCACGACCCGCGCTGGGACCGCTCAGCGAAGTCGGTCGCGACGGCCCTGCCCGGCGCACGGCTGACGGCCAGGCCCGGCCTCGGCGCGACGATCGAGGTCGTCACGGGCGAGACCTCCCACACGGTGACAAAGGTCCGCGCGGAGGACCCGGCCGCGGCCCCCAAGGAGAATCGTTACGGCGCGGTACGGGGCGACGAGGTCACCTGCGGAAAGCGGCACCCACAATCCAGCCCCTCCGGCGTTTGAGGAGCGGGGTCCGGGGCGGCACCCACAATCCAGCCCCTCCGGCGCTTGAGGAGCGGGGTCCGGGGCGGAGCCCCGAGAGGCTCACCACCCGGGGCCCGCACCATCCGCCGAGGCCCGGACCGGTACACGCCTCCACCCCGGGCGGAGCCCACACGTCACAGGTCCAGCCCCGACGCCATCCTCCGCTCCCGCAGCTCCTTGATCGCCCGGCGCCGAGCCAACCGGTGCGTACGGCGGATCTGCGCCTCCTGGAACCGGCGCTCGTCGCGCGCGGTCTCGGGCAGCACGGCCGGTACGGGCCGGGGCCGCCCCTCCGCGTCGATCGCGGTGAACACCAGGTAGGCGGTGCCGACCTGCTGTGCCGGAGTCGACTCGTTCCAGCGTTCGGCCATGACCCGCACCCCGATCTCCATCGAGGTCCGGCCGGTCCAGTTGACCTGCGCGTGGACGTGCACGAGGTCGCCGAGGCGGACCGGCAGCAGGAAGACCATCTCGTCCATCGAGGCCGTCACGGCGGGCCCGCCGGAGTGCCGTCCGGCCACCGCCCCGGCCGCGTCGTCGACCAGTTTCATGATCACGCCGCCGTGGCCGGTGCCGTACAGGTTGGTGTCGGTGGCGGTCATGATGTGCGAGAGGGTCGTGCGCGAGGCGGAGGTGGGCTTGCCCCCGGTGGTCCCCGGCCGCGCCCCCGGTGCCTGGTCAGTCATGCCGTCCACCCTATGCCGGGACATTCACCCCCGCTTTGCATCAGGTCTGCAACAGCCGGGCCCCGAAATCCCCACCGCCCTGTATGGGAGCGCCACCCGAACGGCAGACTGTCGGTATGAGCGATTGGCCGGACAGCCGGGGCGAGAACGGACGCGACAGCCGGGGCTACGGACGCGGGAGCTCCGCGCCGCAGCCCGAGGGCGCACGTGTCATGCCGCAGGTACGGCGCGGGGGCCCCGTCGCGCCGCCCGGCAGCCCGGTCCCGCAGCAGGGACGCGGACCGCAGCAGGACGGTTACTACCAGGACGGCGCGGGCGCCGACTACGACAGCGGCTACAACACCGGCCAGGTCTACGGCTCCCCCGGCGGCCCCGGACAGGGCGGCTCCGGCGGACCGGGCGGCCCGGTCCCCGCCCGTTCCCCGCGTCCGGCGCCGAACTGGGGCCGGCGCGTCAAGTGGACGGTCCTGGTCCTGGTCGTCGCCTTCGTGGTGACCAGCGTCTCCACGTACTTCTGGGCGAACGGCAAGCTGCGCCACGAGGTGGACCTGTCGAAGGTCATCGAGCGGCCCGACGGCGGCAAGGGCACCAACTACCTGATCGTCGGCTCGGACAGCCGCGAGGGCATGTCCGACGAGGACAAGAAGCGGCTGCACACCGGCTCCGCCGAGGGCAAGCGCACCGACTCGATGATGATCCTGCACGTCGGCGACAACGGGAACACGATGGTCTCGCTGCCGCGCGACTCGAACGTCACGATCCCGAAGTTCCGGGGTTCGGAGTCCGGCCAGATCAAGGGCCCGCTCGGCGCGAACAAGCTCAACGCGGCGTACGCCTTCGACGGTCCCGAGCTACTGGTGCGCACCGTCGAGTTCAACACCGGTCTGCACATCGACCACTACGCGGAGATCGGCTTCGACGGCTTCGCGAGCATCGTGGACGCGGTCGGCGGGGTCGAGCTGGACATCCCGAAGGCGTTCAAGGACAAGAAGTCGGGCGCCGACTTCCAGGCCGGGAAGCAGACCCTGGACGGCCAGCAGGCCCTGGCCTTCGTGCGCACCCGCTACGCCTTCGCGGCGAGCGACCTGGACCGGACGAAGAACCAGCAGAAGTTCCTCGCGGCCCTCGCCTCGCAGACGGCGACGCCCTCGACGCTGCTCAACCCGTTCAAGCTGTACCCGGTGATGGGCTCGGGCCTGGACACGCTCATCGTCGACAAGGACATGAGCCTGTGGAACCTGGCCTCGATGTTCTGGGCCATGAAGGGCGTCACGGGCGGCGACGGCAAGTCGATGAACATGCCGATCTCCGGCAGCGTCGGCGGCAACCTCCAGTGGGACATGCCGAAGGTCAAGCAGCTCGTGAGCGAGCTGAAGAACGACGAGAAGGTGACGGTCTCGGGCAACTAGTGTGATGCACCGGAAATCCTGGCGTTAAATTGCTACGGTTTCAGGATGTCGTTTTCGGGACGCTCTTCCGCCGAGTTCGTTTTGACCG
>NZ_JBFALS010000028.1:0-31051 GCF_040656295.1 Streptomyces sp. NPDC049954
CTCAACAAACCGGATCATCGCAGGTCACGGGGCACCTTTTGCATGCGATGACAGAACGTCACAGTTCCTGGAATTCATGGTGAAACGCCGAGGCTGGTGTCTACGGCGATGAGCCAGGAGGAGCCGACATGCCGTCCCGCCTCACCGCGATCACCCTGAGGAGGGGGCCCCGCTGAGCTGCGCGGGGCGGGGGAGCCCCGGAGAGCCGACCGGCTACCGGATCAACTTCCTTCCCCGCCGTCCTCGTTCCGTGCGTCAGGTGCGTCAGGTGCGTCAGGTGCGTCAGGTGCGGCGGGTGCGGCGGGTCGGTGCGGGCTGTGCGAGGTGTCCCAGAAGTACCGGGACGTCGTGTCGTCCTCGCCCGTCTGCCACCACTCCTGAGTGCGTCCGCCCGCGCCGCGCTCCGCTGTACCCGGCGAGGACGTGCCCGCGGCCGCCTCCGCACCCCCAGCTGAGCCGGCATCGAAGCCCGGCGACCGGGGCTCCGGGACAACTCCTTCGCCCGAAGACTCGGCCGGCGGTCCCTCGTCCCCGCGCTCGTCGGGCACGTGGAGAAGGGTTCGCTTGATCTCCTCGGCGGCCCCGTGCAGTTCGGCCGCTTCCAGGCTCCGCACCACACGGTGCACGAACACCGTGTGCTCGTCCGTATCCGGCTTCAGGCCCAGTGCCGCCAGCAGTAGGAGCAGCCGGTCCGAGACTCCCACTTCCTCCTCACGGTCGAGCAACCCTCCTCGCCGACCGTCACCGTCCCACAGCGGGCCCCCGACGCTCGCCTCGCTCCTTTCGTCCACGGGTGGGACAAGTAGGTGGCGGAAGAGCTCGGGTACCTCCTCGTCGTTGGCCGCCGCCGCGACCTGGGCGAGCGGGCCGATCATGTCGACCGCCTTCTCGATCTCGTTCTCGTGACGGGCCAACCACCACACCACCGCGCTGCCCGCGCTTTTGAGTACGTCGTCACCGAGGTAGCGCCGCTTGTTGCGCTCGTGCTGACGTTCGTACTCCCAGATCTCCTCGTCCTTGCGAAGGTCGTTCAACTTCCGCAGGCGCTCGCGGTCGGCGGGGGCGAGGGTCAGCGTCACATCGGCCGCCATGGCCTTCACCCGTCCGCTGCGGTCCGGGAGGGGGACAGCCAGATCCCCCTCCAGGCGATACCGTGCGAAGCTCGCCCGGCCGGGCTCCTCGCGCCGGACGACCTCCAGGGCCCGGCTGACGACCGAGGACACGGCCAAGGCCGAGGCGCTGTCCGACCGGTCGCTGTGCTCGGAGAACGGTCTCCACCACACGGTCGCGGAGAACAGGAAGTCGTAGCCGTCCGCCGCGCTCGGCAGCGCCGCGTCGACCACCCGCGTCTCCTGGTACGGCCGCTCCGTCGGCGGGGCGGGCGGTTCGGGCTCCTGGGGCTCGTACGGGTCGGCCGACGCACGGCCACCGCTGAGGACCGTCATCACGAGCAGCAGGGAGCCCGAGGCCGTGACCATGGACATGAAGCTCCACAGCAGCGCCGACCAGTGCAGGAGGTTTCCGAGCACAGCCGGTGAGAGGCCGCACAGGGCGACGAACACCAGGCTGGAAGTACGGTTCTTCATCGTTTCTCTTCCGTGGTCCGTGATCCGGCGCCCACACGGTCCGAACTTTCCGTACGTGCGAATTGCGCATGGTCGATGTACTGCCAGAAGAGGGCGGCGACGGGCGCCCGGGACGGGTGGCGCGCGGGTCCCGCCCAGTCGCAGGCGATGGCGTAGAGGCGGTGGAGAGCGGTCGCGTTGCCACGCGTCGCCCCGACCATCACGTCCAGCGCCATCTCCCGCGTCCTGTCGCCCGCCACCCTGTTCAGCCAGCTGCACACCAGGGGTTCCCAGGTCTCCGTCGGCGGCTGGGAGAAAACCGTCTCCCAGCCCAGGAACAGGTCCGGCCACGGGGGCGGGTCCGGCGACAGGTCGCTGTGCAACAGCTCGGTGAGCAGCCGGAGCTGGAGTTCCGCCCCGCGCGGCTCCCGATGCGTCCGGTCGCGCAGGCGGTCGATCAGCAGCCTGTAGAGGCGACGGTCGCGGCCGGCGAGGTCGAGAAGTGCCTCCCGGGCCTCGCGTGCCGCCTCCCCTTTCCGTACGGCGAGGTAATGCAGCCGCACCAACGCCTGGTCCGGGTGCGTCGCGCCGAGGCTCTGGTGGCAGGCGGCGGTCAGGACGCGGACGAGACCGTCCGACAGCGGGCCGGACCTCGCGCACTCGTACATCCGCCTGCGAAACCACCCCCCGAATCTCTGGTGCTGGAGACCGAGTCCGAGGGCCGCGACGGCTCGCTGGTCGCACGACGTCCCGGTCGCACTGTCCGCCCAGCGGACCACCAGGTCGAAGAGGTGGTCGGGTCGCTCGACGGCCAGGGACTGCTCGCCGAAGCGGACGACGACGTTCACTCGGTCGTCGGTGGTCAGACCGCGGAGCCCGGCGGCATGGCCGATCCAGTCTCTTAGGTCGTCGCGCATCCCGGGGAAGTTCGTCCAGAAGTACGTCCTCACCGCGTCGGCGTAGGCCAGCCGCTCGAAGCGGAGCCGTCCGTCCGGGTCCCGCTCGATCCCGAGTGCCGACAACCGCTCTCCGAAGTCTGTCCGCGCGAGTTCGGTAGTCGCCTCCTCCTCGTGCCGCACCGTTCTCATCAGGCCGTGCCACGCCTCGTAGACGGTGTCGGCGCGGACCTCCTCGAACATCGCCATCGCGAGCAGCAGGGCCCGCTCGGGCGCGGTGCGGACGGTGGCCACCTGTTGGCCCACCTCACGGGCGCGGTTGCTCACCGCGTGCATCGCCTGGTCAAGCCATCCCGCGAAGTCGGTGCCGAACCGGCCGCTGTCACGCGCGGTCCGCACCAGCCCCGCGATCCGCGCCAGTTCTCGCATGGGGGAGCGGTCACACCGGAGCTTGAGGTCCGCCCTCTCCAGGTTTGCGGGGCGGAAGGCCATCCGGTCCATGCGGAGGTACCGCGTGACGACGGCGATGCCCCGGGGGCGCCCCAGCGTCACCCTGTGCGGTTCGAGATCCGGCGCGTGGACGTGCTCCAGGCCCGACGGCAGGACGACGACCATGTGCGCCCCCGCCGCCTGGATCTGCGACCGCCGCACCGCGAGGCGGCGTTGTGCCTCGGCGTACGCCTCCTCATCGGCGATCCCGGACAGGTCGAGGAGGAAGCGGTTCCCCTCACCGGGGGCGAGAGGTTCCTCGTCCTTGTCCGTGGCGGGAAGCTCCTCGAACCGGACGTCCTCCTCGCCGGTGCCCCCGTCCTCACCGATTTCGTGCAGCAGCATGATCGCCGCGGCGCGGCGGCCGCTGCCGGGCGCGGCCTCCAGGAGAACCACGGATCCCGGCTTGTCCAGGTGGTCGGCGGCGACACGGTAGCCCGCCGGCCGTACGAACCGGTCGGCCAGGCGCAACCGGTCCTCGCGCACGATGCGAAGGGACTCGACTCCTTTCCGGATCATCCAGTCCGCACTGACGCCGTAGAAGACGAACTGGTGCCCTTCGCCGTTGTTCACCGGGCCACGCGGATCGTTGACGGTGACACGGTCCTGCCCGGTCATCGTCCGTCGTCCGGGCGTTGGCGCTCGCGCTCGAAGCGCTGGCGGACGGTACCGCTGTTGTCGCCCGCCGTGAACTGAACCCCGGTGTTGTCACCCTCGAAGTGGGGCGCGTTGTACTGGTGTCCCCGACCGGTGTTGACGGGCCCGTGCGGCTCGTTGACGAAGGTGCCGGACAAGTCTCCGTTGAGGTTTCCGATGCCGCCGCGCACACGCTGCTCGACGTCGCGTGTCCGCATGGTGGTGTGCCCGGCGTCCTGCGCCTGCTGCTCGCCGGGCTTCGCCTCCGGCCACTCCCGCGCCGCGCGGGCGTACCGGTCCACCGCTCCCAGCTCGGGCAGCAGCCGAGCGAGCGCGTCGCCGAGCTCCGTCAAGTCCGAACCCGCGTTGCGGTGGTCGAAGCGCCTGTACTGGCAGTCCGCCAGCTCCCGCAGGTCCTCCGGAAGGACGGCGAGGTCGATTCGCGTGGCCTTCCCGACGAGCACCGGGATCACCAGAATCCCGCGGTCCAGTGCGGTCTGGATCTCACGGCGGGTCCAGTCCTGCTCGGCTTCAAGCGCGGGACGGCCATCGGGCCCCCGCACCTCCGTCCAGCGTGGGCCGATCACAGCGAGGAGCGCCTCGCTCTCCTCCACCGCCCTCACCAGTTCCACGGGGTAGCGGTGTCCCGGCGCGATCGAGTTGCTGGCGAAGAAGATCCGCTCGTCGCCGAACCGCCGGCTGAGCTCCCGAGCGATCATGGTCGCTGCGGATTCCTCGTCGCCTGTGCGGTAGTTGACGAAGACGTCGGGCATGAAAGTTCCCTTCGTGAGACGAAAACAGGGGTGTATGGGTACGAGCGTGCGGGCTGCTGACCGGTGCCTGGAGGCGCCGGTCAGCCCGGGCCCGGCCATGGGGTCTGACCGTGTGACGGCATGGCGTGTCCACGGGAGGGCGCGAGGAGCAGGTGCGCGGTCCGGCGTCTCACTGGGCGCGGGCAGCCCGAAGAAGGCGGGGGCCATCTCCCGCGTCGGACGGGCAGCAGAGGGTTCGCCGGATCCCCGGGGCCCTGAGTGTGGGTCGGCCGGGTGTGGCGGGTGGCGCGAACCGGTGTCAGGCGGGCGCTGGTGCGAGTACCTGTGCCAGCGCCGGCTGTAGATCGCGTACGGCCCGGCTGCTCCGGAACCGGGACAGTTCCCGCGCGAGACGCCGGACGTCGTTGTTCACCGTCGCCGACGGCACGGCCGGCATCACCTCCAGGAGTTCCCCGGCGATCCTGCACGCGTGCTCGATCTCCCCGGAGGCGGCGTGTGCCAAGGACCTGCGGAAGCCGTATCGGGCGCGGGTGCGCAACGCGTGCGACGGGAGGCGGCGGCACTCCCGGTCGAGGACCTCGGCGGCTGCTTTGGGGCGACCGAGGTCATGCAGGCACCAGCCCGTCGTCATCGCCGCCGGATCGCTCACGTGAGTGGTGCCGATCACGGGCTCGGCGTCGCTGCGGGCGTCGTCGCTGCCGAGAAGTCTCCGCGCCCGGTCGAGGCTGCGGAGGCAGTCGCCTTCGTCGCCGACGAGCGCGTGTCCCTGAGCCTCCCTCTGGGCGGCGAGCCCCCGGATGCGTGGCGGGAGTCCGTCGCTCTGCGCCCGTTGGGCAAGGGCGACGGTGCCCGCGGCGTCCCCGGCGTAGAGCGTGACCAGAGCGCGGCGCACGAGCGCGTAGGAACCGAGGTGCGGGTCGCCACCGGCGCGCGCCAATTCGGCGGCCTCACCGGTCCAGCCGAGCGCCGAGGCGCTGTCCCCGGCCTCCTGGGCCATCCAGCCGGTGAACTCCGCGAACCGCGAGGCGAGGAGGAACGCGGGAGCCCGAGTGCCGGACGAGGTGTCGGCGGCCAGGCCGGCGACCGTGCGCGTTTGCGTCTCCAGCAGGGGAAGCAGTGCCCTCGGCGCCGTGGACTGGCCGAGCTTCCGTAGCTGCTCGAACTGCGCGAGGAAGGAGGGGAGAAGGGGGTCGGCGGCAGAAGATGCCTGACTGCCGGGCTTCAGGCCGAGGTCGATCAGTGCCCCTGTGCCCGCCGCGAGGACCGCTCGGCGCCCGACGAGCCAGAGGCTCGGGACAGCGGAGGTCCCGGTGGTGTCCGAGTTGGTCCCGGGATGGATGGCCAGGCACTGCAACTCGCCGTCCGCGCCGAGAAAGGCGTCGCACCTCCGGGCCAGTTCAGGAGACGCGGAACGCTCCCCGCGCTCGACCTTGCTGAGGTAGCCCTTGTCATAGCTGAGCGCGACGGAGAACTCCGTCAGAGTGAGCCCCGCTTCCAGTCGTAACCGGCGAAGTTCCGGGCCAAAAAGCGAACTTGTACTCACCATTAACCTCCCCCTGGACGGTGCCCGTGAGTGCTGTGTGCCTTCACGGGGATCTTCGATTCACGTTTACCGGCCGACGCGAAGACCGGCGGTGAACACCCTTCGTGACAGAACTGCCTCGTTCCGTATCTGAGAGTGAGTTTGGCACGAGCCATGCTGCAAGAGGCGGGGTTCGGTGGGGTTGCCCGTTGCCTCTTCGGTCTCGTGACTGAAGTCGACCGTGATCGGGGCAAGGCGATCGAAAATGACAGGAGATGAAGGTCGTGGACTGCGGCTGATCGAAGAATCTGCCGGTCAGCCGCGGCCCAAGCTGGCGACGGCCGGTCGGCTGGCGACGGTGGGCTGGTTCGGTTGCTGGCCGCCCGCCTGCCCGGCCGCTGTGCCGGGTGGTCTGTGGGCGGGCGGGACGCGGGAACTGGACTGGTGAGGGCGATCAGGGTGAGCCGATGTCGTGCGGGAGTTCCTTGAAGCCTCGGTCCCTTGTCGGCGCTGTCGCGTGGCCTTGGTGACCACGGCGCCTTCTCTCGCCGTCAGTTCCGCTCCGCCGGGCTGTACGGTCGCCACGCCCCACCTGTCTCGTCCGGGCCCCAGTACTCGGTGTAGTCCTTGTCGTCGACGCGGCCGGTCAGGTGGAAGACGTTGGGGGTGGAGCCGGGGTCGTTCACCTTGAGGGAGTGCTGGGCCCCCTTGCTGTCGATGTAGTCGACCCGCAGGTGGTACTCGACGTACTCGCTGCCCCGCAGTTTCGACTCCACGGCCATGACGAAACCGTCGTCGGCCTTGAGGGTCTGGGACTGGCGGGAGAAGTAGGGCTTCCCGTGCTGGGTGAACTTCGGGTACCGGTCGTCCAGATCGAGTTCCGCCGGGATGTTGTCCGATCCGATCCCGCCCAGGGGCTCGATCATCGTGGTGTCGAGGGCCTTGGTACGCCGGGTGATCACGGGGACGACGGCCACCACTCTGACGGGGGTGGCGGACGCGTTGGTGAACGTCAGTTTGTAGGCGTTCTTGTGACGGACACCGCACCGATCTTCCGGAGCAGGCGTTTCCAGGAGTCCGGGGTTCTCTCGCCCGTGAGCTGCGCCCTGTCCTGGGGGCCGGTGACCTTCTGGTCCGAGACCAGGTACGAGCCGCTCTCCTCGGGTACGACCACCACTTTGAGGGGGGCGACGTTCCGGGGCGGGTGGGGCGGAAGCCGCCGGCTTGTCGTTGCCGGACCCGGACAGCGTGTCGGTGACGAATCCCTGGAGCGAGGACCCCGGACCGGTGATGAGGCTGACGACGACGGCGGACAGGCCGGTGACGACAGCGGCCACGAGTGCCGTGCGGGCGGTGGTCCTGGTGGATTCGGGCGCTGTGCGGTGCGACGCCGTTCGGACACCCGGCGAAGGTGTGCACGCTGACCGGTCCGTCGCGCCACGCCGTCCCCCAGTAGCCCGACCCGCCTGCCGCCGGGGAAGGCGGGCCGGGAAAAGTCGGCCGGGAAGCTGGTCCACCTCCCTCGCCCCGCTCAGGTCCGTACCGGGCGGACGTGAACAGCCCCTGCGGCGAAGGTGTTTGATCCTGGACCGGGCGGGGGCCAGCGGATTGGGTGTGCGGGAGTGGGTGGTGGTGGCGGTCAGAGCGTCTTGACCAGGAGGCCGGCGATGATCACGGAACCCGTGCTGACCGTGGTGAAGCCGCCGATGAGCATCGGGGCCAGCAGGTCGTCCAGGATGGCCTGCCGCTCGGATTCGTCGCGGCCGACGCCGCGGGCCACCTCCTGCGTGGTGAGGTAGTCCAGCGGGAAGCCGAGCAGGGCGGTCATCGCCACGACCATGCCCTTGGCCGGGGGCCAGCCGACGCAGCGCGAACCCGCGTAGCCGCCGAGGGCCAGGCCCGTCACCCCGGTGACGACGATCGTGGCCACGAGGGGCAGTACGTGGGCGAGTCGACCGGGGGAGAGAGTGGCCGCGTTCGCCAGCACCACGATCAGCAGGCCGGTCATCGCGATGGTGAAGCCGTTCGCCTTCTCCAGCGCCCGGACCGGGTACACCCCGAGCCGGCTTCCGAGGAGGCCGATGCCCAGTCCCCACACCCCGTAGTTGACGCCGGTGAGGTCCTCCAGCCCGGTGGCGCATGCCCCGCCCGCCAGGACGAGGAAGAGCAGGACGGTGTTGTTCTCCGCGAACCTCGGCGGGACGCGGAGCCACCGCGGCGCCCAGCGGGGAGGGGCGGGCGCCGGTTCCACGGTGGCGAGGGCGTGTCCGGCCGGGGCCCCCGCGGTACTCGGCACGGGCTGCTTGGGACGCACCGCCGACCGGAGCCGGACCGCCGAGGCCTGCCGGCGCAGCAGGCTGGTCACCAGCGGCAGTCCCACGACCTGCTGGAGGACGAACACCAGCAGGGGCACCGCCACCAGCGAGTCCTGCCCCGCCTGGCGCAGCGCCTTGTCCGTGATGAGGTACGCCAGCAGCCCGCCGTCCACGGGCCCGGCCCCCGCGACCGCGGCGGCGTACCCGAACAGCGGCGTGACGACGGCCGCCACCAGGACCACGGCCCCCACCATCCCGCACACCGCGACCAGTACGGCCCGGTACTGCTGACGCATGACCCGCAGCGGGATCATCGTGCCCAGGTGGACCATGAGGGCCGGGGCCAGCAGGTTTCCGGTGGTCTTCCATGTGGAGTCGTCCACGATGTCGCGCGGGAGGGCCCCCGACTGCACGAGGGCGAACAGGGCCAGGAACGCGACGAGGAACCCCGGTACCCGCGCCCGGGTGAGTACGGAGCACACCTCGCCGGCCGCCAGGAGGGCGAGGACGAGAGCCGCGGCCACCACCGGGTTCATGAATTCGGTTCCCTTCGTCACCTGCGTCTTCTGCCCGCGCCTGCCCGGCCGCGTCGATTCGGCCCGCGTCGCCTCAGCCCGCGTCGCTCCGGTTCGTACCGCTCAGCAGCCGGTCGCGCTGCGTCTCGTCCAGCGCCAGGTCGATGCCGGTCCAGGCCATCGCGAGGCCGCCCTGGAGGAGCGCTGCCTCCGCGGCGGTCGTCGCGCACGCCTTGGTGAAGCCCTTCTGGTGGTTGACGGCCCCGTCGGTCTCGATACCGACGCTGGCGTGCAGGGCGGGCATCGCCTGGGAGATGTTGGACATGTCCGAGGACGCGCGAGGGCTGGGCTCCGGGGAGAAGCGACGGCCGAGAGCCTCGGCGTTGCGCTGGTACGTGCCGGTCAGGGCCTCGTCGTTGCGGAACTCGGAGTACGCCGGGCAGGGCTGGTCGATCGAGAGGGAGGAGCCCGTCGCCTGCGCGCCCGCCTCGAAGCACGCCTCCACCCGCGGACGAAGGCGGGTGAGCCCGTCCAGGGTCTCGGAACGCAGGATGTAGGTGGCGGTCGTCCGGCCCGGCACGATGTTGGGCGCGTCGCCGCCGTGGGTGACGATGCCGTGGATCCGGTCCCCGTCCGGGATGTGCTGGCGCAGCAGCCCGAGGCCGACCTGCGCGACCGTCTGCGCGTCGGCCGCGTTCACGCCCAGCTCCGGCCAGTTCGCGGACTGCGCCGACCTGCCCGTGTACTCGATCTCCAGCCGGGCGTTGGCCATCATCCGCGCGTCCGCCCGCTCGGTGGGGGCCGGCACCGGGTGCACCATCATCGCCGCGTGGGTGCCCTCGAAGACGCCCTGTTCCAGCATGATGACCTTGCCGCCGCCGTTCTCCTCCGCGGGCGTGCCGAACACCTTCACCGTCAGCCCCAGCTCGTCGGCGAGCGGGGCGAGGGCGAGCGCGGTCGCCACGCCCGCCGCGGCGATGAGGTTGTGCCCGCAGGCGTGCCCCACGTCCGGCAGCGCGTCGTACTCGCAACAGACGCCGAGGACGAGCGGGCCGCTGCCGGCGGTGGCGAGCAGCGCCGTCGGCAGACCGGCCACCCCGCGCCGCACCTCGAAACCGCCGCGCTCCAGCGCGTCCGCGACCCATCCGCTGGCCTTGTGCTCGGCGAAGCCCAGCTCCGGGAAGGCGTGGATGCGCCTGCTCAGGGCGGACAGCCTCTCCGACTCGCGGTCGATCGTCCTGGCGGCTCGGGTCTTGGCGTCCACGGGGTACCTCGTTCGCACGTCGCTGGTCTTCTCGTCCACACCGGGCCGAGGGGCGTCCCCGGCAGGAAACCGGTGGTGCCCCGGGCCTCCTCGATGTGGCCAGAACGATGCCGCCAGGTGCGTTTCCCGGACAGGATTAGCCGGGAATCGAAAGATCTCGCCACGACGTCGTCCGATTCTTCGGCTGACGGGCTGGCCTCGCCCCGCCCCCGGCGCGTACCGTCGCGGTGTGGTGGAGACGCGCGCACCCCTGTCCCCGCTGGACCGGCGGATCGTGGGGGCACTACAGGTGGACGGACGGGCCTCGTGGCGCCGGATCGCCTCGGTCCTCGGCGAGCCCGAGCGGACCGTCGCCCGCCGCGGGACCGCCTTGCTGACCTCCGGAGCGGTGTCGGTCGTCGCCACCGCCGCGCGGGGAGAGGCCGTCGTACTCCGCATCCGGTGCAGCCCGGGGGCGGCCCGGATGGTCGGCGCCGTGCTGGCCAGTCGCGTCGACTGCACCAGCTGCTACCTGCTCACCGGCACCGTGCACTGCCACGCCGAGATCTTCACGCCCCGGAGCCGGCTCGCGGCGCTCACGCTCGACGAGGTGAACGCCACCCGCGGTCTGCTGGAGGTGGACACGCACCTGGTGACCCGGTACTACCGGGGAGCGCACCAGTGGCGTCCGAACCTGATCACCCGGGCGCAGGCGGAGGCGCTGGCGGGCGGCGCACAGACCACCGCGCCGTCGACGGGAGCCTCGGCCCTGCCCGCCCTCAGCCGGGAGGACCGCATCATCCGTGACGCGCTCGCGGTGGACGGCAGGACCGCGAACGAGGCGCTCGCGCGGCTGGCCGGAGTGTCCGAGTCCACCGCGCAGCGCCGTGTTCGCGGTCTCCTCGACACGACGAGGGTGAACGTGCGGGCCGTCGTGGACCCGGCCCTGGTCGGACTGCCGGTGTGCGCGATGCTGTGGATCAGGGCCCACCCCCGGCACGTCGACGACATCGGGCACGCCCTGGCGGCCTCGCCGTACGTGCGGTACGCCGCCGCGACGACCGGGGAGTTCCAGCTCGTGGCCGATCTCGCGGTACCCGACACCGCCTCCCTGCACGAGGCGTTGACGCGTTCGGCCTGGTCGGAGGCGGTCACCGCCGTGCAGTCCGCGTTGATCGTCGGCGCCCCCAAACGCAGTGGCGTCGTCCACTCCCCGTACGAGGAGGAAGTCTGAGCCGCACGGGCCGGACCGCGTCCGGGCCGCGCCCGCCCCGGGGGCCCCGGGGCGCCCATGCCCGCCGGGGACCAGGGCGGACGCGTCCCGCGCCGGTGATCGTCCGGCCGGCCGGTGTCCCTCAGCTCCGCGCGCTCTTCCGCTTCTCCTGCTCCCGCAGCGCCTCCTCCACGGCCTCCCGCACGCGGGTCTCCTCCCGGCGCTCGCGGTGGGCGCGGTGGCGGAGGGTGAGGACGAGGGCGGCGACGGCGGCGATCAGCAGGAGGAGGACGGTCCACGGGACGGCCCACGTGCTCGTCGTCGCCTCGACCGGTTTGAGTGCCGTGGTGGAGCCCGAGGCGTCGGTGAGCAGCGGGGTCAGGGACGCCGTCGCGGTCAGGCGCAGTGCCGGGGTGACGTCGTGGAGCCGCACCTTCGTCCTCCAGCTCTCGCCCGGCAGGAGGTCCGGCGGGGCGGCGAGGCGGCCCGCTTCCTTCCGCAGGCGGCCGAACGGGCCCTCGGCATAAGCCTTCTGGCGGCCGGTGAGGACGACGTTGCCCGTGTTGCGGATCGTGTACGTCAGTGTCGCGTCGCCCTTCGCGAACGGGTTGAGGTGGCCGGAGTAGTCGAGGTGCGGGTTCTCGATCGTGAGGCCGGGCCGGAGTTTCCCGCCGACCCGGAGCGTGACGCGGATGCCGAGGCGGCGGTCGACGTTGATGCCCTCCGCGTCGTCGGGCTGTTTGAGGGAGGTGAGCACCCCGCCCACGTAGTCGCCGGGGGTGGCGTGCTCGGGGACGGTGGCGGTGAAGGGGATCTGCGCGGACCTGCCCGGTTTGACCACCACGCTGTCCCGGCCCGCGTGGACCCACGCGCCGATCCCGTGGGAGTCCCTGTCGGGGGTCAGCAGGTCGAGCCGGCCGGTGTCGGTGGTGAAGCCGTCGGCCGCGTAGACCGCCAGTTCCAGCGGCTTCTCGCCGTGGTTGGCGACGACCATCGCGTCCTTGACCCGGCCGCCCGGGTTCACGGCGTAGCTGAAGCTGGAGCGGTCGTCGCCGTAGTTGTTCGCGGCCGTCCTGACCGTCCAGGTGACCTCGCCGCCCTTGCCTCCGTCGGCCGTCGGCGCGGGACCCCCGGACAGGCCCACTGCCGCGCACGCCAGGAGCAGGGCCAGGACGGCGCGCCTGAGCGGGGCCCTGGCGACGGCGTGACTGCGGGGACGAGGGGGTGGCGCGTGCATATCTGTGCCTACTCCTGAAGCGGGGGCGGGGCGGGGGTGGGGGCGGCGGCGAGGCCGGAACGCCGGGTGTCGGTGGGGCCTGGCGCGGGTGTCGGTGGGGCCCGGCCCCGGGTGTCGGTGGGGTGGGAGGCGGGGTGGGCGCCGAGGGAACGGGCGCCCACCCCGCCGGGTGTCACGGGCCCGGTATGGGTCCGCTCAGCTGCTCAGCGCGGTGATCGTGAGCGTGGCGCGGTAACCGCCCTTGTCGACGCTGTCCGGGATCTTCAGGGACAGGTCGGCGCCCAGTTTGGCGGTGCCCCGGGCGTGCCCCTGCCGCGCGGAGCCGAGGCCGCGCGAGACGGACAGGCCCTGGCCGTGGTCGTCGTAGCCGGAGGCGACGCGCGCGCTGGCCTCGGCGCCCGCCCCGCCCGCGAGCACTCGCGGGGTCCAGCCGAGGTTGGCCCCGGAGAACGTCTTGCCCGCGTCACGGAAGTCGCTCACGTTGGCCGATATCGACCAGGGCGAGAGCGAACGGCGGGTGTCCGACACGACGAGCGGGTTGATCTTCCCGGCGGCCTCGAAGTGGTCGCCGCCCTTCTCCTGCGCGGCGCCGAGGTCGACGAGGCCGTTGTAGCCGTCGATGGTCCAGCCGAACTCGCCGGGCGCGGCCTGCGGCACGTCCACCTGGAGGGACTGGCCGTCACCGTGGTACGGGTGCACGGTGACCTTGTCGACGAGCGAGCCCACGGGCTGCTCGGCGGTGGTGTTCTTGCACCAGCTGCCGTTCTCCACCTGGGAGTTGGGCGCCGCACAGGTCCCCGCGCGGACGTTCTCGACCACGAGCTTGTCCTTGCGCACCTGGACCTTGACGTAGGTGCGGACGTGCTCCTGGTTCTGCACCGAGTTGTACCAGTAGTTGTCCGGGTTCAGCGGGTCGGCGCCGTTTCCGGCCCCGCTCGTGCCGCTGCCGTCCGGCTTGGTGATGTCGTAGTACTTCGAGCCGGAGGCCGAGTTGGCCGTCACGTAGACGACACCGCCGGGGCCCGGGTACACGTCGGCGGCGCCCGGCTTCTCGTCCGGGTCGGCCTTCTCGCCGTTCTTGATCAGGTAGCTGCGGGAGTAGCTGTGGTCGTGGCCCTGGAGCACCAGGTCGACGCCGAGCTTCGAGAAGGCGGTCGGGAAGTCGACGCGGCGCGTCTTGTTGTCCGAGTCCTTCGCGTGATCGGCCGGCGAGTAGATCGAGTGGTGGTAGACGAGCGCCTTCCACTTGGCCTCGTCGCCGTGCTTCTTGATGACGTCGCTGACGTACGCCAGGTGCGCGGCGTCGCCGCCCCCGCCCTGGGAGGTGGCGTAGCTGTTGCTGTTCAGGTCGATGAACAGCACGTCCTTGTAGATGTACCAGTAGTCACCGCCCGAGGTGTTCGACGCGGGGTCGCCGTTGGAGTAGAGCGCGCCCGAGCGGTCGGTGTTCGGGGTGGAGAAGTGCTGCTCGTACGCCTTGCCGCCGACGTCGTGGTTGCCGATGGTGGCCGCCCACGGGTACTGGCGCAGCTGGTCGGGGGCGAGGAACGCGTTCCAGTGCGCCTCGTTGTTGGCGCTCTCGACCTGGTCGCCGCCGGACACGAGGAGTTCGGCGTCCGGGCTGGCCTTCGTCGCGACGTCCAGGGTGTCCTGCCAGCCGGCCTGGTCCTGCGCCAGGTTTCCCGAGGACCCGATCTGCGGGTCGCCGAGGAACAGGAAGTCGTAGTCGCCCTCGAAGTCCTGCGTCTTGAAGGAGTACGCGGGCGACCAGTTGCCCTCGCTGCCGACGCGGTAGGAGTACTGGGTGTGCTCCTTGAGGCCGGTGATCGTCGCGTGCCGGTTGAAGCCGCCACTGGTGTCGATGTTCGCGGCGCCCTGCGCGTCGAAGGTCGCGGAACCGGCGGGGAACGCGCCGCCCGTCAGCTCGGCGGTCGGCGCGACCTGGATCTGCTGCGCCGTGTCGGCCGAGGAGTACCAGGTCACCGTGCGCTGCGACTCGTTGGCGCCGACGCCGAGGACGAGGCCGGACAGGGTCGCGGGCTCCGCGGCGGCGGCAGCGGAGGGCAGTCCGCCGGCGAGGGCCACCGACAGGCCGAGGGCGGCCGTGGTGAGCCCGGTGGCCAGACGCAGGCGCGGTGCGCGCCCGGGGGCCCGTCTGGAAGTACCGGAAGTACCGGAAGTACCGGAAGTACTCGATGCCATGAGGTGTTCGTCCTTATGGGAAGGGTTTGTGTGAGGGGGTAGGGAGGGGGCAGGGCTGTGTTTGTGTGGGAACTGGGGATATAAGGCAAAGCGCACGTCAAGATCTCTCCGCTCGGTTAATCCGCCGCGAACACGGCCCCGGTATCGGCTGAACTTCACGAGGACCCGGGCCGCGTGCGGCGGCCTCAGAACCGGCCGGGGCCGCCCGGGGCGGCGTCAGAGCCCGAAGAGCCGCTGTACGCACCACAGCAGGCCCATGACGGTGACTCCGGCGCAGATCAGCCCGGTCGTCCACAGGCCGGTCCTGGGGGCCCGGCGGCGCAGCAGTACCAGCAGCGGGAAGACCAGCGCGATGATCGTCAACTGGACGGCCTCGATGCCGACGTTGAACACCAGCAGCGACCAGAGCAGGGTCCAGGACCAGGCCTCGTCGATGCCGAGCGCCCCCGCGAAGCCCAGTCCGTGCACGAGGCCGAAGCAGAACACCACCGTGAGCCGGGTCCAGCCCGCGCGGTCCAGGCCGAAGCGCTCGTGCCCGTCCGTCTCCAGTTCGCCGGCGTGCTCGCCGCGCCGCCACAGCCGCCACAGGTACCAGCCGGCGACCACCGCGATCGACAGGGCGATGACGGGTTCCACGAGCCGCGCGGGCACGTCCACCAGGCCCAGCGCGGCGAGCAGGAAGGTCACCGAGTGGGCCAGGGTGAAGCTCGTCGCGGCGAGCACGATCTCCCGCAGCCGCCGCGAACCCGCGATGAGCGCGATCAGGAACAGGATGTGGTCGATGCCGGTCAGCAGGTGCTCGGCGCCCAGCCGGAAGAACTCCCAGAACCGCTCGTACCAGGACTGGCCGGTCGAGAAGGAGGGGTGGGCGGCGTCGAGCGCGGCGCTGCCGGAGCGGCCGTCGAGCGCGTACGTGACGATGGTCTTGGTACCGGTGACATAGCGCTCGGAGTCCGGGAACAGCGCGCTGCGCACCCGGTGTTCGCCGCTTCGGCCGTGGCAGTCCCAGTCCAGCACCACGGTGGCGTACGGGACGCCCTCCTGCTGTCCCATCGCGAAGTCGCCGTGCCGGGTGGGCGTGCAGGGGGAGCCGTGCGAGGTGACCGAGAAGCGCCGGGAGACGTACCGGACGGCGGTCCCGGCGTGCCCGTCGAGAGCGGCCGCCTGCTCACCCGCGTCACCGGCGTCGAACGCGGCGGTGCCCGAGCGGAAGAGCGGGTCGTCGTGCTCGAAGTCGGCGGCGGACACGACGAACAGGTCGTACTCCAGCTTCAGCCGCGTCCGTACGTGGTCCCTCCCCGTGTGCTTCTCGTCGCCCGCGTCGACGCGCACGTACACCGTCGAGGAGAACCCGTGGGCGGACGCGGGCCGGACGGTGCCCAGGAAGGCGACCAGCGCCGCGGTGATCGCGAGGACGGTGCGGCGCACCCGTGGTGACATGTGGCTCCTTCGGTTCGCCTGTGCACGTTCCATGGCGCGGATGAACAAGATCCGGACCGTCGGCGAACCGTGGAAGAACAGACGTACGAAGGGAGCCTGTGGAGGAAGAGTGAAGGAAAGGGGAAGGCAGGATGGGGCGCGTGCCACTCGCCCTCACTGACCGGCAATCGCCGTCACCCGCAACGAGGCGCCGGACACGCGTCCCGCGCCGCCCCCGCCTCCGGTCCGTCGCCCTGCTGGTCACGGCCGCCGCGCTGCTCGCCGGCTGCGGCTCGGGCGACGACTGGTCGGGGCCCCGTCCCGGGCCGAGCGCCGTGGGCGCCCCCGGCCCCGGCTTCACCGACCCGGCCGCCCCGCCCGCGCCCGAGGCCACCGTCACCCCGCGCCCCGGCTCCTGGAGCGGGGTCCGCCCCTCGAAGGGGTATCGGGTGGTCCTGCTCACCACGGGCGAGGACCGCCCGGCCAAGGCCCTCGTGCAGGCCGTACGGGACTGGGCCGGGGACGAGCACGTCGATCTCAGGACGGTGGTGGCCGACGGCCCCTCCGACCTCCTCCCGAGCGTCGTCAAGGCCGTGGACATGTCCCCCGATCTCGTCGTCAGCGCGGGCAACGACCTCGTGGACCCCCTCGCCACGGTCACCGCGAGCCACCTGGACCAGCTCTTCCTGCTGGTCGGCGCGGAACTGGCCGAGCCGACGCACAACGTCACCGCTGTCGACTGGTCCGGCGCGTCCTTCCGCGGCGAGGGCCTGGGCGCCTCCTCGGCGTACGACCCGGCGTCCTTCACCCCGTCCCGCTGCGCCGCCGCGATCCGCGCGGGGACGGCGGCGGTACTCAGCGGGGTGACGGGGGTGGTGCTGTGGCTGCGCTGAGCGGCGGGCGGCCCCTCAGTGGCCCCGGCCCAGCTGGGGCCCGGCCCCCCGGTGGCCGGCCGGCTTCATGACGCGGACGAACAGGCCCAGCAGCGTCGCGTTCACCAGGGCCGCCAGCGCCATGCCCACCACGAGGGCCCAGCCGGGGATGGCCGACCAGAGCAGCAGGAGGAGGCCGGTCGGGAGGGTCAGGAACATCGGCCAGACCCCGGCGAAGGACGCGTCGGGGTGGTTCACGAAGAGGGTGTCCACGCCGAACCACACCAGGGTCGCCGCGAAGACCACCAGATATCCGCGCGAGAACCAGTTGTCGGTGGCGGCTGCCATCATTCGGTGCAGGGGCTTGTCGGTGTTCCCGCTCGTACGGGTGCTCGTGCTCGGCATGATGATGCGGTCTCCTTCGTGAGGCGGGTCACTTCCCATGCTGCGGCGGCCGGCCGCGCCCCGCATGAGTAGGGACACTCAGCGTCGCGGCCGGAGTGCTCAGGTCGTCCACCGGTGGCGGACCTGGTCGGCCGGAGGGGAGAGGGGAGAGGGGGCGGCATGGGACGTGCGGAGCGGGAGGCCGTCGCGGCCGGCGCGCGACTGTACGCGGCGGCACGCTCGGTGGCCGCCGACCACGAACGGGCCCTCGGCGCCGTACGGGAGGCCCTCACGCCGATCCTCGACGCCGAGGCCGGCCGCGCTCTCGACGCGATGCCGGTGGCACGTCTCCAGCAGGCCACCGGGGGCCGGGTGCGGTCCGAACTGCTGGAGCGCGGCGCGCTGCGCACCGTACGGCAGGTGCTAGACGGCGGGCCGTACCGCCTGCGCCGGCTCCCCGGCATCGGCAAGGTCACCGCCGACCAGCTCGTCGCGGCGGCCCAGCGGCTCGCCGGGGAGGTACGGGACGGCGTCGCCGTCTCCCTCGACGTCGACCACCCCACCCCGCACACCACCGCACTCGTCCGGGTCCTGCACGTCCTCGTCGAGGCCGGACCCGGGGCGCGGCGGACGGTACGCACGGCCGAGGGGCTCGTGAAACGGCTGGGGCCGCTGCTGGAGGAGGCGAAACCGGTCTCGGGGTGGCTGCGGCTGCGGCTGCTGCCGGCCGGGGACGAGCGCCGGGCCGGGGCCCTGGCGGCGGTCGCCGAGATCGCGCCCTCACGGAGGAGGCGGAGCGCTCGAAGGCCGCCGAATCCCTCGCGCAGGCATCCGTGGACCTGCTGCGGGGCCCGGCGGACGAACTCGCGGCCTGGGTCGACTTCGGGACGCGCGCCTCTCCTCGTCGTGCACGTCTACGAGCTGGACGGACCGACCGGCTCGTACGCACCGGCCGGCATCTTCCGCCACACGCTCAAGCGGCCGGTGCCGTTCGAGATCACTCTCGACATGGACTCGCTCGCGCCGGTCCGGTCCGGCTGAGGCGATCTGACCAGCCCGCCCGCCTCCGGCCCGGACGTTCTCGGCCGGGGCGACGTGCTCTCAGCCCTTCCGCGCCCCGGCCGTCTCCGGCGTACTTGCGCAGCTTGACGGTCCGGTCGCGGTGGGCGGACTCCGGCGAGACGACTTCGACGACGAGCTGCACGTCCTCGGGGGCGAACCAGGTGCGGTCCGGTTCGTACGGGGCCGTGGTCACCACGAGGTCGGGCTCCGGGCGGTTTCTGGCGTCGAGACGCATCGTCATCTCCCGGCCGACCCGGAAGCCCGCAGGCGCCTGTTCCCTGAGGGCGAGCGTGAGGTCCGTGACGACCTCTCCGTGCCACCAACGCTGGGGCGACACCACGAAGACGAGTGCTCCGTCGATCAGTTCCGTGTGGCGGGGCGCCTCGGGGAGACGGTCCAGGTCTTCCGCGAACCAGCCTTCCGGGCGCGGTGGGCGCGTCCAGCCGGGCGGTGTAGCGAGGGGGGCCGACATGGAGGCCGCCTCGCGACATGGGCGGGCACGGATCGACGTAAGGGGGCCGGGCCGGGGCAGCGGGCATCCCCGGGGCGAAGCCGGGGCAGCGTGCCTCCGGCCGTCACCGCCCCGCAGGCCGGCCCTGAGACGGCCGGAAGCAGGCCGTGACCTCCTTGCCCCGGGGGCACGGGTAGGCGGCCCAGGTGTCGGCCAGCGCGTCCACCAGGAACATCCCGCGCCCGCCGAGCGCGTCCTCCGACGCCTCACGGGGCTCGGGCAGCGCGGGAGACGCGTCGTGGACGGTCACGTGGAGGCACTCGCTGTCCCAGGTCAGTACGAGCTGCGCGGTGCTGCCCGCATGCCGGTGCGCGTTGGTGACCAGCTCCGACACGGCCAGCAGGACGGAGTCGACCGTGTCCGGGTCCTCCCGCGACCACCCGAGCGTCCCCAGGTGTTCCCTGGTCCAGTCCCGCGCCACCTTGACGCCACTGCTCACCGGCAGGGAACGCGCCCAGCCCACCGCCTTCAACGACGAGTCGTCCGCCACTGCACTTCTCCCTCGGCCCGCCGACAGGTTCTCCCTGACCGAGTACCCCGGGACGGCCGGGGCAAGAGGGCGATCGTGCGCGGGCGCCGACAGCCGTCCGGCCGGACGGGTCCGGCTCGCCCCGGGGCGGCCCGTGTCAGACCGACGTCTCCCCACGGACCAGCCGCCGGTGCAGCTCCTGCATACCGTCCGGAAGGGCGTCGGCCTCGAACCAGCGCGCCTCCAGGATCTCGAAGGGGTCGATCCGCAGGTCCCCGCCCACGTACAGCGCCTCGTAGGCGACCTCGACGCGCAGCCGGTAGCCGCTCTTGAGGCGCACGAGGCGCCCCGGCCGCACGTCGAGCCCGGTCTCCTCCTTCACCTCCCGCACCACGGTGTCGGAGAACTCCTCCCCGGCGACCGCGAACCCGGTCGGCAGCCCCCACGGCCGCTCGGGGGACCACAGGCGGTGCTTGAGAAGCAGCACCTGCCCCGCGTCGTTGCGCACGACCCCGGTGACGCCCACGTTGAACTTGGCGTGCGCCAGCCACAGCAGCCGCCACTGGAAGGGCCCCCGCAGGAGCCGCCAGACCCGGGCCACAAGCCGGAAACGCTTCACGAACTGCCTCTCGAAGGGAACGGAACGGAACGTCCCGAGGCCGGGCGGCGCGCGGGATCAGAGCAGATGGCCGGCCTTACCGGCCTTGATGTCGGTGATGAGGATACGGAGGCCACGGGGCCGACCCGACCGCGTACTTGGCGACGAGGGCCACAGCGCACGCGCCATGCGGACGTGGTTGCGGCACCGAGGCATCACGCACACCATCCCCGAAAAAGCGACCGGATCCGCAACTGGCTCCGGCGCGGCAGCCGGGGCGGGCGCCCACCCCGCTTCGGCAGGCAGCGCTACAAGCAGCGCAATTTGATGTGGGCGTGACATCTGAAGACCCATCCCAGGTACGCATCCCCCTACGCGCACCGGTACAGGTACGCAACAGGGCGCATTGAGTCATGATCCGGCGCGATCAGGACTTTTCGGTGGGGTGCCGGCACGGTCCGGCCTTCCAGGGGGAGGCGCGGTGTGCAGGTATGTGCCGCCTCGCCCGCCCATGGCGACCGCAGGCACGGTCGCGTGCGAGACAAAGGAGAGTCGCATGAGTGTCATTGTCCGGCGCCTGGGAGATGCTCTGCCGCCCGGCTTCACCGACTTCGCCGAGTTCTTCGCCAGCTGGAAGGACGAGTTCTGGGCCTACGGCAAGGACGACGTCAAGAACGACTACAACTCGATCGTCTTCGGCGGGACATCCGCCGACGACCAGCTGCGGATCATGAATCAGCCCGAGTTCCGCTTGCTTCACAACCTTCTCCCGGCCGGCACGACACCGGTGGCGGCGTTCTGCCAGATCTACTCGCTGAAGTACCGGCGAAAAATGCAGACATTGGGGATCTCGGGCCTCTACACGATCAAGTTCACCCTGTGGCCGTCCGTCTCCGCCGAGCCTCTGGGGATGAACGCGACGGACTTCGCGTACAAGCTGTACGGCAGGGACAGGGGAACCGTGCCCGTCACCGTCGCGCTTCCGCCCCTCGTCCCGGTGACGGAGTGACCCGGTAACCGCCGTGCCCCCGCCGCTACGGTGCGGGGGCACACGGCACACCGGGACGCGGCCGACGCCACCCGGGCCAACGCCGCCCCGCCACCTGCGCATCCCGCGGCAGCCCGCTACGGCGAGGCCGCAGAGTCCTACCGGCAGTCGTCGCCCTCGCATCACCCTGATGTGGGCGTGACCTTCGAAGGCGCTTACTGGAGCAGATGGTCGGCCTTGCCGGCCTTGATGTCGGTGATGAGGGTGCGGAGGGCTTCGCGGGTGTCGGTGAGGTAGTGGTCTTCGCGGCCGTTGACGGCTATGTAGGCGTTGCCGTCCTGGTCGGTGCCGAGGCGGAAGCAAGAGTTGCCTTCGGCGCAGAAGGGGGCTTCCCAGGTGATGTCGGGCATCACGGGTCTCCTTGCGGTGGAGGTGTCCTGATGGAAGGTGAGGGTGCCGACGCGCGAGTGGCCCCTCGGCGCCTTCAGGCGTCCTTAAGTTCGCCCTGCCCGGCCGGGGCCACTGACACGCCGGAACGCCAATCTCGGCGTGGTTCGCGGGCGGGCTTTGCCGGGTGTCTCAGAGCAGGTGGTCGGCCTTGCCGGCCTTGATGTCGGTGATGAGGGTGCGGAGGGCTTCGCGGGTGTCGGTGAGGTAGTGGTCCTCTTGGCCGTTGACGGCGATGTAGGCGTTGCCGTCCTGGTCGGTGCCGAGGCGGAAGCAGTTGTTGCCTTCGCCGCAGAAGGGGGCTCCCCAAGAGATGTCGGACACGTTTCTCCTCAGAGGTGTTGTGCGATCGAGCGAATCAGGTCCCTGGAGCGATCTTCGCTCAAGCACTGCTCATCCATCCACGTGAGATGAGCCCGGTACTTGGCGAGCTGCGGTTCGGCATGGATGAACTCCACGCCGTGTGCTGTGTCCAACTGTGCGGTGTCGAGCGAGGAAACAGGCCCTTCGGCGTAAAGAAGTGCGTGACCGGCGCCCGGAAAAGCTCCGACGCTGATTGGAATGACGCGCACGGCGATGTGTGGTCGCTCCGAGGCTGCGCCCAGTTGGTCGAGTTGTGCCCGCATGACCTTGGCGCCACCGAACTGCATGCGCAGCGCCGCCTCGTGGACGTATGCCATGTACGGAAGTGCACGCGAGTCGCCGAGAACCTGTTGCCGCTCCATACGGTGCTGGACGCGCACCTCCACCTCCAGCCGGGACAGGGGCGGGAGGACGGCGTCGAAGACGCTGCGTGCGTAGTCCTCCGTTTGCAGCAGCCCGGGCACATGCACGCTCTGCACGGTCAGAAGGCGCCGCGCGTGCCACTCGGTCTCGGCGATGTCGAGAAGTCCGGCGGAAAGGGTTCCGCGGTACTTCTCCCACCAGCCGCGTTCCTGTACGTCCGCCATCTCCACCAGTGCGTCCGCGTACGCGTTGTCCTCGGGAGCGTAGGTGGCGGAGAGGATTCGTGCGCGCTCGGCGTTGATGGATCGGATACCCGACTCCATGTTGGCGATGCGGGTGCGGTCCATGCCCAGGACCTCCGCTACCTGTTCGGTGGACAGCTTCGCCGCCGCGCGCAGTTTGCGCAGCTCGATCCCAAGGCGTCGCTGCCGTTGCGTGGACGCGCGTCGTGCGGACATCTGATCCCTCCAACTGGTTGCCACCTCATGTTGCATCGTGAGACAGCATCACTCCAACTCGTTGGGGTTAATTGACTCGCATTAGGAGGTCAAATGCCCCCGCGTGTAGTAGCTTTTGGTGACGCAAGAAGAGCACAAAGTAACGCCCGGAAGCGCACCGCGCCGCCATGCCCGTCCGTCCTGGGACGGGTGTGTCCGCGACCAGGACGGTAGGCCACCGGCGAGCCCGAACCCCTTCACCGCAACGGAGTTGACCATGTCCGGCATTCCGCTCGTCCCCGCCCACTGGCGCTTTCCCGCGCACCCCGCCTCCGTGCGGATGGCCCGGCGCGCGGTCGCCGACACGCTGCCCGCCGAGCTGTGGCCTCATCTCGGCGACGACCTCTCGCTGTTGACCTCGGAACTCGTCACCAACGCCGTCCGGTACGGAACGCGCGCCGAGGAGGACGAGAGTGTCGAGGTGGTCCTGTGGCCGGCCGACGGGCACTACTGGCTCGCCGTCTCCGACCCCGGCGGCGAACATCTCCGCGCGCCGAAGCCCGCCTGTCCCGGGCCGGAGTCCGAGACGGGGCGCGGGCTGCTGCTCGTCGACACCCTCGCGAGCGCGTGGACCGTACGGAACCGCCCGGTGCGGGGGACCTCGGTCGTCGCCGGGGTCCCGTTGCGCCCGATGGGCTGAGCGGACTCGCCGATGCGGCGCCAACCGGGCCAACTGGGCTGAGCGGGCCGCCTCGTGGGCGCGTGTCACCCGTTCCGTCATCGTCGCGGCGGCCGACCGTCCGACGCAGGCGGGCCCTCCTCCCGGCCGGTGGCCCTCCACGTCAGCGCCGCGCCCGCCGCCATCGCCACCGCGCCCGCCGCGAACGGTGACCGTAGGCCCGCGTGGGCCGCAAGGAGCCCGGCCGCCACCGTGCCCACCGCTCCCGCCGCGCCCGTCAGTGTCGCGTGGGCCACGCCGACCCGGCCCAGCAGGTGCGTCGGCGTACGGGACTGGCGCAGAGTGGCCGCGTGCACGCCCCACGCGCCGAAGGCCGCGCCGTACACCGTGAGGAAGCAGCCCGCGAGGAGGCCCGCGTGGGAGAAGGCCGCGCCCGCCGCCGCCAGGGCCGTCACGGCGGGGCAGGCGCGCAGGACCCGGCGGGCCGGGAGGCGTGGGGCCACGGCCGCCCCGGTCACGCCGCCCGCCGCGAACGCCGCGACCAGCAGCGCGTAGCCCAGGTCGTCCAGGCCCAGCGTGCGCCGCGCCCACAGCACCAGGATCGCCGCCAGGCCGTCCGTCGCCAGGGAGGCCAGCGCCCCGCACACGCTCAGCCCGCGCAGCGGCCTGTCCTGCCACAACAGGGCCAGTCCGGAAAGGAGTTCCGTGCGGAAGGGGCGTTTCGGATGTGACGAGCGGGCATCGGCGGCCGGTGTCGCCTCCGGGCCCCTCGTTCCCGCGCCGCTCAGCAGCACCAGCCCGGACGCCATCGCGAAGGACGCCGCGTCCACCCCGAACGGGAGGGCCGTCGCCGCGCCGAACAGCACCGCGCCCAACGGCGGGCCCAGCAGCGTGTCCGTCAGGATGCCGGTGGACTGGAGGCGGGCGTTCGCCGGGGCCAGCCGGGCGCGTCCCACCAGGGACGGGATCAGGCCCGACCGGGCCGCGAGGTACAGCGTCTGGCCGCAGCCGAGCAGGAAACCCGTCGCGATCAGCACGCCGATCGTCACCCCGCCCGCCGAGATCCCCACCGTCAGCGCTCCCATCAGCGCCGCCTGGATCAGGTCCACCGCCCACAACAGGCGCCGACGGCTCATCCTGTCCGCAGCAGCCCCCGCGAACACGCTGAGCAGCCAGGGGAGTTGTTCCGCCAGGGCCACCGCCGCCAGCTGCCTCGGATCGTCCGTCAGGCGCGCGGCCAGCAGCGGCAGGGCCACGAAGCGGACGCCGTCGCCGAGGCCCGAGGCGGCCACCGAGCCCCACACCAAGGTGAAGTCCCTGCCCAGCCCGGTCCCGCCACGGGACCCGCCCCCGTCGCCCTCGCCCCTGGCGGCTGCCCTCCCCGATAACATGAACGTGACTCTGGTTCGGGTTTCACCCCGCTGTCAAGGTGCGTTCCGGGGAGCCGGGCCCCCGCGCCCGTATGCCAAGGTGGAACGCATGGCGGGAGTGGGAGACGGTGGGCAGGGTCCGGGGCCGAGGCTGCGCGAGCGGCCCCGGCAGCAGCGCAGTCGCGAGAAGGTCGACCGCGTCCTGCGCGCCACCGCCGAACTCCTCGACGCCCACCCGTACGAGGAGATCGGGACCAAGCTGATCGCCGAACGGGCCGGGGTCTCCGTCGGCGTGCTCTACCGGTACTTCCCCGACAAGGACGCCATCGCCGAGACCCTCGTGCGCGCGTGGCAGGAGCGGAACGTCGAGTTGGTCGCGGAAATCTGCGCGCGCCCGCCCGCCGGAGGGACGGCGGCGCTCTTCGAGCGGCTCCTCGACGGGTTCGCCCAGCGGTTCCGCACCGAGCCCGGCTACCGGCGGCTCTGGCGGCCCGGGGCGCCGCGCCTGCCCGGACTGGCGGGCCTGGACAGCGCCACCAACGCCCGGATCTCCGCACTGATCCACCGCGCGCTGGTCGACGCGTACGGGCTGCCCGACACGGAGACGGCCCGGCGGCAGGTCGCCCTCGTCGTGGAGGTCGCCGACTTCCTGCTCGGCCGGGCCTTCTGGGACACGCCGGAGGGGGACGCGGTCATGCTGCGCGACGCCGTGGAGCTGATCGACGGCTACCTCGCGCCCCTGGCCACGAGCCCCGCCCCGGCTTCCTGAACGAGAACGCGCCGCCGCACCGACCGTCGTAGCCGCCACGCCACACCGCAGGAGGAGCGTCCATGTCCCCGGCCACCGCACCCGCCATCCGCTGGATCCACGCCTTCGTCGACTCCCCCCGCGCGCACGAGGAGGCCGCCCGCTCCTTCTGGGCGGCCGTCACCGGTGCGGAACTCTCCGCCGTACGAGGGGAGTCGGGGGAGTTCGTCAGCTTCGTGCCGCCCGGTGGCGCCGATGCCAACCTCAAGCAGCAGTCGGTCGCGGAGGGGCCCGGCGGGGCGCACGTGGATCTGTGCGTCGCCGACGTCCCCGCTTTCGTGCGCCACGCCAGGGAGCAGGGCGCCGCCGTGCTGTCCGAGGAGCCGGGGCTGAGCGTGTTGCGCTCACCCGCCGGGCTCGCGTTCTGCGTCGTCCCCTGGCACGGGGAGCGGACCGTGCCGCCCGTCGTGGCGGACGAGCGGCTCGACCAGGTGTGTCTCGACGTCGGGCCGGCCGCGTACGAGCGGGAACTCGCCTTCTGGGCCGCCCTGACCGGCTGGCCCCCCGCCCCCACGACTCAGCCCGAGTTCCAGCGGCTGCGGCCGCCCCTCGGGCTGCCCGTGCGGTTCCTGGTGCAGCGGCTCGACACCGAGCAGCCCGCCCGCGCCCACCTCGACCTCGCCGTGCGGGACCCCGAGTCGGCGCGGGCCCGGCACGAGACGCTCGGGGCGCGGCTCGTGCACCACGGCAAGGAGTGGATCGTCATGCGCGACCCGGCGGGCGGCATCTACTGCCTGACCGACCGCGACCCGCACGTCCCGACCGGCGGTCAGGAGCAGGCGGGCGGCGCCTGCGGCGCCTCCGGCTGCTGACCCGCCCCGCCTACGCCTCGCCCCGCAGGCGCCGGGCCACCGGCCCCTCGCCGCGTACCCGCACCCGGCCCTCCTTGACGGCCCCGGCGAGGGTCGCCGTACCCTCGCCCAGGGCGCGGCAGGTGTCCGCGTCCATCGCCAGGCGGGCGTCCGGCGCCGCCTGCGCCGCTCCGTCGCCGTACGAGGGGCGGCCGGGCGCGAAGCCCGTACGGACGTGGAACAGGCCCTCGGGAAGCTCGACCTCCACCAGCGCCCCGTCCCCGCCGACCGCCGCGCCGAGCGGGCCCAGCAGCGGGATCGCGAACCAGTGCGCGCGCACCGCGTCGGTCGGGTTGCGCTCCGCGAGAGCCGGGGCTCCCCACGTCGCGAGCGCCGTCAGGACGGGCAGCAAGTCGCCGCCCCGCTCGGTCAGTTCGTAGACCGAGGCGTTGGCCGGGGCGGGCAGGCGGCGGCGCAGGGCCAGTCCGTCGCGCTCCATGTCGCGCAACCGCGTCGCGAGCATGTCGGTGCTGACCCCCGGCAGATCCGCGAGCAGATCCGTGTACCGGCGCGGCCCGCCCAGCAACTCCCGGACGATCAGCAGGGTCCAGCGGTCCCCCACGGCGTCCAGGGCGCGGGAGGCGGCGCAGTACTGGTCGTAGCTTCGGCGGCGGGGCGGCGTCTGACGTGGCATGGATCGCAGTCTAGACACAGGGTTGGACTTTCCAAGCTCTCACTTGGTAAAACCAAGTCACACAGTTCCCGGGGAGGCACGGCATGGAGTTCCGGCAGTCGAGCAAGCTGAGCGAGGTCTGCTACGAGATCCGGGGCCCGGTGATCGCGCACGCCAACGCCCTGGAGGAGGCCGGGCACAGTGTGCTGCGGCTCAACACCGGCAACCCCGCGCTCTTCGGCTTCGAGGCGCCCGAGGAGATCGTCCAGGACATGATCCGGATGCTGCCCAAGGCCCACGGGTACACCGACTCGCGCGGCGTCCTCTCCGCCCGCCGCGCCGTCGCCCAGCGCTACGAGGCGCTCGGTGTCGAAGGCGTCGGCGTGGACGACGTCTTCCTCGGCAACGGCGTCTCCGAACTCATCACCATGGCGATGCAGGCGCTGCTGGAGAACGGCGACGAAGTCCTCGTCCCCGCCCCCGACTTCCCGCTGTGGACGGCCGTCACCACGCTGTCCGGCGGCAAGGCCGTCCACTACCTGTGCGACGAGGAGTCCGACTGGTACCCGGACCTCGACGACATGGCCGCGAAGATCACCGACCGCACCCGGGCCGTCGTCATCATCAACCCCAACAACCCCACGGGCGCGGTCTATCCGAAGGAGATCGTCGAGGGCATCCTCGACCTCGCCCGCCGCCACCAGCTCATGGTCTTCGCCGACGAGATCTACGACCAGATCCTGTACGACGACGCCGTCCACCACACGGCGGCGGCGCTCGCCCCCGACCTCGTCGTCCTGTCGTTCAGCGGGCTGTCCAAGACGTACCGGGTCGCGGGCTTCCGCTCCGGCTGGCTCGTCGTGAGCGGGCCCAAGCAGCACGCGAAGAACTACCTGGAGGGGCTCACGATGCTCGCCTCCATGCGACTGTGCGCCAACGCCCCCGCCCAGTACGCGATCCAGGCGGCGCTCGGCGGCCGGCAGTCCATCAAGGAACTCACCGCCCCCGGCGGGCGGTTGCGTGAACAGCGCGACCGGGCCTGGGAGAAGCTCAACGAGATCCCCGGCGTCTCCTGCGTCAAGCCGAAGGGCGCGCTCTACGCCTTCCCGCGCCTCGACCCGAAGGTGCACCCCCTCGTCGACGACGAACGCTTCGTCCTCGACCTGCTGTTGCGCGAGAAGATCCAGGTCGTCCAGGGCACCGGCTTCAACTGGCCGCGCCCCGACCACTTCCGCATCCTCACCCTGCCGTACGCCGACGACCTGGAGTCCGCGATCGGACGGATCGGGCGCTTCCTCGCCGGGTACCGGCAGGGGTGAGGACGGGTGCGCCGGCGGGGGTGGTCACCGCGTCGCCCGGGTCATCCGGTCAGTCCGTCGCCCGGGCCATCCCCGTCTTGAGGCCGGCCCCGCACAGCGGCACCACCGTCTCGACGTCCCCGAGCGCCCCCTCGCGCACCGCCGCCCAGCACGCGACCCCCGTCGCCTCGACGTAGAAACCCCTGCGCGCCAGGTCGAGTTGGGCGGGAGCGAGGTGCTCCTCGGGGACCGTCAGGAAGGAGCCGCCGCTCGCGCGGACGGCGGCGAGGATCTGCCGGGCGCGCGGCGGCCGGGGGATCGCGATGCCCTCGGCGAGCGTGGGCCCCACCCCGGCCTCCCCGGGCAGCAGGTCCTCGGCGCCCGCCCGCCAGGCGGCGGCCAGCGGGGACACCGCCCGCGCCTGGACCGCGTGCAGACGCGGGCGCCGGCCGATCAGCCCGGCGCCGTACAACTCCTCGATCGCGAGAACGGCGCCCAGCAGCAGCGTGCCGTTGCCGACCGGCACGACGACCGCCTCCGGCAGCCGGCCGCCGAGGTCCTCCCACAGCTCGTACACGTAGGTCTTCGTGCCGTGCAGGAAGTACGGGTTGAAGACATGGCTCGCGTAGAAGACCCCCGGCTCGTCCGCCGCCGCCCGCGCCGCGCGGGCCGTCGCCTCCCGGTCGCCCGGCACGAGGTCCACGCGCGCGCCGTGCGCCGCGATCTGCTCCAGCTTCTTCGGCGACGTCCCCCCGGGCACGTACACCGTGCAGTCCAGGCCCGCCCGCGCGCAGTACGCCGCGATCGCCGTGCCCGCGTTGCCGCTGCTGTCGGCGATGACCCGCTCCGGGCCCAGCCGGCGCGCGAGTTCGGCGAGCAGGACGGCGCCCCGGTCCTTGAAGGACAGCGTGGGCATCAGGAAGTCGAGCTTTGCGAGGACCCGGCCCTCCAGCGCGACCAGCGGCGTCCTGCCCTCGCCCAGCGACACCGAGGGCGCGGACAGCGGCAGGGACTCGGCGTACCGCCACAGCGAGTTCACGCGGCCGGTCAGCGCGGTGAGCGGCGGGGGAGCGGCCGGAAAGTCCAGGTCCAGCGGACCCCGGCAGCCCGGGCAGCACCACTCCAGTGACTCGGCGCTCACCCGCGTCCCGTCCACCGGGCACACCGAGGACGGCGGCGGGGGCGCGGCGGCGGACCCCGTATGCGCCGCGGGACCGGCCTCCCGGCCGGGGAGGGCGGAGGTGTGTGGGTGCGGGGCGGGCGCACCGGCCGGCCCGTCGATGGCGTTCATACGGGGAGCGTACGCAGCGGGCCTGAGGGGCCTCTCGATCACGCAGGGCGGAACCGGACTCCTACCGTCCGTGACACCTGCCTGTGCGTCCCATGTTTCCTTGATCGCCGCACAGGGCAGGAAGTGCCTGCACAAAGACGCGTCATCACTTCGAGTGAATCTTTGGCCCTCGCTTGCGGGGAGCAACCGTCGGTTGCCAGGCTGTTGCTGTCTGTCAACCTGATGGGAGTGGCTTGTGACATTCGGTGAGCAGCCGGCGTATCTCCGCGTCGCGGGTGATCTCCGTAAGAAGATCGTCGACGGTTCGCTCCCCCCGCACACCCGCCTCCCCTCGCAGGCGCGTATCCGCAAGGAGTACGGCGTCTCGGACACCGTGGCCCTGGAGGCCCGCAAGGTCCTCATGGCCGAGGGGCTGGTCGAAGGGCGTTCCGGCTCCGGGACGTACGTGCGCGAGCGACTCCAGCCCCGGCGCATCGCGCGCTCCGGCTACCGCATGCTGCCCGGCACCTCGACGCCCTTCCGGCAGGAGCAGGCGGAGGAAGGGGCGCGCGGCACCTGGGAGTCCAGCAGTGTGCAGGAGGAGGCGGACGAGGAGATCGCCGCGCGGCTGGGCGTCGAACCCGGCGCCCGCGTGATGTGCACCCGCTACGTCTTCCGGGACGCGGGCCGCCCCATGATGCTCTCGACCTCCTGGGAACCGCTCGAACTCACGGGCCGCACCCCCGTCATGCTGCCCGAGGAGGGCCCGCTCGGCGGCAGCGGCGTCGTGGACCGCATGGCCGCGATCGACACGGTCGTGGACAACGTCGTCGAGGAAGTGGGCGCCCGCCCCGGACTCGCCGAGGAACTCCTGCTGCTCGGCGGGGTGCCCGGCCATGTCGTGATCGTCGTCGCCCGCACCTACTACGCCTCGCAGCGCGCCGTGGAGACGGCCGACCTCGTCGTGCCCGCCGACCGTTACCGGCTGACCTACCACCTGCCCGTGAGGTGACGAGGGAGCCCCCGAAGGGTGGGGCGTGGGGGCGTGTTCACCGGAACGCGCCCCCACGCCCACCCCTTTTCGCTGTCCGTGATGGCGCGAACACGTACCCCTTCGTGCTAATCCGTATCCGCTCAGTTAAGGCGGGGGGTAGGGTCGGGCATATGCGAAATGGGGTTTCCTCGGCGGTCGTTGGCACGCTCGGAGGAGAGAGGCGGAGGGGTTCGATGACGGACAGCGGTGCCACGCTTCCCTGGCACCTCATAAGGCGGGACGACGGAAAGGCCGACAGCTACCGGGTCGGTCAGTACGCGACCCGGGCCGAGGCCGAGCGGCGCGCCAGCGCACTCGACCAGGACCGCGCGGCCGAGCGCAGACTGTACGCGGTGGAGCACGCGAACAGCGCGGCGGGCGCGGGCTCCTGACCCCGCGCGCCGCGAGCGCCCCTGAGGGGCGCCGGCGCCGGACCTCGGTTCCCGAGTCGCGGCGTCACCTCCGGCCCCTCGGTCACGGCGGCGCCGTCAGCTTCCCGGCCGGGTCCGCGACCCCCTAAGGGCTGTCCCGCAATTCCTGGCGGGCGCACGACGACAGCTACGGCACCTCGCCGCGTTGTCGAAACGCCCGAATACATCCAGTATGCGGG
>NZ_JBFALS010000029.1:0-18135 GCF_040656295.1 Streptomyces sp. NPDC049954
TGCTGCGGGTCCATCGCCAGCGCCTCACGCGGCGAGATCCCGAAGAACGCCGGATCGAACTCCCCCGCCCCGTACAGGAACCCGCCCTCACGGGCGTGGATCTTCCCCGGCGTCTCGGATCCGGGCTCGTACAGTTCCTCGATGTCCCAGCCACGGTCCTCGGGGAACGCGGACATGGCGTCCGTGCCGTGCTCAAGAAGCCGCCAGAGTTCTTCCGGGGCCTGGACGCCTCCCGGGTACCGGCAGCTCATGCCCACGATCGCGATGGGCTCGTCGAAGGCGGCGGCCGTGCCTCCGCGGACCGCCGGGGCCGCCGCCGAGGCCGAGGCCGGCTGCCCGGAATGGATCGCGAGCAGTTCGGCCAGCAGGTGACCGCCGAGCACCGCGGGCGTCGGGTAGTCGAAGACGAGAGTGGCCGGCAGCCGCAGGCCCGTGGCCGCGTTCAGCCGGTTCCGCAGCTCCACCGCCATCAGTGAGTCGAAGCCGAGTTCCTGGAAGGCCCGCTCGCTCTCGACCGTGCTTCCGTCGGCGTACCCGAGGACGGCGGCGACATGGGTGCACACCAGTGTGCGCACGGTGTCGTCCCGTTCCGCCTCCGGCTGTTGCGCCAGGCGCTGGCCCAGCGCGGAGCCGCCGAGGCCCGCGCCGGTCGCCTCGACCGCGCGGCGTGTGGGCACACGCAGCAGGTCCCGCAGCAGGGCGGGGACGACTCCGGACGCGGCCTGGGCCCGCAGTGTGGGCAGGTCCAGGCGGATGGGCAGCAGGACCGCGTCGGCCGCCGGTGCCCCGGTCGTCGCGGCTTCCGTGGATGCCGGGGAGGCCGTGGCGTCGAACAGGGCCAGGCCCTCTTCCGTCGCGAGTGCCGCGATGCCGCCGCGGCGCATACGCCGGACGGCCGTGTCGTCCAAGTGGCCGGTCATACCGCTGCGTTCGGACCAGAATCCCCAGCCCAGCGATATCGCGGGCAGGCCGTGGGCGCGTCGGTGGACGGCGAGGGCGTCGACGAAGGCGTTGCCCGCGGCGTAGTTGCCTTGTCCCGCCCCGCCGAACGTCCCGGCGGCGGAGGAGAAGAGCACGAACCCGGCCAGGCCGAGGTCGCGGGTCAGTTCGTGGAGGTGGACGGCCGCGTCCACCTTGGGCCGTAGCACCGCGTCGATCTGTCCGGGCGTCAGCGACTCGATCACGCCGTCGTCCAGTACCCCGGCGGCGTGCACGACCGCGGTCAGCGGGTGCCCGGCGGGAACGGCCGCCAGCAGGTCCGCCAGGGCCGCCCGGTCGGACGTGTCGCAGGCCGCGGTCGTCACCGTGGCGCCCCGGCCGCTCAGCTCCGCCGCCAGCTCCGGGGCCCCGGCCGCCTCGCCGCCACGCCGCGAGACGAGCAGCAGGTGTCGTACGCCGTGCCGCTCGACGAGGCGCCGGGCCACCAGGGCGCCGAGCGTGCCGCTCGCGCCGGTCAGCAGCACGGTGCCCTCCGGGTCCCAGGTGGAGCCGGGTGCCGCCACGGATCCGGCCTCACCGGCCGCTGGGGTCCCGGCACGGACCAGCCTGGGCGCGCGCGGCTCTCCCGCCCGAAGCGCGATCTGCGGCTCGTCACCGGCGAGTACCGCCTCCAGCACCCCGGCGGGCACCCCCTCCCCGTCCAGATCCACCAGCACGAACCGGCCGGGGTGCTCCGCCTGGGCCGACCGCACCAGACCCCACACCGCGGCCGCCGCCAAGTCCTCCACACCCTCACCGGAAACAGCCGCCACCGCTCCCCGCGTCACCACCACCAACCGGGACCCGGCCAGACGCTCCTCCGCCAACCACCCCTGCAACAACCCCAGCACCCGCCGCACACCCGACCGCACACCCGCCGGATCCACCCCACCACCAGCACCCTCAGCACCGCCCGGCGTGAGAGAGGCGAACACGACGTCGGGCGTGGTCACCGTTGTGTCGGCGACGGCCGTCCGCAGCCCCGCCAGGTCCGGGTACGTCGCGAGGCCCGCCCCGCTCGCGTCGAGTGCGGCGCACAGCTGCGGCTCCGGCGCACCGAGCAGCCCCCAACTCACGCTCTCTGCGCTCGGGTTGCGGTCCGGAACGGCCGTGGTCCGCGAGGGCGCGGGGTTGCGCCGTGCGAGGTCTCGCCACGCGACGCGGAAGAGCGACTCGTGGGCGACGGGTACCGCGGCGCCCAGTTGCTCCGGCGACACCGTACGCGTCACCAGGGAGGCGACCGTCGCGACCGGTGCCCCGTCGCTGTCCGCCACGTGCAGGGACACCGCTTCCGGCCCGGCCGGGGCGAGCCGTACCCGCAGCGCGTCCGCGCCCGTGGCGAACAGGGACACGCCACCCCAGACGAAGGGCAGACCGGGGCGCCGTTCGCCCTCGGCCCCGTCCCGTGTGTCCGGGCCGGTGGCCATGGCGTGGAGGGCCGCGTCGAGCAGAGCGGGGTGCAGCCCGAAGCGACTCGCGCCGTCCCGCTGCTCGTCGGCGAGGGCGACCTCGGCGAACACCTCCTCGCCACGGCGCCAGGCCGCCCGAACCCCCTGGAAAGCGGCGCCGTACTGCAGTCCTGTGGCCGCCAGCCGCTCGTACAGGCCGTCCACCTCGACCGGCTCGGCGCCGGACGGCGGCCAGACGCTCAGATCAGCGGCGACTTCAGCCTCCCCGGCGACGTCAGCCGGGCTGTCCGTCAGCGTTCCCGCCGCGTGTCGCGTCCAGGGCCCCTCGGAGGAGTCCTCGGGCCGGGAGTACACCGCCACCTGCCGCTGTCCCGCCGCGTCCGGGCCACCGACCGTCAACTGGACCTGCACCGCGCTGTTCTCGGGCAGTACGAGCGGCGCTTCGAGCGTGAGCTCCTCCAGACGGTCGCAACCCACCGCGTCGCCTGCCCGCAGCGCCAGCTCCACGAACGCCGTCCCCGGCAGTACCGGCGTCTCGGTGACCGCGTGGTCGGCGAGCCAGGGGTGCGTCCGCAGGGACAGCCGGCCCGTCAGCAGGAACCCTTCCGCGTCAGCCAGGGCGACGACCGCTCCCAGAAGCGGGTGGTCGGCGGACCCGAGCCCCAGGCTCACCGCGGCGTTCTGGGTCACCACCGGGCCTGTGGTCTCCAGCCAGTAGCGGTCACGCTGGAAGGCGTACGTGGGCAGCTCGACGCGGCGCGCACCCGTCCCCTCGAACAGGGCGGCCCAGTGGACGGCCGCGCCCCCGACGAAGGCTTCGGCGGCGGAGGTGAGGAAGCGCTCCAGGCCGCCCTCGCCCCGGCGCAGAGAACCCACCGCCGTCACTGCGGTGTCGTGGGCCTCGGCGGTCTGCTCGATGCCCATCGTGAGGACCGGGTGAGCGCTTGACTCCACGAAGAGCCGGAACCCGTCGGCCAGCAGGGCGTCCACCGTTTCCGCGAAACGCACCGTCTGGCGCAGATTGCGATACCAGTAGCCTGCATCCAGACCCGACGTGTCCAGCACTCCGCCGGTCACCGTGGAATAGAAGGGTACGGACGCGGTGCGCGGGGTGACATCTGCCAACTCCCGCGCGAGGACACTCTCGATCTCCTCGACGTGCGCGCAGTGGGAGGCGTAGTCCACCGCGATCCGCCGCGCCCGTACCCCGTCCGTCTCGCAGGCATCGAGCAGTTCGTCCAGGGCGTCCGCGTCACCGGACACCACCACCACGCCGGGACCGTTCACCGCAGCCAGCGACAGCCGGCCCTCCCAGCGCGCCAGGAGGTCACCGACGGCCTTCTCGCCCAGCGAGACCGACACCATGCCGCCACGCCCGGACAGGACTCGCAGCGCCCTACTCCGCAGCGCCACCACCCGCGCCCCGTCCTCCAACGACAGAGCACCCGCCACACAAGCAGCCGCGATCTCACCCTGCGAATGACCCACCACCGCAGCCGGCACCACACCCACCGACCGCCACACCTCGGCCAACGACACCATCACAGCCCACAACACCGGCTGCACCACATCCACCTGACCCAGCCAGGCATCATCACCAGAGGAATCACGCAGAATCTCGGTCAACGACCAGTCCACGAACGGAACCAACGCCGCACCACACTCCGCCACCCGAGCAGCGAACACCGCGGACGAATCCAACAACCCCGCCGCCATACCCAGCCACTGCGAACCCTGACCCGGGAACACCAACACCACACGGCCATCCGCACCGACCGCATCGCCCCGGACGACGCCGGCGCTCTCATGGCTCCGCGCCAGCGACTCAAGGCCGCTCAGGAGACCGTCACGGTCGCTGCCCAGAACCACGGCCCTGTGCTCGAAGACCGAGCGCGTGGTCACCAGTGAGGACGCCACGTCCGCGACCCCGAGTTCCCCGCGGGCGCCCACGAACGACCGCAAGTGTTCGGCTTGCGCCCGCAACGCCGTCTCGGACTTGCCCGACACCATCCACGGAACCACCGACGCCGACGCCGATACCGGCGAGGGCACCCCCTCCGCGTCCTCGCCGGGGCCCTCGGTGGGAGCGGGGGCGGGCGCTTGCTCAAGGATCACGTGCGCGTTGGTGCCGCTGATCCCGAAGGAGGACACTCCGGCCCGGCGGGGCTCCTCGCCCTCCGGCCACCGCGTGGGCTCGGTCAGGAGCCTGACGGCTCCCGCCGTCCAGTCCACGTGCGGGGAGGGCTCGTCGACGTGCAGGGTCTGCGGCAGCAGCCCGTGCCGCATCGCCAGCACCATCTTCATGATCCCGGCCACCCCGGCCGCGGCCTGCGTGTGCCCGATGTTCGACTTGATCGACCCCAGCCACAGCGGACGGTCCTGCGGCCTGCCCTGCCCGTAAGTGGCGAGCAGCGCCTGCGCCTCGATCGGGTCGCCCAGCGTCGTCCCCGTGCCGTGCGCCTCGACCGCGTCGACCTGCTTGGCGGAGAGCCTCGCGTCCGCGAGGGCCGCCCGGATGACGCGTTGCTGCGAGGGGCCGTTCGGTGCCGTGAGTCCGTTGCTCGCACCGTCCTGGTTGACGGCGGAGCCACGGACCACCGCGAGCACGGGGTGCCCGTTACGCCGGGCGTCCGAGAGCCGCTCCAGCAGAAGCATGCCGACGCCCTCACCCCACCCCGTACCGTCCGCCGCGGCGGCGAAGGGCTTGCAGCGACCGTCCGAAGCCAGCCCCCGCTGCCGGCTGAACTCCACGAAGGTGCCGGGCGTGGACATCACGGTGACTCCGCCCGCGAGGGCGAGCGTGCACTCGCCCCGGCGCAGGGCCTGGCCGGCCCAGTGAAGGGCCACCAGAGAAGAGGAGCAGGCGGTGTCGATCGTCACCGCCGGGCCCTCCAGGCCCAGCGTGTAGGCCACCCGGCCGGAGGCGATGCTGCCGGCGGTGCCGTTGCCGAGGTAGCCCTCCACTCCGGCGGGTACCGAGTCGAGACCGGTGCCGTAGTCGTGGTACATGACGCCGGTGAAGACGCCGGTCCGGCTGCCCCGTACCGACGCGGGGTCGATACCGGCTCGCTCGAAAGTCTCCCAGGAGGTCTCCAGCAGCAGGCGCTGCTGGGGATCCATCGCCAGTGCCTCACGCGGCGAGATCCCGAAGAACGCCGGGTCGAACTCGCCCGCGGACCGCAGGAACCCGCCTTCTCGCGCGTAGCTCCTGCCCACGGCGTCCGGGTCGGGATCGTACAGCCCCTCCACGTCCCAGCCCCGGTCCTCGGGAAAGCCCGCGATGGCGTCCTGGCCCGCGGCGACCGACTGCCACAGCTCCTCGGGAGAGCTGAGGCCGCCCGGGTACCGGCAGCTCATCGCCACGATGGCGATCGGCTCGTGGTCCGCTGACTCCGCGTCCTGGAGGCGCTGCCGCGTCTGGTGCAGCTCGGCAATGACTCGCTTGAGGTAGTCCCGGAGCTTGTCTTCGTTACTCATCGTGCTTTCCCATCAGGAACAGTGGGCCACAGGGCAGTCGGCGGGGAGGGGCGGTCGGCGGACGGCCGGTCACAGCGGGCGGACGGTCGGCTCAGCTGATTCCGAGATCCTCGTCCACCATCCTGAAGAGGTCGCCGTCCGTCGCCGAGTCGAGTTCGTCGACGAGACCGGCGCTTTCGGAGCCTTCCTGCGCGTCGCCGCCGTAGGTCGCGAGCAGGTCCCGCAGCCGTGCGACCACGTCGGTGCGGCCGACCTCCTCCCTGGTCATGGCCGACAGCCCGGCTTCCAGGCGGTCCAGGCCGACGGACACCGGCACGGGACCGGTGTCGACGTCCTGTGTCAGCTCCTGGTGCAGGAACGCGGCCAGGGTGGCGGGTGTCGGGTAGTCGAAGACGAGGGTGGCGGGCAGTCGCATGCCGGTGGCCGCGTTCAGCCGGTTGCGGAGTTCCACGGACGTCAGCGAGTCGAAGCCGAAGTCCTTGAAGGCGCGCGTCGGTTCCACGGATTCCGTGCCCCCGTGACCGAGTACGGCCGCCACGTTCCGGCGTACCGCCTCCAGCACGGTGCGCTCGCCTTCCGCCGCCGGCATCCCGGCAAGTCGTTCCCGCAGCCCCGTCGGCGCCGTGTCCGCGCCGGACACCGGTCGCCCTGCCGGGACTCGCACCAACTCACGGAGTACGTGCGGTACTTCGCCGCCGTTGCTCCGGATGGTCTCGCGGAGGGCGGAGACGTCCAGGCGCATCGGGGCCACAACCGGGGACTCGCCGGCACAGCAGGCGTCGAACAACGCCAGCCCCTCCGGCGTCGACAGCCCGGCGAGACCGACTCCGGCCATGCGCCGCTGATCCGTGTCCCCCAGTCCCCCGGTCAGCGCGCTGCGCTGCTCCCACAGCCCCCAGGCCAGGGACAGGCCGGGCAGGCCCTGGGCGCGGCGCCGGGCGGCGAGCGCGTCGAGGAAGGCGTTCGCGGCGGCGTAGTTGCCCTGCCCGGCGGCTCCCAGCGTGCCCGCCACGGAGGAGAACAGCACGAAAGCGGAGAGATCCTCATCCACGGTGAGTTCGTGGAGAAGGGCGGCCGCCTCCGCCTTCGGTCGCAGTACCGCGTCGATCCGCCGCGGCGTCAGGGACGCGATGACACCGTCGTCCAGTACGGCGGCGGCGTGCACCACTCCCTTGAGCGGATGCCCGGCCGGGACGCCTTCCAGCGCGGCGCGGAGTGCGTCCCGGTCGGCCACGTCGCACGCGGCCCAGGTCACCGAGGCGCCCGCCGCGACGAGATCGGTCGTGAGCGCGGCCGCACGTTCCGCCTCCGCCCCCCTTCTGCTCAGCAGCAGCAGGTGGCGCACGCCCTGTTCGGCCACCAGGTGACGTGCCACCGCTCCGCCCAGGGTGCCGCCGGCTCCGGTGATCAGCACGGTGCCGTGCGGGTCCCATGTCGCCGAGGCCGTCGGTCCGGTACGCGCGGGCCGCTCCTGGCCGGTCACGGCCGGCGCCCCGTCCTTTCCGGCTTCCGCTCCGGCTTCGGCTTCCGCTCCGGCTCCGGCTCCGGCTCCGGCTCCGGCTCCGGGGACACGGACCAGCCTGGGGACGAGTACACGTCCCTCGCGTACGGCCAGTTGCGGTTCACCCGACGTGAGCGCCGCGGCCAGGGAGACGGGGACGGGCGGGGACGCGGGAGCGGGTACGGCCGCGTCGTCGAGGTCGAGGAGGAGCAGCCGGTCCGGGTGCTCTGCCTGCGCCGACCGCACCAGGCCCCACACGGCGGCCGCGTCCGTGTCACGCGGGCAGATGTCGGCGGGCGTACTCGCGGACGTCGGCGCGGCCTGCGAGGTCGCGACCGCTCCCCGGGTGACGACGACCAGCCGGGCGTCGGTGAACCGGTCGTCCGCCAGCCAGTCCTGGGTCCGTACCAGGGCCTCGGTCACGGCCTCGCGCGGTCCGTCTCCGTACCCACCGGCTTCCCGGGTCTCGCCCGCGCCGCGATACGGCGCGGCGAGGAAGACCCACTCGGGGAGGGCGGCGCCGGGGACGCCCGCCCCGGCCAGGTCCGCCAGGCCGGCGTACGTCGCCGCCTCCCAGCCGGCCGTCCGCAGACTCTCCGCGAGTCCCTCGCACCCGTCACCGACCACCGCGCAGCGGACGGCCGGGGGCCCGTCGGTCGCCGGGAGCGGCAGGCCGTGCCAGTCCAGCCGGTACAGCGAGTCACGCGAGGTGTCCTGGGCCGCGCCGATCTGCTCGGGCGTGACCGGCCGGGTGACCAGGTCCTCCACCGAGGCCACCGGCCGCCCGTGCTCGTCGGCCACGAGGAGCGACACGCCGTCCTTTCCCACGGCCGAGAGCCGTACCCGGGTCCTGGTCGCGCCCGTGGCGTAGAGGGACACCCCGTTCCAGACGAAGGGGAGGCGGACGCGTTCCCGGCCCTCCGCGTCGGGGGCGGCCAGACCGCCCGGCCCGGCGACGTGCAGGGCCGCGTCCAGCAACGCCGGATGTATTCCGTAGCTCGTCGCGTCCTGTCCGTGTCCCTCCGGCAGTACCACCTCGGCGAACACCTCGTCGCCGCGCCGCCACGCCGCCCGTACGCCCTGGAACACCGGTCCGTACGCGAGCCCGCCGAGGGCGAAGCTCTCGTACATGCCCAGCGTGTCGATCTCCTCGGCGCCGGCGGGCGGCCAGACGCCCGGCTCGTCGGACACCGGCCGCGCGGTCCCGGGCGAACCCGCCGGGCTCAGTACGGCGCCGGCGTGGCGTGTCCAGGACTCGTCGGGGTCGTCGGTCTCCGGTCGCGCGTACACGCTGACGGGGCGCCGCCCGTCGTCGGCGGGGCCGCCGACCACGACTTGGAGCTGGATCGCTCCGCTCTCGGGCAGGACGAGCGGGGACTCCAGCACCAGGTCGTCCACGCGCGCACAGCCGAAGCGGCCGCCCGCGTGGAGCGCCAGGTCCACGAACGCGGTCCCCGGCACCAGTACCGCGCCCAGCACCGTGTGGTCCGTCATCCACGGCTGGGTACGCGACGAAATCCGGCCGGTGAAGAGGCAGCCGTCGGAGTCGGGCAGCGTGACCGCGGCCCCCAGCAGCGGATGGTCCGCCACCCCCAACCCGGCCGAGGACACGTCCCCGGCCACCGGCGCCGCCTCCAGCCAGAACCGCTCCCGCTGGAAGGCATACGTCGGCAACTCCACCCCACCAGCCCGCACCGGCCCCAACAACGCGGACCAGTCCACCTCATGCCCACACACAAACACCTGCGCCAACCCAGCGAACAGCGACTCCACCTCAGGCCGCCCACCCCGCAACACCGGAGCGAACACCACCCCCGCCACACACTCCTGCCCCATCCCCGACAGGACACCCTCAGGCCCCAACTCCAGACACGCACTCACACCCAGCCCCGCAAGATGCGCGATGCCGTCCCCGAAACGCACCGCCTCACGCACATGCCGCACCCAGTACCCCGGATCACACAACACCTCCCCCGAAACCACCGCGCCCGTCACATTCGACACCACCGGCAACCCCGGAACACCGAACGACAAACCCTCAACTACATGCTGGAACTCCTCCAGCATCGGCTCCATCAACGGCGAATGAAACGCGTGCGACACCCGCAGACGACGGGTCTTCACCCCCCGCTCCTCCAGCAGGCCCACCACCTCGGCCACCCCCGAGCCCGAGCCGGAGATCACCACCGAGGACGGGCCATTGACCGCCGCCACACTCACAGCACCCTCGAACCGCGCCAGCAACGGCACAACCTCGGCCTCAGCAGCCCGCACCGACACCATCGCCCCACCCGCCGGCAACGCCTGCATCAAACGCCCACGCGCCGCCACCAGCACACACGCGTCCTCCAGCGACCACACCCCCGCGACATAAGCCGCCACCACCTCACCAATCGAGTGCCCCGCCACCACATCCGGCCGCACACCCCACGACGACACCAGACGGAACAACGCCACCTCAACCGCGAACAACCCACACTGCGCGAACAACGTCGCATCCAACACGCCAGCGTCAGCGTCAGCGGCATCAGTCTCGTCGTCAGCGTCAGCAGCATCAGTCTCGTCACGGCCGAAGACGACGTCCCGCAACGAGCAGCCCAACAACCCGTCGAACTGCCCACACACCTCATCGAAAGCCCCGGCGAACACCGGGAAAGCGCCGTACAACTCACGGCCCATCCCCACCCGCTGACTGCCCTGACCCGAGAACAACAACGCCAGCTTCCCCGACGCCACCTGCCCCCGCACCACACCCGCAACCGGCTCACCCGCCACCACAGCGGACAACCCAGCCCCGAAACCAGCAACATCACCCGCCAGCACCACAGCACGATGCTCAAACACCGACCGACCGGACACCAACGACGACGCCACATCCACCGGCGACAAGCCCGGCCGCTCCGCCACGAACGACGCCAGCCGACCCGCCTGCGCCTCCAAAGCCAACCCCGACCGACCCGACACCACCCACGGCACCACCGACAACGACGACACCGGAACCGAACCCGAACCCGGCTGCCCTGCGACCTCCGCTGTGTCAGGAAGCTCAGGCACCTGCTCCAGCACCACGTGCGCGTTCGTCCCACTGGCGCCGAAGGAGGAGACGCCCGCTCGGCGGGGACGGCCGTTCTCGGGCCACGGCGTGCTCTCGGTGAGCAGTTCGACGGCGCCCTCGGACCAGTCCACTTGTGCGGACGGCTCATCTACGTGCAGGGTGCGCGGCAGTACGCCGTGCCGCATCGCCAGCACCATCTTGATGATTCCGGCCACTCCGGCAGCGGCCTGGGTGTGCCCGATGTTCGACTTGATCGAACCCAGCCACAACGGCTGATCCTCAGGACGGTCCTGCCCGTAGGTGGCCAGCAGCGCCTGCGCCTCGATCGGGTCCCCCAGCCGGGTACCCGTACCGTGCGCCTCGACCGCGTCCACCTCAGCCGCCGAAAGCCCCGCACTCTCCAACGCCGCCCTGATCACCCGCTGCTGCGAAGGACCGTTCGGCGCCGTCAGACCATTACTCGCACCATCCTGATTGACCGCCGAACCCCGCACCACCGCCAGCACCCGATGCCCGTTGCGCCGGGCATCCGACAACCGCTCCAGCAACAACATCCCAGCGCCCTCGGAGAACCCCGTACCATCCGCACCCGAGGCGAACGCCTTGCACCGACCGTCCGGAGCAAGCCCCCGCTGACGACTGAACTCCACGAACAAGGCCGGCGTCGCCATCACCGTCACCCCACCCGCCAAAGCCAGCGAACACTCCCCCTGCCGCAACGACTGCGCAGCCAGATGCAACGCCACCAACGAAGACGAACACGCGGTGTCCACCGTCACCGCCGGACCCTCGAACCCGAACGTGTAGGAGATACGACCCGAGGCGATGCTGCCCGCGGTTCCGTTGCCGATGTAGCCCTCGACGCCGTCAGGCACGGACACTGACCCGTAGTCGTGGTGCATGATCCCGGCGAACACACCGGTCTGGCTTCCGCGGACGGAGGCCGGGTCGATCCCGGCCCGCTCCAGCACCTCCCAGGACGTCTCCAGCAGCAGTCGCTGCTGCGGGTCCATCGCCAGCGCCTCACGCGGCGAGATCCCGAAGAACGCCGGATCGAACTCCCCCGCCCCGTACAGGAACCCGCCCTCACGGGCATATGCGGTGCCCTTGTGATCGGGGTCCGGGTGATAGAGCGCCTCCAGATCCCAGCCACGGTCGTCGGGGAAGGCCGCCATGGCGTCTCCTCCCTCGGCGAGCAGGGACCACAGTTCCTCCGGAGCCCGCACACCCCCCGGGTACCGGCAGCTCATGCCCACGATCGCGATCGGCTCATCGATGGCCGCCGCCCTGCGAACCGGTGCCGCCGTAGGCTGCGGGGCGACCGGCTCTCGCGCGTGGGTGGCCACGAGTTCGGCCAGCAGGTGACCGCCGAGCACCGCGGGCGTCGGGTAGTCGAAGACGAGGGTGGCCGGCAGCCGCAGGCCCGTGGCCGCGTTCAGCCGGTTCCGTAGCTCCACCGCCGTCAACGAGTCGAACCCGAGGTCACGGAAAGCACGGTCGGCCGCGACCTCGTCGCCCGGCGCGTAACCAAGTACGGCCCCGACGTGGGTGCGCACCAGATCCAGCACGAGCGGGTGCCGCTCGCTCTCCGGCAGCCGGGCGAGATCGTGCCACAGACCGCCCTCCGGCCCGGAGGCCGTGGTCGCGGCGACGGCCCGGCGTCCAGTGGCGCGCACCAGCCGGCGCAGCAGCGGCGCCACGGGGCCGTCGCCGCCACGGAGTACCGCTCCCGTGAGCCGCACCGGGACCAGCAGCGCCTCGTCCGAGGCGGTCGCCGCGTCGAAGAGCGCGAGTCCCTCCTCCGAGGAGAGGGGCACCACACCGCCGCGCGCCATCCTGGCGAGATCGGCGTCGGCCAGGTGACCGGTCATGCCACTGCGCTCGGCCCAGAACCCCCAGCCCAGCGACACCGCCGGCAGTCCGCGTGCCAGACGGTGAGCCGCGAGGGCGTCCATGAAGGCGTTGGCCGCGCCGTAGTTGGCCTGTCCGGCCGCGCCGAACGTCGCCGCCGCCGACGAGAACAGGACGAACTTCTCGACGTCCAGTTCCCTGGTCAGCTCGTGGAGGAGCAGCGCGGCGTCCACCTTCGGACGCAGTACGACGTCCACCCGCTCGGGCGTCAGCGACTCGATCACGCCGTCGTCCAGCACGCCCGCCGCATGCACCACGCCACGCAGGGGCGCGTGCTCCGGAATCCGGCCCAGTACGCGAGCCAGTGCCTCGCGGTCGGTCATGTCGCACGCCTCGAAGACTGCCCGCGCCCCGGCGGCTGCCAGGTCGGCCTCCAGCCCGGCCGCCCCTGCGGCGTCCCGGCCACGCCGCGACACGAGCACCAGGTCCCGTATCCCGTGCTCCGCGACCAGGTGGCGGGCCACCAAGCCGCCCAGCGCGCCGCTCGCGCCGGTGATCAGCACGGTGCCGGAGGTGTCCCAGGCACCTGTCCCGGTCTCTTCAGCCGTCGGCGCGGCCGCCCTGGTCAGCCGGGGAGCGAGCAACTCGCCCGCGCGGACGGCGATCTGCGGTTCACCGGCTGCGAGCGCGGCACGCGCCACGTCGGCTGCGGCGGCCCAGTCGTCGAGGTCGGCCAGCAGGAAGCGGTCCGGGTGTTCCGTCTGCGCGGACCGGACCAGGCCCCACACGGCCGCGGCGGCCGGGTCGGGTACGTCCTCGCCGGGCGCGGTCGCGACGGCGCCGCGCGTCAGGAACACCAGCCTGGACGAGACGGCCGCCTCGTCGGCCAGCCAGTCCTGTACGGCCTTCAGCGCCCGGTGCGTCAGGTCGCGAGCGAGGGAGGCGGTGGTGTCGTCCAGGGGACCGCCGGGGCCGGTAGGCGAACCGCCCGGCGTACCGTCCGCTGGGGAAACACACGGCAGGAGTACGAGGTCGGGCGTGGCGTCCGCCGAGGGGGCGTCGGTGAGGATCCGCACCCGGTCCCCGGCCGCTTCGAGCCCGGCCGCGAGCCAGGGCGCGTCCGTACCGAGTACCGCGCGCTCGCTCGGGCCGTCCTGCGCGGCGCGGGTCGTCGGCACCGTTTCCCAGCGCACGGCGAACAGCGACTCCAGGGGCTTCCGCGCCACCTTGTCGAGCGCGTCCGGGGAGACCGGCCGGCCCACGAGCGAACCGACGTGAGCCACGGGTGCTCCGGTGGCGTCCGCCGCCAGGACGGACACCCCGTCCGTCCCGGCCCGGGACAGCCGCACCCGGAGCATGGTGGCACCGGTGGCGTAAAGGGAGACGCCGCTCCACGCGAAGGGGAGCCGGGGTGAGCGCGAGTCGGCGGCCGCGACGGCACCGGCGGCACCGGCAGCCTCCAGGCCGGGCAGGACACCGACGCCGGTCACGTGGAGAGCCGCGTCCAGCAGCGCCGGGTGGACACCGTACCGAGTCGCCTCCTCACGCTGTTCCTCCGGCAACGCGACCTCGGCGAAAACCTCCTCGCCCCGGCGCCAGACCGCCCGTACGCCACGGAAGACCGGCCCGTAGTCAAGACCCAGCTCGGCGAGCCGCTCGTACAGGTCGTCCGTCGCGACCGGCACGGCGTCCGAGGGGGGCCACGCCGCCAGCTCTTCCTCTTCCCGGACGGCCGCGGCCACCGCGAGGGTGCCTTCCGCGTGACAGGTCCAGGGCTCCTCGTCGTCCCCCTCGACCCGGGAGTACACACTCAGCTCACGGTGTTCGGAGTCCTCCTTGCCGCCCACGACAACCTGGACCTGAACCGCCCCCGACTCGGGCAGTACCAACGGTGCCCGCAGCGTCAGCTCGTCAAGTACCGCGCAGCCCGCCGCGTCAGCCGCGCGCAACGCCAGCTCGACGAAGGCGGTCCCAGGGACGATCACCCTGCCCAGGACGAGGTGATCGGCGAGCCAGGGCTGCGCCGCCAGCGACAGCCGTCCCGTCAGGACGACCCCGTCCGCGTTCGCCAGCGACACCACGGCCCCCAGCAACGGGTGGTCCGCCGACCCCAGACCGACTGCGGCCACATCACCGACGCGAGCGGCGGGCGACTTGATCCAGTAGTTCTGGTGCTGGAAGGCGTACGTGGGCAGCTCGACGCGGCGCGCGCCCGTCCCCTCGAACAGGGTGGCCCAGTCGACGGCCGCGCCACCGACGAAAGCCTCGGCGGCCGAGGTGAGGAAGCGCTCCACGCCGCCCTCGCCCCGGCGCAGAGAACCCACCGCCGTCACTGCGGTGTTGTGGGCCTCGGCGGTCTGCTCGACGCCCATGGTCAGCACCGGGTGGGCACTGGACTCCACGAACAGCCGGAACCCGTCGGCCAGCAGCGCGTCCACCGTCTCCGCGAAACGCACCGTCTGGCGCAGATTGCGATACCAGTAACCGGCATCCAGACCCGATGTGTTGAGTACTCCGCCGGTCACCGTCGAGTAGAACGGCACCGACGCCGTACGCGGGGAGACATCCGCCAACTCCCGCGCAAGGACGGCCTCGATCTCCTCGACGTGCGCGCAGTGCGAGGCGTAGTCCACCGCGATCCGCCGCGCCCTGATTGCGTCCGCCTCGCAGACGGCCAGCAGTTCGTCCAGGGCGTCCGCGTCGCCCGAGACCACCACCATGCCAGGGCCGTTCACCGCCGCCAGCGACAGCCGGCCCTTCCACCGGGCGAGCAGGTCACCGATCACGTCCTCACCCAGGGAGACCGACACCATGCCGCCACGCCCGGACAGAACCTTGAGCGCCTTGCTCCGCAGCGCCACCACCCGCGCCCCGTCCTCCAACGACAAGGCACCCGCCACACAAGCAGCCGCGATCTCCCCCTGCGAATGACCCACCACGGCAGCCGGCACCACACCCACCGACCGCCACACCTCGGCCAACGACACCATCACAGCCCACAACACCGGCTGCACCACATCGACTTCACCCAGCCACGCGTCGTCCTGGGAAGCGTCACGCAGAATCTCGGTCAACGACCAGTCCACGAACGGAGCCAACGCCGCACCGCACTCCGCCACCCGAGCGGCGAACACCGCCGACGACTCCAGCAACTCCGCCGCCATACCCAGCCACTGCGAACCCTGACCCGGGAACACCAACACCACACGGCCATCCACACCGACCGCGACACCCCGGACGAGCCCCGGCACCTCCCCACCCTGCGCCAACGCGGTGAGGCCGGCGGCCAGTTCCTCACGGTCCCCGGCCACCACCACCGCGCGATGCTCGAACACCGAACGCGTCGTCGCCAACGAGAGGCCGACATCCGACGGCGACACCGCCGGGCGTTCCCCCAGGTAGGACAACAGCTGCCCGGCCTGCGCCCGCAACGCGCTCCCGGACTTGCCCGACACCACCCACGGCACCACCGACGCCGGCGCCGGCATCCGCGAGGGCTCCTCCTCCCAACCCGAACCAGGACCCTCGGTGGGAACGAGGGCAGGTGCCTGCTCAAGGATCACGTGCGCGTTCGTCCCGCTCACGCCAAACGCCGACACCCCGACCCTGCGGGGTTCGTCCGTCTCGGGCCACGACTGGGCCTCGGTCAGCAACTCGACGGCGCCGGCCTCCCAGTCCACGTGCGGGGACGGGCCGTCCACGTGCAGCGTCGAGGGAAGCAGCCCGTGCCGCATCGCCAGCACCATCTTCATGACGCCGGCCACACCTGCGGCGGCCTGGGTGTGGCCGATGTTCGACTTCACCGAGCCCAGTCGCAGCGGACGGTCCTGCGGCCTGTCCTGCCCGTAGGTGGCGAGCAGCGCCTGCGCCTCGATCGGGTCACCCAGCGTCGTCCCCGTACCGTGCGCCTCGACCGCGTCCACCTCAGCCGCCGACAGTCGCGCGTTCGCCAAGGCCGCCAGGATGACCCGCTGTTGGGATATTCCGTTCGGCACGGTCAGACCGCTGCTGTTCCCGTCCTGGTTGACGGCGGAGCCACGAACCACTGCCAGCACGGGGTGCCCGTTGCGCCGGGCGTCCGAGAGCCGCTCCAGCAGAAGCATGCCGACGCCCTCACCCCACCCCGTACCGTCCGCCGCGGCGGCGAAGGGCTTGCAGCGACCGTCCGGAGCCAGCCCCCGCTGCCGGCTGAACTCCACGAAGAGTCCCGGAGTCGTCATGATCGTGGCACCACCGGCAAGCGCGACGGAGCACTCGCCCTGGCGCAACGACTGCACGGCCAGGTGCAGGGCCACCAGGGACGAGGAGCACGCGGTGTCGACGGTGACGGCGGGACCTTCGAGTCCGAAGGTGTAAGAGAGACGTCCGGACATGACGCTGGCCGCGCTGCTGGTGGCCAGGTAGCCCTCGACACCCTTGGGCGCCCGGCGCAGGGCCTCTATGTAGTCCTGCCCGTTGGTGCCTATGAACACTCCGGTCCTGGTGCCGCGCACCGAGGCGGGCGTGAGGCCGGCCGCCTCCATGGCCTCCCAGCCGGTTTCGAGCAGCAGCCGTTGCTGCGGGTCCATCGCCAGCGCCTCACGCGGCGAGATCCCGAAGAACGCAGGATCGAAGGCGCCCGCATCCCGCAGGAAGGCACCTTCCTTCACGTACGAGGTGCCGGCGCTGTCCGGGTCCGGGTCGTACAGCCCGGCGAGGTTCCAGCCGCGGTCGTCCGGGAACGGGGCGACCGCGTCCCCGCCGTCGGCGAGCAGGTCCCAGAACTCCTCCGGAGACCTGACGCCACCGGGAAAACGGCAGCTCATGCCGACGATCGCGACGGATTCCTGGGACTTTTCCTCGACATCGCGGAGACGGCGCTGCGTCTGGCGCAGGTCGGCCATGACCCGCTTCAGGTACTCGACGAGCTTCTCTTCGTTCGACACTTAGCCCTGTCCCCTCGTGGAAACCAAAAGGTTCATGATCACAGTCAGGCATCCCCGAGTTCTCGGTCAATGACGTCGAAGAGTTCGTCGACCGACGCACCCGCGAGGTCGTCGCCCGCGTCGTCATCCTGTTCGGCGCTCCCACCGGAGGCGGTACCGGCTTGACTCAGCTTCGCGAGCATGGACTGCAGCCGGACCACCGCCTTGGCGCGTTCGATGTCGTCCTGCGGCAGTGAGGAGAGGACGGCTTCGAGGTGGTCGATCTCCGCCGGCAGTACGTTCTCCGCTGCGGCGTCGTCCGGAGCCAGCTCGCCCATGAGGTGCTGGGCCAGCGCCGAGGGCGTCGCGTAGTCGAACAAGGTGGTGGAGCGCAGCCGTAGTCCGGTAGCCGTGTTCAGACGGTTGCGGAGTTCCACCGCGGTGAGCGAGTCGAGCCCCATCTCGAAGAAGCCACGCTCCGCGTCGAGCCCCTCGTGACTGGTGTACCCGAGCACCGCGGCTGTCTTCTCGCGTACGAGGCCGAGCAGTACCGTCATCCGCTCGGCGACGGGAAGGGCCGACAGCCTCTCCGCGAGTGGTGTGCCGCGCTCCCCGGAACCGGCACCCTCCACGGACGACCCGGCGTTGGCCTCGTTCCACAGCTTCACGTCGGGGATCTCGCCGAAGAGCACACCGGTCCGGCTGTCGTTGACCTCCTTGGCGAATCGCGGCCAGTCGACGTCGATGATCACCGGGCAGGGATCGGGGGCTCCGAGCGCCTTCTCCAGCGCGGAGATGGCCAGTTCGGGGTCCATGGGCGGGAGACCGAACCGTTCCATCCGTCCGCTGACCACGGCGTTCTGGACTGCCATGCCGTCGTCGGCCCAGGGCCCCCACGCGATCGACGTCGCCGGCAAACCCTCACTACGCCGCAACTCCGCCAACGCATCCAGATACGCG
>NZ_JBFALS010000030.1:0-17172 GCF_040656295.1 Streptomyces sp. NPDC049954
AACGCGTATCTGGATGCGTTGGCGGAGTTGCGGCGTAGTGAGGGTTTGCCGGCGACGTCGATCGCGTGGGGGCCCTGGGCCGACGACGGCATGGCAGGGGCCGTCGCTGACCGCTGGGAACGGCACGGTCTGCCTTCCATGTCCCCCGAACTGGCCATCTCCGCGCTGGAGACGGCGATAAACGACCCCGTGTCGTCGTCGCTGCTCATCGCTGACGTCGACTGGGACACTCTGGCGGAGGCCAGGGGCGGTGTGCGGTCGTCCCGGTTGCTGCGGGAGCTGACGCGGGAGACCGAGAACGGTGCGGCCGACGAGGGCTCCGAGACGACTGGGGGATCCCTTCGGCAGAAGCTCGCGGGTCTGGGAGTCGCGGAGCAGGAACGAACCGTACTGGAATTCGTGCGTTCCCATGTGGCGGCCGTACTGGGTCACCGCCGGGCCGGCCAGGTCGATGTCGACCGCCCCTTCAAGGAACTGGGCTTCGACTCCCTGGCAGCCGTCACCCTGCGCAACCGTCTCAACGCGGCCACGGGACTGAGTCTTCCCAGCACCCTCCTCTTCGACCATCCCACGGTGAAAGCCCTCGCCCAAGTACTGCGCAGCGAGGCCATGGGGGTGCGCGGTGCGCCCCAGCCGGCGTTGTCCACAGTGGCGGCGGCCGACGAGGAGCCGATCGCGATCGTGGCGATGAGCTGCCGCTTCCCCGGCGGTGTGACCGAGCCGGAAGACCTCTGGAGTTTGCTGGCCGATGGCAGGGAGGTGCTGACCGAGTTCCCCGCGGGGCGTGGCTGGGACCTCGACACCTTGTTCGCCTCGGAGCCCGACGAACTGGGCAAGAGCTACGTCCGCGAGGGTGCCTTCCTGGACGACGCGGGCGACTTCGACCCGAAGTTCTTCGGCATCTCGCCGCGCGAGGCAACCGTGATGGACCCTCAACAGCGACTGCTCCTGGAGGCGTCCTGGGAGGCTTTCGAGCGGGCCGGCATTGATCCCACGCTCCTGCGGAGCAGTCCTACCGGTGTCTTCATCGGTAGTAACGGCCAGGACTACGGACGGAGCCTTCGCGAGGCGGCCTCCGAGAACGTCGAAGGCCACCTGGTGACCGGCAGCGCCGCCAGCGTCGTCTCGGGCCGTATCTCCTACACCTTCGGTCTCGAAGGCCCGGCGGTCACCGTGGACACCGCCTGCTCGTCGTCCCTGGTGGCGCTCCACCTGGCCGCCCAGGCCCTGCGCCGGGGCGAGTGCACGCTTGCCCTGGCGGGCGGCGTCACCGTGATGTCCACGCCCGAACTCTTCATCGAGTTCAGCCGGCAGCGTGGGCTGGCCGCGGACGGCCGGTGCAAGCCGTTTGCTGCTGCCGCGGACGGTACGGGGTGGGGTGAGGGTGTCGGTCTGCTCCTGTTGGAGCGGTTGTCGGACGCGCGGAGTCATGGGCATCAGGTGTTGGCGGTGGTGCGGGGTTCGGCGGTCAATCAGGACGGTGCGAGTAATGGTCTGACGGCGCCGAACGGTCCTTCGCAGCAGCGGGTGATTCGGGCGGCGTTGGAGAGCGCCGGGGTCGCGGCGGCTGAGGTGGACGCGGTCGAGGCGCACGGTACCGGGACCCGGTTGGGTGATCCGATCGAGGCGCAGGCGTTGCTGGCGACGTACGGGCAGGACCGTCCTGAGGACCGGCCGTTGTGGCTGGGGTCGATCAAGTCGAACATCGGGCACACACAGGCGGCGGCCGGGGTGGCCGGGATCATCAAGATGGTGCTGGCGATGCGGCACGGCGTACTGCCGCAAACCCTGCACGTCGACGAACCCTCCCCGCACGTCGACTGGACGGCCGGAGCCGTTGAGCTGCTGACCGACGCGATCACCTGGCCGGAGACGGGGCACGAACGACGGGCGGGGGTTTCTTCCTTCGGCGTCAGCGGGACGAACGCGCACGTGATCCTTGAGCAGGCACCTGCCCTCGTTCCCACCGAGGGTCCTGGTTCGGGTTGGGAGGAGGAGCCCTCGCGGATGCCGGCGCCGGCGTCGGTGGTGCCGTGGGTGGTGTCGGGCAAGTCCGGGAGCGCGTTGCGGGCGCAGGCCGGGCAGCTGTTGTCCTACCTGGGGGAACGCCCGGCGGTGTCGCCGTCGGATGTCGGCCTCTCGTTGGCGACGACGCGTTCGGTGTTCGAGCATCGCGCGGTGGTGGTGGCCGGGGACCGTGAGGAACTGGCCGCCGGCCTCACCGCGTTGGCGCAGGGTGGGGAGGTGCCGGGGCTCGTCCGGGGTGACGCGGTCGGTGTGGATGGCCGTGTGGTGTTGGTGTTCCCGGGTCAGGGTTCGCAGTGGCTGGGTATGGCGGCGGAACTGCTGGAGTCCTCTCCGGTGTTCGCCGGCCGGGTGGCGGAGTGCGGTGCGGCGTTGGCTCCGTTCGTGGACTGGTCGTTGACCGAGATTCTGCGTGATGCCTCTGGTGATGATGCCTGGCTGGGTCAGGTGGATGTGGTGCAGCCGGTGTTGTGGGCTGTGATGGTGTCGTTGGCCGAGGTGTGGCGGTCGGTGGGTGTGGTGCCGGCTGCGGTGGTGGGTCATTCGCAGGGTGAGATCGCGGCTGCGTGTGTGGCGGGTGCTCTGTCGTTGGAGGACGGGGCGCGGGTGGTGGCGCTGCGGAGTAGGGCGCTGCGCGTTCTGTCCGGGCGTGGCGGCATGGTGTCGGTCTCGCTGGGTGAGGACGTGATCGGTGACCTGCTCGCCCGGTGGGAGGGCCGGCTGTCGCTGGCGGCGGTGAACGGCCCTGGCATGGTGGTGGTGTCGGGTGACGCGGATGCCCTGGACGAGTTGCTGGCCGTCTGTGAGGCGGACGGGATCAGGGCGCGGCGGGTGGCGGTGGATTACGCCTCGCACTGCGCGCACGTGGAGGAGATCGAGGCAGTTCTGGCGCGGGAGTTGGCGGGCGTCGCGCCGCGTTCGGCGTCCGTACCGTTCTATTCCACGGTGACCGGCGGAGTGCTGGACACGTCAGGTCTGGACGCGGGCTACTGGTATCGGAATCTGCGCCAGACGGTGCGTTTCGCGGAGACGGTGGACGCGCTGCTGGCCGACGGGTTCCGGCTGTTCGTGGAGTCCAGTGCCCACCCGGTGCTGACCATGGGCGTCGAGCAGACCGCCGAGGCCCATGACACCGCAGTGACGGCGGTGGGTTCTCTGCGGCGGGGTGAGGGCGGCGTGGAGCGCTTCCTCACCTCGGCCGCCGAGGCTTTCGTCGGTGGCGCGGCCGTCGACTGGGCCACCCTGTTCGAGGGGACGGGCGCGCGCCGCGTCGAGCTGCCCACGTACGCCTTCCAGCACCAGCGCTACTGGATCGAACCGTCCGCCGCCGTGCGGGGTGACGTCAGCTCCGCCGGGCTCTCGGCCGCCGACCATCCCCTGCTGGGCGCGGCCGTCACTCTTCCGGCGACCGGCGGTGCGCTGCTGACGGGCCGGCTGTCACTGCGGACGCATCCCTGGCTCGTCGAGCACGCTGTTCACGGTACTCCGCTGCTACCGGCCGCCGCCTTCGTGGAGTTGGCGCTGCGGGCGGGCGACGCGGTCGGTTGCGACCACGTGGAGGAACTGGCGCTGGAAGCGCCGTTGCCGCTCCCGGAGCAGGGTGCCGTCCAGGTGCAGTTGACGGTCGGGGGGCCCGACGAGAACGGCGCGCGGTCGCTGGAGATGTACGCCCGTATCGAGGCGGACTCGGACCAGCCGTGGACGCGTCATGCGTCGGCGGTGCTGGTGTCGGGTGGTGCGGGTGTCGTGGGAGTTGGCGAGGCTCTGCGGGTGTGGCCGCCGGAGGGTGCGCACGTGGTCGACCTCGGGGGGTTCTACGAGCGTCTGGCGGACTCGGGGGTCTCGTACGGGCCGGCGTTCCGGGGGCTGGCCGGGGTCTGGCAGCGGGGCGAGGAGGTCTTCGCCGAGGTGGTCCTCCCGGAGGAGGCCCGTGCGGAGGTAGGCCGGTACGGACTGCACCCCGTCCTGCTGGACACGGCACTGCAAGCGGGGCTGGCCCCGTTGGACGACGGTGGCGCGGAGAGCACGCGGCTGCCGTTCGTGTGGCGTGGGGTGTCGTTGTTCGCGACCGGTGCGTCGGCGCTGCGCGTACGGCTCACGCCGAAGGGGGAGGAACTGTCGGTACTGGTCGCCGACACGGAAGGTACCCCCGTCGCGGCGGCGGAGGCGTTGGTGGTTCGCCCGGTGATGCCGGAGCAGTTGTCGGCGGCGGGCGCCACCGTCCGTACGGTCGGAGAACCCGGCCGGAGCGCCGTGGCGCGGCGCTCGCTGACTCAGGCGGCGCAGGAAACGGACGACTCCCCCCTGCGGCGAAGCCTGCTCAGGGCGGGCGAGGCGGAGCGCCGCCGGATACTGCTGGGCCTCGTGCGGGAGCAGTCCGCCGCGGTTCTCGGCCATCCCACGCCGGACGGGATCGAGCCCGAACTCTCCTTCAAGGCGCACGGATTCGACTCCCTCACAGCGGTCCAGTTGCGTAACCGGCTCAACACCGCCACCGGACACCGGCTGCCCGCCACCCTCGTCTTCGATCATCCGAGTCCCGTCGCCCTGGCGGACTACCTCTACACCCAGTTGCTCGGCGACCAGGAGGGCGCTCCCTCGGCCGCCCAGCCCGCCGTGCGCCCCGAGTCGGAGCACGAGCCCATCGCGATCGTCGCCATGAGCTGCCGTCTCCCCGGGGGTGTGCGGTCTCCTGAGGAGCTGTGGGAACTCCTGTCCGAGGGCCGTGACGCGATCTCCGGGTTCCCCGAGGACCGGGGCTGGGACGTCGAGGGGCTCTATGATCCAGACCCCGAGGCCCCGGGGAAGACGTACACGCGCCATGGTGGCTTCGTCGACGAGGCCGCGGGCTTCGACCCGGCGTTCTTCGGGATCTCGCCGCGTGAGGCGCTGGCGATGGACCCGCAGCAGCGCCTGCTCCTGGAAACCTCCTGGGAGGCCGTCGAGCGCGCGGGCATCGACCCGGCGTCCCTGCGGGGGACGCAGACCGGTGTCTTCATGGGCGCGGGTACGCACGGTTACGGGACCGGCCGGCACGACCCGTCGAACGGCGTCGAGGGGTACCTCGTCACCGGAAACGCCCTCAGCGTCACCTCCGGCCGCCTCGCCTACGTTCTCGGCCTGGAAGGGCCCGCCGTGGCAGTCGACACCGCGTGCTCCTCGTCGCTGGTGGCCCTGCACCTGGCGGTGCAGTCGCTGCGGACAGGCGAATGCTCGATCGCCCTGGCCGGTGGATCCGCGATCATGTCCACCCCCTGGACCTTCGTCGGCTTCAGCCGCCAGCGGGGACTGGCACCCGACGGCCGCTGCAAGCCGTTCTCGGCTGCCGCCGACGGGTTCGGGCCGGCCGAGGGGGTGGGCGTCCTCCTCCTGGAGCGGTTGTCGGACGCCCGCCGCAACGGGCATCAGGTGCTGGCGGTGGTGCGGGGCACCGCGATCAACCAGGACGGTGCGAGTAATGGTCTGACGGCGCCGAACGGTCCTTCGCAGCAGCGGGTGATCAGGGCGGCGCTGGAGAGCGCCGGAGTCGCGGCGGCCGAGGTCGACGCGGTCGAGGCGCACGGTACGGGTACCCGGCTGGGGGACCCGATCGAGGCGCAGGCGCTGCTGGCCACCTACGGGCAGGACCGTCCTGAGGACCAGCCGTTGTGGCTGGGTTCGATCAAGTCGAACATCGGGCACACCCAGGCCGCTGCCGGAGTGGCCGGCGTCATCAAGATGGTGCTCGGCATGCGGCACGGCGTACTGCCGCGCACTCTGCACCTCGACGAACCCTCCCCGCACGTCGACTGGTCCTCCGGCGCGGTGCGGCTGCTGTCCGAGGACGTGTCCTGGCCCGAGACCGGACGGCCCCGGCGGGCGGGCGTCTCCTCCTTCGGCATGAGCGGGACGAACGCCCACGCCGTGCTCGAACAGGCCCCGGACGACTTGGAGTACGAGTACGGGGAGCGGCGTCACGACCGCGATCAGGGTGACCCCGATGCTCACGACCGCGATCCGGAACCGCCGGTGGTGGTCCCGTGGGTGGTGTCCGGACGTACGGAAGCCGCGCTGCGAGCGCAGGCCGGGCAACTGCTCGGCCGTGTGCGTGGACAGGCAGGACCGGCGCCCCTGGACGTCGGTTTCACCCTGGCGACCGCGCGGTCGGTGTTCGAGCACCGGGCTGTCCTCCTCGCCGGTGACCGGGAAGGTCTCGCCGACGGCCTCCAGGCACTCGCGGACGGAAGTGTGGCGCCCGGCGTGGTGCGGGGCGTCGCGGGCTCGCGTGGACAGGCTGTCCTCGTGTTCCCGGGTCAGGGTTCGCAGTGGCTGGGTATGGCGGCGGAGCTGTTGGAGTCCTCTCCGGTGTTCGCCGCTCGGGTGGCGGAGTGCGGTGCGGCGTTGGCCCCGTTCGTGGACTGGTCGTTGACCGAGATTCTGCGTGATGCCTCTGGTGACGACGGGTGGCTGGGTGAAGTGGATGTCGTGCAGCCGGTGTTGTGGGCTGTGATGGTGTCGTTGGCCGAGGTGTGGCGGTCGGTGGGTGTCGTGCCGGCTGCGGTGGTGGGGCATTCGCAGGGTGAGATCGCGGCTGCGTGTGTGGCGGGTGCTCTGTCGTTGGAGGACGGGGCGCGGGTGGTGGCGCTGCGTAGTAAGGCGCTCAAGGTTCTGTCCGGTCGGGGCGGCATGGTGTCGGTCTCGCTGGGAGAGGAGGCTGTGAGCGGTCTGCTGGCGCGCTGGGAGGGCCGGCTGTCGCTGGCTGCGGTGAACGGTCCCGGTGTGGTGGTGGTGTCGGGTGACGCGGATGCCTTGGACGAGTTGCTGTCCGTCTGTGAGGCGGACGGGATCAGGGCGCGGCGGATCGCGGTGGACTACGCCTCGCACTGCGCGCACGTCGAGGAGATCGAGAGTGTCCTTGCGCGGGAGTTGGCGGATGTCTCCCCGCGTACGGCGTCGGTGCCGTTCTACTCGACGGTGACCGGCGGAGTGCTGGACACGTCGGGTCTGGATGCAGGCTACTGGTATCGCAATCTGCGGCAGACGGTGCGTTTCGCGGAGACGGTGGACGCGCTGCTGGCCGACGGGTTCCGGCTGTTCGTGGAGTCCAGTGCCCACCCGGTCCTCACGATGGGCGTCGAGCAGACCGCCGAGGCCCATGACACCCCGGTAACGGCGGTGGGTTCTCTGCGGCGGGGTGAGGGCGGCCTGGAGCGCTTCCTCACCTCGGCCGCCGAAGCCTTCGTCGGTGGCGCGGCCGTGGACTGGGCCACCCTGTTCGAGAGGACGGGTGCGCGCCGCGTCGAGCTGCCCACGTACGCCTTCCAGCGTGACCGCTACTGGCTGGAGAGCACCGGCCCCGAAGACGATCTGCAAGCCGCTGCGGGGCTGGGCCTGGGCGCCGCCGGTCATCCGCTCCTCGGCGCTGCGCTGACCTTGCCGGCGACGGGCGGGGTACTGCTGACCGGGCGGCTGTCGCTGCGGACCCATCCCTGGCTGGCCGACCACGCGGTGTCCGGGGCCGCGTTGCTGCCGGGAACGGCGTTCGTGGAACTGGCCCTACGGGCGGGGGACGCGGTCGGCTGCGACCGGCTGGAGGAACTGACGCTGGAGGCGCCTCTCCTCCTGCCCGAGGACGGAGCGGTCGCGGTCCAGGTGGTTCTGGACGGTCCGGAGGAAGACGGGCGAAGGCAGCTCGGCGTGTACTCCCGTCGTGACGACACCACCGCAGGCGCCGAAACCTCCGACGCACCGTGGACGCGTCATGCCTCAGCGGTGCTGGTGTCGGGTGGCGCTGGTGGTGCGGGTGTCGTGGGGGTGGGCGAGGCTCTGCGGGTGTGGCCGCCGGAGGGTGCGCACGTGGTCGGCCTCGGGGGGTTCTACGAGCGTCTGGCGGACTCGGGGGTGTCGTACGGGCCGGCGTTCCGGGGGCTGGCCGGGGTCTGGCAGCGGGGCGAGGAGGTCTTCGCCGAGGTGGTCCTCCCGGAGGAGGCGCGTGCGGAGGCGGGCCGGTACGGACTGCACCCCGCGCTGCTGGACTCGGCCTTGCACGCCTGGCTGACGGACACCGGGCACGACCGCGGAGGCGTCCGGCTGCCGTTCGTGTGGCGTGGCGTGTCGTTGTTCGCGACCGGCGCCTCGGCGCTGCGGGTCCGGCTGACGCCAGTAGGCGACGACGGACTGTCCGTACTGGTCACCGACACGGAAGGCACACCGGTCGCGTCGGCGGACGGCCTGGTGACGCGCGAGCTCACCGGGGAACAGTTCGCGGTTGCGGCGGGGGTGAACAACGCGCTGTACCGGGTGGACTGGAGTACGCGGCCCAGTACGGACCAGGTGACGGCGAGCGGCGGCTGCGCAGTTGTCGGAGCGGACACCTCCGACCTGGTCGGCGCGCTCAAGACGGCGGAGCGGTTGCCGGCGCAGTACACGGACCTGGCGGCCCTCGAAGAGCAGGTGCTCTCGGGTGCGCCGGTCCCCGGCCTGGTGTTCGTCAACGCCGTATCGGATCCGGAGGGGGACGTCCTCGCGGCGACGCGACGGATGACGCACTGGACACTGGACCTGGTCACGACGTGGCTGGGGGCAGACGCCCTCGAACCGGCGCGGCTGGTCCTGGTGACACGAGGGGCGATGGCCGTGGGCGCCGACGAGGCCCCGTCCGACCTGCCGGCGGCCGCCGCGTGGGGGCTGGTGCGCTCCGCGCAGGCCGAGCACCCGGACCGACTGGTGCTGCTCGACCTGGACGACACCGAGGCGTCGCTCGGCGCTCTGCACGAGGCCGCGCTGACCGGAGAGCCGCAACTCGCGCTGCGGGAAGGCCGGATCGGCGTGCCGCGGCTGGCCGGTGGCGCCGCCGAGGGGGTACTGGCGCCCCCTGGTGACGCGCGGGCCTGGCGGCTGGAGGCGTCCGCGGACGGGACGCTGGAGAACCTGGCGCTGCGGCCGGCCCCGGACGCGAACCGTGAACTCGGCGAGCACGAGGTGCGGATCGCCGTACGGGCGGCGGGGCTGAACTTCCGCGACGTGCTCATCGCGCTGGGCATGTACCCCGACCAGGCCCTGATGGGTGGCGAGGGGGCGGGCGTCGTGGTCGACACCGGGCGTGGCGTCTCGGCCTACGCCGTCGGCGACCGGGTGATGGGCATCTGGTCCGGTGGTTTCGGCCCGCTGGTCGTGGCGGACCACCGCACACTCGCGCGCGTCCCGGACGGCTGGTCGTTCACCCAGGCCGCGTCCGTACCGGTGGCGTACGTCACCGCCCTCTACGCGCTGCGTGAGCTGGCGGGGGTGCGCGCGGGCGAGTCGCTGCTCGTGCACTCCGCCGCGGGCGGCGTCGGCATGGCCGCGGTGCAGCTCGCCCGCGCCTGGGGCGTCGAGGTGTTCGCCACCGCGAGCCCGGCCAAGTGGGACACCGTGCGGGCCCTGGGTGTCGACGAGGCGCACCTCGCGTCCTCGCGGACCACGGAGTTCGAGCGGCGGTTCGGCGAGGCGGCGGGCGGAACCGGAGTGGACGTCGTCCTCAACTCCCTGGCCGGGGAGTTCGTCGACGCCTCACTACGGGTGCTGCACCGCGGTGGACGCTTCGTCGAGATGGGTAAGACGGACCTACGCGACCCCGCCGCGATCGCCGCGGACCACCCGGGTGTGGAGTACCGGGCCTTCGACCTCGGAGAGGCGGGTTCCGAACGGATCGGCGAGATGCTCGCGGAGGTCGTCGATCTCTTCGCGCAAGGCCGGCTGCACCCTCTCCCGGCCCGGGTGTGGGACGTGCGCAGGGCGCCCGAAGCCTTCCGCTTCATGAGCCAGGCCCGCCACGTGGGCAAGCTGGTACTCAGCGTCCCGGCCGCACCGGACCCGGACGGCACCGTACTGATCACCGGCGCGGGAGGTGTCCTGGGACGCCTCGTCGCACGGCATCTCGTCGAGGAGCACGGGATGCGCAGGCTGCTGCTGGTGAGCCGCCGCGGGCCGGATGCCGAGGGGATGCCGCGACTCCAGGAGGAGCTGACCTCCCTCGGCGCGTCGGTCCGGGTCCTGGCATGCGACGTCGCCGACCGTGAGGCGGTCTCGGCCCTGCTCTCCGACCTGCCGGACGGCGGCGGACTCACCGGGGTCGTCCATGCCGCGGGCGTCCTGGACGACGCGACGCTGACGTCCCTGACCCCGCAGCGGATCGACGCCGTACTGCGCGCCAAGGCGGACGCGGCGTGGCACCTGCACGAGCTGACGCGCCGCTTCGACGTGACCCTGTTCGCCCTGTTCTCCTCCACCGCGGGCGTCCTGGGCTCCGCGGGCCAGGCCAACTACGCCGCGGCCAACACCTTCCTGGACGCCCTGGCGCAGCACCGCGGGGCCCTCGGCCTGCCGGCGACCTCGCTCGCCTGGGGGCTGTGGGGCGAGAGCACCGGCATGACCGGCCACCTGAACGAGACGGACCTGTCCCGGATGACACGCGGCGGCCTGCTCCCCTTCAGTTCCCGGGAGGGGCTGGAACTGCTCGACGCCGCGGGCGGCCTGGCCGAACCCGTCGTCGTACCGGCACGGTTCGACACCGACACGCCGGCCGCACGGGCGGCGCAGGGTGCCACGCCGCCGCCGGCCATGCTGCGGAGCCTCGTACGGCGTCCGGCACCGGTACGGCGGGCGCTCGCCCAGGCACCACGAGAGCAGCAGGAACCGTCCCTGTCCCGCACGCTCTCGGGACTCGGCGAGGCGGAGCGCAGCAGGACGCTGGTCCGGCTGGTCCAGGACCACGCCGCCACCGTCCTCGGACACGGGGCGGCGGTGTCCATAGCGACCGACCGGGGCTTCCTCGAACTCGGCTTCGACTCCCTCACCGCCGTCGAACTCAGAAACCGGCTCAACGCGGCCACGGGGCTACGGCTGCCGGCCACCCTGATCTTCGACTACCCGACCCCCGAGGCGCTCGCCGCACACCTCGGCGACGAGATCGCGCCCGCCCCCGGGCCCGGCGGCGCGGACACCCTCGCCACCGAACTCGACCGGCTGGAGACCGCGTTGCGCGAGGCCGGCCCGAATTCCGGTCCCCAAGCGCGTGACCTCGTCGCCACGCGGCTGAACAGACTCCTGGCCGCCGTGTCCGCGTGGGGCGGGGACCGGGCCGAGAACGGACCGGACGCGGCCGACACCCCCGCCAAGGTCGCCGACCACCTGGACACGGCGGAGGCGGACGAACTCTTCGCCTTCATCGACCAGGAGTTCGGCCCGTCGGAGGATTCCGGTTCCGCTTGATCCCCTTGACGAAGCCACCCGCGCACCCCTCGGAGTGCCCCTCCGAGACCTCCGCCGTGAGCCCTCCCGCCCACCCGACCGCACGCCCTGTCACGCGGTCGCCGAGGTCCTTCCCCTCCTGCCCGCCGCACGCCCAGCTTCCCCAGTTCGTGAGGTCCTGATGTCGGAACAAGAAAAGCTCCTCGGTTACCTCCGGCGGGTCACGGCCGATCTGCACCAGACCCGCAACCGCCTGCAGGAGGTCGAGGCGGCGGCTCACGAGCCGATCGCGATCGTCGGGATGGGCTGCCGCTTCCCCGGCGGCGCGGGCACCCCCGAGGACTTCTGGCGCCTGGTCCACGGCGAGGAGGACGCCATCACGCCCTTCCCGGCGGACCGTGGATGGGACACCGGCGCCGTGTACGACCCCGACCCCGACCAGCCGGGCACCACCTACGCCCGCGAGGGCGGTTTCCTCCACGAGGCCGGCGACTTCGACGCCGACTTCTTCGGCATCTCGCCGCGCGAGGCCGTCGCCATGGACCCCCAGCAGCGCCTGCTCCTGGAGACCGCCTGGGAGGCCATCGAGCGCGCCGGCATCGACCCGGCCTCCCTGCGCGGCAGCCAGTCCGGCGTCTTCGCCGGAGCCGTCGCACCCGACTACGGGCCCAGGGTCCACGAGGCCACCGACGGCGTCGAGGGCCATCTGGTCACCGGCAGCGCCATCAGCGTCGTCTCCGGACGCGTCGCCTACAGCCTGGGCCTGGAAGGCCCCGCGGTCACCGTGGACACCGCGTGCTCGTCCTCGCTGGTGGCGCTCCACCTGGCCACCCAGGCCCTGCGCCGCGGCGAGTGCGGCCTCGCCCTCGCCGGTGGCGTCACCGTCATGGCCACCCCCGGCACCTTCATCGGCTTCAGCCGTCAGCGCGGCCTCGCCCCCGACGGCCGCTGCAAGCCCTTCGCGGCCGGGGCGGACGGCTTCGGCCCGGCCGAGGGAGCCGGCATGCTCCTCCTGGAGCGCCTCTCCGACGCCCGGCGCAACGGCCACCCGGTACTCGCCGTCGTACGCGGCACCGCCGTCAACCAGGACGGCGCGAGCAGTGGACTGTCCGCGCCCAACGGCCCCGCCCAGCAGCGCGTCATCCGTGCCGCCCTCGCGGACGCCGGCCTCACCGCGGGCCAGATCGCCGCCGTGGAGGCGCACGGCACCGGGACGAAGCTGGGCGACCCCATCGAGGCCCAGGCGCTGCTCGCGACCTACGGGCGCGAACGCCCCGCCGACGCACCCCTGCTGCTCGGTTCGGTGAAGTCCAACATCGGGCACACCCAGGCCGCGGCCGGCGTGGCCGGCATCATGAAGATGGTGCTGGCGATGCGGCACGGCGTACTGCCGCGCACCCTGCACGTCGACGAGCCCTCCCCCCACGTGGACTGGTCGACCGGTTCCGTACGGCTCCTCACGGAGACGACCCCCTGGCCCGGAGGCGAGGAACCGCGCCGTGCCGGTGTGTCCTCCTTCGGCATCAGCGGAACCAACGCCCACGCCGTCCTCGAAGAGGCCCCCACCGAGCAGGACGAGGACCAGGCGGCGGACGCCTCGCCCGCGCCCGCCGCGCAGGCCACCACCGCTCCCGCGACCTTTGCCGCCCCCGCCTCGGACCAGGACACGCAGACCCCGGCCCGCACGGCGCCGACGGCCCTGCCGGTCGTCCCCTGGGTCATGTCCGCCAAGTCGGCGACGGCGCTGCGCGCCCAGGCCGGCCGCCTGCTGGAGCACCTGGCGGCCCACCCCGAGCTGACCGGTGGTGACACCGGCCTCTCGCTCGCCACCACACGTTCCGCCTTCGACCATCGCGCGGTCGTGTTGGCCCCCGACCGGACGGGAGCGATCCGGGAACTGGAGTCGTACGCCGCGGGACGAGGCACGCCGGGCCTCGTCGACGGCGTCGTCCGTCGTGGTACGGGGACCGTCTTCGTGTTCCCGGGTCAGGGTTCGCAGTGGCTGGGTATGGCGGCGGGGTTGCTGGATTCGTCCGCGGTGTTCGCTGCTCGGGTGGCGGAGTGTGGTGCGGCGTTGGTTCCGTTCGTGGACTGGTCGTTGACCGAGATTCTGCGTGATGCCTCTGGTGATGATGCCTGGCTGGGTCAGGTGGATGTGGTGCAGCCGGTGTTGTGGGCTGTGATGGTGTCGTTGGCCGAGGTGTGGCGGTCGGTGGGTGTGGTGCCGGCTGCGGTGGTGGGTCACTCGCAGGGTGAGATCGCGGCTGCGTGTGTGGCGGGTGCTCTGTCGTTGGAGGACGGGGCGCGGGTGGTGGCGCTGCGGAGCAAGGCGCTCAAGGTCCTGTCCGGGCGTGGCGGCATGGTGTCGGTCTCGCTGGGTGAGGACGTGATCGGTGACCTGCTCGCCCGGTGGGAGGGCCGGGTCTCGCTGGCTGCGGTGAACGGCCCTGGCATGGTGGTGGTGTCGGGTGACGCGGATGCCCTGGACGAGTTGCTGTCCGTCTGTGAGGCGGACGGGATCAGGGCGCGGCGGGTGGCGGTGGACTACGCCTCGCACTGCGCGCACGTGGAGGAGATCGAGGCCGTCCTTGCGCGGGAGTTGGCGGGTGTCGCGCCGCGTTCGGCGTCCGTACCGTTCTATTCCACGGTGACCGGCGGAGTGCTGGACACGTCAGGTCTGGATGCGGGCTACTGGTATCGCAATCTGCGGCAGACGGTGCGTTTCGCGGAGACGGTGGACGCGCTGCTGGCTGATGGTTTCCGGTTGTTCGTGGAGTCCAGTGCCCATCCGGTGTTGACGATGGGGGTCGAGCAGACCGCCGAGGCGCATGAGGTCGCGGTAACGGCGGTGGGTTCTCTGCGGCGGGGTGAGGGCGGCGTGGAGCGCTTCCTCATCTCGGCCGCCGAGGCTTTCGTCGGGGGCGCGGCCGTGGACTGGGCCACCGTGTTCGAGGGGACGGGTGCGCGCCGCGTCGAGCTGCCCACGTACGCCTTCCAGCACCAGCGCTACTGGCTGGAGAGCGTCAAGGCGGGGCACCTCGGCCAGGGCATGGCCGCTGACGACCGCCAGGACGCGATCTTCTGGGACGCGGTCGAGCGCGAGGATCACGAAGCGCTGGCCGCCACGCTGCACGTCGAGTCGGCGGAGCAGCAGGACTCCTTGGGCGCCGTCCTGCCCGCCCTCGCGCAGTGGCGTCGGCAGCGTCGCTCCGAGTCGACGGTGGACGCGTGGCGCTACCGCGCGGTGTGGCGTCCGTCGGCCGGCACGGCGACGCGTGTCTCACTGACCGGCACGTGGCTCGTCGTCGTACCGTCCGGTCATGGCGACGACCCGCTGATCGTCGGGGCGCGGCAGGCGCTCGAAGAGCACGGCGCGCACGTCGTGACCCTCGAACTGGACGCGGAGGACGGCCAGGAGGCCCGAGCCGGACTGTCGCGTCGCCTGGGCGACATCACCGCGGGACACGACCCGGCAGGTGTGCTCTCGCTGCTGGCACTGGACGAGACCCCGTACCCCGGACACCCCGTCGTCACCACCGGGCTGGCGCTCAGTCTCACCCTGACGCAGGTTCTCGGCGAGACCGGGACGCGGGCCCCGCTGTGGTGCGCGACGCGGGGCGCGGTGTCGACCGGGAGCGCCGACCCGCTCCTCAGCCCGGCACAGGCGGCGGTGTGGGGTGTGGGCCGTGTGGCCGCGCTGGAGTACCCGGACAGCTGGGGCGGCCTGGTCGACCTGCCGCAGAACATGGACGGGCGGGCGCGGTCCCGGCTCGCCGGAGTGCTCACGGACACCGGAGGGGAGGACCAGGTGGCGGTCCGGGCCTCCGGGACCCTGCTGCGCCGGCTGGAGCCCGCGCCGCTGGGGGAGACCCGTCCGCGCCGCACATGGAAGCCCCGGGGCACCGTTCTCGTCACCGGCGGCACCGGAGCGCTGGGTACCCATCTCGCCCGCTGGCTGTCCCGCAACGGCGCCCAGCACCTGATCCTGACCAGCCGCAGGGGCCCCGCCGCGCCCGGTGCCGACGCCCTGGTCGCCGAACTGGGCGCGCAGGGCACCCGGGTCACGGTCACCGCCTGTGACGTCACGGATCGCGAGGCGCTGTCGCGCCTCCTGGCCGACGTACCCGAGGACCTTCCCCTCAGCGCCGTCATCCACGGCGCCGCCCACATCGATCTCGCCGCGCTGTCCGAGACGACCGTGGCGGAGTTCGCCGACGTCATGAACGCCAAGGCGGCCGGAGCGGCGCACCTGGACGCCCTCCTGCGGGACACCCCGCTCGACGCGTTCGTGCTTTTCTCGTCCGTCTCCGCCGTGTGGGGCGTCGGTGACCACGGCGCGTACGCGGCGGCGAACGCCTACCTGGACGCCCTCGCCGAACAGCGACGGGCGAACGGTCTGCCGGCCACGTCGGTGGCCTGGGGCGTGTGGGACGCCGTCGGCGACAACGTTCCCGAAGCTCTCGACCTGGACCAGCTGCGCCGCCGCGGACTGCGCTTCATGGACCCCGACCTCGGCATCGCCGCACTGCAGCAGACGCTCGACCACGACCAGACGCACCTGGCGATCGCCGACATCGACTGGGAGAGCTTCCTCCCCGTCTTCACCTCCGCGCGTCCCAGCCCCCTGCTGGAGGAGTTGCCGGCGGCACGGCGTATCCAGGAGGAGAGCGCCACCGGCACCGGAACGCCCACGGGCACGCCGGACGACGCGTCCGCCTCCCTGCGGCAGCGGCTGGCGGGCCTGACACCCGGCGAGCGCAGCCCCGCCGTCCTCGGCCTCGTCCACGAGCAGGTGGCGGCCGTCCTCGGGCACGACACCCCCGACTCGGTCGACGCGGAGCGCGCCTTCAAGGACCTCGGGTTCGACTCGTTGACGGCGGTGGAGCTGCGGAACCGGCTGAACACGGCCACGGGCCTGCGGCTGCCCGCCACCCTCGTCTTCGACTACCCCAGCAGCGCCGTACTGAGCGGGTACATCGAGGAACGGCTCCTCGGGACCCCGGGCTCCGCCGGCGCCGGGGCCGTCGCCCCCCTGCCCGGCCCGGTGACGACGGCGCCCACCACCGGGGCGTCCGACGACGAACCCGTCGCGATCGTCGCGATGAGCTGCCGCTACCCGGGCGGGGTGACCTCGCCGGAGGAGCTGTGGCAGTTGATCATGTCCGACGGGGACGCGATCGGCGGCCTGCCGACCGACCGCGGCTGGGACATCGAGGGCATTTACGACCCCGACCCCGACGCCCCGGGCAAGACCTACGTGCGTGAAGGCGGCTTCCTCTACGACGCCGCCGCGTTCGACCCGGCGTTCTTCGGGATCTCGCCCCGTGAGGCGGCGGCGATGGACCCGCAGCAGCGGCTGCTCCTGGAGACCTCCTGGGAGGCGCTCGAACGCGCCGGTCTGCCCGCGACGAGCCTGCGCGGCAGCCGGACCGGCGTCTTCATCGGCTCCAACTACCAGGAGTACGGCCCCCGGGTGCACGAGGCGCCCGAGGGCTCCGAGGGCCATCTGATGACGGGCAACGCGGCCAGCGTCGTGTCCGGCCGCGTCGCCTACTCCTTCGGTTTCGAAGGCCCCGCGGTGACGGTGGACACGGCGTGTTCGTCCTCGTTGGTCGCGCTGCACCTGGCGGCTCGTGCGCTGCGCCAGGGCGAGTGCTCCCTCGCCCTCGCGGGCGGCGTGGCCGTCATGCCCAACCCCAGTGCGTTCATCGGCTTCAGTCGTCAGCGTGGCCTGGCTCTGGACGGGCGCTGCAAGCCTTTCGCGGATGCTGCGGACGGCATGGGACTCGCCGAGGGCATCGGAGTCCTGCTGCTGGAGCGGTTGTCGGACGCGCGGCGCAACGGGCATCGGGTGTTGGCGGTGGTGCGGGGTTCGGCGGTCAATCAGGACGGTGCGAGTAATGGTCTGACGGCGCCGAACGGTCCTTCGCAGCAGCG
>NZ_JBFALS010000031.1:0-12793 GCF_040656295.1 Streptomyces sp. NPDC049954
ACAGCAGCAATCTCGTCCGGAGTCACACCCCCTCAACGCAACACCACCCAAAAGGACACGCTCACCTACAACCGACCTGACCAGGCCCTACTAGTAGGTGGTCACCAACGGTTTGGTCTCGTCGATCACATAGCTGGACAGCATCATCGTCGTCTCCCTGCCGACGTTGAGCGCGTTGTGGATCGCGCCGGTCGGGATGAAGAAGGGATCTCCGGTGCGCAGCCGCAGGGAGGGCCCCTCGTCGAACTCCATCAGGACGTCGCCCCGGGCGATGTACCCGATCTCGACGCCGGGGTGACTGTGCCGTCCCGACTGCTTGTGCCGGGGGATCTGCACGAGCGTCTGGACCGTGAGCCAGCCCTTGGCGGGAGAGGGGTGTCGTTGCAGCTCGGTGCGGATGACGCCGGCGGTGGGATCACCGGGGTCCACCGGCTCCGTCGGGTCTTCCGGCGCCACCGGCAGATGTCCCGTCCCGGGCCGGCCGAGGAAGGGGTCGGTCGCCTCGGCGACGACGGGTGTCAGGGCACCGCCGCCGAGGACGGCCGCGGCGAGACCGCTGGAGCGGAGGAGGGTACGGCGGTTCATCATGGTCTCTTCTCGGTGAAGGGTGAGGTGCTTGACTGCCTGTCACTGAAGGAAACACGGCCTCCGTGGAACCCGTGGTTCACACATGTGAGTAACAGTGCTCGTTTCCGAGTGCACGTAACCATGTCGCGACCGAGACACACCAGAGCATCGTGAGGTCACACCCGCATGGCCCCGCCGTCAGCTCCCTCCACGCACACACACCTACCGGCTTCGGGCAGTTGTCGGCCCCAGCGGCGGACAGGGACGCGCGCCACGCACGTCACCTTCTTGACCGGTGACGAATACTGTGCCAGAGTCGTCCTCGCACGGCCCGCAACCGCCCGACGCACACCTCACGCACTCCCGTCCGCCCCGCACCCGCCCACAGTGTCCGCCCCGGCCACGCGTCAGGAGGGCGGCCCCGCACACGGAGGCTTCCACATGATCGACAGGCGTACTTTCGGCAGGGCTCTGGGCGTTGGCACAGGCGCCGCCGCCACTTCCCTGACCGGCCTCCAGGGGCTCGCGTCCGCCTCCGGCGAGGCGCGTGGCCCAGCCGGGGCGCCGGTCGTGCCGACCGTCCGGCCGGGGACCCACACGTCCTTCCCCGCGCTGAAGCAGGTGAAGGCCGGTCTGCTGAACGTCGGTTACGCCGAGCTGGGCCCCGCCCGCGGCCCGGTCGTCATCTGTCTGCACGGCTGGCCGTACGACATCCACAGTTACGTGGACGTCGCACCGTTGCTGGCGGCGCAGGGCTACCGGGTGATCGTCCCCTTCCTGCGCGGCCACGGATCGACCCGGTTCCTGTCCCGTCACACCTTTCGCAACGCCCAGCAGTCCGCGGTCGCCCTCGACATCATCGCCCTGATGGACGCGCTCAGGATCGACCGGGCCGTACTCGCCGGATTCGACTGGGGATCGCGCACCGCCGACATCATCGCGGCGCTGTGGCCCGAGCGCGTCAAGGCGCTGGTGTCGGTCAGCGGTTACCTCGTCACCAACCTCGGGATGCAGCGTGATCCGCTGGCGCCGGCGGCCGAGCACACCTGGTGGTACCAGTACTACTTCGCGACCGATCGCGGCAAGAAGGCCATGGAGGACAAGGACAAGCGGCCCGAACTGTGCCGTCTGGTCTGGACACAGGTCTCCCCCACCTGGGCCTTCGACGACGCCACCTTCCAGCGGACGGCCGCCGCCTTCGAGAACCCGGACTACGCGGCCGTCGTGATCCACAACTACCGTTGGCGACTGAGTCTCGCACCGGGTGAACGCGCGTACGACCGTTACGAGAGGGCCTTGGACGCCGGGCCGGCCGTCTCCGTGCCCACCGTGACCCTGGACGCCGAACTCGACCCGTTCACCGCGCCGGACGACGGTGCCTCGTACCGGCGGTTCTTCACGGGCCCCTACCGGCACCACACGCTCCGGGGCGTCGGTCACAACCTGCCGCAGGAGGCGCCCAGCGAGTTCGCCCGAGCCGTGGTGGAAGCGGACCACCTCTGAGCGGCCGTCTCTCCCCCGGGGCCTGGCGCACGGCCCCGGGGCGATCAGGCCGCGTACCGGGGCGACGACGACCGGCGGTGAACCTCGCGCACGCTCCCACCCGTTTCCCTGATGAAAGCTCCCGCCGCCGGGACGAACTGGCTGGCTCGTCGGCGGGAGGGCCGGTCGCCCCCGCGCTTCCCCCCTTTGCGCGGGGGCGACCGTACCCCGAAGGGCCGGCACCGGCCCGGTAGCGGAGACGAGACACCGACATGATCAGCAGACGGAGACTCACCCAGGCGGCGGCGACGGTGGCCTCGGGCGCCCTCGCCCCTGTCACGACCGCGCACGCCGCCGCGCCCCCCGCCGCCCGTCCCGCCGCCGACTCGCGCGTCGGGAGAGGTGGGCTCGGCCCCGTGCGGCATGTCCGGACCGAGGTGCTGGACCTCGCCTACCACGATCTGGGGCCCGCCGACGGCACCCCCGTGGTGCTCTCGCACGGCTGGCCCTTCGACCCGGTCGGGTCCTACGCCGAAGTCGCCCCGGCGCTCGCCCGGCGCGGCTACCGCTGTCTCGTCCCTTATCTGCGCGGACACGGGGAGACGGTCTTCCGGCGCCCCGGGACCTTCCGCTCCGGCCAGCAGGCCGCGCTCGGCGCCGACCATCTCGCCCTGCTGGACGCGCTGTCCGTAGGGCGGGCCCTGTTCGCCGGCTACGACTGGGGCGGGCGCGCGGCGAACGTCGCCGCGGCGCTGTGGCCTGAGCGGTGCCTGGGGCTGGTCTCGGTGAACAGCTACCTGATCCAGAATCTCGCCGTGGCCCAGGAACCCCTGGCGCCCTCCGTCGAGTCCGGCTACTGGTACTTCTTCTACTTCCTCACCGAGCGCGGCCGCAGGGGGCTCGCACAAGACCCCAGGGAACTGGCGCGTGTCGTGTGGCGCCGCAACTCCCCGGAGTGGGAGTTCACCGAGGCGGACCTCGACCGGGCCGCGGCGCTGTGGACCAACCCGGACTACGTCGACGTCGTGATCCACGGCTACCGTCACCGGCTGGGCGCGGCGGCGGGCGACCCGCGCTACGCGGACCTGGAGGCGCGACTTTTGAGGCAACCGCCCGTCCCGGTGCCCACCGTGACCCTCGACGGAAAGGCGGACGGTGTCACCCCGTGGACCGACGGCAGTTCCTCGGCGGCCCACTTCACCGGCCCGCGCCGCCACCACGTCGTCGCGGACGCCGGCCACAACCTGCCCCAGCAACGACCCGACGCGTTCGTCGCGGCGATCCTGGAGGCGGACAGCCTGCGTTGAGCACCGGGCGCGGGGCAGGAGTGCGGTGCCGGCCGGCTGCGGTGCCGGCGGGATTCGAACTCGTGGACGGGGCGGGGCAGGCCCGGCCGAATCCCACCGGTCGGCGTGCGCGGGGCCTCGCGCCCACCGGTCGCCCTGGGCCGCTCTGCCACGGCTCCGCAGCGTGCGGGAACGGCGCGGTCCCGCTCCGGTCAGGAGGGACGGCGCCCCTCGCCGGACAAGGCGGCGGGGCACCCCGGTGTGCGGAGTCCGGCGGAACCGGTAGCGCGATCCGTCGTCGACGACGACCGGGCGGACGCTCAGCGAAAGACAGCGACCCGGTCTTCTCCCGTACGGGTACTCCCCCCGCGCGTCGAGGACCGCCTCGGGGGCGGCGGCGGGTATCGGCGTCAAGATCGCGGAGCGTATGCCGCCGGGGAGCGCGAAGCCGTGCGCGGTCTCCCGCGGTCCCCACGACCTGAGGACTGACGCCATGCGTGCTCTCGCCTTCGTCTGCACTCTCGCCCCTTCCCCGCAACCCTCCAGCAGCCAGCTGCTCGCCGACCAGGTCATGGCGGAGCTGGGCCGTCTGGGGGTGGAGACGGAAACCGTACGCGTCGCCGACCACGATGTCCGGCCGGGGGTCGCGGTCGACATGGGGCAGGGCGACGACTGGCCCGCCCTCCGGGAGAAGATGCTGGCGGCCGACATCCTGCTGCTGGCGACCCCGATCTGGCTCGGACACCCCTCCAGCCTGTGCCAGCGCGTCCTGGAACGCCTGGACGCCGAGCTGTCGGAGAGCGACGAGCAGGGCCGGCTGCTCACGTACGGCAAGGTCGCCGCCGTCGCGGTCGTGGGGAACGAGGACGGCGGGCACAAGGTGAGCGCGGATGCCTTCCAGGGCCTCAACGACCTCGGCTTCTCCCTCGCCCCCGGCGCGGTGACGTACTGGGTGGGCGAGGCCCAGCACGGCACCGACTACAAGGACCTGGACGAGACCCCGGAATCGGTGGCCTCGACCACCAGAACGCTGGCGGGCAACGCCGTCCACCTGGCGAAGCTGCTGCGCTCCACGCCGTACCCGCCGAGCTGAACGGTGGCCTCAACGCCGAAGGGCGCTGACGGGAGCGGGGAAACGGAAGTCAGTCGTCCGCCTCCTCGCGCTCCGCACGCAGCTCCTTGACCCACTCGGAGTGCTCCCTCGCCGCCCAGGGCCGGCCCACCCTGCCGGTCCGCATCCCGAGCCGCGCCTCCGGGTCCGCGTGGGCCCTGCGCAGGTGCCCGATCAGGACGAGGGCGACGCCCCAGGCCAGGACGTCGTGCACGAAGATGGCGCTGGTGCGGGAGAGGAACGGGAGCAGGCCGGTGAACCACATGAGCAGCCCTGTGCCGAGCATGACCAGGACGGCTCCCGCGATGCCACCCGCGTAGAGCTTCTGTCCGGCGTTGAACTTCCCGGCCGGCCGCTCGCGCGGGGCGCGCACCCGGCGCCGTACCGCGCGCAGCCACTGCTTGTCGTACGGCGCGAAGCGGTTGAGCCGGCGCAGGTCGGCACGGAAGGCCGGGGAGAGCAGGCCCAGCAGGACGGGCGCGGGCAGCAGGAGGCCCGACCACTCGTGCACCGTGACCATCAGGTGGCGGCGCCCGACCGCCTGCGCGAGCGGGGCCACGTACAGGCAGGCGGCCGTCACCAGGCACAGCAGCATGAGGTACCCGGTGGTGCGGTGGACCAGCCGTTCGGCGCGGCTGAACCGGCTCAGTGTGCCGTCCCGTTCAGGCCTTCGAGCTGCCCGCTCGCCGGTCCTCCCCGTCGAGCCAGCCGTCGATGGCATACCCTCGCTCCTCCCAGAATCCGGGGATCACCCTGTCGGTGACCTCGATGCCGGACAGCCACTTGGCGGACTTGTAGAAGTACATCGGCGCCACGTAGAGCCGAACCGGTCCGCCGTGCTCGTGGGTGATCGGTCCGTCCTGCATCCGCAGGGCGACGAGCACGTCGTGGCGGCGCGCCTGATCGAGCGTCAGGCTCTCGCTGTAGGCGCCGTCGAAGCACGTGAAGCGCACTGCCCTGCCCTGCTCGCGCACTCCGGCCGCGTCGAGCAGGTCGGCGAGCCGTACCCCTTCGAAGGGGGTCTTCTCCACGCGCCAGCCGTCCGTGCACAGCACGTCGTGCACGACCCGGGTCTGCGGAAGCTGCCGCAACTCCGGCAGGGAGTACGTGCCGGGCCGGTCGACCAGGCCGCTGATCTTCAGCGCGTACGTGGTGTCGTCCTTGCGCGGCACCGAGCCCACGACGGAGTAGTAGCGGAAGCCGCCGGGGTTGGGCAGCAGCCCGGTCACCCCGGTCGGGTCGGCCTGGGAGGCGGCGCCGAGGAACTTCTCCCAGCCCCGCTGGAGATACGGCGCCCCGGCGAGACCTGCGGCGCCCGCGGCGAGCACCGAGAGCATCGCCCGCCGCCCGATCGGGGCGCCCTTGTCGCCGTTCTTCATGTGTCCGGTCATGATCCGTCCTTTCCCGGCCGGCCCGGGGAGTGGCCGGCCCGGGGAGTGGCCGGCCCGGGGAGTGGCCGGCCACCCGCCACAGGCAGCTGCGCGGGCTCCGGCACCGCGGTCGGCTCCGGGGCCGACGAGTACGGCAGCCCGCACACGCGTGACGACATACGCGTACCGCCCCGTCCGGCGATTGACTGTGTCCTCCACGGCTCGGGTGATCCGGTTGGGTGTCACAGCGCGACCACGTACGTGGGTCCGCTCGCCGCGGCGGCCCGTGCCGCGTCCCGCCCCGTCGAGCCCGGGGCGAGAGCCGCGCGCAGCTTGCGCAGGGCGTGGTGGTGCCGGGACTTCACAGTACCGGCCGGCACGCCGAGCCGGTTCGCCGTCTCCTTGATCGTCCGGTCGCACAGGTAGATGTGGACGAGTACGGCGCGGTGTTCGGGTGAGAGGGGACGCAGCAGCGGGGCGGCCACGAGCGCGTCCTCCACGGTGTCGAAGCCGTTGCCGCGGGCCGGCGGATCACTGTAGGCGCCGCCCACGACCTCCCTGCGTGCCTGCGGTTTGCGCACCCAGTCGATGACGAGGTGCCGGGTCACGGTGAAGAGCCACCCCCGAACCGAGCCCTCCATGCCGACCAGGCGGTCCATATTGCGCCAGGCGCGGATGAACGCCTCCTGGACGACGTCCTCGGCGAGTTGGTGGTCGCCCAGCATCTTCTCGGCGTAGGCGACGAGTCCGTCCCGATGTTCGTCGATCATCACACCCAGGAGGTCGGGGCGACGGCGAACGGGCGTGGGAGACGTGGTCATGGTCTTCAGCGCCATCCTGATCCTCTGTCATGCGTCGAACGAAGGCCAAAAGCGCCTCCGCAGCCGGAACACTAGACAGTGGGGTGTGCCGGAAAACTGCCGCATTTGTGACGCACCTCCTCCCGGGGTGTCCTGTCCGGGAAGCGAAGAGGCCGCCGCCCGGCTCCCCGGGCGTGCCAGGCGGGGAATGACCGGTCAACGCAGCCGGGCGCGCACACATGCCCTCACCGAATCTCACACACGTGTGCCTACGGGGGCCGGAGTCGTGCGCCTGAGGGAAGTACCTTCGGCCACCGGGCCTCGCGGGAGGGAGAACGTCCCGCGTGGGCTCGACACGGCGGCGGCCCGGGCGGTTCCGCGCCCGGAAAGCAGGGCGGTCCACGGCGGGGGTTCGGCGCCGGACCGGAGCCGGCGGCCCGGCGCCGTCATCCCCCGGGGAATGCGGAGCCTGATACGCGGTCAGCCGCGAGCCCGGTCGTCGGCGTCCAGAAGGCGCCGCAGCAGCGCCGTGAGGGTCTCCCGTTCCGCCGGGGTGAGTGAGGCGAGAAAGACCTCTTGCGACTCCTCCGCCACGGTGCGCAGGCGGAGCTGGAGCCGCGCCCCTTCGTCGGTGAGCCCGACCACCTGACGCCGCCGGTCGTTGCGGTCCCGGGCACGGTGGACGAGTCCGCGCTCCTCGATGACGTCGAGGTAGCCGCCGAGGTGGCTGCGCTGGAATCCCAGACGCTCCGCGAGTACGTGCTGCGGCAGCGGGCCGAAGTCGGCGAGCGCGGTCAGGGTGGCGAAGTGCGGCAACCGCAGCCCGTGCTGACCCACCGCCGCCACCAGGGCGTCGTGGCCGATGCGCGCCACATGACTGGCGAGGTACGAGGGCAGCGCCAGCAGCCCCGGTGGCCGTGACGCCGCTTCGGCGTCCGCCCCGATCACCCCGTCCGTCTCGGTAGCGGGTCGGCCGGGCGCGCTCTCAGGGGTTTTACTCATGCGGCCATGCTACCCGGAAAGTAGTACCTGGACGTAAGGGTGACGTCATGTAATGATTACGCCATGACCTTACCTTGGCGCCCAGTCCGCACGCCGCGGACGGCTTCGCCCGCACTCCGGAGGACCGATTGATGACCGACGTGTTCACTCACCGGGCCGGGGCTCGGGCGGGCGACGGGGAGCGTGGTGTCGCCGCCCCCTTCGCGGCCCTGCTTCTCGCCGTCCTGTCCTTCTCCCTGATGCAGACGATGGTGGTACCGGCCCTTCCCGACCTGCGGCGCGAGTTCGACGCCTCCCCCACCAGCGTGTCCTGGGTGCTCAGCTCCTTCCTCCTCACCTCCTCGGTGGCCACGGCGCTGCTGGGCCGGGTCGGGGACATGTTCGGCAAACGCCGGGTCCTGATCGCGAGTCTCGCCGTGTTCGCGGTGGGCACGTTGCTGGCCGCGCTGTCCGGCTCCCTCGCCCTGCTGATCGCCGCCCGCGCCGTCCAGGGCGTGGGCTCGGCCGCCTTCCCGCTGGCCTTCGGCATCGTGCGCGACCAGTTCCCGCGCGAGCGGGTGCCGGTGGCCATCGGCCTGATCTCCTCCACCTTCGGGATCGGTTTCGGTGTCGGGCTCGTCGTCCCCGGCCCCGTCGTCGACGCGCTGAACTGGCACTGGATCTTCTGGATCGGGCTGATCGTCATCCTCGCGGGCATCGCCGCTGTCGCCGCGTTCGTGCGGGAGTCCTCGGTGCGCTCCCCGGGCCGCGTCGACTGGGTGGGCGCGGTGCTGCTCAGCGCGGGTATCACGGCTCTGCTCGTGGCGATCGGTCAGGGCCAGTCCTGGGGCTGGTCCTCCGGCCGGACCATCGGCCTCTTCCTCGCCGCCACGGCGCTGCTCGTGGTGTTCGCCTACGCCGAGAAGAGGGTGCGCGCCCCGCTCGTCGACATCGAGCTGTTGCGGCGGCCCGCGATGCTGAGCAGTCACCTCACGGCCCTCGTCGTCGGTTTCGGCATGTACGGCGCCTTCACTCTCGTGCCGCTGCTCGCCCAGACCCCGTCCAGGGCGGGCTACGGCTTCGGCGCCTCCGTCACCGCGTCCGGTCTGTTCATGGTTCCGATGGCGGCCACCATGCTCGTCGCCGGCCCGCTGGCGGGCCGGATGGGCGCGGCGGTCGGCTGGAAACTCCCGTTGGTGCTGGCCTGTCTGATCGGTGTCCTCGGTTTCGTCGTCTACGCGGCGGCGCACGACACCGAGTGGGCGATGTACGCCGGTTCCGCGGTACTCGGCGTCGGCGTGGGCTTCGCCTTCGCGGCGCTGGCCAACCTCGTGGTGAGCGCGGTGGACGGCAGCCGGACCGGCGAGGCCACCGGCATCAACACGATCATGCGCACGGTCGGCGGATCACTCGGCGCCCAGATCGCCGCTTCCGTGGTGGCCTCAAAAACCGTTCCCGGCACGTCGTTCCCCGCCGAGTCCGGCTTCACCACGGCGTTCGTGATGTCGGCGATCGCACTGGGCCTCGCCGCCCTGGCGGCGCTCGCCGGTCCCGGACCGCTGTGGCCCGGGGCCGCGGCCGCCGCCCCTGTCCCCCACCGTGACCGGTCCGTCGACCAGGAGGCAGGGCGTCATGCCTGATTACGGACACGACCTGCTCTTCGGTGTGGTGCTGATGCCCGCGCCCGGGCACGGGGAGGACGTGCTGGCGCCCGCCCGGGCCGCCGACCGGGCGGGACTCGACCTGGTGAGCGTCCCCGACCACCCCTACCAGCCGGGCCTGCTGGACGCCTGGACGGCGCTCGCGGTGATCGCCGCGTCCACCTCCCGGGTGCGGGTCTTCCCCAACGTGGCGAATCTGCCCTTGCGTCCACCCGCGATGCTGGCCCGCTCCGCGGCCGGCCTGGACCTCTTCAGCGGTGGCAGGGTCGAGCTGGGCCTGGGCGCGGGAGCCTACTGGGACTCGATCGCCGCCGACGGCGGGCCGCGCCGCAGCCCCGGTGAGGCGGTGCGGGCCACGCGGGAGGCCATCGAGGTCATCCGGGCACTGTGGACTCCGGGGCCGCGGGTCCATCTCGACGGCGAGCACTACGGGCTCCACGGAGCGGCGCCCGGCCCGGCCCCCGCTCACCCCGTCAGCATCTGGCTCGGGGCGCTCGGCCCCCGGATGCTGGACCTGGTCGGCTCGGTGGCCGACGGCTGGTTGCCCAGCGTTCCGCACGTGCCCCCGGGTCGTCTCGCCGCCGGGCACCGCCTGATCGACGAGGCGGCGGTACGGGCGGGCCGGCAGCCGGCGGCGGTGCGCCGCCTCTACAACCTCTCGCCCGGTCCGGAGGGCTTTCCGCAGGGCCCCCCGGGTTCCTGGCCGGAACAGTTGGCCGCTCTGGCCCTGGAGCACGGGACGAGCGCCTTTCTGCTGCCGGCGCGGCAACCGGAGGAGGTGACGCTGTTCGCCGCCGAGGTGGCACCCGCCACCCGGGAGCTGGTGGCCGCTTCCCGGCGAGGCGCGCCTGCCCCGCCCGGAAGCGCCCCGACGACCGGGGCCGCCGCACCTCCGGCCGGCGAGGGCCGGGGTCCCGGGCCGATGGCCGCGGGCCGGACGGGCGGCGGCCCGGCCCCCGAGGTCCGGACGGACGGTGTGGGACCGAGCAGACGGAGCCGTGCGGTCGAGGCGGCCTCCTCCGGTGAGGTGCTCTCCGTACGAGCCTCCCCGGACGGCGGTGAGCGACGGTCCGCGACACGTCTGTGGGACGAGTCGACGCGCCCCAGCGGACCGCCCGCCGAGCCGGGGCGGCGCTACACACCGGGCGAGCAGGAGCCGGCCCGCAACCTCGTCGCCGCACACGACCGGTTACGAGCGGATCTCGATCAGCTCCGCGGGATCGTCCGTGAGGTGGTGGAGGGCCGGATCGGGCCGGGCGAAACCCGTTCCCTCCTGCGGGAGTTGAGTGTGCGACAGGACGCCTGGATGCTCGGCGCCCACTGCGCCTCGTACTGCCGGGTGACCACCGCGCACCACACCAGGGAGGACCAGGACCTCTTCCCGTACCTGCGCCGTCACGACCGGCGGCTGGGACCGGTCCTCGACCGGCTCACCGAGGAGCACCACGCGATACAGGGGGTGATCGACCGGCTGGACCGGGAACTCGTCGGCTTCGTCGGCGGGGCGTCGGACCAGGAAGTGCCGGTGTCCACCCTCGACCTGCTCGCCGACGCCCTCCTGTCCCATCTCGCGTATGAGGAGCAGGAACTGATCGAGCCGATGGCGAGGTTCGGCACCGGCTGGTGAGCACACGCCCGCAGCCCCTCCCGCCAGGAGGCCGTCCCCTTGCGGGAACAGCGGGCCCGGCCGAGGCGGCCCGGTGCCGCCCGGCCGGGCCCGGCCCGCCGGGCAGGGATCAACTGGCCGCCAGGGTCGTCCACTTCTGGTTGGCCGTCCCGTTGCAGTCCCAGAGGACCAGCTGGGTGCCGTCGGTGGTGGAGCCGGCGGGGTCGTCCAGGCAGCGGCCGGAGGCGGGGTTGCGATAGCCGCCGTTGTACACCTGCCAGACCTGGTTGGCCCCGCCGTTGCAGTCCCACATCTGGATCTTGGTGCCGTTGGCCGTGCCCTGGCCCGTGGCGTCCAGGCACTTGCCGAGCGACCTGAGGGTGCCGTCCGCCCGCGCCGACCACACCTGCGCGTCGGAACCGTTGCACGACCAGATCTGCGCGGCGGTCCCGTTGGCGGTGCTGCCGGCGTTGACGTCCAGGCACTTGCCCGCGACCCCCGACTGCACCGCGCGGCCCTGCTGGAGGGGCGCCTTGATCCAGCCGTCCGCGTCGGCCGCCTGCACACCCGCGTAAAAGGCGTCGGCCATCTTGCTGAACCCGTTGTCGTTGGGGTGGAGCGCGTCGGACAGGTCGGCGGTGTTCAGGGCGCCCATGTCGACGAGCCGTACGTGTCCGCCGGCGGCCCGCTTGGCCTGCACGAGGTCGGCGACCTTCTGGTTGAAGGCCGGCCGGTACGCCTCCTCGGTGCTGCTGGTGGAGACGATCACCGTGCCGACCAGCACCGTGGCGTCGGGTGCGTCCCGGAGGATCTGGTCGATGAGAGCGCTCATCCGGTCGGCCGCGGTGGGAACCTCGTAGTTCCCGTTCAGGTCGTTGGTGCCGATCTCCAGCGTGACCACGTTGGGGCGGTACCGGGCCAGGACCGAGTCGGCGATCCCGGCGATCTGGTCGATGCGCCAGCCGGAGTGGCCCTCGTTGTCCGGATCGGACATGGGGCCGTTGCGTACCGAGCCCACGAAGTCCAGGTCGTGCCCCTCGGCCGCCAGCTTGTTCCACAGGAAGCCCCGGTAGCTGTTGCCGGACGGGCTGCCGACACCCCACGTGATCGAATTGCCCAGCGGCATCAGCCGCAGGGGCGCCGGCGCGGCGGCGGACGTCGAGCGGACGGACGTCGCGGCGGAGACCGCGGGGGAGGGCGCCGACGCCGCGGCGGCCGCAGGCAGGGCGGCGCCCACGCCGAGTACGGCCGTCAGCAACGCGACGAAAGCGGCTCTGTATCTCTTCATCAGGGTTTCCTCACTGCTGGGGGGACAGTGTTGCGGGCGGGGAGGAGCAGAGAGCGCCCGGTCGGCCGGCGCACGGTGCGCTCACTCCGCGGGTGGCGCCGGGGACGAGGCACCCGAACCGCCGGTCACGAGCACGGCCGCAGACGCGGCTCCGCTCCGGCGCACGGTGACGGGTCACGGGTCCACGGGTGACTGGTCACGGGCGACGGGCGACGGGCGACCGCACATGACATCGTTGTCCTCGCCCGGAGCGAGGTGACGGCGGAGAAGAGTGCGGGCACATGGGGCTCCTGGACCTCGTGCGAAGCAGGGACGCTCCACGGCGTGACGCGAGGTCACTCGGAAAGCGCTCTCGGGAAGCTAGCCAGCCTCCACCGCCGCGTCAATGGTTCTCGCACGCGATCAGACCGGGGACAGTCGCCCTCAACTCCGTGATCAGAAAAGGGAATCGGAAGTTCCTTGCGGTCATGGCGGCTACCCCCGCCACCACCGGGGCACCTGGGGCGGACACCTGATCCGACGCCGCAGGCACCCACACCGGCCGCAGCTAGTGCCGTGGCAGGCAATGTTTGCCCGTGAAGGAGCGGCGTCCGGTGCGTGCTCTCGGTGCGCCGGCCGGAAGCCCTAGTACTGGACGTACT
>NZ_JBFALS010000032.1:0-10209 GCF_040656295.1 Streptomyces sp. NPDC049954
CGCCGGCCCGGTTCTTGCCGGGGAGGGGCGCCTGAGAGAGGGCCCGGTAGGTCTGGACGAGGAGGGGGACGATGGTGGGGTCCTCCGCTGTGCCCATCGGCGTCGTCGCGGAGAGCCCGGCCGGGGGAAGGCCCGCTCGCTGGAACAGGGTGTGGAGGCGTGCGCCCGCCCCGAGGCCGGCCCCGTCGACCGTCAGTGCCTCGGCGATCGCCGTCAGGACCGCTCCGGCCAGCGGCGTCGGAGGTTCCACCCGCAGCGGGAAGTTGTCGAGGTCCTGGAAGGCGATGAGCCCACCGGGGCGTACCAGCCCGGACAGGCGGCGCAGTGCGGTGACCGGGTCGGGCAGGTGACCGAGGACCAGGCGGCCGATCACCGCGTCCACCGGTTCGTCGAGAGTGACGTCGGGCAGCGTCATGCGCCGGAAGGAGATGTCGTCCTCCGGGCCGGACGCGGTGGCGCGTCTGCGCGCGGCGCGGGCCCGTGCCACTTCGAGCACCTCCTCGGCCGCGTCGATGCCCGTGACCGCGCCCGTGGGTCCGACGATCCCGGCCGCCACGAACGTCACGTCCCCCGCACCACAGCCGACGTCGAGGACCCGCATCCCGGGGCGGAGCCCTGCGAGGCGCAGCGCCTGCTCGGTGATCGGGTCGTACAGACGGGCCTGGAGCAGCAGCCGGTCCGTTTCAGTGGGCGAATGGCCCAGCAGGTAGGCGGAGTCCGTCCGGCCGCTCCCGTGGGTCATCGGTGCTCGCCCCGGGGCGTGAGCATCGGGTCGGTGGTGTCCGACTGGCTGAAGAAGGTGTTCCATCCCTTGATGAGAGCGACCAGGTCGCCGCAGTAGCTTCTCTCCGCCTTGATGTACGTCCCGCCTCCGGCACCGAAGGACCAGGCGACGGCGTTCATCTCCTCGGGATCGTGGGAGGGGGCCGTCTCGAAGAAGGTGTTGAGGCGGTCGCCGACCGTCGGGCGGCGTCCTTCGGGGAGTTTCAGGGCGTAGAAGGCGACTCTTTCGACGGAACCGTCGGCGGGGGCGACGGTCACCGAGAACGTGTACGCGCCCTGGGAGAGGAACGTCGCCATCTCGTCGAGGAGAGGGCCCTGCGGCGGGGTGGCGCCCGCGAGGGCGGTGAAGCGGTCGCACTGGGACTCGGTGACGGGGCCGCGTGCCCGGAAGTACAGGTTGACGGTCCGGTGGGCGTAGTCCACGCAGACGTGCCGGACGTGGTCCAGCCCCAGTTCGTGGAAGGCGGGGCCGAGTTCGCGGAGAGTGGGCGGGACGCCCGCGACGCCGAGCACGTCGTCCAACGGCCGCGTGCCGCCCAGGTACACCCACGTTTTCGTCAGTCCGCGTTCCGCGTCGAAGTCGCACGACTGCTCCGGGGTGCCCTGGTACAGCGTGTTCCAGGACTGGACAAGGTCGCCGAGCGGGTGGTCGGCGGCGATGAACCCCGCCTGTCTGGCCACGGTGACGGTGTCCATGGGGCGACGTGCGTAGAAGCGGTAGTTGAGGCCGTCGCCCGGCCGGTCGGTGGCCCGCCACAGCACGGCTCCCTCGTGGAACGCCGGTCCGTACGCGTCCAGTACGGCGCGGGTCGCGGCTTCCGAGTAGGGCGCCCCGATGCTTTCCGCGGTGGTGCGGACGTCCACCAGGAAGCGTGCCGGGGAGAACGTTGAGTGCTGCACGGTGCTCTCTTCCACGAAGGGCGGCTGAGTACGGCTCTATGGACGGCACTCACTATATATGGACACACGTGTGAGAGGGCCTGGTCGTTTGTGGCCTTTTCCCGGACCGTCCGCCGCATCGGCCGTCAGGAACGTTGGCGGGCAGGGGCATTGGCGTCAGGGTGTTGGCGGTCGCTGTAGGTGTGCCTGAGGTCGTCCCATGGCAGCGTGGGGTCGCCATTGTGTTCCGTGAGGGTGTCGGGGGCGCCGTCTTCGGTGAGGTGTCCGCCGTCGAGGACGATGACGCGGTGGGGGGCACGGGTGAAGCCGTGGCGGGGGATGAGAAAGACGGTGCCGACGCGGTCGTACATGACCTCCTCCGCGCGGGAGCCGCGCGACGCGCAACCGGATGTCCTGCGGCCCGATGGTGGCCGTCCACGCCCGCTCCGCACGACCCCGGCCCGCTCGGGCCGTCGTCCCGAAACCCTCCGGTGAGCTGGCAGCGAGGGGCCGGCACACGGCGTGGGTGTCCAGGCGACGCGCGTGAAGTCGGCGAACTGGCCTGTCGTGATACGGAGGTTCAGCCGTTCCTCGGGGACGACGGCGCCCGGCACGGCATCAGCCGCGGGGGCCCAGAGCGCCGGGGCCCCGGTGTTCGGGGTCTGGCGGCCGGCGCGGCTACGCCGGTGGCTTGTCGATGCCCAGGATCTCCGCCCGGTCGTCGGCTTCGCCGAGGCTCGACAAGTGGTGGAAGGGGGAGATCTTGCAGAGTCCCCCGACAGGTGGGCGACCTCGCGGTAGTGGCCACGGGTCTGGCGGCGGTCGGCGCGACCATGACCGGTGCCGCGTCCGAGGCGGCCGCGGCGCCGGCGAGCGACGGCGGCTGCGACTTGGCCACCTACGAGTTCTGCGCCTACGCGCCCCCGGCTACACCGGCGCCTCGCGCAAGGTACGGTGAGGCCCGGCCGGTGACGACTGGATCGGCCTGTTTCCTGAAGGTACACAACTGCGCCGCCCCTCATCTGTGTTCTTCTGCGCTCACAGCGCTCTGGGCGAGCCACGAGGCTCTGATCCGGAAACGTTTCGGGGCCTCACTGTTCACATCTCCTCGGTGCTCCTCGACGGACGGCCCCTTGTCCGGGGTCGGCCGAACCTTCGCCTGGCGCCGGTACGTGTCTCGTACGGACCGCTCACGGGCGCCGTGTCCGGCGGGACAGGTTCGACAGGGCACGCCCGATCACGCCATTGGCTGTTCCGCTCCGGGTCTTCACCGGCCGGGCCCCGTATGCTGATGAACGTGTGACTTGTTCAGTCTCGTCCCCTGCCCTTGGCAACGGGGCACTCCACGGTGCCCATCCCGACGTTTGGACGTGCAGCCCTCATGACCACACCGCGGAACCTCCTTGTGATCACCATGGACAGGGCCGGCGATCACCCCGTCAAGTCCGGTGAGCTGTCGCTCGCGCTGGCCGGGGCCGAACTGATCGACCTGTTTCGGGCCGGGGCGGTCGAGGTACGTGGGGACCGCGTCGTGCCCGCACGCCCTTCGGCCCCGGCCGAAGGGATGCTGGAGCGGGCTTTCGCATCGCTCCGCCGGGAGGAGCCGTACGAGTCGGTCGGTGACTGGTTGTGGCGCCGGGGCGAGGGGCTGGCCGAGGCCTACACCGCCGACTTCGAAGCCGCGGGGCTGCTGACCAGGCGACGGCGGCGCGGGCACCCCTTCCAGGCCGGTGACCTGGCCCTGAAGGATTCGGCTGTCCGGAACGAGGCGGCGCGGTCGTGGTCTTCGGCGGACCCGGTCCTGGTGACCCTCGCGAAGGCCGTGGGCGTCCCCGGTGAGCGCGCCCAGGATGTCCCCGAGGTCACCGACGACACCGTGGCGTCCGTCCTGGCCGGCGTCGGCGACGCCGTGCTGGAACTGGAGGCGGAGCGGCAGCGCAGGGACATCGAGCGGAAGGCGTTCGACAACGTCTGGCGCGGTCCCGGCCTGTGATGCCGCCTCACACGTGTCCGGTTTCCTTCCCTTCCGCACTTCGCACGGCCGGCTTTCCGGTCTCCGGTGCTTCGCCCGCTCGGCGCCCACCGCACCGGCCGGTGCGGTGTGACGGTCAGTAGACGTCATCGTTCTCCCGCACGAGCGTGAGCAGGCGCAGGTTTCGGCGTAGAGCCACACCAGGGTCACGGTCAGGCCGAAGGCCTCCGTCCAGGATTCCTCCGGTGGGGCGCCGTCCGCGATGGCGTCCTCGACCTGCCGGAAGTGCAGGGCAAGGAACGGGCTCCCAGGCCGCCGCTGCGGAAGCCGAGGCCGGCCTCCTCGGGGAGGGCGGCTGAACACCAGGTCGGAGTAGACACCGTGGCCGAGAAGACTTCCGAGGAAGACGCCTAAGAGGGCCGCGTACGTCAGGATCAGGGCGAGCGAGGGCCGGCTCCTGAAGGCCACCGCCGCTACGACCGCGAGGTCGGCCGGGGCCGCGGTCGCGGCGACCCGTAGGACGCGTCCGCGCTCGCCGGGTCGACCGGTGCCGCCGTCCATGACAGGACGGCCGCGAGGACGGCTGTGCCGAGCGTGGCGGCCGTACGGAGGATGACATCGTTCATCGTCATTCCTCGGCTGCGGCGCCGGCGACCGGCCGGGTCCCTTGCGCCTCCCGGCACGGAGCGCTCCCGTCCGGTGCCGTGTCGGGCGCCGCGACGGCCGGGTTCTGGTGCGCGGGCGTCCCGCCACGAGTGCGGGCGGACCGCCACCGCGACAGGACCGGGTTGCTGCTTTCAGGGAGCGCCGCTCCAGAAGGGCCGTCTGCTGGACTCCCTGCTGTTCCGGGCCTGCTGCACGATCGCCGCTCCGGTCTGGCCGGTGATGGGGATGGCGGGGGGCACCTCGCCGAACGGCCGTGGTGCGGGGCCGCCTTCGAGGTGGTGACGTCTCAGGACTCGCCGGGGTCTGCGCACCGGTGCGAGCCGGTCGGCGGGGTGGGGGCGTCGAGCACCTCGGCGAGGAAGGAGTCCCAGTCCAGTCCGTCCAGTTCCGCCTCGGGAGGCGTGACCCGATAGGTGCGGTCGAGCCAGTCCTTCAGTGGTGGGACGGGCAGTTCGAAGAGGGCGCTGGTACCGCGCGCGTCGAGGAGCAGCAGCCACGCCGTGACCCGGTCGCCGGAACGGGCGGTCCACACCCGGACGTCACCACTGCCGCTCACCGAGTGCAGGCCCTTGTCCAGGAGTTCACGCCCGATACGCCAGGTCACGCTCAGCCCCTGTTCGACCACGAGTTTCAGCGACACGAGCAGCGGCAGAGCCGGGTCGAACCGGAACTCCGCGCGCATGGGCTGCCGGACGAATCCGTCGAGCACCCGGTGGATCTCCAGGGACAGCGGGGGCGGGCCAGGGGGTGATGCGGGCGACGAGTCCCGGGGCGCGTCCCGCCGGGGCCCGGCATCGGGTCGGTGACCGTCCATGACGAGTACTTCCTTCCGTGGTGCGGACTCGACGCCTCCACCCTCCTCCGCGAGAGAGGCCGGTGCATACGTCACTTGACGGGGAGGAACGCGTGCCGCTTCGGGGGCCTGCGGAAGCCCGGCCCGTCCGGCAAGGCGCGCCGAGCCGTTCGGTACGCCCCGGGGGGCGCGCCACCCATCCACCATACGTCACCGCTTAGGCCGGTGACTAGCCGCGCTTCACGCCCCTTCACGCGGCGGACCGCGAACCGTTCACGACTGGACGCGGGCGATCAGGCGACAGGGGCTTCCGGCGCCGCCGCGCACCCGACCTGTGCCCCGGGACGCGCTCCGTCCTTCCTCCACGCTGTCAAAGTCGTACGTCATGGTGTCCGTGTACGTCACCTGCGCCCCGTCCGCGCCGGAGGCCCTGTGCCTGGCCCGGCCGGGAGCGCTGGTGATGACGCGCGCACGGCAGGGCCGGCAGTCCGCCGTGCCGACCGCGGACACCGCGGAGCGCCGCCCGTGCACGCCGGGCGGGCGGGAGTGCGTCAACAGCTGACTGAGCAGCGTCGTCCACGGAACGCCCGGCCCGGTCCGGACCGGCTGACGGAGCTGCAGGAGCGCGCCGGTGGCAAACGTAGCGCCGGCTTCAGCGCCCCTTCCGCGTCGCCGGGCGGGGCGGGGCGTATTTCCTGTGCGCTGTTTCATCACCCCCGTGCGGGGCTCTTCACAGGCCCTGGCTGTCCTGGTCCCCGGGGGCCTTGCCGAGGGCGTCGCGCAGTGCGGCGCGCGAGGTGATGCCCAGCTTCGGGAACACCCGGTACAGGTGGGAGCTGACCGTGCGCGGTGACAGGTGTGTCCGTTCGCCGATCTCCTTGTTGGTCAGGCCGCCGGCGGCGAGGTCGGCGATGCGGCGCTCCTGCCAGGTCAGCGAGGCCAGGTGGGCCGAGGAGGCGCGGGCGGTGACACCCGAGGCCCGCAGTTCGGCCCGGGCTCGTGCGGTCCAGGCGGCGGCGCCGAGCCGTTCGAAGGCCTCGGCGGCCCGGCTCAGCAACTGCCGTGCCGCCCTGGGGCCCTGGGTGTGCCGCAGGCGGATGCCGTGGGCGAGGCGGATGCGGGCCAGCTCGAAGGGGAAGGACGCGGCGCCCGGCCGGCTCTCGGCTCGTGAGTACATCTCGACGGCCTCCTTCTCGTCGGGCGAGGTCATCGCCAGCGCCCCGTAGGTGATCAGCGCCAGCCGTGGCGAGATGTCGGGCAGTCCCGCCTCTCGCGCGGCCAGCGCGTGCCGTCGCGCCTCGTGCGCGCGGCCCGTGTGGAGGGCGGCCTCGACGAGGTCGAGCAGGGTGCGCGGGGCCTGGTGCGCGTCGGGCGTGAACGACCCGGGAGACGTGATGCCGATCGCGTACAGGTAGGCGGCCTCGTAGTCCCCTTCGCTGAGCGCCGCCGCCGTGCCGACGGCATCGGCGATCTGGGTCAGGAAGCCCACCCCGCGCGGACGCGCCCAGGAGTCGACGAGGGCCTGCAGTTCCCGGGCGCGCTCCAACTGGCCGCGCATCGCGGCGAGCAGGGCCAGATAGGCCCGGCTGTGGTAGGCGAACAGCACATGGCCGTGCGACGTCGTCAGGTCGAGCCCGCGCTGTCCCGTCCGCTCCGCCTCGTCCCACTCCCCCGCTGCCATCTGGTCGAGCATGATCAGGTGCAGCATGGTCATGCCGTTGGCGACGGCCCCGGTGTGCACCTCGCGGTCCACGGTGCGCTGGAGGTGAGGGCGGTACTGGCCGAGGGTGTCGACGTGGTAGGCGGCCACGGCCAGGCGTGTGACGTCCCAGGGCTCCATGGCCGGGAGGTCGGCGAAGGCGTCCTCCACCCGCTTCCGTACCCCGGCGCCGCGGCGCACCACGTCGCTCCAGGCGTCCCGGTAGATCAGCGAGCTGGGCCGGACCAGGTCGCCCATCGAGCCGAGCAGTTCGTGGGTACGCTCCCAGACGGCGCGGTCGCTCGCGTACTGGCTGATGGCGAGCAGGAGGTTCACGAGCCGGCTCAGGTCCTCCGGCGGCTGCCCGGTCGCCTCGTCGCGCATGTTCTCGACCGCCGCCATGACCTGGCGCGGTGCGGAGCGCACGTCCCCGTCCTCGTACAGCGCCACGTAGGCGGAGGTGAGCACCGAGGCCGGGGACTGGTTCCCGCCCGGGCCCGCGTCGGAGTGGACGAGCCGTTGGGCCTGGTCAAGCAGCCCGGCGTGCCCGGCGACGAACGCCGCGTCACCGAGCCGCCGGGAGCGGTCCTCGTGGTTCTCGCTCAGTTCCGCGGCCCGGGTCAGCCAGCCCACGGCCGCCACCGCGCCACCGCGCCGGATCGCCGAGTCCGCCGCCGCCTCCAGCGCGGCCGCGACCTGCTCGTCGGGGTCGATCGCGGCGGCCGCCAGGTGTGTGGCGCGCCGCTCCACGTCCTGCCGGTGCACCCGTGCCAGGGCGGCGTGCGCCGCGCGCCGCTGGTTGGGGGTCGCCATCCGGACGACGGTGGAACGTATCAGGGGGTGCCGGAAGAGGAAGTCGCCGCTGACCGGGTCGGTGTCCAGCAGGCCGGCCGCCGCTGCCTCCTCGGTGTCCCTCATGCGGTAGCGCGTGCCGTGTGGGCCGGTGGCGCCTCCCGGCCCGGTGCCGACGCCGTCCAGGGCGCCGCGCAGCAGTTCCCCGCGCACCGTGTCGCTCAGCCGCTCGATGCGGGTGCCGTACACGTGCTGGAGCCGGCGGGGCAGTGGGACGCCGGGGTTCCCGGGCAACTCCTCGGCGCTGCGGCTCAGGTGGCCGCCGGCCACGTAGGGGGGAAGTTCCAGCAGGGCCAGGGGGTTGCCCCGGGCCTCGTCCAGGACCAGTCGGCGGGTGTGCGCGTCCAGCTCGGGGTGGCGCAGGTCCAGCATCCGGCGCGCGGCCTCGTCCGGCAGCGCCGGTACCGGCAGTTCCGGCAGCGCGGCGGTGTCGAACCGTGAGGGGACCTCGGAGCGCAGGCCGATCACGAGCTTCACGGAGCTGCCCGTGAGCCGGCGGCCCACGAACCCGCACACCTCGGCGCTCGACGGGTCCAGCCACTGGCCGTCGTCGAGTACCAGCAGGAGCGGCCGGCGCGAGGCCGCCAGGGCCAGCAGGTCGAGGACCGCGATGCCGAGCGCCATGACCGACGGGGGCCGTCCGTCGGCGCGTCCGAAGACGGCGTCGAACGCGGCTCGGCGGCCTTCGTGCAGGCCGTCGATTTGGGGCAGCAAGGGGTACAGGAACTGGTGCAGGCCGGCGAACGGGAACGCGGACTCCGCCTCGACTCCGGCGGCCCTGATCACCCGGTGCTCCTGACGGGCCAGTTCGGCGAGGTGGTCCAGCAGGGCGCTTTTACCCACCCCCGTCTCGCCTCTGAGGACGAGTGCCTGCCCCTCGGGGGCCGTCACGAACCGCGCCAGAGCTTCCTGTTCCTCGTTCCGGCCGACCATGGTCCTGACGATCGACTCCACGGCCCCACTCCTTTCACCACCGGCCCAGCCCGGCCCGGTTACTTTCGTGCTCCCGCGTGCGGACCGGGCCCGCGGGCGCGGCGATGCCCGGTGGTTCCGGCCGTGCTCCCCGCATCATTGGTGGTGGCCGCGGAACTCTGACGTCCCGTTTCCGGTGATTCGAGGGGTGGTGAAATCCGGCGGACGGTGCGGTTCGCTGAACAGGTGACGGCGCCGGCGGCGGATCACGACGTCGCACGCCCCTCGCGCGAAACGTGGCGGAGATACCGGGGGTGTCCCGGGGCGAAAGGTGTGCGTCGGAGCGCGTCACGGCAGAGATACTGCCATCTTCGCGCCCCAGGAGGGAAATGTGCCTCGCCGGGCCACAGGTTCACACGTATCTTTCCCCGGAGGGTCCTCGCCCGGCCGGGGAGAGGTGAGCTTCACCTCTCCGCCTGCGGGCTGCGGGGCGGGACACCCGCGCGTGCAGCATCTCCTTCGTCATCCGGAATGCCGTCAAATCGCTTGTTTGTGGGCGGCGTTCGGAGGATTCGGCCCTTGTGGCGGACGCCGCCCGTTCGCGGGCTTCCCGTTCGCGGCCCGCTCGTTCGAAGACCTCCCAAGAGACGTCCGCGACGGCGAAGATGTGCAGAGGCGCGCGGCCGTCGCGCCCCTCGAAGGTATGGAGGTTGCCCTATGACGTCCGATGCTCCACCCAGCAGGGTTCTCGACGAGCTGAGCGGTTACAGCGGCGGTCCGTTCGCCGTCCTCGACGCGTTCGTGAGTCAGCGCGCCCGTTTCCTCAGCTACGTGGCCGGTCTCGACGACACGGCATGGGGCGCGGCCACCCGGTGCGCGCAGTGGCACGTCCACGACGTGGTGCGCCATGTCCGCGACGTGGCCGCGCTGCACGTGTTCCAGCTCGGTGGCCCGTTTCCCGGGTTCCGCCTCACGCGGGAGTTCGACCCGGTGGTGACGCCGACGCAGTGGCTGGAGGCGTCGTCCGGGGAGAGCCCCCAGGACACCGTGCGGGAGCTGACCCGTCTCGTGCGGGAGGAGGAACGCCTGCTGCGGGCCAAGGCGGAGGCGGACCCCGAGGAGACGACTCTGGGTGCCCTGGGTCGGACACTCAACTGGTCGGTGGCCTCCGCCCACACGTTCTGGGACGCGTGGATGCACGAACGGGACGTCGTGCTGCCCCGTGGCGAACTCGTGGAGTACCCGGCCAACGAGACGCGGCTGGCCACCATGTACGGGCTGCTGTGCGCCGCCGCCCCGTCGAGCTGGCGGGAGGACTACGTGCACACCCGTCTTCTGCTGGAGGGAAGCGCCGACGGTGCCTACGTCCTGACCGCGGTCGACGGCGTCCTGCGTGTCCTGGGGGCGCCCGGCGACGGGACGGAGCAGCTCGCGGGTGCGGTGGGCCCGACGCTGGACAGCCTCGCGGGACGTGGGCCGGAGCTGGAGGAGGTCCTGGACGGCTCCTCCCCCGCCATTGAACAACTCTCCCTCCTGCGCAGGGCGGTGACCTGACCGGCTCCCGGAAACGTCTCGGCCCGCGCCCCGGTCGGGTACATCGGCCCCGGCGCCGTCTGGCTCCCGGCCTCGGGCAAGGCCCGCATCGTCGCCGTG
>NZ_JBFALS010000033.1:0-7130 GCF_040656295.1 Streptomyces sp. NPDC049954
GTACCGTGCGCCTCGACCGCGTCCACCTCAGCCGCCGCGACCCCGGCGCTCTCCAACGCCGCCCGAATCACCCGCTGCTGCGAAGGACCGTTCGGTGCGGACAGGCCGTTACTCGCGCCGTCCTGGTTCAGGGCGGAGCCCCGGACCACGGCAAGTACCGGGTGTCCGTTGCGCCGTGCGTCGGACAGTCGTTCCAGCAGCAGCATGCCGACGCCCTCGGCCCAGCCGGTGCCGTCCGCGGCAGCCGCGAAGGGCTTGCAGCGTCCGTCCGGGGCGAGGCCCCGCTGCCGACTGAACTCGACGAAGGCACCCGGGCTCGCCATGACCGTCGCTCCACCCGCCAGGGCCATCGAGCACTCGCCCTGCCGCAGTGCGTGGGACGCCCAGTGCAGCGCCACCAGCGAGGACGAGCACGCGGTGTCCACCGTCACCGCGGGACCCTCGAAACCGAACGTGTAGGAGATACGGCCCGAGGCCACGCTTCCCGCGTTGCCCGTCATCAGGTAGCCCTCCGAGGCCTCCCCGGCCTGCTGCACCACGTCCCCGTAGTCGTGGTACGTGAGTCCGCAGAACACGCCGGTCTGGCTTCCGCGGACGGAGGCCGGGTCGATCCCGGCCCGCTCCAATGCCTCCCAGGACGTCTCCAGCAGCAGTCGCTGCTGCGGGTCCATCGCCAGCGCCTCACGCGGCGAGATCCCGAAGAACGCCGGATCGAACTCCCCCGCCTCGTACAGGAACCCGCCCTCACGGGCATACGCGGTGCCCTTGTGATCGGGGTCCGGGTGATAGAGCGCCTCCAGATCCCAGCCACGGTCGGTGGGCAGGCCGGACACCGCGTCCCCGTCGCTGACCAGCAGCTGCCACAGGTCTTCGGGGGTACGGACGTCGCCCGGGAAGCGGCAGGCCATTCCGACGATGGCGATCAGGTCGTCGTCGGTGGCTCCCCGCGCCGGCACGGCCTCCAGGTGCGAACCGGCGGTGGGCCGCTCGCTGTTCTCTTGGTCCGGCCCCATCATCTCGCCGAGAATGTGGCGGGCCGCGGCAGCCGGGGTGGGGTAGTCGAAGACGAGCGTGGCCGAGAACCGGAGACCGGTCGCGGCGTTCAGCCGGTTACGCAGTTCCACCGCGGTGAGCGAGTCAAAGCCGAGGTCCTTGAACGCGCGCCCCACGGCGATCGTGTCCGCTTCCTTGTGGCCCAGGACGGCCGCCACGCTGTCCGTCACCAGCTCAAGCACGGCCTCTTCCCGCTCCGCCGGCGCGAGGCCGGAGAGCCGCCGCTGGAGAGCCGGGGTGCCGCTGTCGTCGGCCGCCTCGACCACCCGGCGGGCCGGGGTCCCGATGAGCCGCCGCAGGATCGCGGGTACGGTCCCGGGTCGTGCGTGTTGCCGCAGTACCGCGACATCCATCCGGGTCGGCACGAGGAGGGAGTCCTCCATGGTGGCCGCGAGGTCGAACAGGGCCAGACCTTCCTCGGCGGGCAACGGGGACATCCCGAACCGGGCCATGCGGGCCATGTCGACCTCGCCCAGGTGGCCGGTCATGTCACTGCGCTCGGCCCAGAAACCCCAGGCCAGCGAGACCGCGGGAAGGCCAAGTGCCCGGCGGTGCGCCGCCAGGGCGTCCAGAAACATGTTGGCCGCCGCGTAGTTGCCCTGGCCCGCGGCGCCGAAGGTCGCGGCCGCCGAGGAGAACAGTACGAACGCGGTGAGTCCCATCCCCGCGGTCAACTCGTGAAGGTGCAGGGCGGCGTCGGTCTTGGGGCGCAGTACCGCGTCGAGCCGTTCAGGCGTCAGCGACTCCACCAGACCGTCGTCCAGCACACCCGCCGCGTGCACCACTCCGCGCAGCGGACGGTCGTCGGGAACGCGGGCCAGCAGACCGGCCAGCGCCTCGCGGTCCGCCACGTCGCACGTCTCGAACACCACGCTGGCGCCGTGTTCGGCCAGGTCGTGCTCAAGCTCCGCCGCTCCTGGTACGTCCCTGCCCCGGCGGGAGGCCAGTACCACGCTGCGGACCCCGTGGGCGGTCACGAGGTGTTTCGCCACCAGACGTCCCAGCACACCGCTGGCGCCGGTGATCAGCACGGACCCCTCGGGGTCCCACACGGTGGCCGATCCGGGCGTCTTCAGCTGCCCCGGCACGACCGCGGGTCCCGAGGAACCCTCGTCAGCGATGTTCGCGACGGCGGGGTCCGGGAGAGGAGAGGGCACCAGGGAAGCGGGTGCCGTCGCCCTGACGAGGCGCGGGACGTACACCCGGCCCTCCCGTACGGCGATCTGCGGCTCGTCACCGGCGAGTACCGCCTCCAGCACCCCGGCGGGCACCCCCTCCCCGTCCAGATCCACCAGCACGAACCGGCCGGGGTGTTCCGCCTGGGCCGACCGCACCAGACCCCACACCGCGGCCGCCGCCAAGTCCTCCACACCCTCACCGGAAACAGCCGCCACCGCTCCCCGCGTCACCACCACCAACCGGGACCCGGCCAGACGCTCCTCCGCCAGCCACCCCTGCAACAACCCCAGCACCCGCCGCACACCCGACCGCACACCCGCCGGATCCACCCCACCACCAGCACCCTCAGCACCGGCGGAGAAGAAGGGTGCCAGGACGACTCCGGGCACGCCCTCACCCGACGGGTCACCGGGGGCCAGCACCTCGGGTACGCCGTCGTGGGATACGACGTTCGCGTCGGTGCGGCCGGTGCCGTCGTGCAGGAGAGCGCGAAGCGCCGTGGCGCCGGGTCCGACAGCCGTCCAGCGGGGACCGCCGTCAGCGGTGTCCCGGGGGGCGGAGGGCAGATCCGTCCACTCCACCCGGAACAGCGACTTCTGCGGAATCAGGCCGTGACCGGCCACGTCGTCCGCCGTCACCGCCCTGGCCGTCACCGCGTCGGCTTCGGCCACGACCCGGCCCGCTTCGTCGGTCAGCAGCAGCGAGACGCCCTCCGGAGCCGCCGGCGTAAGACGCACGCGCAGCGTGGTCGCACCGGTGGCGTACAGGGACACATTGGTCCACTGGTGCGGAAGCACCGCCGAGTCGGCATCCGCGACCGACAGGCTGCCCGCCGCGTGCAGGGAGGCATCCAGCAGCGCCGGGTGCACACCGAAACCGCCGGCGTCCGCGCGCTGGGCCTCGTCCAGGGCCACCTCGGCGAAGACCTCCTGACCCTTGCGCCAGGCTCGGCGCAGTCCGCGGAGGGCGGGGCCGTACACCACGCCGCCATTCGTCTCGGCGTCCGCGTACAGCCGCTCCACGTCGATCGGCTCGGCGTCCGCCGGCGGCCACTCGCGGAGACGGGGCGTCTCCGGCGCCGCCGGCATGCCCGCCGCGAAGAGACCGGTGGCGTGCCGGGCCCAGGCGGCGTCCGACGCGCCGTCCTCGATCCGCGAGTAGATCTCCACCGTCCGGTGCCCGGAATCATCCGCTCCACCGACGACGACCTGAAGCTGGACCGCTCCGGTGTCGGGGAGCACGAGCGGCGTCGACGGCGTCAGGTCCTCCAGCCGGCCGCAGCCGACCGCGTCGCCCGCCCGCAGCGCCAACTCCACGAACACGGAGGCCGGCAGCATCGGCCTGCCGAACGGCGCGTGATCGGCGAGCCAGGGATGCGTCCGCAGCGAAAGCCGACCCGTCAGCAGCGCACCGCCGGTCGCCGGAAGGGTGACGGCCGCGCCCAGCAGGGGATGATCGGCGGCCGAGAGCCCGGCGGAGCTGACGTCACCCCGCACGGCGGCGGACGGTTCGATCCAGTAGCGCTGGTGCTGGAAGGCGTACGTGGGCAACTCGACGCGGCGCGCGCCCGTCCCCTCGAACAGGGTGGCCCAGTCGACGGCCGCGCCACCGACGAAGGCTTCGGCGGCCGAGGTGAGGAAGCGCTCCAGACCGCCCTCGCCCCGGCGCAGAGAACCCACCGCCGTCACTGCGGTGTCATGGGCCTCGGCGGTCTGCTCGACGCCCATCGTGAGGACCGGGTGAGCGCTTGACTCCACGAACAGCCGGAACCCGTCGGCCAGCAGCGCGTCCACCGTCTCCGCGAAACGCACCGTCTGCCGCAGATTGCGATACCAGTAGCCCGCATCCAGACCTGACGTGTCCAGCACTCCGCCGGTCACCGTCGAGTAGAACGGCACCGACGCCGTACGCGGGGAGACATCCGCCAACTCCCGCGCAAGGACAGCCTCGATCTCCTCGACGTGCGCGCAGTGCGAGGCGTAGTCCACCGCGATCCGCCGCGCCCGTACCCCGTCCGCCTCGCAGGCATCGAGCAGTTCGTCCAGGGCGTCCGCGTCACCGGACACCACCACCACGCCGGGACCGTTCACGGCGGCCAGCGAGACCCGGCCCTCCCAGCGCGCCAGGAGGTCACCGACGGCCGCCTCGCCCAGGGAGACCGAGACCATCCCGCCCCGGCCGGACAGAACCTTGAGCGCCTTACTCCGCAGCGCGACCACCCGCGCCCCGTCCTGCAACGACAAGGCACCCGCCACACACGCGGCCGCGATCTCACCCTGCGAGTGACCCACCACGGCAGCCGGTACGACACCCACCGACCGCCACACCTCGGCCAACGACACCATCACAGCCCACAACACCGGCTGCACCACATCGACTTCACCCAGCCACGCCTCGTCCTGGGAAGCGTCACGCAGAATCTCGGTCAACGACCAGTCCACGAACGGAGCCAACGCCGCACCGCACTCCGCCACCCGGCCGGCGAACACCGCCGACGACTCCAGCAGTTCCGCCGCCATACCCAGCCACTGCGAACCCTGACCCGGGAACACGAACGCCACTCGGCCATCCGCACCTGCCGCGACACCCCGGACGAGCCCCGGCGCCTCCTCACCCTGCGCCAGGGCGGTCAGCCGCTCCACCAGACCCTCACGGTCGCTGCCCAGAACCACGGCCCTGTGCTCGAACACGGACCGTGCCGTTGCCAGGGAGTACCCGACGTCCGGCACCGTCGACGCCGGCCGTCCCTCCGCGAAGGACCGCAGCCGCTCGGCCTGCGCCCGCAACGCCGCCTCGGACTTGCCCGACACCACCCACGGGACCATGACCGGTCGCGCCACCGCCTGCGCCGGCTCCACCTCGGCGCCGGGGCCGAAGCCCGGACCTGAATGCTCGGCGGAAAGCGCGGCCGGCGCCTGCTCAAGGATCACGTGCGCGTTCGTACCGCTCACCCCGAACGAAGAGACCCCCGCCCTGCGGGGCCGCCCGGCCTCGGGCCACGGCGTGGACCCCGTCAGCAGCCGCAGTGCGCCGGAGGACCAGTCGACGTGCGACGTGGGCTCATCCACGTTCGGCATCGCGGGCAGTACGCCGTGCCGCATCGCCAGGACCATCTTGATGATTCCGGCCACTCCGGCAGCGGCCTGGGTGTGCCCGATGTTCGACTTGATCGAACCCAGCCACAACGGCTGATCCTCCGGACGGTCCTGCCCGTAGGTGGCCAGCAGCGCCTGCGCCTCGATCGGGTCCCCCAGCCGGGTACCCGTACCGTGCGCCTCGACCGCGTCCACCTCAGCCGCCGAAAGCCCCGCGCTCTCCAACGCCGCCCTGATCACCCGCTGCTGCGAAGGACCGTTCGGCGCCGTCAGACCATTACTCGCACCATCCTGATTGACCGCCGAACCCCGCACCACCGCCAGCACCTGATGCCCGTGGCGCCGGGCGTCCGACAACCGCTCCAGCAGGAGCAGACCGACACCCTCACCCCACCCCGTACCGTCCGCGGCAGCCGCGAACGGCTTGCACCGGCCGTCCGCGGCCAGCCCACGCTGCCGGCTGAACTCGATGAAGCCGCGCGGAGACACCATCAGCGAGACGCCGCCCACGATCGCGCGGCTGCATTCGCCCTGGCGCAGCGACTGTGCGGCCAGGTGCAGGGCCACCAGGGACGAGGAGCACGCGGTGTCCACGGTGACCGCCGGGCCTTCGAGGCCGAAGGTGTAGGAGATGCGGCCCGAGACGACACTGGCCGCGTTACCGGTGGCGACGTACCCCTCGGAGACCTCGGGCGCCTTGTCCGCGAGGGAGACGTACTCCTGGCCGTTCGTGCCGATGAACACGCCCGTACGGCTGCCCCGCACGGACTCGGGGTCGATGCCGGCCCGCTCCCAGAGTTCCCAGGCGGTCTCCAGGAGGAGTCGCTGCTGCGGGTCCATCGCCAGCGCCTCACGCGGCGAGATCCCGAAGAACTCGGCATCGAATCCGCTGACCTCGGCGAGGAAGGCGCCTTCGCGCACGTAGCTCTTCCCGGTCGCGTCGGGATCGGCGTCGTACAGGCCGTCGAGGTCCCACCCACGGTCAGCCGGGAAGTCGGACACGGCGTCCTCGCCCGCGGAGAGCAGGTCCCACAGCTCCTCGGCGGACCCGGCGCCTCCGGGGAAGCGGCAGCTCATCGCCACGACGGCCATGGGGTCGTCGTCAGCGGCCGTGCCCGGGAGCGAGGCGTCGGCTGCGCCCTCGCTGTCCTCACTGTTCTCGCGCGAGCCGAGCAGTTCGGTGAGCAGGTACTCGGCGAGTGCGGCCGGCGTGGGGTAGTCGAAGACCAGTGTTGCCGAGAGCCGCATGTCGGTGGCTTCGGTGAGCCTGTTGCGCAGATTCACCGCGGTCAGTGAGTCGAAGCCGATCTCCGTGAACGCGCGGCCCGGCGCGATCGCCTCGGCTCCGGTGTGGCCGAGGACGGCGGCGACATGGGCGCGTACGAGTTCGAGCACGACCCGTTGCCGTTCGGCCGGCGGCAGTCCTTCCAGCTTGCGCACCAGGGCGGAGGCCCCTTGGACGGGGGCGTCTTCCGCGGCCCCCTCCTCCGCGGCTGCCAGCTGGCCGGCTTCCAGTATCCCGCCGAGCATGCGGGACAACTGCCGGGCTTCGAAGGTGCTGGCGAAGCGCTTCCAGTCGGCGTCGACGACCGCGACTGCCGTGTCGTCCAGGGCGAGTGCCCGCTCCAGAGCGCTCACCGCCAGTTCCGGGTCCATCGGGAGCATGCCGGTACGCCGGAGCGTGCGGCCCACTTCGGCGCTGCTGACCGCCATGCCGTCGTCGGCCCAGGGCCCCCACGCGATCGACGTCGCCGGCAAACCCTCACTACGCCGCAACTCCGCCAACGCATCCAGATACGCGTT
>NZ_JBFALS010000034.1:0-5032 GCF_040656295.1 Streptomyces sp. NPDC049954
CCCGACACCCCCATCATCACCACCGACGCCCGCCACCGCGCCGACGCCAAATCCGGCCTCATCACCCTCGTCGAACACGCCCTCATGGCACGCCTCAAGTGAGATCCGTGCAGAACGCACACACTGTGTTGATCAAGTGACGTCGGCCGCACGGCAGTTGCTCGCGGTCTCACCGGCGGACTGTGTCGTTGACCACGGTCCGCCGGTGAGTTCATAACGTTTCGGCAGTGAATTAACTCCGCGCCACCACGCGCAGCGCTCACCCGACGCCGCTGCGCTCACACGGGCCCCGTCTTTTGCCGGGGCTCGTTCTTTATGCCCGGTTTATGGTCACCGGGCCGGGCGCCGTGCCGCGGCGCCCCGACGTTTGGTGGAGCGCAGCCGCCCATGCTGAAATCGCTGAACTGCCCAGTAGTAAGGGCCGGAGACGACAGCGGCATCACGTATACGGATGCCGAGGCCGAGAGGTTGTTGGTCGAGTGAGGCGTAGCAAGAAGGGCTCCGGCCCGGCGCCGCAGACGCGGGGGAACTTCACCCCGCCGACGCGGGACGCCGGCCTGCCACAAGAGGTACCGGAGGCAGGGAGCCCCACCTCCCCCTCCCCCCGTGGCAGCAGGATGTCACCCCGCAACTGGCGGGTGCCGACCCGGCTGAACGCGATCCTGCTCATACCCGTGATCGTCGGACTGGTCATGGGCGGTTTCCAGGTCAAGGGGTCGATCGACACCTGGCGGGAGGCCGAGGACGCGAAGCAGACGGCCCGGCTGGTGCAGGCCGCCATGACGTACGGCAACCGGCTCATCGAGGAACGCGACATCAGCGCCGAGCCCCTCCTCAAGGGCGACCGTGACAACGCTGAAGTGCTCAAGGCGCGCAAAGCCACGGACGCGGCGGCGAGGAAGTTCGCCACGGTCTCCAAGGACATGCCGCACACCGAGAGCCTGGACCGCCGGCTGACGGACTTCCAGAAGGTCGAACCGCGGCTGAAAACACTGCGGGCGGCCGCCTACACGTCCAAGCTCGGCGGCGTGCAGACCGAAGAGGGCTACGTCACCATCCAGCACCCGCTGATGGAGTTCGCCAACGAACTGGGCCTGGGCACCGGCAACATCACGAGCTACGGCCGTACCGTCTACGCGGTTTCGCTGTCCAAGGCCGCGCTCTCGCTGGAACGCTCGATCGGTATGCACCTGTGGGTGAAGCCCGGCCCGGGCACGGCGGACGCCGTCAAGCAGCGCACCGCCCTGCCCTCGTACGCGTACCTTGAGGGCATCGCCATCGAGGAGTACAACTCCGGTGGCACGCCCGCCGACGTCCGCAAGCTCGACGCCGCGCTGAAGAAGCTGGCCCTGGACGGGAAGCGGCAGAACGCCCGCGCCGCCGTCGCCGCGCGGGAGAAGGGCGAGAAGTACGTCACCCCGCCCGCCCAGGACGCCATGGTCGCCCTGCTCATCCAGCCGACCGCCACGCAGGAGTCGCTGACCGCGCAGGGCGTCACCCCGCAGACCTGGTGGGCGACGACCACCGCGCGCTTCGACACGTACCGCTCCATCGAGTCCGGACTCGCCCAGAAGGCCGTGGACGAGGCGTCCATGATCGCCGACAACGCGAAGCGGGACACCTTCATCACCGCGGGTGCCGTGGTCGCCGCCCTGCTGCTCGCCTTCCTGATCGCCGGCATGATGGCCCGCCAGATGAGCAAGTCCATGCGGCGCCTGCGCACCGAGGCGTTCGGCATAGCGGAACAGCGTCTGCCGCTGCTGGTCGACCAGCTCTCGCGCACCGACCCCGGCCGGGTCGACACCCGCGTACAGCCCATACCGATCACCTCGACCGACGAGATCGGCGAGGTGGCCCGCGCCTTCGACCAGGTGCACCGCGAGGCCATACGACTGGCCGCCGAGCAGGCCATGCTGCGGGGCAACATCAACGCGATATTCACCAACCTCTCGCGCCGCAACCAGTCGTTGATCGAGGGCCAGCTGACCCTGATCACCGACCTGGAGAACAACGAGGCGGAGCCGGAGCAGCTGGAGAACCTGTTCAAGCTCGACCACCTCGCGACGCGTATGCGCCGCAACGGCGAGAACCTGCTGGTCCTCGCCGGTGAGGAGCCGGGCCGGCGCTGGGACCAGCCGGTCCCGCTGGTCGACGTGTTGCGCGCCGCCGCCTCCGAGGTCGAGCAGTACGAGCGCGTCGAACTGTCGGGCGTTCCCGAGGCGGAGATCCACGGCCGCTCGGTGACCGACCTCGTGCACCTGCTGTCGGAGCTGCTGGAGAACGCGACGACCTTCTCCTCCCCGCAGACCAAGGTCCGGGTCACCGCGACCCGGATGCCGGACGGCCGGGTCATGATCGAGATCCACGACAAGGGCATCGGGCTCACGGCCGAGGACTTCGCCGACATCAACCACAAACTGGCCAATCCGCCGACGGTGGACGCGACGATCTCGCAGCGCATGGGCCTGTTCGTGGTCGGCCGGCTCTCCGACCGGCACGGCATCCGGGTCCAGCTGCGCCCCTCGGGCGAGCAGGCGGGCACCACCTCGCTGGTCATGCTGCCGGAGAACATCACGCACGGAGGCGGCGGCCAGCTCCCGGCCGACTCCGAGTTCACGGTCTCCTCGATGATTCCCGTGCAGCCGGGCACCGAGCAGCCCGCGTTCGAGGCGCAGCCTCCGCTGCGCACCGCCGCCGAACTCGGTTTCGACGACAGCCGCTACGGCGCCCGGCACTCCGACGCCTCGCCGGATCTCGACCCGGTGGGCCGTTCGCTCCTGCGGGAGGAGCGGCGCGCGGCTCTGGAGGCGCAGACCCACCAGGGCACCGACCAGCGCCCGCTGTTCCGGGACGAGGTCGCTCCCGCCGACGAGCGGCAGCCCTTCGACGGCGGCCCCGGCCAGCCGTACGAGGGCGGTCAGGCCGGCTACGAGCTGCCCGCCGGGTACGAGGACGGGCGGACGGCCGGCTACGAGGCCCCGCAGGCGCACTACGAGAGCGGTGCGGGCGGTTACGCGGGCCCCGACGCGGCCTACGGGACACCCCACGGGTACGGCGCGGACCCTCAGGGCTACGAGGACCCGGCCCGGCAGGGCTACGCCCCCGTCCAGGAAGCGGGCGCCCCGACGGGGTCCGGCTACCCGGGCCAGGAGCAGCAGGGCCCGTACGTGCCCGAGGCGCCGTACGAGACGTACGGGGCGGACGACGGGACGCGCGGGGAGGAGTCCGGCCTCCAGCAGGGCGGCCACAACGGCTGGGGTGAATCGAACGGATATCCGGCCCCCTTCTCCGACCAGGGCGTTTCCCCTACGGAATCTGGTCCGGGCGCTCCCGTGGAGCAGCCCGAACGCGTAGGCTTCGATCAGCAGGGCCCGGCGCCGAGTTCCGCCCACGAGGTGACCGGGGCGGGGCTTCCCCGTCGCGGGTCCGGCGCAGGGGCCGGTGAATTGACGCCCCGTCAGGAGTGGCAGGATTCCGGGACGGCGACCGGTCCGGACGCCGGGCAGTGGCAGGAGCCGCAGCCCGGAGCCGGTGAGGAGCCCTCGGCTTCCTCGGCCCCTTCGGCCAACGAGGAGCGCGCCCAGCGCGCCGATCGGCTGCGGCGGCCCGCGGCCGGCGGGATCACCCCCTCCGGTCTGCCGCGACGGGTGCCCAGGGCCAACCTGGTCGAGGGCGCCGCTGAACCGAGCCCGCAGGGCGGCCCCCAGGTCTCCCGCGATCCCGAGGAGGTCCGGGGCAGGCTGAGCAAGCTGCGCCGGGGCGTCGAGCGGGGTCGCACCGCGGGTAGCGACACGAATGGCACGAACGGTCGGGACTCCGGTCCCGACAGCACCTACGACCAGGAGCGTTAGTGTGAGCCCGATGAGCCAGGCGGCACAGAACCTGAACTGGTTGATCACCAATTTCGTGGACAACACCCCTGGGGTGTCGCACACGGTGGTGGTCTCCGCCGACGGACTTCTCCTCGCGATGTCCGAAGGTTTCCCGCGTGACCGCGCCGACCAGCTCGCGGCCGTGGCCTCCGGCCTGACCTCGCTGACCGCGGGGGCGTCCCGGATCTTCGAGGGCGGCACCGTCAACCAGACGGTCGTGGAGATGGAGCGCGGCTTCCTCTTCATCATGTCGGTCTCCGACGGCTCCTCCCTGGCCGTGCTCGCCCACCCGGAGGCCGACATCGGCCTGGTGGGATACGAGATGGCGCTGCTGGTGGACCGGGCGGGCAGCGTCCTGACGCCGGACCTGCGCGCGGAACTGCAGGGCAGCCTTCTCAACTAACAGACAAGCAGTGCGTTTTCGCGCCCCGGGGCTTTAAGGTTTCGGGACGCGGCTCCACAACGACGGCGCCCGGACAGCAGGAGGAGGAAGACGTGACGACGCCCCCCAGTGGTTCACCGGCAGACTGGTCCTACGGCCAGGGCGTGAGCCAGGGTGACGGTCCTTCGGGCCGGCACGGTTCTCCCTCGCGCGGTCACCAGGAACACCTGTCCTCCGGGCAGCCGCAGTACGGACAGCAGCAGCACGGACAACAGCAGTACGACCAGGCCGCGTACGGCCGCCGGGACGACGGGCAGCAGGGCGGCGGGCAGCAGCCCGGCCCCTATGACGCGTACCCGTATCCGCACCCGGGGCAGCAGCAGCCGTACGCCAGGCCGGCGCAGCCCGAGCGGCCCGCCCGGCCCGCGGCGCCCGCGCAGGGCCGCCGCGGCGGGGCCGGGCCGAGCCCGCTGGTGCGGCCGTACGCGATGACGGGTGGCCGCACCAGGCCCCGTTACCAGCTCGCCATCGAGGCGTTGGTCAGCACCACCGCTCAGCCTTCGCAGATGCAGGGGCAGCTGCCCGAGCATCAGCGGATCTGCAATCTGTGCCGGGAGATCAAGTCAGTCGCCGAGATCTCGGCTCTTCTCTCCATTCCCCTCGGCGTGGCCCGGATCCTCGTCGCCGACCTGGCGGAAGCCGGACTCGTCGCGATCCACCAGCCCGGCGGCGACGAGAACGCCGGCGGCCAGCCAGACGTGACACTGCTCGAAAGGGT
>NZ_JBFALS010000035.1:0-3179 GCF_040656295.1 Streptomyces sp. NPDC049954
GTCAACTCCACCCCTCACAGGGCTTCCATATCCGGCCTATCAACCCAGTCGTCTACTGGGAGCCTTACCCTCTCAAGGAGGTGGGAACACTCATCTCGAAGCAGGCTTCCCGCTTAGATGCTTTCAGCGGTTATCCCTCCCGAACGTAGCCAACCAGCCATGCCCTTGGCAGAACAACTGGCACACCAGAGGTTCGTCCGTCCCGGTCCTCTCGTACTAGGGACAGCCCTTCTCAATGTTCCAACGCGCACAGCGGATAGGGACCGAACTGTCTCACGACGTTCTAAACCCAGCTCGCGTACCGCTTTAATGGGCGAACAGCCCAACCCTTGGGACCGACTCCAGCCCCAGGATGCGACGAGCCGACATCGAGGTGCCAAACCATCCCGTCGATATGGACTCTTGGGGAAGATCAGCCTGTTATCCCCGGGGTACCTTTTATCCGTTGAGCGACGGCGCTTCCACAAGCCACCGCCGGATCACTAGTCCCGACTTTCGTCCCTGCTCGACCCGTCGGTCTCACAGTCAAGCTCCCTTGTGCACTTACACTCAACACCTGATTACCAACCAGGCTGAGGGAACCTTTGGGCGCCTCCGTTACTCTTTAGGAGGCAACCGCCCCAGTTAAACTACCCATCAGACACTGTCCCTGATCCGGATCACGGACCCAGGTTAGACATCCAGCACGACCAGAGTGGTATTTCAACGACGACTCCACAACCACTGGCGTGGCCGCTTCAAAGTCTCCCACCTATCCTACACAAGCCGAACCGAACACCAATATCAAACTGTAGTAAAGGTCCCGGGGTCTTTCCGTCCTGCTGCGCGAAACGAGCATCTTTACTCGTAGTGCAATTTCACCGGGCCTATGGTTGAGACAGTCGAGAAGTCGTTACGCCATTCGTGCAGGTCGGAACTTACCCGACAAGGAATTTCGCTACCTTAGGATGGTTATAGTTACCACCGCCGTTTACTGGCGCTTAAGTTCTCAGCTTCGCCACACCGAAATGTGACTAACCGGTCCCCTTAACGTTCCAGCACCGGGCAGGCGTCAGTCCGTATACATCGCCTTACGGCTTCGCACGGACCTGTGTTTTTAGTAAACAGTCGCTTCTCGCTGGTCTCTGCGGCCACCCCCAGCTCACCGAGTAAATCGGATCACCAGAAATGGCCCCCCTTCTCCCGAAGTTACGGGGGCATTTTGCCGAGTTCCTTAACCATAGTTCACCCGAACGCCTCGGTATTCTCTACCTGACCACCTGAGTCGGTTTAGGGTACGGGCCGCCATACAACTCGCTAGAGGCTTTTCTCGACAGCATAGGATCATCCACTTCACCACAATCGGCTCGGCATCAGGTCTCAGCCACATGTGCGACGGATTTACCTACCGCACGGCCTACACCCTTACCCCGGGACAACCACCGCCCGGGATGGACTACCTTCCTGCGTCACCCCATCACTCACCTACTACCAGCTCGGGTCACCGGCTCCACCACTTTCCATTCCCCGAAGGGTCCGGAACGGCTTCACGGGCTTAGCATCACAGGATTCAATGTTTGACGCTGTACAGCGGGTACCGGAATATCAACCGGTTATCCATCGACTACGCCTGTCGGCCTCGCCTTAGGTCCCGACTTACCCTGGGCAGATCAGCTTGACCCAGGAACCCTTAGTCAATCGGCGCACACGTTTCTCACGTGTGTATCGCTACTCATGCCTGCATTCTCACTCGTGAACCGTCCACCACTCGCTTACGCGGCAGCTTCACCCGGCACACGACGCTCCCCTACCCATCACAGTCCCCGTTGGGGGTATGTACTGCAATGACACGACTTCGGCGGTACGCTTGAGCCCCGCTACATTGTCGGCGCGGAATCACTAGACCAGTGAGCTATTACGCACTCTTTCAAGGGTGGCTGCTTCTAAGCCAACCTCCTGGTTGTCTCTGCGACTCCACATCCTTTCCCACTTAGCGTACGCTTAGGGGCCTTAGTCGATGCTCTGGGCTGTTTCCCTCTCGACCATGGAGCTTATCCCCCACAGTCTCACTGCCGCGCTCTCACTTACCGGCATTCGGAGTTTGGCTAAGGTCAGTAACCCGGTAGGGCCCATCGCCTATCCAGTGCTCTACCTCCGGCAAGAAACACACGACGCTGCACCTAAATGCATTTCGGGGAGAACCAGCTATCACGGAGTTTGATTGGCCTTTCACCCCTAACCACAGGTCATCCCCCAGGTTTTCAACCCTGGTGGGTTCGGTCCTCCACGACCTCTTACAGCCGCTTCAACCTGCCCATGGCTAGATCACTCCGCTTCGGGTCTTGAGCGCGCTACTAAATCGCCCTATTCGGACTCGCTTTCGCTACGGCTTCCCCACACGGGTTAACCTCGCAACACACCGCAAACTCGCAGGCTCATTCTTCAAAAGGCACGCAGTCACGACGCAAGAACCGAAGTCCTTGCGCGACGCTCCCACGGCTTGTAGGCACACGGTTTCAGGTACTATTTCACTCCGCTCCCGCGGTACTTTTCACCATTCCCTCACGGTACTATCCGCTATCGGTCACCAGGGAATATTTAGGCTTAGCGGGTGGTCCCGCCAGATTCACACAGGATTTCTCGGGCCCCGTGCTACTTGGGTGTCTCTCAAACAAGCCGCTGATGTTTCGACTACGGGGGTCTTACCCTCTACGCCGGACCTTTCGCATGTCCTTCGTCTACACCAACGGTTTCTGACTTGTCTCACAGCCGGCAGACTGTAAAAGAGAGATCCCACAACCCCGCATGCGCAACCCCTGCCGGGTATCACACACATACGGTTTGGCCTCATCCAGTTTCGCTCGCCACTACTCCCGGAATCACGGTTGTTTTCTCTTCCTGCGGGTACTGAGATGTTTCACTTCCCCGCGTTCCCTCCACACTGCCTATACATTCAGCAGCGGGTGACAGCCCATGACGACTGCCGGGTTTCCCCATTCGGACACCCCCGGATCAAAGCTCGGTTGACAGCTCCCCGGGGCCTATCGCGGCCTCCCACGTCCTTCATCGGTTCCTGGTACCAAGGCATCCACCGTGCGCCCTTAAAAACTTGGCCACAGATGCTCGCGTCCACTGTGCAGTTCTCAAACAACGACCAACCACCCGTCACAACCCACCAAAGCGGATTTTTACCGGGGTCG
>NZ_JBFALS010000036.1:0-1378 GCF_040656295.1 Streptomyces sp. NPDC049954
CTAGTGTGATGCACCGGAAATCCTGGCGTTAAATTGCTACGGTTTCAGGATGTCGTTTTCGGGACGCTCTTCCGCCGAGTTCGTTTTGACCGCTGACGAGCATGACCAGCTGGTGCGCTGGTCACAGGGGGCGTCAAGGCTGGCTGTTCGGGCGCGCATTGTGTTGCGGTGCGCCGAGCCGGACGTCGTGTACGCGCGGGTTGCCGATGACTTGGGTGTGTCGGCTGTGACGGTCGGCAAGTGGCGCAAGCGGTTCGCGGAGTCACGGTTGGAAGGCCTGGCGGACACCGACCGGCCGGGGCGGCCGAAGACCGGCCTGTCTCTGAGTGATCTGGAACGGGAACAGCTGATGCGTTGGGCCCGTCGGGCGAAGTCCTCGCAGGCTTTGGCGTTGCGGTCGAGGATCGTGCTGGCGTGCGCCGACGACACGTCGAACAAGCGGGTCGCCGGTCGGCTGGGGACCTCGGTGTCCACGGTGGCGCGGTGGCGACGTCGGTTCGTTGAGCTGCGGCTGGAAGGCCTGGCCGACGAACTGCGGCCGGGCCGGCCACCGTCGATCCTCCTCGACCGGGTCGAGGATGTCGTCGTTGCCACGTTGGAGACGTCGCCGCGTGATGCCACGCACTGGTCGCGGGCGTCGATGTCCGAGCGGACCGGCCTGTCGAAGTCGACGATCGGACGGATCTGGCGGCAGTTCGACCTGAAGCCGCACGTCCAGGACACGTTCAAGCTGTCCACGGATCCGCAGTTCGTGGAGAAGGTGGTCGATGTCGTTGGTCTCTATCACCATCCGCCGGAGAAGGCGGTGGTGTTGTGTGTGGACGAGAAATCCCAGGTGCAGGCCCTGGACCGCACGCAGCCGGTCCTGCCGATGATGCCCGGCATGCCGGAGCGGCGAACCCACGACTACCAACGGCATGGTGTGACCAGCCTGTTCGCCGCGTTCGACATCGAGGACGGAAGCGTCATCAGCTCCCTTCATCGCCGTCATCGGGCCGTGGAGTTCAAGAAATTCCTGGTCAAGATAGACAAGGCGGTGCCGGCTGAACTCGACGTCCACTTGATCTGTGACAACTACGCCACCCACAAGACGCCCGCGATCAAAGCCTGGCTCGGACGGCACCCTCGATTCCACGTCCACTTCACACCGACTGGTTCCAGCTGGATCAACCAGGTCGAGCGGTGGTTCGGGCACCTCACCGACAAGCTCATCCGCCGAGGGACCCACCGATCGGTCCAAGCCCTTGAGGCCGACATCCGCACCTGGATCCAGACCTGGAACGAGGACCCCAAGCCGTTCACATGGACCAAGAGCGCCGATGAAATCCTGAACTCGTTATCGAAATATATTGCCAGGATTTCAGGCGCAGGACACTAG
>NZ_JBFALS010000037.1:0-1149 GCF_040656295.1 Streptomyces sp. NPDC049954
CGCTTCCTGTTTCAGCTCGTAGGCGCTGGCGTCCTTGACGTAGCGCGGATGCAGCGGCTCCTTGCGGGCAATCACCCGGTGGTGCGCGGGCCAGCCGGTCAACTCGCCGAGCAGAGCGGTGATGTCGGCGACGAAGGCGCCCTCGCGCACGCCGCCGTCCGGGCCGCCGCCGGCCGGCTGCCACAGGTTCTTCTTGTCGCAGATCTCGATGGCGGCCTGTTCACGAGTGGTGAAGGCCCAGCCCACGGAGTACTCCCAGCGGAAGGTGGGGCTCTTGCGGCCGCCCGCCGAGGCGATCCAATCAATCAACTGGTGGGAGAAGCCCGCACCGTCCACCCGGAAGAGGATCTTCTGCCGTCGCCACCAGGGGAGCTGGGTGACCGCCCGGGTCAGGATGTCGATGTTCACCGCCGCGTCGTTGGCGGTCACGTTGCCCGCGTGCAGCCTCGCAGCGAGCTGTTCGCCGGTGTTGTCGCAGGTGGCGATGAATATGTGGTGTCCCAGGAAGCCCTTGTAGGTGCCGTGGGCTCCTTCCTTCTCCGACGGCGCGGGAATCAGCGTCCCGTCACTGTCGATCACCGTCCAGCCGGCCAGCGGCACCCCTTCGACCTCCACCTCGGGAAAGCCCTCGGGCCGCTCACGCAGCAGTTCATACACGTGGCGCCGCACCGTCGCCCGGGCCCGCTCGGCCCGAGCACGCGCCAACTCATCGAGTTCCTTCAACGTCCGCCAAGCGGTGGGATGTGAAGCGACCGGACCGAACACCGGGCGGTGGTGTTCCAGCAGCCGGACGTCGCGGATGCACCGTGCGCCCAGGGTGATCGCGACCGCGAGGTCCACCATCACCTGCCCCCGATCGTGCAGCGGCACGAACCCCGGCCTCGCCAGCGCCGCCGACAGCTCCCCGGTCAAGCCCGTGCGCTGTGCGAGCAGCCTCAGATGCACCCCGCCCACATGCCCGACCTGCCCCTTCCCGTCCCCCGACATCGCCAGACCCCGCGCCCACTCGCTACCCTGCACGTGAAAGGTGCCCCCACCCGCTCATGATCCAGTCCTCAACAAACCGGATCATCGCAGGTCACGGGGCACCTTTTGCATGCGATGACAGAACGTCACAGTTCCTGGAATTCATGGTGAAACGCCGAGGCT